>NZ_LKBD01000003.1 GCF_001399975.1 Pseudoalteromonas sp. P1-9
GCCACACACGGCTTTAAAATACAAAACGCCCGATGAAGTGCATCGAGCGTTTTAATATTAAAAGTGTCAACCCATGCTAGGATGGGTCAGCTAAGTGCACGCCTATTTGTTTGCATCTAGCACAGCTTGTGCATTATTTTTTAATTCACTCAGCCCAAGTTTTTCGTAGCTTTTTACCATTAGCTCAAGGGCTTGTTTGGTATAGCTGCTTTTTGAAAAGTGCTCTACCACATACTTACAGCGGTTTGCCGCAGCAAGGTAGGCCTCACGATCATAATAATAGTTTGCCACTTTTAGCTCGTAACGTGCCATTTTATTAAGCAGCCACGCCATGCGTTTTTTGGCTTCGTTGGTGTATTTACTGTCTGGGTAATTTTTAACAAGCGTAGCAAAATCTTCGTATGCGATTCGTGTACGCTTGGTGTCGCGATCAGCGCGATCAATACCAAAATACTCTTGGAATGCATTTTCATGGGCTTTAATATTTACTAAACCACGCATGTAATACATGTAATCTAAATCTTTGTGATTTGGGTTTAATTTAATAAAACGGTCAATGGTTGCCGTAGCCTGCTCAGTATTATTTGATTGATAATAGGCGTAAATAAGGTCCATCTGAACTTGTTTTGATAGTGGTCCAAATGGGTAGCGTGAGTCAATCGCGCTTAGTAACTCGATTGCGCGTACATATAAACCTGAATCAAGCGTTTCTTTGGCATCTTGATAAAGTGCCTGTGGCGATTTATTCGGAACTCTTTGAATGTCCTCTTCGTCCGGCGCTGAAGAACATGCTGATAACACTGAGATTGCAAGCGCTAGCGCTAATGAACGTTTACTAAGCGAACGCTTCCCAACTACGTTTGTCATTAAAATACACCTTTTTATTATCTTGTTTGGGATTCCACCCTAGGCTCAGTCAGCAAAACCGAGTAAACTATGCATATTAGCGATTCTAACCGAGTAAGCAATAGCTTGCATTGGATTTTACATAATTAAGCGGAACAATGGCAGAGCAAATTACACTATCAGCTGAAGTACCAATTGAACTGGGCGGTAAACGTCTAGACCAAGTTTTAGCAAAAATGTTCCCAGATTATTCGCGTTCGCGAATTAAAAACTGGATCCTCGACAATATGGTAAAGGTCGATGGTGAGGTACGTAACGTGCCGCGTGAAAAATTAATGGGATATGAGCAGATTGAAATCCATGCTGAACTCGAAACCGAAGTGGTGTTTGAAGCACAACAAATCGACCTCGATAAAGTGTATGAAGACGATCATATTTTAGTTGTTAACAAACCTGCTGGCTTAGTTGTGCACCCAGGTGCCGGCAACCCTGATGGCACTATGCTTAACGCGTTGCTGCACGATTATCCTGACATAGATTCAGTGCCGCGTGCCGGTATTGTGCATCGTCTTGATAAAGACACTACGGGGTTAATGGTAATAGCCAAAACAGTTCCTGCACAAACTCATTTAGTTGCTAATCTTCAAGCAAGACGCAACTTTACGCGTGAATATGAGGCGATTTGTAATGGCACAATGACCGCTGGTGGCATGGTAGATGCGCCAATTGGTCGCCACCATACAAAGCGTACGCATATGGCGGTAACTGAATTTGGCAAACCTGCTGTAACGCACTACCGTGTGGCAGAAAAATTCAGAGCGCACACGCGATTACGTTTGCGACTTGAAACCGGGCGTACGCACCAAATCCGTGTGCATATGGCGCACTTAAATCATGCCTTGATTGGTGATCCGCTATATCACGGCAGACCGCGTCCACCTAAAAATGCGACTCCAGAGTTTATTGAAGTGCTTCGCAACTTTAAACGTCAAGCACTGCACGCGGTAAAATTGGAACTCGAACATCCAATTACTGGTGAAATGATGAGTTGGCAAGCGCCTATTCCTGACGATATGAAGTTATTAACAGAAGCGCTTCGTCAAGATACCAAAGCTAATCCTAATATTGGGTACTAGTGGACACACTTGTAGCAAAATGGCAAGTACCAAGCGAGGTAGTTGCCTTTTCCACAACGCGACAAGGCGGCGTTTCTAAAGCGCCGTTTGCGTCGTTAAACCTGGCGCAGCACGTAAATGATAACCCGCTAGATGTAGTAGAAAACCGCAAGCGTTTAACAACCCTATTACCACAAGCCCCTTTTTGGTTATCGCAAACCCACAGTACTCGCGTGGTGTGTGTCGATGCACAAACTGATGTGAATCAATTGTATGACGCTGATGCACTTTACACGCAACAGGTTAATCAACCTTTAGCGATTATGACGGCAGATTGCTTGCCTGTATTTGTGTGCTCAAAGCAAGGTGATGAAGTCGCGGTAATTCATGCCGGTTGGCGTGGTTTATTAAATGGTGTGATTGAAAATACACTCAATTGTTTTAAATCAAGCCAATTAATTGCGTATTTAGGTGCGGCAATTGGACCGCAAAAATTTGAAGTAGGCGATGACGTAAAAAATGCGTTTTGTAACAAGCATGAAGGCACTATTAGGTGTTTTCAGCCTATTGATGAGAAGCCTAATAAGTACCTTGCGAATATTTATCAATTGGCACATATTGTACTTGAAAAGCAAGGTGTTAGCTCAATATCAGGTGGTGAATACTGCACTGTAACGCAACATGATTTATTTTTTTCCTATCGTCGCGATGGCGTCACTGGTCGTAATGCACACATAATTTATATTGCTGATTGACCTTACTTTTTGTGTAATTATTTTTAACCTATTTTTACCTTTCTCTTGATCTTAAAAAAATTTATACCCATTTATAATTACAGTTAAGTTTTTTAAGGGTATCAAGCATGCGATTAGATCGTTTTACTAGCAAATTTCAAGCTGCACTTGCTGATGCGCAATCATTGGCACTAGGCCGCGACCATCAGTTTATTGAGCCAATTCACTTAATGTACAGTTTGCTTACGCAAACTGGGTCAAGTGTACGAGCATTGTTGGCACAAGCCGGTGTAAATGCCGACGAAATGATGACCAAGGTATCTGCGGAAATCGACAAGTTATTTAAAGTTGACGGTGTAGGTGGTGATGTTCAGTTGTCACATAATATGGCTAATTTGTTGAATTTATGTGATAAGTACGCACAAAAACGCAAAGACTCGTACATTTCTAGCGAGATCTTCATTTTAGTTGCCTGTGAAGATAAAGGGCCGCTGGGCAGCTTGTTTAAGCAATTTGGTTTAACGCAAAACAAAATTGAAACCGCAATAAGCGCGATTCGTGGTGGTCAAAAAGTTGATAGCCCAAATGCCGAAGACACCCGCCAAGCGCTAGAGAAATTTACGGTAGATTTAACTGAGCGCGCCGAGTTAGGTAAACTCGATCCTGTGATAGGTCGTGATGAAGAAATTCGCCGTACGATTCAAGTATTGCAACGCCGTACTAAAAATAACCCCGTACTCATTGGTGAACCAGGAGTGGGTAAAACGGCGATTGCGGAAGGGCTCGCACAACGTATTATTAATGGTGAAGTGCCTGAAGGACTGAAAAACAAGCGTGTACTATCACTTGATATGGGCGCGCTTGTAGCTGGTGCAAAGTACCGAGGTGAATTTGAAGAACGCTTAAAGTCTGTTCTCAATGAGCTTGCCAAAGAAGAAGGGCAGGTTATTCTATTTATTGACGAAATCCACACCATGGTGGGAGCTGGTAAAAGTGATGGTGCAATGGATGCCGGTAATATGCTTAAACCTGCACTTGCTCGCGGTGAGCTTCATTGCGTTGGTGCAACAACACTTGATGAGTATCGTCAGTACATTGAAAAAGATGCTGCGTTGGAGCGCCGCTTCCAAAAAGTATTGGTTGAAGAGCCAAGCGTAGAAGACACCATAGCGATTTTACGTGGATTAAAAGAGCGCTACGAACTTCATCATACGGTAGAAATTACCGATCCAGCGATTGTTGCTGCGGCAACACTTTCTCATCGTTATATCAGCGACCGTCAATTGCCAGATAAAGCGATAGATTTGATTGATGAAGCGGGTTCACATATCCGCATGCAAATTGATTCAAAGCCTGAAGAGTTAGATCGCTTAGAGCGTAAGATTATTCAGCTAAAGCTTGAAGATAATGCGCTGGCAAAAGAGACTGACGATGCATCAAAGTCGCGTCAGGCAGACATTCAAGCACAGATCAAACAACTTGATAGCCAGTATAATGAGTTAGACGAAGTATGGAATGCGGAAAAAGCCTCGCTGCAGGGCACGCAAGTAATCAAAACTGAGTTAGAGCAAGCGCGATTAGATTTAGAAGTGGCAAGACGTGCTGGCGATTTACAGCGCATGAGTGAACTGCAATATGGTCGTATTCCTGAGTTAGAGCGCAAACTTGATTTAGCCTCGCAAGCTGAAATGCAGGATATGAGCTTACTCGTTAACAAGGTTGGTGAAAACGAAATTGCCGAGATCCTCTCTCGTTGGACTGGTATTCCGGTGGCGAAAATGCTGCAAGGTGAACGCGATAAACTACTTTCAATGGAAGCAAAACTGCACGAGAAAGTAGTGGGGCAAGATGAAGCTGTGGTGGCGGTGTCAAATGCGATTCGTCGCTCGCGCGCAGGCTTGGCTGACCCGAATCGTCCAATCGGTTCGTTTTTATTCTTAGGCCCAACTGGGGTTGGTAAAACCGAGCTGACGAAAGCACTTGCCAACTTTATGTTCGATACAGAAGAAGCCATGGTGCGCATTGATATGTCTGAGTTTATGGAAAAACACTCAGTCGCGCGCTTGGTGGGTGCACCTCCCGGTTATGTGGGCTATGAAGAAGGTGGCTATCTAACAGAAGCGGTTCGTCGTAAGCCGTATTCAGTTGTATTGCTTGATGAAGTTGAAAAGGCGCACCCAGATGTTTTCAATATCTTGTTGCAAGTGCTTGATGATGGTCGTTTAACTGATGGGCAAGGGCGCACTATCGACTTTAAGAATACGGTGATTATTATGACCTCCAACTTAGGTTCAGATGTGATCCAAGAGCAAGCAAGTAATAACGACTACCAAGGACTTAAAAACACTTTGATGTCGGTGATTGGTCAGCACTTTAGACCTGAATTTATTAACCGTATTGATGAAACAGTGGTATTCCATCCGTTAGCACAAGCGCACATTGAAAACATTGCGAAGATCCAATTACAACGCCTCGAGCAACGTTTGCAAGATAATGGATATCAGCTTGAACTTACGGATGCGGCGCTGGCTAAAATCGCAGAAGCGGGCTTTGACCCAGTGTTTGGCGCACGTCCATTAAAACGTGCCATTCAGCAAACCATTGAAAACCCATTAGCACAAACGCTGTTATCGGGCGAGTTCAAAGCGGGAAGTTGTTTTGTTGTCGATTGTTATGACGGTGAAATAGCCATTGCTTCAAAGTAAAACATAACAAAGAAAAAACCACCCAATTGGGTGGTTTTTTTTATTCACAAAATGCTTTTATACGCTGTTGTGCTTGTTTTTTGTATTTATCTTTAGCACTACCTGAAATAGTCACTTCTTGGCCGTTTTCATCAACCTGACTAACTTGGTCGTAATTTTCTAATACGCTTAAATTATGTTTTGCGTTTTCACAGTATTCTTTTTTACGTGAAATCAGTGGGTCTGCATTGTCTGAAGTTGTATCGCTACCGAGTTCTAGTTTTCGTTTTTCGGCACCAAACGACGTATGATCTTTTAGCTCAAATGAGCGAACACCACTTTTGTGCGATGGTTCTACATATGAAAAATGGGCAATGCCTTTTTCATCAACCCAACTATAAACGGTTAACTGTTTCGCATCGACCTTGGCGATGAAGCAGCTAAGGGTTGTTAGTAGCAGGGTTATGACAGTAAACCTGTACATAGTTTAACTTTCCTTTGACTAAATATAATGTAACTATAGCGCAAGCTTTTGGCTAAGGCTACTGCCTTTTTAAGCGCTGGTTATCTACCTAAGCTACTAATCTCATTATTCTTTTAGGTAGAGTAAATAATCTTGTACTAATGCTATTAAAATCTAGTTACGAATAATTTTACCATCGCACCTTGAGGTATCGTAATGTTGACCATACATTGTTAAGATATTGAAAAAGCGACCACCTTACTAGGACTCGCGGTGAGAGGACTGAATTTTTGAAAACAGTGTCAATAGATTCGATACTAAGTACCTTATCTGAACAAGGCTCAGCGAGCGTATTAAAGGGTATCAAACGAGGTGTAGAGCGAGAGTGTTTACGTATAGATAAGCACCGTCTTGCAAAAACGTCACATCATAATGCGCTTGGCAGCGCGCTAACGCACCCATATATCACAACCGATTTTTCCGAGTCTTTACTTGAATTTATTACGCCTGCCTGTAGTGATATCGAGCAAACACTTGCGCAGCTTGAAGATATTCATAAATTTACGCTAGCAAATATTGATGGCGAAGAGTTGTGGCCGTTGAGCATGCCTTGCTTTATTGAAGATCAGGATGAAATTCGATTAGCGGACTATGGCAGTTCAAATGTCGGTAAAATGAAGACTTTGTATCGCCAAGGGTTAAAAAATCGTTACGGCAGTATGATGCAAGCAATTGCCGGTGTGCATTTTAACTTATCGTTTCCTGAAGCGTTTTGGACACAGTTGCAGCAAATTGAAGGCAACAGCGATAAATTAAGTGATTATATTTCAGATAAATACTTTTCGTTGATTCGAAATTTCAAACGAGAGTTGTGGCTGATCAGCTATTTATTTGGCGCATCTCCAGCACTGTGTAGTTCGTTCTTAGGTGGACGTAAAACCAATTTGCCATTTGAGTCATTAGGTAAAGGCACATTATATTTACCTTATGCCACGTCATTGCGATTAGGTGATTTAGGTTACACCAACAGTGCGCAGTCAAGCTTGCGTGTTACCTACAACAGTCTTGAAGAATATTTAGAGGGCTTTAAGCAGGCGATTTCAATGACTTCTGATTTATATCAGCAGTTTGGCGATTACCGCGACGAGCCAGCAAAGCAGCTTAATCAAAATATTTTGCAAATTGAAAATGAGTTTTACTCACCGATCCGACCAAAGCGAAACGCGCAATCGGGGCAAACGCCAAGCGAAGCACTCGCTGATGGTGGAGTAGAATACATTGAAGTGCGAGCACTTGATGTTAACCCGTTTTCTGAAGTTGGGATAAGCAAAGAACAGATTCAGTTTTTAGATGTATTCTTACTTTATTGTGCAATCAAACCAGCACAGGACCTAGCGTGGCAAGAACAAGTAGAAACGCAGGCAAACTTAGACCTTGTTGTTAATCAAGGACGTGAGCCTGGATTAGCATTGTCTGACAAAGGCAAAGCGCATTTACTCAGTGATTGGGCTGGCGATATTTTCACTGAGCTTAAGAAAATTGCGAAACTCTTTGACGAGGCATTTGGTACTCAAGAGTATAGCGCGGTGATTAGCAAGCTTGAACAATCAGTTGCAAATCCTGAATTAACTTACTCAGGGCTGTTCTTAGCACATTTGTTGGAACAGCAAGAAGATAATGGTCATTACGCGCTAAAACTGGCAAGTGATTATAAACAGAATACGCTTGGCAAAGGCTATCAAGTATTTGATCAAGCCTTGTTTGAACGTGAAGCAGTGGCATCACACAGCAAGCAAAAAGAAATAGAGGCCAGCGATACGCAAAGCTTTGTTCAGTTCTTAGATGATTATTTTAAGTAATAAAAAACGCGGCTGAATGGCCGCGTTTCACTTTCAGGGATGAAACAATGTGTTTTGCTTAATAATTGAGATAGGGTTTTGACGCAAAAGTTCAAAATTATTATGAAAAAAATTATCCCACTTGTACTTACCGCCACATTAGCCGGTTGTGCCACGCCACCACCGCAAAATCCGAATAACCTATGTGATATATTTTTTGAACATCGAGATTGGTATTTTGATGCCAAAGATGCGCAAGAAAAATGGGGAGCGCCAAAGCACTTACTGATGAGTATGATGTTTCAGGAAAGCTCGTTTAAGCATAATGCAGCGCCTCCAATGGAATACTTCCTTGGCTTTATTCCAACAGGCCGAGCGAGCTCTGCTTATGGGTACTCACAGGCAAAAACACCAACATGGAATGATTATGTGAGTAAAAGTGGCAATAGCGGCGCAGACAGAGACGACTTTGCTGACGCTATCGATTTTATGGGGTGGTTTGTATATAACACGCATAAAATAAATGGTGTATCGAAGTGGGACGCATACGGGCAATATTTAAATTACCATGAAGGGTGGGGAGGCTATCGCCGTGGTACCTACAAGAAAAAAGCATGGTTAATGAAAACGGCGCAAAAGGTGAAGGTGCGTACTGGTAATTATGGTGTGCAGCTTAAAAAGTGCGAAGATGATTTAAATAAAAATTGGCTACAACGTTTGTTTAGTTAATAAGAGATTTTAGCCTTTAGACAACAGGTTTTAGACTATTACTAAAACCTGCTTTTAATTTCTGCTGAAACCTGAAACCTGAAACCTGAAACCTGAAACCTGAAACCTGAAACCTGAAACCTGAAACCTGAAACCTGAAACCTGAAACCTGAAATCTATCGCTTATACTCAGGCATAATACGCGCTAGCTTAATCGTGTTCTCGTTTACTTCAACAATTTCGATTGGGTAGCCTGAAATTCGCATACTGACTTTTTCATTTGGAATATCTTCTAAAAACTCGATAATCAAACCACTTAAGGTCTTTGGGCCATCAATAGGAAAATCCCAACCCATTTCTTTATTCAGATCGCGCACGTTGGCACTGCCATCAACTAAGAATGAACCATCTTGTTGCGGATGCACGTTTTCACTTAACGTTGGTGTCATGCTGGTGGTAAAATCACCCACTACTTCTTCAAGAATATCTTCTAAGGTTACGAGGCCTTGAATATCGCCGTATTCGTCTACCACAATACCAATGCGCTCTTTTGCTTGTTGAAATTTAAGTAGCTGTACGTTTAACGATGTACCTTCAGGTATGTAGTAAATTTCTCGTACCGCGCGCAGCAAAGTCGCTTTTGTAAATTGCTCTTTAGTCAGTAAACGTAGCGCATCGCGAGCGTGAATAAAGCCAACTGTGTCGTCAATATTCTCACGGTATAGCAACACTCGGGTATGTTGTGCATGGGTAAGCTGACGCATAATCAACTTCCAATCGTCGTTAACATCAATCGCCACAATTTCGTTGCGCGGCACCATTACGTCTTCAACTTTTACCTGCTCAAGGTCAAGAATCGATACCAACATATTTTGGTGACGCTCAGGTAATAGAGCAGCAGATTCGTTCACTACAGTTTTAAGTTCTTCTTTACTTAAACTGTGCTCTTCAATTTGTTCTGGGCTAATGCCAAACAGTTTTAAAATACCGTTGGTTATAAGGTTTACTAAAATGACCAGCGGGTAGAGCAACTTAAGTAAAAAGTTAAGAATAAATGAACTTGGAAAGGCCACTTTTTCTGGATACAGTGCCGCCAATGTCTTTGGTGTTACCTCAGCAAAAATTAAAATAACAAAGGTTAAACCAAAGGTGGCTACGGCAATACCGATTACGTCGCCAAATAGGCGAATACCGATAATAGTTGCAACAGATGAAGCCGCAATGTTAACAAGGTTATTGCCAATTAGGATTAACCCTATCAGTCTATCTGGACGTTGTAACAGCTTGCTAACCCGTTTGGCGCCTTTATGGTGTTCTTTTTCAAGGTGTCGTAAACGGTATTTGTTTAGCGACATCATGCCCGTTTCTGAGCTCGAGAAATAAGCTGAAAGTAGTATCAATACACCAAGAATGATGAATAAAGTACTCGTCGATATGGCGTCCAATGAGGGATCCTTTAAAAACTGTCGAAAGAGTATTAACTCTTAGTTGAGATGATTAGTCAAGTGCTCTATTTGTATAAGCTCATTCGTACCAAAGGTACTAAAACTTACCTAAAATAATTTCTTGAACAAAGCGGCTACCAAAATACGCAAGCGTAAGTAATGTTGCCGCACAAATTGTCGTAATTACACTGCTTTTACCGCGCCAGCCACGGTACTTGTGGCCCCACGCAACTGTGACAAATAACGCCCAGGCAAGTAACGATAATACTGTTTTATGGATATAGCCTTTATCAAACATATTATCGATAAATAAAAAGCCAGTTGCGAGGGCAAATGTAAGTAGCAATGAGCCCATTGAAACCAGGTGGAATAGTTGTCTTTCTACCAGCATTAAAGGTGGTAAGTGACTGGTCACTATCGACATATCTTTTTGCTTTAATCGGCGATTAATAAAGTAAAATTGAATTGCGTATAACGTTGCAATAATCAGCACACAGTAGGCCATAAAGGCAAGTGAAATATGCGACACCAATCCGAATTCAAAATTAACCGATTGCAAAATAACATGATGTGGAATAAATAAACTGGCGATTAATAAAATTGCAGCAAAGCCATAAACAACTGGCAGTAATAAGGTGGCAGGAAAGCGCAGGGAAACAGTTGTTACCGACACCACAATTAGCCAACATATTAATAGTGCAACGTTGGCAAAGCTGAGGTCTTGCCCGCTTTCAGTAAAAATTGAATTAACAATAACAGCAAGGTGCAACAAAATAGCAACGGTACTAAGCAATAAAGTCTTCTTTTGATTTGGACCTTGCTTATCGAATAACTTACTCACCACATGCATAGTGGAAAGGCTATAAAACAGACTCGCAATTACAGTTAAAACAATTAAATTCATGACTTTGTTTAAAATCGGTTTCGATTAAAATTTTTACCTCATTGTATTTTATCAATCGCTAAAAGCCTAGCCCAGAATAGGAAAATAACCTTTAGTTACCGTTGCAAAGCTTTTTTATTCCTGTTTCTTAGGTATAATTCTCGCAAAATATTAGTTTGGATTAACGTGAATGTTTCAGAACTTACAGGAACGCCTTGGTAAAACCCTGAAAAATATCAGTGGTCGAGGCCGATTAACTGAAGACAATATAAAAGATACGCTGCGCGAAGTGCGTATGGCACTACTCGAAGCAGATGTAGCCTTACCGGTAGTGCGTGAATTTGTAAAAACAGTTAAAGAACGTGCTGTAGGTGTTGAAGTCACTAAAAGTTTAAGCCCGGGTCAGGTTTTCATTAAAATCGTTCGTGAAGAACTTGAAAAAGCCATGGGTGAAGCAAACGAAGAGCTTAACCTAGCGGCACAACCGCCAGCGGTTATTATGATGGCAGGTCTGCAAGGTGCAGGTAAAACCACCAGTGTGGGTAAGCTTTCTAAATTCTTAAAAGAGCGCAAAAAGAAATCTGTGTTAGTAGTGAGTGCCGACGTGTACCGTCCTGCCGCGATTAAACAGTTAGAAACACTTGCTAACGAAGTGGACGTGGAATTCTTCCCAAGTGATATTTCACAGAAACCAATCGATATTGCCAATGGCGCAATTGACCACGCTAAAAAGAAATTCATCGATGTCGTGATTGTTGATACCGCAGGTCGTTTGCACGTTGATAACGAGATGATGGAAGAAATCATTGAGTTACACGGTGCGATTAAGCCGGTAGAAACACTCTTTGTTGTTGACTCAATGACAGGTCAAGATGCTGCGAATACGGCAAAAGCATTTGACGAAGCGCTGCCGCTAACAGGTGTTGTACTGACTAAAACTGACGGTGATGCCCGTGGTGGTGCTGCACTATCTATTCGCCATATCACAGGCAAACCAATTAAGTTTATTGGTGTCGGTGAAAAAACCGATGCGTTAGAGCCATTCCACCCAGATCGTGTTGCGTCACGTATTTTAGGCATGGGTGATGTGCTTTCTCTAATTGAAGAAGTCGAAATGAAAGTCGACAAAGAGAAAGCTGAAAAAATGGCTAAGAAGGTAATGAAGGGCGATGGCTTCACATTAGAAGACTTTGCTGACCAATTACGTCAAATGAAAAATATGGGTGGCATGATGGGGATGCTTGATAAACTACCAGGTATGTCAAACTTGCCTGATGCGGTTAAAGATCAAGTAGGTGATAAAACCTTTAATCAAATGGAAGCCATCATTAGCTCAATGACGCCAAAAGAGCGTGAGCGCCCAGACATCATTAAAGGATCTCGTAAAAAGCGTATTGCTGCAGGTTCTGGTACGCAAGTACAAGACGTAAATAAGCTATTAAAGCAATTTACACAAATGCAGAAAATGATGAAGAAGATGAAAGGCAAAGGCGGCATGATGAAAATGATGCGCAATATGAAAGGCATGATGCCACCTGGCATGATGGGCGGCGGCCCTAAATTCTAAACTTTGCAAAGTTGTTAAAAAAGCACCAGTTTTGGTGCTTTTTTTGTATTGATGTTGGCATAACTGTCACAAAGTAGTCAAAAGAGTGCATTTTAACTTGCAATCAGAGTAAAAATTCGTACAATTCTCGGGCTTCCCGTTAGGGAAGTAAAATTAGTTTTTATGTTAATGAAATCAATCAATCTATGTAGAGGACGGTATGGTAACTATTCGTTTGCAACGTGGCGGCGCTAAGAAGCGTCCATTCTATCAAATCGTGGTTGCGGATAGCCGTTTCTCGCGTGATGGTCGTTTCATCGAGAAAGTAGGTTTCTTTAACCCGCTAGCTCGTGGTCAAGAAGAATCACTTCGCCTAGACCTTGATCGTGTAGATCACTGGGTAGGTCAAGGTGCAGGTCTTTCTGATCGTGTAGCTAAGTTAGTTAAAGACGCTCGTAAAGCGGCTTAATAGGCGTAATGTAACCATGAGTCAAGAGCAAGCCAAATTTATAGCAGGCAAACTCGGCGCCCCTTACGGCATTAAGGGTTGGCTTAAGGTGCATTCATTTACTGATGATCCCGAAGGGATCTTTGATTTCAGCCCATGGTTGATAGGGCAACAAGGAAACTGGCAAACCGTTGAAGTGGTCGACTGGCGTCGTCACAACAAAGGTTTTATCGCCAAGTTGGCAAATGTTGAAGACCGTGACCAAGCAAATGTGTTAACAAATGCTGAAATCGCTGTTTTTGAAGAACAATTGCCAGACTTACCTGATGGTGAGTTTTATTGGCGAGATCTCATCGGTCTTACTGTGGTAACTGATAAAGGTTACGACTTAGGTAAGGTCGACGACATGCTAGAAACAGGTTCTAATGACGTTTTAGTGGTTAAAGCTAACCCTAACGACGGATTTGGAAGAGGTGAACGTTTAATTCCATATTTAACCGAGAGCGTAGTGTTAAAGGTGGATTTAGATGCTAAAGAAGTTACCGTAGACTGGGATCCTAGCTTTTAAATGTCGCAACAGGCACACATGTGGTTCGGTGTTATTTCACTGTTCCCTGAAATGTTTGATGCGGTAACAAAGCAAGGTGTTACTGGTCGCGCAGTTAAAAACGGTTTAATCGATTTTAACTGTTGGAGTCCGCGAGATTATGCTTTTGATAAGCATAAAACTGTGGATGACCGCCCATATGGCGGTGGCCCTGGTATGCTAATGATGGTGCAACCATTGCGAGATGCCATCGATGCAGCGAAAGCTTCAGCGGGTGAAGGGGCAAAGGTAATCTATCTATCACCACAAGGTAGAAAGCTAGATCAACAAGGTGCGCAAGAACTTGCAAACCATAAAAAGTTGATTTTAGTGGCAGGTCGTTATGAAGGTATAGATGAGCGGTTAATTGAATCACATATTGACGAAGAATGGTCAATTGGTGACTTTATATTATCCGGTGGCGAACTCGCTGCAATGACATTAATCGATTCAGTATCTCGTTTAGTGCCAGGCGTGTTAGGTCACAATCAGTCTGCCGAGCAGGATTCATTTTCTGACGGCTTATTAGACTGCCCTCACTATACACGGCCAGAATTATTGGATGGTAAGCAGGTGCCCGCTGTATTGCTCAGTGGAAACCATAAAGAAATTGCTCGCTGGCGCTTAAAGCAACAGTTGGGTAGAACTTGGCTTAGACGTCCGGACTTGTTGCAAAACCTAGCTCTGACTGAGGAGCAAGCAAGGTTACTCGCTGAATTTCAGCAAGAACATAATGTTTGTGGCTAGAAGACAGTTACTCCTAGGAAATGTGAGAAATATAATGGCAAAAGTAAACCAAAATATTATTAAAGTGCTTGAAGATGAGCAACTTAAATCTGACGTACCAGAGTTCGGCCCTGGTGATACAGTAGTTGTTAAAGTACGTGTTAAAGAAGGTAACAAAGAGCGTCTACAGGCGTTCGAAGGTGTGGTAATCGCTAAGCGTAACCGTGGTCTTCATTCTTCTTTCACTGTACGTAAGATCTCAAGCGGCGAAGGTGTAGAGCGTGTTTTCCAAACACACAGCCCACTAATCGACAGCATCGAGCGTAAGCGTCGCGGTGCAGTTCGTCGTGCGAAGCTTTACTATCTACGTGAGCGTTCTGGTAAGTCTGCACGTATTAAAGAAAAACTTAACTAATACGTCTGAACTTTCAGAATCTAAACAGGCTGAGCTTTGCTCAGCCTGTTTTGTTTTTATAAAACAAAAGATTACCTTTCAAACAAAGAACGTATCTACACAAGCCTGCCAGACTCAACTCCTTATTAACTTCGATAAACTCTTACTTGATGTGCGTTGCGGGTATTATTGAATTACACACTAAAGCTTGATAGTCACAGCAATGCGAATTTACTCAACAAGCCTTTAATTCTTCGCACGCTACTAGCTATATTGTGGAGAGGTTTACTGATTCACTCACTTAAAATTGTGATATTTATACCAACCAACTTAAACTCGTATTTTTAGAAAGCTGAATATTTGCGTGCGATATTCAGGTTTATTGATGTGGAATAACCGCTTAAAAATAGCGATTTCAGAAGCTAATGTCATAAGTCTGTTAAAAATCCAGCGCTGTATCTAACAAGAAAGCTAACACCATCGAAAGCCTTCTTAAATAGTGGCTAAATAGCTAACTTGTATAACGTATTTAATTTTAACACTTTTACTTAGCGAGATAGCTTGATATGATTTTGTATATATTATTTTACTTGCTGTAAAGAAAGGTTTACTTTGTGATGGGCGCACTGAATACGTTAAGAGATCAAATTGATGAATGCGATAGGCAACTTGTTGAACTATTAGCTAAACGAAATCATATCACAGCTCAAGTTGGCGCTTATAAGCAACAACAAGGTCAACCCGTTTATGTACCATCGCGAGAAACTGAATTAATTGATGCACGGCGTTCACAAGCAATTGCAGCTGGGGTCAGTCCTGAATTAGTCGAAGATGTATTACGTCGACTTATGCGTGAATCTTACCAAAACCAACAACTCGGTTTAGCGTGCGTTGCGCCGCACTTATCGCCAATGGTGATAGTGGGTGGTAAAGGTGCAATGGGTCAATTGTTCAAGCGTCAGTTAGAGCGCTCGGGTTATCAGGTGAAGGTGCTTGATAAAGATAACCAAAGTGAACGTGAGACTATATTAGTTGAGGCACGTTGTGTGATTGTTTCTGTACCAATTCATGCGGTTGAATCAGTTATTGCAGATATGCCAAAACTACACCCTGAGTGTTTATTAGTTGATATTACCAGCGTTAAATCATCACCACTTAAAGCAATGGAAACTCACCATCAAGGACCGGTATTAGCGTTACACCCGATGTTTGGTCCCGATATTCCTCATTGGGTGAAGCAAACCGTTGTTGTTTGTCAAAATAAGCCCTGTGACGTAGCGAGTTCCTTACTCGAACAGCTTACTGTATGGGGGTGTAATTTAGTGTCTATGGATGCGAAGAAGCACGATGAAGCGATGCAAATTGTGCAGGTAATGCGCCACTTAACGACCTTTGTTTATGGTCAATTTTTGGCGAAACAAAGCCACAGCCTTGAAGAAATAGAATCTTGCTCTTCGCCTATTTATCACTTGGAATTAATGATGGTAGGGCGCTTATTTGCGCAGTCGCCAGAGCTTTACAGCGATATTATGTTGGCGCAATTTGAAGATGTCGCACCTTTGATGAAAGAGTATTGTGAGGTGTTCCAGCAAACCTTTGAAAAATTGAAGAACAATGATAAAGCGGGGTTAATTGATGACTTTGCCGCTGCAAAAACCTTCTTTTCAGATTCTGCCAGTACCTTTTTAAGTCAAAGCAAAGCGTTACTGAGTAAGGCAAATGACGCGAAAGTGTTAGATTATTAAAAAGGGGCGAAACGCCCCTTTTTTATTCCGTTGCAACGCTTACAGCGCTCAACGTTTCACTTTGGTAACAACCAAGAATACGAATGTAAGCAGTCACTTCTTTAAGCGCATCTAGCGCTTTTTTAACTTCTGGTAAATCGATGTTCGCTTCTAGGTCAACATAGAATACTTCTTCCCAAGGATTCCCCGGTACAGGTCGAGACTCTAGTTTTACTAGGTTAATGTTATGCTGTTTGAAGATCATCAGTGCATCAGCAAGCGCACCGGCCGACTGTTTAGTCGCCATAATTAATGTTGTTTTAGTTGGGATCTGCTTAGATACTTTAACTGCTTTACGCGCAACAACAATAAAGCGACTGTGGTTGTGGCTCTGATTGGCAAGGTTGGGCTCAAGTACCACTAATCCAGCTTTGTGAGCTGCGTCTTCAGAAGCAATTGCAGCACCTGCATCATCTTGTAACGCCTCTTTTAGTGCGCTTGATGTTGAGTCGCTGTAGGCCAGTTGTACGCCGCTTAAATTACTAATAAATTGGCTGCATTGAGCAAATGGCTGTGGGTGACCATATATTTTCGTCACATTCTCAATGGCGACACCTGGGCTTGCTACTAAACAATGTTCTACCGCTTGCGTTAGTTCGCCAACGATTGACACCTGTGTGTGCTGCAATAGGTCATATACTTCGTTGATACTGCCAGAGCAGGTATTCTCGATTGGTAATAAACCAAAATCGGCCTGTCCAGTTTCTACTTTATTGGTGATTTCATTAAAGCTGCTGCAACCCAGTTCAACAAGTTTGCCAGGACGACGGCTGAAGTACTTATGGCATGCAAGTTGGCTATAAGAGCCCTGACCACCTAAATAAGCAACGCGATTAGTTTCTGTGTGCAGATCTGGATTTAGGTTCTGCTGTAACATTGCCTGTTGATGCAGTACAGAATCTTCAATAATGGTTTGAAACACGCGATTTACGTAATAACCGTCAAGCCCCAGTGAACTGCCATAACTAATGAGTTTTTCTAGTAACGCCTGTTCACGTTGCTCATCACGGATTGGTTTGTTGTTGGCAATTTTATACTCAACAACACCATGGCTGACGCGACGTCTTTTGGCGAGTAAGACTAGCAACTCCGAGTCTATCTCATTGATATCCCGACGTAGGGACTCAAGTGCATTGGACATTTTCTTTTCCTCATTCCCAATTGCAAAAAAAAACCTCCCAGTGGGAGGTTTAGTTTGACTTTAGCTTGTTCGTGACAAAGTCGCCTCCCGAGTTACGGATGGTGAAAAAAGAAGCTAAAGTTAAAGATTAATTTGTTCATAACCCCGAATTTAGAAATAAGTGCTGTTAAAGTCAACAGTAAATTGAGAGTAACTTATGACAAAACAGATTTTTTCATTATTTATTATGGCTTTTTTGCAATAAACCGAAAAAAAGGTGTAGAAATTAGTGAGATTCTTTTATAGTTCCAAGCACCACAATCAACGAGTTGCAGCAGAAGTAAGGTTACATTGTGAACTCTAAACATTTGGATGCGAGTTTTGGCATTAACGCACTTAGTACCAAGTTATCCATATTAATATCAGCCATTTGTTTAATAGCTGGATTATCTGCTGCGTACTTGATGGTTAAATCTGAGCGCAAACAACTGCTTTTTGAAGAGTTTGGTGTGCTAACAGAGTTATCGAAGCCGTTTGTTAGCCGTTTTGAAAACCTACTTAATGAGAAAAAACGCATCGCAATTGATGCCAATACCATAGTTACAGAAGCCCTTTATTCCGAAAGCGCCCTCGCTGAAAAAATTGTTCCTAGTAAGTTGGTTTTTGGTAAAGACGGTAGTATTCGCAGCTCTTCAAGTACTAACGTAGCAGGAGTTCGTTCTGCAGCTTTTCTTCCCCAGCAAAGTTATAGTCACGAATATAAACGTATTTTTTCTCAAACAGAAAAAGTATGGTCGCAAATTGCACCAATTTTAACCGACGAAACCTTTTTTAACTTCTATTTTATTAGCCAAGACCGTTTTATTCGCATATCGCCACCAAACTGGGCGTTAAATGTGCCGGCAAGCCATGACTTTAGGCAAGATGTTTTTTACGAAATTGGTACTCCTGAATTTAACCCTAACTTAGAAGCAACCTGGACCCCTATCTATTATGATGATATCTGGGAGCGTTGGGTTATTAGCCTTATTGTACCGCTACATTACGGCGGAGAATTTAAAGGCGTTACTGGCAGTGATATTGAGTTGCCAAAGCTGCAGGCGATGTTCCCTGACAAAGTGGGTGATGCCAAGCTGTTTGTGTTAAACGGCAAAGGACAAATTATTCAGTTTGAAGGTAAAACAGATATTATCAATCGCCTCAGCGGCAGTATGAACGATTCGTTGGATACTAAAAACCAGTTACCAGATGAATTGCGTAATCAAGTTGAGCAACTATTAACAAGTCAGCGTCATGAGTTGCAGGGTGAATTTGCCATTGACGACAGCAAGCATATTTTTAGCATCAAAAAGTTTAGTGATTTTGATTGGTATATTGGTGTTTATAAAACCCATTCTGAAGCACTTTCGGCGATTGATGAAATAGAAGTAAAGTTTTTTGGCTTGTTTATTTTATATGCCGTGCTGGTCGTATTGTTGCTGCATCAAACGCTTTCTCATTTAGTAATTAAACGTATTAAAGCATTGGTTGCAAGCTCGCGAGAAGTTGCAAGAGGGCAATTTACTACAGCGCAAAACCTAACGGTTAACAAAGACGAAATCGGCTTGCTCAATTTTGAGTTTGGCGCAATGGCAGGCAAGCTCGAAAAGACCATGCGTGATTTACGCCAAGAGCTAGATGAAAAAGAGCAAGCAGAGCAGCGCGCAAGAAGGTTATCAAAAGCCGTTGAATTCTCTGGTTCAGCTATCGTAATTACCGATGAAAATCTCAATATTGAATACGTGAACCCTAAATTGCTTGAAATGACAGGGTTTGAGAAAAGTCATTTTATTGGGCAACCATTACTTGTTTTAATGGAACCCGATATGATGATTTTGGTTGAGGATATCGTTCAGGACTTACTTTCGCGCCATCACTGGAAAGGTGACACGTTACTGCATAACAATGACAAACGTGCACTTTGGGTGTCGTTATCTGTTTCACCAATTCGCGATGATAACCACAAAGTGTATAGCTATGTTGCCTCTGCGCAAGACATTTCCTTTGTAAAAGAAAGTCAGCGCAAAATGGAACAATTGGCGTATTACGACACACTAACAGGGCTTGCTAACCGTGCGTTATTTAGAATGCAGCTTAAAAAGTCTTTAGCCTTAGCATCGCGCGGTCATTACTCATTTGCTCTGTTCTATTTTGATTTAGATGAATTTAAACGTATCAATGATACATTAGGTCATGATGCGGGTGACCAACTGCTGTTGGAAGTAGCACAACGCCTACAAAAGCGTCTTCGAGCAGAAGATACCATTGCCCGTCTTGGTGGTGATGAGTTTGCCGTGTTGCTCAGTGGTATTGATGACCGCGAGAAAGCCACAGATGTGGCGCTCACCATCCAAAATACCTTAAGTCAGCCAATTCGCTTAGGCAGCAACGAGGTGATTGTTAGTGCCAGTATCGGTATTACAATGGCATCGGATCAAAGCCCTGAAGAAGATGTGTTACTGAAACACGCCGATCTTGCAATGTATGAAGCAAAAGCGTTAGGTAAAAACACTTATTACTTCTATAACGACACCCTTGATGCAGCGGCAAAAGAGCGATTATTTATTGAAAATGAACTGCGCATTGCGATTAAAGAACAGCAGTTCGAGCTTTATTATCAGCCGCAAATTGATATTACCAACGAGAAGATAGTCGGTTTTGAAGCACTGATCCGCTGGCACCATCCTACACTTGGGCATATTGCGCCAGATAAGTTTATTCCAATTGCTGAAACAACAGGGTTAATTGTTGAATTAGGTGAGTGGGTATTGTGGGAATCGTGTGCATTTGCTCAGCGTATGGCGCTTAAAGATCATGAGAGCAGCATCTCTATTAATTTATCAGCACGCCAATTTAAAGATACGAGTCTAATTCCTTTACTAGAAAAGGTGATTAAGAAAACGGGTATCGTACCTGAGCGCGTGCACCTAGAGTTAACTGAGAGTATGCTAATGGGCGATGTTGAAGGCTCTATTAAGCAAATGCATCAATTAAAATCGCTTGGGCTATCGCTGTCGATAGATGACTTTGGTACGGGATACTCGTCACTCAGTTATTTAAAACGCTTCCCATTGGATATCTTAAAAATTGACCGCTCATTTATTAAAGATATTCCAGAAGATAGTAATGATATGGAGATCACCGCAGCAATTATCGCGATGGCGCAAAAGCTTAATTTAGAGCTGGTTGCTGAAGGCGTTGAAAGCGATGAACAAATTGAGTTTTTAAAGCTGAATAAGTGTGATGTAGTACAAGGTTATTATTACAGTAAGCCAGTACCAGAACATGAGATTTCGTTGATGATAGATAAAACGAAAGGTATACACTTTTAGTGTTTAATTTGGTGATGGCTAGCTGCCATCACCAAGCAATGCTTATTATCCGCCTGCAATTTTCACCTTGAAGCCTTGCTGCTCAAGCAAACCCTTCAACTTATCGCGGTCATCGCCTTGAATTTCAATGATACCGTCTTTGACTGCACCACCTTGACCCATTTTAGACTTTAATGTTTTGGCTAGCTTTTTTAAGTCATGAGCGCTTGGATCAATTCCCACAACGAGCATCACGCCTTTGCCTTTTCGTCCTTTTGTTTGGCGTTCAATACGCACCGCACCGTCTTTAAATAATTTTACATCGAGCTCAGGTGCTTCTTTTGGCTGTTTTATTCTTCCGGTTTCTGTGGAATAGACTAAATTTGAGTCTGACATAATAAATCCAAGTAAATACGCATGACGCAAGTTTATCATAATTTTGCAACCATATTATTGTTCAATTTATTTTTAGTTTTTTTAAGATAATATTTGCAAATTAGCGGGTTAAGTACTTAATTTAAATAAAGCGAATGGCGTAAATTTAGCAGGCATTAGGACATTCCAAGGAGAATTAAATGAGTTTGAATAAGGCTCTATCGCCAGATGGCAAATTATTTACGATTGAGATTAAAGGCAAGTTTGACTTTAACTTAGTACAATCATTTAGGAGCGCATATGCCGACGTTGGCGTAAGCACTCCGAAAGTTATTATCGACTTACGTGAAACCGATTACATGGATAGTTCGGCATTGGGAATGTTATTAAATATGAAAAAATCGTTAGGCGACTCTGTGAGCAGTATTCATATTACAAATTGCAGACCTCAAATTAAGAAAATTTTACAGATCTCTCGTTTTGATAAAAAGTTCGACATCGACTGAACCATGAAAATTCTGGTTGTCGATGATCAGGAGCTAAATCGTAACTTACTGCGTTTTATGCTAGAGCAAGAACAGCACCATGTTGCCCTTGCGTCGGACGGGGTACAAGCACTAACGGTTTTCGATGAGCTTTCTCCCGACTTGGTTTTGCTTGATGTTGTAATGCCTAAAATGGATGGCTTTGAAGTAGCGCCTTTGCTTAAAGCCAAATCTGCAGATGTGTATCTTCCCATCATTTTTATCACCGCATTGGATGACAAAAGCAGCCTAGAAAAATGTTTGCAGGTTGGCGGTGATGACTTTTTGAATAAGCCTTTCGATAAAGTAATTCTCTCGGCAAAAATTAAAGCACATGCGCGGACACGCGAATTCAGTGTAAAAACCTACAAACAAAACCAAGAACTTGCGTATTATCAGCTGCATACTGAACGCGAACACGAGTTAGTTGAACATATTTTCGAAAATGCGCTGGAAAAGCGTTTTTTGTTACCTGAACTTGTTGAATTTAATTTATCACCGGCATCCATGTTTAACGGTGACTTATTTTTAATGGCACCGAGTTGTACCGGTGGCATTTATGTATTGATGGGGGACTTTACCGGCCATGGGTTAGCAGCGGCGATGGGGGCGCTGCCAGCATCAAAAATCTTTTACTCAATGACACAAAAAGGCTTACCTGTTGGCGATATTGCCGCTGAATTAAATTCAACTCTCAGTGAATTATTACCAGGCAACATGTTTTGTGCGGCAACGATTCTTGAGCTTAATAGCTCGGGACGTTCATTTTCAGCTTGGTTGGGAGGGCTTCCTGATAGTTTTCTGTTGAGTAAAGAAGGCAAGGTTAAGCAGAAACTAACATCGCGCCATATGGCATTAGGTATACTCGAAGATTACGAATTTGAACGCGATACCATTTATGTGGAAACGGAATTAGATGACAAAATTATTTTGTATACCGACGGTGTCATCGAGGCAGAAAATACCAAAGGTGAATTTTTTGGTGAAGAACGATTACTGCGTAAGGTGACTGCTTCATCGTTTACTGAATTAGGTTCCATTGTTGATTCGGTTAAGCGTTTTACGGGTAAACAAGATCAGCAAGATGATTTAAGTTTAGCGTTAGTAAAATGCAGACCATCAAATATTGAGCCCCAATTGAGCGATGAATACATGACAACGCCGTTAAACATGGCAATGACATTGGATGCAGAACGCTTAAAACAAACTGATCCAGTTGTTGATGTTGTTGAAATGATTTGTGCAATGAAAGGCTGTGCTGAGCATCGCTCTAATTTGTTTTTGCTGATCTCTGAAACATTTAATAATGCGCTAGAACACGGTGTTTTAGGGCTCGAGTCCTGTTTAAAAGATAGTGATGAAGGGTTTTGTGAATACTACGAACTCCGTGCTGAGCGATTGGCAGAACTCTCGGCAGGAGTAATTAATATCGATGTGAGCTACTTGCCAGAAGACCCGAAAATAAGGTTTACAATAACGGATTCAGGTGATGGTTTTGCAGGGAAAAATATTGCAAATAACGACGATAACTATCATGGTCGTGGTTTGGGGCTAATTAAAGAGATTGCAGAATCAGTTTCACAAAACGATCGCGGTAACAGTATAACGGTGACGTATTCGCTATTACATGATTAATCTGAACCCATCGTTAAAACGGCGTGTTTGTGGCTGCTTTGACTTCTTATTTTGTCATATTTATTTGTTATAGATACAAAGGTTTAGGTGACCTCAATAAAAAGCGCCAAAGTTGCAGTACAAGTTAATACGCTCAATTGGTTGGCACATTTAAAATGTACATTTCACCTTATAATATTCCCTTTATTTGTTACGAGCCCAAAAAAGCAATTAAATGCGTTATCTAAATTTATTTATAAATTAAGTTAAGAATAGTATTGCATAGACCAATATAAGCCATGTACACTTTATTTTTTTAAAGATGTTTAGATGGCTAAATGGCTGGTTCAATATATTTTTCAGATTACGTTTTAGATACGCAAAAAGTGGCTGATTTCCGTCAATTAATTGAAAATGAAATTACGCAAACAGAACACTTGGATATTACTTGGCAGTACCTTATTCCTGAACTGGGCGAGGGTGGAACCTGTAGCTTATTCGGTCAGTTGCAAGAAGCGCCGTTTGATCTTACGCAGTGTGTAGTTAAGAGCCAAAAAAATGTTGATGCAATGACTGCACTCGCTCGCATCGTTAAATTTGTGGAGCAGCAAAACCTAATTGATTGGTTTGGTATTTACCAATCACGCGCGATTGATAATCAAACACAACTACTTAAATTAAGCTATTTTGGCAAACCAAGCCGCCCACTTTTTCCTGTTGATGAAGACTATGCGCGTATTAGTAATAACGCCTTTGTTGCGCTTTACGGCAAAGGGCGCGTGATTAACAACGTAGAACACTATGTTGCTAATGGTGGCGAGTACTACACCTGCGATCCAGCAGTTAAATCGGAAGTTTGTCTGCCTTATTTTTCGCAATCGGGCGAAGTACTTGGCATTATCGACGCTGAAGCGTTCAACAACGATGTATTTACGAGTGATGCACTTGCTTTATTACAAGCAGTATGTGAAATAGTACCCAATTACTTACCTGAATAATCTAAAGCAAAAAGTTCTATTGATTATCGCCATGAAATTTTCTTTAGATACTTCTCCACAACAGAGAGTATGGTAAGCTAGGGCTTCATCCCATAGCAAAAATTCAATTTAAGAGATAACTATGTTTGCAAACTTAAAGCCATTACCAACGGATCCAATTTTAGGTTTGATGGCCAAATATCGCCAAGATACAAATCCAAATAAAATCGACTTAGGCGTTGGTGTTTATAAAACAGAACAGGGTGATACCCCAATTTTAAGCTGTGTAAAAAAAGCTGAAGCGTTTCGTTTAGAAAATGAAACAAGTAAATCATATATTGGCTTAGCTGGTGATTTAGGTTTTTGTGCAAAAATGGAATCTCTATTACTGGGTGAGCATAAAGCGCTTTTAGAAAACCGTGTTCGCACAGCGCAAGCGCCAGGTGGTACAGGTGCATTACGTGTTGCTGCAGAATTTATCGCAAAAGCAAATCCAAATGCGAGCGTATGGGTAACTACGCCAACATGGGCAAACCATATTGGTTTATTCTCAGCTGCTGGTCTAACAGTTAAAGAATATCCGTATTACGATTACGAGAATAAAGGCTTATTGTTTGATGAAATGATGGCCACGTTAAAGACAGTTCCTAAAGGCGATATCGTGTTGTTACACGCATGTTGTCATAACCCAAGCGGTATGGATTTAAACGCAGAGCAATGGCAACAAGTTGCAGATCTTGCAAAAGAAGTTGGTTTTACGCCGTTAATTGATATTGCTTATCAGGGTTTTGGTACTAGCCTTGAACAAGATGCGGCAGGCTTACGTTTATTAGCTGAAACAGTTGATGAAATGATCATTTGTTCTTCGTGTTCTAAAAACTTTGGTCTTTATCGCGAGCGTATCGGCGCGTGCTCAATTATTTCAGAATCGAGCGCAGTTGCCGACGTTGCTAACTCAGTACTATTAAGCGTTGTACGCAGTATCTATTCAATGCCGCCAGCTCACGGTGCAGCAATTGTTGATACTATTCTTGGTAGTGACGAGCTGACTGCCGAGTGGCATCAAGAGCTTGCTGAAATGCGTAATCGTATTAACGGTTTACGTAGCACGATTGTTGAGGCGCTTCATAGCCGTGGCGTTACACAAGACTTTTCATTTATTGAAAAGCAACATGGTATGTTCTCTTTCTTAAGTATCACGCCAGAGCAAATTGAACGCTTACAAAAAGAATATTCAATTTACATTGTTGGCTCAAGCCGTGTAAATGTAGCAGGCGTTAGCCAAGCAAACTTAGATTACTTTGCCGATGCAGTTGCAACTGTAATTAAGTAAATTTACGCATAAATAAAAAGGCCACCGAATACGGTCAACTCCTATCAATTAAGGTGTTTTGAGCGAATTGGGTAGCGAGTTTTACTGATACGAACGGTCCTGCTTTTGGGCCGTTTTTTTCGTTCGGGTAATATATATCGTTTTACACGTTCCCGCATTGCCCTCAGCTTTTTGGGGATTGAACCTGGCGATGCTATCGCGCACCACATCAGCTCATCCTGAATATCCCGTAACGCCATCATAAAGCTTATTCTTAATGGGGAGACCTTGGCTTCCTTGGCTATTCGACTGATTTCCAAACGTACAAGATTATAGGCGATGAGTATGCCCCTGATTTCTTGCTCTATTCCCTCTACAGACTGGCTGCGAAGCAACACCTTGTCTTCCAGCATATCGTGTTTTATTTCGCCATAGCTGTTTTCTATCTCCCATCGTTCAAAATAAACATCGAGTAAAGACTGAGTTTCATACTGTTTGTCCGTCAGTGAGGTGAGCACGCCTTTGATGTGATTTGGCTGGGTTTTTTCCGGATATAACACGAGTCTTGCCCGCCATTTCTCAGGCAGGCTTGGGTCTTGCTTTCTGGCATGTCCAGAGACCTTCATTTCAACGATGAAGTCACGTCCTTCTTTGTCCAGCTGCTCTACCACTTCATATTGTGTGTTGGATTTCACCGGCGTCATCCAGTGGCTTGAACCATGTTGGCGCTGCCAGTTGAGCATCAGTTCGGCACTTAAGTAACAGCGATCAAAAATGGTCAGAGAGTCGGCAGGAACCGACATCGCCAGCTTCTTGGGGTGGTTCACTTCCCCGGTGGAACTCGGACCAAAGGCGACATCGTGCAACAAGCGGCTGCGCAGTGAACACAAGGCGCATAGCCTGACAACTGGGTACTAGGTGTGACGATTTTCACTGTGCTTAACGTAATTGAAGTGCTCGGCAAGGGCCTGCGTGTCATGGGTTTTGAATTGGGTTCCGTCAACAGAGAAGAGTCTCAATCCGCAACAGGTATCATCGCTGTCTTCGGCTTGCGTCTAGTGCTTGGCAGTTGTTGAGAACAAAGCTTCGAGTGGCTTGGCTGTGAGTCGCTTTCTGGCTTGCGGGATAGCGCTCGGTGCAATTGATTCTCCGAGCGAGTTTGAAAGTTTAAGATCCAACTTATCAAGTACATCGTTGACGGGCCTGTCGCGATAAAGGCCAATACCAATGATCAACCAAACAACCAGCTCAGCAGGCAACTTACGCCGTCTCATACTCGCTTTATTAGTGTCATCAAGCGCTTGAGTTATCCACTCCAATGGAAGCTCTTTTTGAAAAAGAGCGAGTGAGTCAGGGGAAGCGAAATCATCCACATCGATAAGCCAGTGTTCCAACATAAAAAATACCCTCAAACAAATTGCTTGAGGGTATTTTCACTTGATCTCAGGATCAGTCAACCGAACAAATGCTTAACTGATTAGTGTTAACCTTCACGGTGGCTTTTTTATTTAACTTACTTTTTTAATATCAGTTACTTTTGCTTTATTGTTAGGCGGGGTTGGTTTTCCCCCTTTTAAAGCTGCAATAAATTGGTCTTTACGTTTTGCCATTTCGAGGGCCAGCGCTTCATTTTGTTGCTCGCTTAACGGCACATCAACTTCACCAAGCATGGTTTCAAGTGCTTCCGCAATATCCAGCATTTTGTCATATGCGTCTGCCTCTTTTTTTGATGTAAATGTCATGCGTTCGACTCCATCTCTAACTACTTTGTAACATACCTCAACGGCCATATTGCACCTTCTTAACTGTTGTTTTATACAGTACTATAGCAGTAACTAAAAAAAAATAAAGTGTAATTATAATCACACCTTACAGAACCCCGCTGTGGTAAGCAATGTGGTAAGCAATTTTAGAGACTAAATGCTTGATAACATTGCACCGCTACCGCAAGTACATTAATCTTACACTATGTAAAAGATTAGGGGTTCTAATGTCAATTGATCAGATAATAACGTTTCTCGGATGGGCCACAATTGCTAATTGCTTAATTGTCAGTATTAGCATGGTGATTTTTTTACTTTTCCGCAGCACTATTGTCAGTATTCATAGCCAGCTATTTAACGTAGAGCATAAAGCATTGAATGTGGTTTATATTCAATATTTTGCTTTTTATAAGATCTTAATTGTTTTCTTTAATCTAGTTCCTTACCTTAGTCTTAAGTTAATTATGTGATTAGTCATTTATATGTGAGTAACTTTGTGACTGATAGATTTAAATAGTAGCTAGCATAGTGAAAACATAACGTATCGTTTGATATTAAGCTACCCACTGTTGCACCTGTTGCAAAAATATAATGAGTTTGAATCGGGCCCGAACATAAAGGTTCAGACCCAAAGTAGCATTTATTACTTTTTGATGCCTTCAATGTGAAGGTCGAAATCGATTTGGCCAAAATCCATTTTATAGCCGAAGTCTTTCATTTGAATCGCTGTAGTACCTGAAAAACCAGCGCGGTAACCGCCCCAAGGATCTTTACCTTCACCGATTTTTTCTACATCGATAGTAATTTCTTTCTCAATTCCTTGTAGCGTTAAAAGACCGGTAATAGCCAGTTTACCATCACCTAAATCTTTCACTTTTGTGCTGTTAAATGTCGCTGTAGAGAATTTTTTAACATCTAAAAAGTCGCTATCGCGCAAATGCTTGTCGCGCTCTGCATGGTTTGAGTCAACGCTGGTGGTATCAATATTAACTGAAATTTTACTTGCTTCAGGTTGTTTCTCATCGTAGCTGAACTCACCTGAGAAGGTATTAAAACGGCCTGTTAACCAGCTGTAGCCTAAGTGCTTCACTTTAAAATTAATTGATGCGTGAGCGCCTTTGGTGTCAATTACATAATCTGCAGCCATTGCTGGCATTGTTAAGCTTGCCATCGTAAGTGCTGTTGCTAAAAGTGTTTTTTTCATAATTGTTTCCTTTAAATTTATACAACCTGAGCTTTGACTAGCCAAATCTGAGGTTACTTAATCATTCGGCGTAATGTGTCATCTTTATCAATAAAGTGATGCTTTAACGCCGCTAATATATGAATACCGACAATCGCCATTAAGCTATAAGCGGCATATTGATGAATACTGCCTGCAATATCTTCTTGATTTGCAATTAATTCGCCTAAACTTGCTACTTCGAACCAGTCAAAAACAGCAATTGCGCGACCATCAGCGGTTGAGATCAAATAACCACTGGTTAAAATTATCAATAAAATCCCATACAAGGCTAAATGGCCTAGTTTTGTTGCAACGCGAGTTTTAGATGAATGGGTAGAGATCGGCTTAGGTGATACCGTAATCACTTTCCAAGCAATGCGCACTAGCGTGAATGCCAGCAATAAAATGCCAATACTTTTGTGCCAATGGGGCGCTGTGCGATACCATTCACTGTAATAATTCAAATCAACCATCCAAAATCCAACGCCGAATAATGCAAAAATAACAAGTGCACTAAGCCAGTGAAGCAGCTTACTAATAGTACCGAATTTAGTGTTGGAATCGAGAAGCATAATCATTTCCTTAAATAGATAGAAACACTTTAATTGAGCTTCATTTGAATGTGAATAGCTCAAAAGTGAATTCATTGTTCACTTTTGACTATTAATAGAGGTGTTTAAGTTGAAAGGGTATTAGAAAAGCGATGAGTAAAGTGCAATCACTTCGTCTTTGCGAAAGCATTGATTGTGATGATCATTAACCATGCCGCATGCCTGCATATGAGCATACACAGTGGTCGGTCCTAAAAACTTAAAGCCACGTTTTTTAAGGTCTTTCGCAAAAGCTTGCGACTCGGCAGTGGTGGCTTGGTAATCAGCTTTACTGTTGATGTTATTGACAATAGGTTTATTGTTTACAAATTGCCATTGATAGTTAGCAAAGCTATCAAACTCTTTTTGTATTGCTAAAAAGCACTGTGCATTGTTAATTGCGGCATTAATTTTTAAGCGGTTGCGAATAATGCCTTTATCTTCCATTAAGGCAAGCGCTTTTGCTTCATCAAATTGGGCAACCACAGTTGGGTCAAAGTTGGCGAACGCGTTGCGGTAGTTATCGCGTTTTTTTAATACTGTGTACCAACTCAGTCCAGCTTGCGCTGATTCTAGTGTGAGGAATTCAAACAGTGCATTATCATCAAACAAAGGCACGCCCCATTGGGTATCGTGATAGGCTACATAATCAGCTTTAGTGGTATCTAACCACTCGCATCTAAAACACATAAAAATCCCCTAGACAAATAATTGACGTCTTATTTTTGAATTTAACTTGTTGTATTTATTGAAAATAAAAATTGGCACGTTTTGTGTATCTACACCGATTAGTTAGAGTAAATTATTTGGTGTAACTATGGCGTTAGCTCAAATCATACCCCAACAATTTCAAGAGGTATACAACCCGTGTTTGATGCAGGAAAAGTACGTGGGTGAACTTAGTGAATTAAGAAAACAGGCAAGCTGGCTTAGCCATTTGGTTGATACCATGCCTGCGGGCGTCATTGTGCTTGATGGTAACGGCATGGTAGCAAAGGCCAATCAAATCGCGATTGACTTACTCGGAGAGCCGTTAGAAGGCGAGCGTTGGTTTACTATTATTCAGCGTTCTTTTGCGCCTAATGGTAGTGATGGTCACGAGGTAACGCTTCGTGACGGTCGATTAGTGAAACTTGATATTTCACCACTTACACCTGAACCAGGCCAGTTGATTTTAATGACCGATCTTACGCAAACACGTCAATTACAATCACGCATCGCACATATGCAGCGTTTGAGTGCGCTAGGTAAAATGGTAGCGTCATTAGCGCACCAGGTAAGAACCCCATTATCAGCGGCGATGTTGTATGCCGCTAACTTGTCGTCAGAAAAATTAAACCCAACAGCGCGTAGTAATTTTCATGAAAAGTTAATGTCGCGTTTGCAAGATTTGGAAAGCCAAGTAAACGATATGCTGTTATTTGCCAAAAGTGGCGAGCAACAGGTACTTGCACCTGTATCTATGCAAGCCTTGCTAACTGATGTAACGCACGCGTCAGAAGCAATGATTATGCGCCAGCAATGCATTCTCGACCTTAAATTGCCTGAGCCTGATATTGAAATTATCGCTAATAAAGTGGCTCTGAGCAGTGCAATTAGCAATTTAGTGCACAATGCGGTGCAAGCTTGTGGCCAAGGTGGAAAAATTGAGTTAAGTGCAACGCGGTCTGAAAAATTCGCAGATCACGTCAAAATTTCGGTGAAAGATAACGGCACGGGGTTAAGTGAAACGGCTATCCAACAGATCTTTGAGCCGTTCTTCACCACTAAATCACACGGTACCGGGTTAGGTCTTGCCGTGGTTCAATCGGTCGCTAACAGCCATCAAGGGTTTGTAAAAGCAGGCAATAGTGAGCTTGGTGGGGCTGAGTTTAACTTGTACCTACCGATTATCTCTAAAACAGCATGTTAGGAGTAATTATGAACGATGCAAAAGTATTAGTCGTAGAAGATGATTCTGGTTTACGAGAAGCGTTAGTCGATACCCTAGCATTGGCTGATATTAATTGTGTTGAAGCCGACAGTGCCGAACAAGCGATTATTAAGCTTAAAGAAGGCGGTATTTCAATGGTGGTCAGTGACGTGCAAATGGGCACTATGTCAGGTATCGATTTACTTAAAAGTATTAAGCTTAACTACCCTGATTTACCTGTGTTAATGATGACAGCTTACGCGACTATTGATGATGCGGTTGAAGCGATGCGCTTAGGGGCCATCGACTACATGGCGAAACCATTCGCACCAGAAGTGTTATTAAACATGGTAAGTCGTTATTTACCAGAAAAAGAAGCCATTAAAGATGGGCCAATTGTTGAAGACCCAGCCAGTAAAGCGCTGATGCAACTTGCAGAGAAAGTGGCTAAATCTGATGCATCCGTTATGGTGCTTGGGCCAAGTGGCTCAGGTAAAGAAGTGATGGCACGTTATATTCATGATAGTTCACCGCGTGCAGAGCAGAACTTTGTTGCGATTAACTGTGCGGCGATTCCTGAAAATATGCTAGAAGCCACTTTATTTGGCTATGAAAAAGGCGCGTTTACCGGCGCTATTCAAGCATGTCCTGGTAAGTTTGAACAAGCGCAAGGCGGCACTATTTTACTCGATGAAATTACTGAGATGGATTTGAGCCTACAGGCGAAATTACTGCGTGTACTGCAAGAGCGTGAAGTGGAACGTCTTGGCTCTCGCAAGACCATTAATTTAGATGTACGTGTGCTTGCAACGTCTAACCGCGACTTAAAAGAGGCGGTGGCGCAAGGCGTTTTTCGCGAAGATTTATATTATCGCCTTAATGTTTTTCCGCTCGAGTGGCTGCCACTTGCTGAGCGTCCAGGGGATATCGTCCCGTTGGCTGAGCATTTAATTCAGCGTCATAATAATGACATGCCGGTGCAGTTTGACGTACAAGCTAAAGAAAAATTACTTAGTTACAACTGGCCAGGTAACGTTCGTGAGCTTGAAAATGTCGTGCAGCGCGCATTGATTTTACAAAGCCATAAAATGATTACCGCAGATGATATTTTCTTAGGCTCGGTAGCAAGCATGCAACCAACAAGCCTGTCGCCAAAGATACAGCTGACTTGTGAAGAACCTGAGCAAGTAGCACCAGACGTCGCAACAGTGCAATCAACCCAAGTAGATGATGCTCAGGGTTATAAACAAGAGCTTAAAGATAAAGAAAACTCAATTATCTTAGATATGCTTCGCGCGTGTGATGGCAAGCGTAAAGACGTTGCTGAGCGTCTTGGTATGAGCCCGCGAACACTGCGTTATAAACTTGCAAAAATGCGTGAGATGGGAATTGAATTACCTGCATAAGAAATCATTGTACTGAGCAAAGCAGATACACCTACTTTTTAAATCGAGCCTCTGACAGGAGGCTTTATTTCTGTCTAAATTTTATCAAAGTCAAAAAAATGCCATTATAAACTGTTGATTTTAAATGTTTTATTTTTGGCATTAAGCTTGCATTAATCGTATTAAGTCAATTTTTACGGTTTGTTAGTATGAACATTTCACCAAACAATCTTTATCAAGAAATGCAGTCACTTGCGGTAGAAGCAAGTAACTTTTCTAAACCGAAACAGCCTATTGAATCTATTCAAGGTAGCTCACAGGTTGAATTTAATAATTTATTAAAAGATGCGCTCGATACGGTTAACGGTTTACAGCAAGACTCTAAAGCGAAAGCAACGGCGTTAGAAATGGGTGACCGCAATGTGTCACTGGCTGAAGTAATGATCGCATCGCAAAAATCTTCGGTGGCGTTTGAAGCAACCGTTCAAGTGCGTAATAAGCTTATTGAAGCTTATAAAGACATTATGAACATGCCTGTATAAGAAATAGTGGAGTAGGGTTGTGGCTAATACATCAACAGATTTATCAACACTAGACGCTAACGACTTAGGTGTCGGCGATGTAGGTGGTGGTAATCAAGAACAAAAATCAGGGTTTCTTGGCAGCTTAAGTGGTGTTGATGTAATGCGCCAAGTCACGCTCATTATCGCACTAACAATTTGTGTCGCAATTGCCGTATTTATCATGATTTGGGCGAAAGAGCCTGATATGCGTCCTCTTGGCAAAATGCCAATGGATGAACTGATCCAAACGCTTGAATTCTTAGACGCACAAAAAGTGGAATACAAGCTCGACGGCAATGTTGTTTCAGTACCGGTTGAAGCGTATCAAAATATCAAGTTGTTGATGGCTAAAGAAGGTCTTGAGCAAGTACCTTCATCGGGCACCGAAATTTTAATGCAAGATATGGGCTTTGGCGTGAGTCAGCGTCTAGAGCGTGAGCGTTTAAAGCACTCACGTGAGCAGCAGCTTGCACGTACTATTGAAGAGCTTAGTAAAGTAGCGCGGGCTAAAGTTCTGTTAGCGATTCCAAAAGAAAACGTCTTTGCCCGCCGTGAGAAAAAACCAAGTGCAACGGTTGTATTAACGGTAAGACGTGGTCGCACACTTGACGGTGAAGAAGTTGATTCGGTTGTTGATATGGTCGCCTCTGCGGTACAAGGGCTAGAGCCTAGCCGAGTAACGGTAACAGACCAAAATGGCCGCTTGCTTAACTCGGGTTCACAAAACTCACTTACCGCGCGTTCGCGTAAAGAATATGAAATTGAACGTAAGCGTGAACAAGAATACTTAGAAAAAATTGATTCAATTATGATCCCTGTTGTTGGTTTAGGTAACTATACTGCGCAGGTCGATCTGGTGATGGATTTCAGTTCAATAGAAGAAACGCAGAAGCGTTTTAACCCAGACTTACCGGCGGTACGCAGTGAAATGACACGTGAAGACACTAATATTGGTGGCCTTGCAGTGGGCATTCCAGGCGCGCTAACGAACCAACCGCCAGTTAACTCGCAAATTCCAGAGCAAACAGGCGATGAATCAGCACAAAGCACATTACCGAGTAGAAACAGTAAAGAAGCAACCCGTAATTATGAGCTCGACACCACCATTTCACATAAGCGTCAGCAAACCGGTGTGATCCGTCGTATCAGTGTATCGGTTGCGGTGAACTACACAAACGGTGTAGCAGAAGGTGGCGAAGCGACACGTGATCCGCGTACTCAGCAAGAATTAGCGAACATCCGCCGTTTACTGCAAGGTGGCATTGGCTTTGATATGCAGCGTGGCGATGCGTTAGAAGTCGTGACGATTCCGTTTGTACAAGAAGAATTCAGTGAAGCGATTGAGCTACCAATTTGGGAGCAACCTTGGTTCTTCAAAGTAATCAGACTAGCTTTAGGTGCCTTGGTTATTATCGTACTTATTCTTGCAGTAGTGCGTCCAATGTTACGCAAGTTGATTAATCCAGAAGACACGACAGAGGATTATGATGACGCAAGCCTATCAGCAGGTGTAGACTTAGGTGATGATACCATTGATATGCTAAGTCAAGAATTTGACGAATCGGCAGTCGGCTTTAGCCCAGATGGTACGTTACAATTACCAGACTTACATGGTGATGAAGACTTACTGAAAGCAGTAAGAGCATTAGTGGCAAATGAGCCAGAACTTTCTTCTCAAGTAGTTAAAGCGTGGTTAACTGAAGATGACTGATCAAGATACGCAAGTAGCAGAACAAACAACAAGTAGCGGCTTTGACGTAGATAAACTTGATGGTGTAGAAAAAGCATCGATTTTATTACTGAGTTTATCTGAAGAAGATGCTGCGCAGATTTTAAAGCACTTAGAACCAAAGCAAGTACAAAAAGTAGGTATGGCGATGGCGGGCTTGGATGATTTAAGCCAAGACAAAATTGCCGCGGTACACAAACTGTTTATCGACCAAATTCAAAGCTTTAGTACTATTGGTTTCCAATCTGAAGACTTTATTAAGAAAGCGCTTACCGCAGCGCTTGGTGAAGAAAAAGCGGCGAACCTAATTGACCAAATTATCATGGGCTCAGGTGCGAAAGGACTGGATTCACTGAAATGGATGGACTCAAAACAAGTAGCGAATATTATTCGTAACGAGCACCCGCAGATCCAAACCATTGTTTTGGCGTATTTAGAACCAGAGCAATCTGCTGAAATTATTAATCAATTCCCTGAAAAAGTGCGTCTTGATTTAACCATGCGTATTGCCAATCTTGAAGAAGTGCAACCTGCCGCACTGCAAGAATTGAATGAAATTATGGAAAAACAATTCGCAGGTCAGGCTGGTGCACAAGCTGCTAAAATGGGTGGCTTAAAAGCAGCGGCAGATATTATGAACTACCTAGATACTAATGTTGAAGGGCAGTTGATGGATTCAATTCGTGAACATGACGAAGAAATGTCACAGCAAATTCAAGACTTAATGTTTGTATTTGATAACTTAATTGACGTTGATGACCGCGGTATTCAAGCGATTCTACGTGAAGTACAGCAAGATGTACTGATGAAAGCAATTAAGGGCACAGATGAAGGGCTTAAAGACAAGATCCTTAAGAATATGTCTAAACGTGCGGCTGAAATGATGGCTGATGACCTTGAAGCAATGGGGCCAGTTCGCATTAGTGAAGTAGAAGCGGCACAAAAAGAAATTCTGAGCATAGCACGACGCTTAGCTGATTCAGGCGAAATTATGCTTGGCGGCGGTGGTGGTGAGGAGTTCCTCTAATTTATGAAATTAGGCAAGTACCGCTCAGGGCATAAAATCGAAAATGCAGAGGCGATAGAAACGCTGCTTGAGAATTGGCCGATCCCGGATGTTAAGGATGAAAGACGCAATTTAAGAGGCCGCTCAACGGCAATGGGCAAGTCGCTAGAAGAGCTCTATCAGAAAAAACAAGCCGAACAAGAACCCGAGCCAGAAGAAGAGTTTACGCCACTAAGCATTCAAGAAATTGAACAAATTCGACAAGAGGCGTACCAAGAGGGGCACGCTGAGGGCAAAGAAGCTGGCTATCAGGAAGGTTTTGAACAAGGTAAGTTAGAAGGTGCGCAAAAAGGCTATGAAGAAGGTTTAGAGCAAGGTAAAGAAGAAGGACTTGAGCTGGCAAAACCTGAAGTCGAAGAGAAAATCGCGCAACTTACCAAGCTGTTAGATGAAATAGCCACGCCCTTTGAGCAAGTGAGTGACGAAGTTGAAAAGCAAGTTGTGATTTTAGCATCTGAGCTGGCGAAAGCGGTAGTTCATGGCGAACTTAGCATTAATGAAAAAGCTATTTTCAGCGCCATGAAAGTGGCAACTGATGCATTAAAAGGTCAACACCGTGCCCTTGAAGTATTATTGAATCCAGAAGATTTTGAATTGGTACAACAAGCCATACCAGCCGAGCAACTCGCCGATAGAAGTTGGAAGCTAGTTGTTGAGCCGAGTATCACTAAGGGTGGCCTCCATATCAATTCTGACAATTCATCAATTGATTACTCGGTAGAATTGCGCCTTAAAGAAATACTGGAGAGCTTTTTGCAAGAAGCAGGTATCGATAGTCAAAAACGCGACGGTTAATTATGAGCCAAGGGCTTGCACAGCGTCTTGCTAGTTACCAATCAAAAATTAAAACTCACCGCCCAGCAGTTGCCGGCAGTTTAAAGCGTGTAGTCGGTCTTACGCTTGAAGCCGAGGGGCTAAAAGCACCCGTTGGCAGCAGTTGTCAAATTGAAACCCAACAGGGCTTAGTGGATGCTGAGGTAGTAGGCTTTAGTGGCGAGACACTCTACTTGATGCCAAACGATGCCATTTCGGGAGTACTACCTGGGGCGCGCGTGATTCCTCAACAATCAGATGTGGGCTTACCTGTCGGTATGGGGCTGTTAGGTCGCGTTGTTGATGGATTAGGACGACCGCTAGATGGACTTGGCCCAGTAAAAGCCGAAGCCAAATTAAAGTTCGCAGCAAAACCAATTAATCCATTAGCCAGACGCCCGATCAAACAACCGATGGACGTTGGCGTTCGAGCGATTAATTCCGTACTTACCGTAGGTCAAGGGCAGCGTATGGGCTTATTTGCGGGAAGTGGTGTGGGTAAATCGGTATTACTTGGTATGATGACTCGGGGTACTAATGCCGATGTGATTGTGGTTGGTTTGGTTGGTGAGCGTGGTCGCGAAGTTAAAGAATTTATTGAAGAAATCTTAGGCGCTGAAGGGCGTGCACGTTCAGTAGTCGTGGCGGCCCCTGCGGATGCATCACCGCTGATGCGTTTAAAAGGCTGTGAAACCGCCGTAACGATTGCTGAATATTTTCGTGATCAGGGATTAAACGTACTGTTGCTGCTCGATTCAGTAACGCGTTATGCCATGGCACAACGTGAAATTGCGCTTGCGGTAGGTGAACCTCCGGCAACTAAAGGTTATCCACCTTCTGTATTTGCCAAACTTCCAGCCTTGGTTGAGCGTGCAGGTAATGGCGGCGAAGGGCAAGGCAGCATTACGGCGTTTTTTACCGTGTTATCCGAAGGTGATGATATGCAAGACCCGATCGCCGACGCAGCCCGTGCGATTCTTGATGGGCATATTGTACTGTCCCGCGAATTGGCCGATTCAGGGCACTATCCTGCGATTGATATTGAAAAATCGATTAGTCGTGTTATGCCGCAAGTAATTAGCGAAGCACATTTGCAACAAGCCCGCGTGTTAAAACAGGTCTACTCACTTTACCAACAGAACAAAGACCTTATTACCTTGGGTGCTTATCAAAAAGGCAGCGACCCTATGCTTGATAAAACCATCGAAATGATGCCAGGAATAAACCACTTCTTACAACAAGGCATGACAGATGTTATTCCTTATGATGAAGGGTTAACTAGCTTGGCTCGTATTCTAGGGCAAGGCTAATGGCGCGCGATCAACTAGCACTATTAATAAAGCTTGAATCTGACAAAGAAGAAAAGCTGCGTTTCGATTTTGTTGGTGCGCAGCAACACCTTGCTAATTTACAGCGGCAATTAACGGGGATTGAGTCGTTTCGATCAGACTATTTAGCTCAATTACAAAGTCGTGCTGCGCAAGGGGTTGGCGGTAGTTATTATAATCAGTTTCAGCAATTTATCGGCAAGTTAGATGATGCATTAAAGCAACAACTAAATGCGATTAATACGGCAAACAAGGTGTTGAAACAGCGTGAGTCGCTGTGGTTAGGGCAAAAAGCAAAATTAGAAGCAATCGAAAAGCTCAAACAGCGTAAATTAGATAAACAGCAAGCTGCGTTGGCAAAGGCAGAGCAGAAGCAGCTTGACGAGTTTGCTACCAATATATTTGTACGAAATCGAAAAACACTGGCTTAGTTTTTGCTTAATTTTTAGCAAGGCATTAAAAGCGGCAATCTTTAGTTAAAGAAGAAGTGTGTTATGGCAACGATAAATTCGCAGTTAAGCATTACAAATGTGGGATTAGACTCCTCAGCAACAACGAGTGAAAGCGAAAATAAAAGCGGTTTTTTAGCTGTTTTTGAATCTGTGCAAAATGAAGTACAGAGCAAACATGCATCCGCCGATGAAGAGCAAAATAGTCGTGATGATAGTCAATTATCGGACGAAAATGATACGCCTAAGCAAATAGATGATTCAGAAAATGCCACTGATGAAGGTGAACAAACTGAATCTGCCGTTGCCAATATCGATAAGTCACCTACGCAAGATGATATGCCAGTGACTCGCTCATCCGAATTTAAACAGCTCGATGACAGTGCTAACACCAACAAGGGGGATTCTGAATCGACCCCTGTAAAATCAATGCCAGTTGATGAAACAAAGCCTGTTGCTAAACAGACAGAGACTCAACAAGCGCAAACTGAACAAACACAAAAAGCAACGAGCAACAATAATAATACGGCTATCTCACTGCTTGAGCAACTAACTAAAAGTAAGTCTTTTGATGTGAGTATTTCAAAAGGCAGTGAAAGTACAGAGCAAGCACAAAGTGTAAAAGCGCCAGTAGATAGTGGCAATGCAGGTGAAAGCACTTCGGTGAAAGACGGTGCAACTAAGGTCAATCTAACTCAAAACTTAGTGTCGCTTGATAATGAATTTGCCAAATTAGACAAAGAAGGTCTTGAAACACTTAAGCAATTTTTTACACAGCTCGATAACGAAAGGGAACTACCACAAGGGCTTTCTAAACACGATCTCCGTTTGGTTATGGATAAGCTAAACGTGGCAATTGCAAAAGCTGATTCAAAAGCGAAAGAGCAGTCTGTCACCTTGCAATCAGTGCTGGCCTCACAATCAGCGAAGCCAAATACTGAGCAACAAACAGTTGAACAAAATGCAACACCGGATGACTTTGCAACGGACAGTGATAATGACCAAGCAAAATTGCAAAGTACGTTAGCGTCACGTCCTCTTGGTGAGGCTGTGCCTGTGGCAAATAAACAGCAAACGATCACACGCCCAGATGCACAAGTTCCACATAATGTGACCGCGGTTGCTAAAGCGGTGGCACAAGAGCAAAACGTTGACCTCGACGTACAGCAAACAACAGCAGAGCTAATTAATCAACAGGCAACAAAACCCTCGCCTGCAAGTGTTGTATCGTTAAGTAGCCAAGCTGCGGAAAAATTACAGGCGAGCAATGAGCAAACCAGCAACGCTAAACAAAGTAATGTTAAGGTTGATACAACTCAGTTGGTGGATGAGCAAAATGTTGAGACAGAGGCAAGCACAGAACAATCGCAAAGCTTTGCAAAATTGCTTAATAGTTTAAAAACAAATGCGAATACACCGGTGCTATCGCAATTAGTATCGCAACTTCAAGCGAGTCAACTACAGCAGGCTGAAGTAAGCGAAATCAACCAGCAGCACTTAGCGATGCAAACTGCACAAGTGATACAAAACACCAAAAAAACTACAATTAGTGCAGATCAAGCATTGCAACAACCGGTTAATATCGCCAAAAGTGATGCAGCTAAAGCATTATTTAATAAAGCAAATATGCTACTAAACTTGAACTTGAAAGAAGCCGAAATTAGATTGGACCCGCCAGAATTAGGTTCGATGCAAATTCGCATTCGTTCTGATGCCGAACAAGCTCAAATAAACTTTGTAGTGCAAAGTCAGCAAGCGAAAGATGTGCTTGAACAGTCAATGGGACGGCTAAAAGAAATGCTTGCCGAACAGGGCATTAATTTAGGTGAAAGTAGCGTATCTGAACAAGGGCAAGGTGAGCAGCAAATGGCGGGGCAGTCGGGTCATTCGTCGAGCTCAGAGCATGAGCCTGTTAGTAATGTAAGTGAACAAATTGTCAGCAAACAGCAAGATGGAATCGATTTTTACGCATAACACTAATTGCTATTAAACGGAAATAAACGCACTATTATATAAAATAATAAATAGCAGCTACGGAAACGTCACAATGGCAGAAGAAAAAGATCTTGAAATTGAAGAAGGTGGAGAGAAAAAAGGCGGCAAAATGATGATTATCATTATTGCTGTTGTGGTATTGCTCGCTGGTGGCGGCGCCGCATTTTTCTTTTTAGGTGGCGATGATGCCCCCCCTGCAGAAACGCTTGCTGAGGAAACCACATCTGCCGAAGGTGGCGAAGGTAAACTAAGTGGTAATAGTGCAGAAATTGGCAGCGCGCTTTATGTAGGTATGCCAAGACCATTTGTGTTTAATGTACCGGGTTCAAATAAAGACCGGTTGGTACAGATTAAAGTGCAATTGTTAGTGCGTGGCGATGTTAACGAAGAAACGGCAAAACGCCATATTCCGCTGATTGAAAATACCTTATTACGCGTATTTTCAGCAAGTAATGCAGATGATTTAAGCACCACAGCAGGAAAAGAAGCACTGCGCTATAACGCATTAACCGAAGTGCAAAATGCATTGGTAGAAATTGAAGACAGTAAAGTCGTAGAACGCGTATTGTTTACTGGCTTTGTAATGCAATAATTAGGAGTTTAGGTGAGCGATTTATTATCTCAAGACGAAATCGATGCGCTTTTACATGGCGTCGATGATGTTGATGAAGAAGAGATAGACGAAGGCGGTGATAGCGATTCGTCCGCGCTGCAATACGATTTCTCATCTCAAGATCGTATTGTTCGTGGCCGTATGCCGACGCTGGAAATCGTTAACGAACGATTCGCTCGCCACATGCGTATATCCCTATTTAATATGATGCGCCGCACTGCTGAAGTGTCGATTAACGGCGTGCAAATGATCAAATTTGGCGAATACATCCACACCTTATTTGTGCCAACCAGCTTAAATATGGTGCGCTTCAGACCGTTAAAAGGCACCGGCCTTATTACTATGGAAGCGCGTTTAGTATTTATTTTGGTAGATAACTTCTTTGGTGGTGATGGACGTTACCATGCCAAAATCGAAGGCCGTGAATTTACACCAACCGAACGCCGTATTGTGCAAATGCTACTTAAAATTATCTTCGAAGATTATAAAGAAGCGTGGGCACCGGTGATGGATGTGTCTTTTGAATACCTTGATTCAGAAGTAAATCCCGCAATGGCTAACATTGTAAGCCCGACAGAAGTTGTGGTCATCAGTTCGTTTCATATTGAACTTGATGGTGGCGGCGGGGATTTCCATATTGCGCTGCCGTATTCAATGCTTGAGCCAATTCGAGAATTACTTGATGCTGGTGTACAGTCAGATACGGAAGACACCGATTTACGTTGGTCTAAAGCACTGCGCGATGAAATTATGGATGTAGAAGTCGATCTTAGTACGCGTATGCTTGAAGTGGATTTAAGTCTGCAACAAATTATGGACTTAAAAGAAGGTGATATTATTCCGGTAGAAATGCCAGAACATATTACGGTATTCATTGAAGACCTGCCGACTTACCGCGCCAAAATGGGGCGTTCTCGCGATAACGTTGCGCTTCAAATTAGTGAAAAAATTAAACGCCCAGAATCTGTTAAGTCAGAGCTGCATGTATTTACAAAGGGCGGGAAAAAGCTCGATTCAGATGCTGAATTGGAGCAATTGGAAGAAGATTTACATTTATCAGATGGCGTAGACCTCGACTGGTAATTAACTGAGAGAAATTTAGTATGAGCGATGATCAAGATACAATGGATGAATGGGCTGCAGCCCTAGCCGAAGCTGAAGGCGAAGACGGTGGTGATGCCGAAGTTGCTGAACTCGAAGAATTGTCTGAAGATTCGAAAGCCGATTTAACGACAGAAGAAAAGCGAAAACTTGATACCATTTTAGATATTCCAGTTACTATTTCGATGGAAGTGGGTCGTTCTAAAATTAGTATTCGTAACTTACTGCAATTGAACCAGGGCTCAGTGGTTGAGCTTGACCGCGTGGCGGGTGAACCACTTGATGTACTCGTAAATGGTACCTTAATTGCCCACGGTGAAGTGGTTGTTGTTAACGACAAATTCGGTATTCGTTTAACAGATGTGATCAGTCAAATTGAGCGGATCAAAAAGTTACGATGAAAAAAGTTATCGGTTTACTCAGTACGTTACTGATATTACCGTTTAATCTGTTAGCGGCAGAGCCAGCTGGATTTCAGCAGTTGGCTTCGATGATTATGTCGTTGCTACTTGTGGTTGGCTGCATTGTTTTGCTTGCCGTGTTAATTAAGCGATTTAACCCACAAATGACGCCCAGTGACGAGTTTAAAGTGATTCGTTCCATTAACATTGGTAGCAAAGAGCGCCTGCTAGTAGTGGAAATGGATAACAAACATCATGTACTGGGTGTAACTTCAGGCTCTATAAACTATTTATATCAATTAGAAACGCCGTTGGCTGAGCAGCAAATGCCTGAGTTCGCCAAACAATTGGCGCATTTTATAAATCCTAAAAATAAGAAATAAAATATGAACCGGACGTGTTTCAATTTAGTGCTATTTGTGTTGTTACTGTTATTGCCTGAGATGGCATGGGCGAATGATGCTTTGCAAGCGCTAACGGTTAAAACTAATGCGGATGGTGCTCAGGAATACTCGGTTACGCTCCAAGTTTTAATTATGATGACGGCGCTGAGTTTTATTCCAGCTGCCGTGATTATGATGACATCTTTCACCCGCATTATTGTGGTGCTGGCTATTTTGCGTCAAGCAATTGGTTTACAGCAAACGCCGTCGAGTCAGCTTTTGGTGGGTATGGCATTGTTTATGAGCATTTTTATTATGGCGCCCATTTACAAGCAAATTGATGACCGCGCAATTCAGCCATATCTCAAAGAAGAGCTCACGTCGGTACAGGCGCTCGACCAAGCAAAAGAGCCACTTAAAGCATTTATGCTCTCGCAAACACGTATTTCTGATTTAGAAACCTTCGCTAAAATAGCCGGCTACGAACAACTCGACTCCCCAGAAGATACGCCATTTATTGTGGTTATTCCTGCATTTATTACCAGTGAATTACAAACCGCGTTTATTATTGGTTTTATGTTCTTTATTCCGTTTTTAATTGTTGATTTGGTGGTTGCCAGTGTGTTGATGGCTATGGGTATGATGATGCTATCGCCAATGATTGTGTCACTGCCATTTAAAATTATGCTGTTTGTTTTGGTTGATGGCTGGTCGTTGGTAATGGGCACGCTCGCACGTAGTTATGGGTTAGGTACATAGTACTGTGACGATAACTTACCCGCGAATAGGAGGCTAAATGCAACCCGAAGTTTTTGTAGAAGTACTCAGCGATGCGCTTTTTCTGGTTATTAAGTTGGTTGCAGCAATTATCGTACCAAGCTTAATTGTAGGGCTCATTGTTGCAATCTTCCAAGCTGCAACCTCAATTAACGAGCAGACCTTAAGCTTTCTACCGCGTCTTATTGTAACCTTACTTGCGCTTATTTTTGGTGCTCACTGGATCACCCAAGAATTGACTGATTATTTCCGTCAGATGGTGGAGATTATTCCGCAAATTGCTGGTTAAAATAGGCCTTTATGGAAATTTTATTTTCGCAATTAGTACAATACCTTTCGGACTTTTTGTTACCGTTATCACGCATTGCGGCAATGTTTATGGTGATGGTAGGCATTGGCGTGAAAACTGTTCCGACGCGCGTAAAAGTTGGGTTGTCGGTACTGGTGACCTTGCTGGTAATGCCGATTTTACCACCCAGTCAATTTAACGAGCTATTCAGCTTTCAAATGGTCATTGTGGTGCTGCAGCAGATCCTGATTGGTGTTGCCATGGGGTTTGCGTCAGTAATGATGCTCAATACCTTTATTCTTGCGGGTCAAATACTAGCAATGCAAACAGGCCTTGGTTTTGCTTCAATTGTAGACCCTGCCAATGGACAAAGTGTGCCTGCGGTTGGTCAGTTTTATTTGATTCTTGCAACCTTGCTATTTTGGGTGTTTGACGGTCATTTAATGATGATCCAAATGCTGATACATAGCTTTACTGCACTGCCTATTGATGGCACCTGGTGGCCTGTTGCAAACTTTCAAAAACTGGCGTTATGGGGCAGTTGGATGTTTGCGACAGCCTTAGTGTTATCGTTAGCGCCATTAACAGCCATGCTAGTAATTAACTTCTCATTTGGTGTGATGACTCGCGCCGCGCCGCAACTTAATATTTTCACCATAGGTTTTCCGTTTACATTGCTTGCAGGCCTTGTCATTATTTGGGCGACAATGACTAACTTTACTGCGCAGTTTGAATTTCAATGGCTAAAAATGGTTGAGCTAATGTGCGATCTTGTTGGTTGTCAGGTGTAAGGAGCAGGTATGGCTGAAGGCTCAGATCAAGAACGCACCGAAGAACCCACCCCCAAAAAGCTGCAAGACGCAGCGAAAAAAGGACAAGTAGCGCGCTCAAAAGAAACGGGTACCACATTTGTATTGATTGCTGCTGCAGTGAGCTTTTTACTGTTTGGTAAAGACATCGCGGTAGGCTTATATAATGTGATGGGGCGTTTGCTTTCGCTTAACCGTAATGAAGTATATGACACGACCAAAATGTTCTCGGTGTGGGGCGAAGTTGCGAGCGAACTTTGGTATGGCATGACAATGTTTGTGTTGTGCTTATTGGTTGCAGGTGTAATTGGCAATACATTTTTAGGTGGTTTTAATTTTAGCTGGCAAGCAGCTGCGCCTAAAGCGAGTAAAATGTCACCTCTCAAGGGCTTTGCCCGTATGTTTGGTAAACAAGCCGCAATTGAATTAGTTAAAGCATTATTAAAGTTTGGCCTGATTGCAACGGTTGCTGTTTACTTAATCAAAGGCTATTTCCCCGAAATTCTTACCCTGAGCTTAGAAGCGGTGCCCGGTAATATTGAACACGCATTGTGGATCTTGGCGTGGATGTTTTTTGCGCTGGCGATGACGTTAATCGTTATCGCATCAATTGATGCACCATTTCAAAAGTGGAATCATAACGAACAGCTCAAAATGACCTTGCAAGAGGTTAAAGATGAATACAAAAACAGCGAAGGTGATCCACAAATTAAAGCGCGTATTCGTCGCACCCAGCGAGAAATGTCGCAGCGCAGAATGATGCAAGACGTGCCAGATGCCGATGTGGTAGTAACAAACCCCACGCACTACGCCGTTGCACTTAAATATGATACAGCGAAAGCTGGCGCTCCTATGGTTATTGCCATTGGTGGTGACCAAATAGCGCTGCAAATTAGAAAAATAGCAGACCGCTACGAAGTACCCATTGTTGAGTCGCCCGCATTGGCGCGTTCATTGTTCCACACCGGAGAAGTGGGTCAGCAAATTCCTGAGCAGCTGTTCGTTGCGGTGGCGCAAGTACTTGCGTATGTTTTCCAATTAAAACAGTTTAACAAAGGGCGTGGAAAACGTCCTGAAAAGCTTGCCAAAGAGCTGCCAATTCCTGAAGATTTCAAATACTAAACAGTAAGTTATCGCCACTTCCCTTGTTGGAACGGTATTTGCTTTAGCTATACCAGTGTCAATATATTGAATAGCTGCTGTATGGACTTCAAGGCCACATTAAATCAACTAAACGCAAATAAATCGGATTACCTAAAAGGCATAGGTACACCTATTCTGGTGCTTGCTGCGCTCGGTATGGTTGTATTGCCAATGCCTGCGTTTTTACTCGATATACTGTTCTCTTTTAACATAGCGTTATCGCTGGTTGTTTTACTTATTACTCTGTATACCTTGAAGCCGCTTGATTTCGGTATTTTCCCAACGGTTTTGCTAATAGCCACTATATTGCGTCTTGCCCTTAATGTAGCCAGTACCCGAGTCGTGTTGCTTGAAGGTCATGAGGGCGGCGATGCAGCAGGTAAAGTAATTGAAGCGTTTGGCTCAGTTGTGATTGGCGGTAACTATGCCGTTGGTTTAGTAGTTTTCCTTATTCTAATTATTATTAACTTTGTGGTAATTACCAAAGGTGCAGGCCGTATTTCAGAAGTTTCTGCACGTTTCACCTTAGATGCAATGCCAGGTAAACAAATGGCGATTGATGCAGACTTAAATGCAGGTTTTATTACCGCGGAACAAGCGCGAGAGCGTCGTACTGAAGTAACGCGTGAAGCGGACTTCTACGGTTCAATGGATGGTGCCAGTAAGTTTGTAAAAGGCGATGCGATTGCCGGTATTATCATTCTTGTTATCAATATTATTGGCGGTTTATTTATTGGCATGATCCAGCACGATTTACCGTTTAGTCGTGCAATGGAAGTATATACGCTACTTACGATAGGTGATGGCCTTGTTGCCCAATTACCATCGTTACTTTTATCAATTGGTACCGCGATTGTGGTAACGCGTCAAAATGAATCGCAAAACATGGGCGAGCAATTTCATGCCCAGTTAGGCAATGATAAAGCCCTTTATATCGCAGCAGGTATTTTGATTGTAATGGGGTTAGTGCCAGGCATGCCGAAAGTTGCGTTCTTGGGATTAGGCTTTTTAATTGGCGGTGTAGCTTATGTGAATCAGCGCATTAAAACGCAAAAAGCAGAAGAAGAATCGAAACAGGTTGCAAAAGGCAGTACACCAGGCCAAGAACAAGCGCAAATTGAGCAAAAAGAGTTGGGTTGGGATGATGTACAGCAAGTAGATGTAATTGGCTTAGAAGTTGGTTACCGTTTAATTCCACTTGTCGACCAAGCACAAGGTGGTGAATTACTGAGCCGCATTAAAGGGGTGCGTAAAAAGTTATCCCAAGAGCTTGGCTTTTTAGTACCGCCGGTTCATATTCGAGACAATTTAGAATTAGATCCGAACGAGTACCGCATTACATTAATGGGTGTTTCAAGTGGTAACGGTGAATTAAAACACAATAACGAATTGGCGATTAACCCAGGCCAAGTATTTGGTGAAGTAAAAGGGGTTGCGACTAAAGACCCAGCATTTGGCTTAGATGCAGTTTGGATTGCACCAGAACAAAAAGATGAGGCGCAATCACTTGGTTATACTGTGGTTGATGCTGCAACCGTGGTCGCAACACATATTTCTCAGTTATTACACAATAACGCAGCCTTGTTATTGGGCCATGAAGAAGTACAAAACCTACTTGATATGTTAGCCAAGTCGCATCCGCGTTTAATTGAAGGCTTAGTACCCGATATTTTACCGCTCACTACAATTGTAAAAGTACTGCAAAACTTACTTAATGAAGGTGTGCCAATTCGTGATATGCGTTCGATTGTTCAAACCCTCGTTGAGTATGGCCCTCGTAGCCAAGACCCAGACGTACTAACAGCTGCAGTTAGAATTTCACTACGTCGATTAATCGTTCAAGACGTTGCTGGCAATGCACCAGAAATCCCTGTCATAACATTGGCACCTGAGTTGGAACAGATGTTGCATCAGTCCCTTCAAAGTGCAGGTGACGAAGGTGCTGGCATTGAGCCAGGACTCGCAGAAAGACTACAAAATTCTCTCGGCGATGCGCATCAAAACCAGGAAATGGCAGGTGAACCTTCAATACTGTTGACATCAGGTATGTTGCGCAGCGTGTTATCGCGATTTGTGAAACACAGCCTACCGGGTTTGCGCGTGATGTCATATCAGGAAGTACCTGAAGAAAAACAGATCAAAATTGTTTGCTCAGTCGGTCAACAGTGATAAGTAGAGACGAGGTGTCACATGAAAATTAAACGTTTTTTTGCAAAAGATATGCGCAGTGCATTGAATGAAGTAAAGCATGAGCTAGGTCCTGATGCGGTTATCATGTCAAATAAGCGCATGGCTGATGGTGTTGAAATTGTGGCAGCTGTTGATTATGAAAAGTCAGTGCCAGCTGCACCAGCAGCGCCTAAGTTAAGCGAAGAAAAGCCTCGTTTTAGCAATAATTTTGTTAAGCCAAAACCACAAACGGCGACCCCTGAAAAACAAGCAGCGGTAGCAGACAGTTTATCGGCATTACTTGAGCGTCAAGCGAAAAAATCACCTCAATTTGATAAAGCACCTGAGCCAAAGCAACCTCGTAATTGGTTTGATGACGATGATTCACTCACATCGACACAGCAAGATGCCCTAGATAGCTTTGCTAAGCCAAAGCAACAAGGCAGTTATGGCAACCAAGCTCAGTCGCTTGATGAAATGCAAGCGATGCGTGATGAAATGGCATCGATCAGACAGTTACTTGAGCACCAACTTTCTGGTTTAATGAATGAAGATATGGCGCGCCGTGACCCAACTCGTGCTCTTTTACTTGACCGTTTGAAAGGTATGGGTATCAGTGAAGCAGTAGCGGACCAGCTTGCGTGTTTTATTCCAGATGATGTAGCACCGCGTCAAGCGTGGCAAGAAACACTTAATATGCTGAGCAAACAGCTATACACTGCAAATAATGAGATTTTGCGTCGTGGCGGCGTATATGCGCTAGTTGGTCCTACTGGTGTGGGTAAAACTACCACAGTTGCAAAGCTAGCTGCGCTTGGCGCACAAAAATTTGGCGCCAACAATATTGCGCTAATCACAACAGATACTTATCGTATTGGCGCATATGAGCAATTATCGACTTATGGTCGCATTATTGGCTGCCCAGTAAAGCAAGTTAAAAATGCAGAAGAACTCACTGAAATTCTTTATCATTTAAGAAATAAGCGTCTAGTATTAATTGATACAGCAGGAATGAGCCAACGAGATATACGTTTGACTGAGCAACTCAACACGTTAATGCGCAATAGCCGAGTAGATATTCGCAGTTACCTTGTGTTAAGTTCAACAGCACAGCTTGAAGTACAGCAAGAGGCGATTAAACAGTTCAAACAGGTACAGTTAAGTGGTTGTATCTTCACAAAACTTGATGAATGTCTAAGTTTAGGTGAAATTATCAGTGTAGCCATTCAAAATCGTCTGCCAATAGGCTATCTTACCAATGGGCAGCGTGTACCAGAGGACATTCGTGTGGCAAATGCGGAAAAATTGGTCAGCAAAGCTCAGCAGTTGTATGCAAAACGAACAAACGCGCAAGCAAGACGTGCATCAAGCATGGCGCATCAAGCAGTAGGAATGTATGATTAACCCAGAATTAGATCAAGCTAGTGGCCTGCGGAAAATGACAAACAATAACAAGGCTGTAAAAGTAATTGCGGTAACTGGAGGTAAAGGGGGAGTTGGTAAAACTAATGTCTCTCTTAACATGGCAATTGCCATGGCTCAGCAAGGCCAAAAAGTACTGGTACTCGATGCCGATTTGGGTTTAGCAAACTGTGATGTAATGCTGGGTTTGCGTGTAGAGCGTAACCTTTCTCATGTGCTTTCAGGGGAATGTGACCTCGAAGATATCTTAGTTGAAGGGCCGTACGGTATGAAAATCGTACCTGCGACATCTGGCTCTCAAAATATGGTGGAATTAACACCATCTGAACACGCTGGCCTTATTCGTGCTTTTGGCGAATTAGATTCTCATTATGATGTGCTGGTAGTTGACACCGCGGCCGGTATTTCAGATATGGTGCTTAGTTTCTCTCGCGCTTCACAAGATGTGCTTGTTGTTGTGTGTGATGAACCAACGTCAATAACCGATGCTTACGCACTGATTAAAGTGTTAAGCCGTGAGCACGGTGTGTACAAATTTAAAATAGTTGCGAATATGGTACGCAGCTTAAAAGAAGGCCAAGAGCTTTTCGCAAAATTATCAAAAGTAACCGACCGCTTTTTAGATGTATCACTTGAGCTAGTCGCGACAGTTCCATTTGATGAAAATATTCGAAAAGCGATTCGTAAACAAAAAACCATTGTTGACGTATTTCCAAAATCGCCTGCAGCAATTGCGTTCAAAGCACTTGCGACGAAAGCAGCGAGCTGGCCAATTCCAAATCAGCCGTCAGGACACCTAGAGTTTTTCATTGAGAAACTGGTTAGTAATTAGGAACGCCTATGAAAAGAACCGCTGCCTATGCTAATCAAAATCAATTATCGCAACTTGTCGAACAGCATACGCCGTTGGTTAAACGCATTGCCTACCATATTTTAGCGCGTTTGCCGGCAAGCGTTATTGTCGAAGACCTCATTCAGGCGGGCATGATAGGACTAATTGAGGCTGCTAAGAACTTTGATGGCAGTAAAGGTGCGAGCTTTGAAACCTATGCGGGTATCCGTATTCGCGGTGCAATAATTGATGAAACGCGTAAAGGAGACTGGGTTCCTCGCTCAGTACATAAAAACGCTCGTGAAGTCGCCGCGGTCATAAATCAGCTAGAATCATCACTCGGACGTGAACCAAAAGACAGTGAAGTAGCTGAAAAACTTGATATTACGTTAGATGAGTACCATCATATTCTAAGGGATATAAGCAATGGTAAAATTATCGGCATTGAAGATCTCGGTGTTGATGAAGATGTCATCGACGCAGGGCTCGGCAATAAAGAACAAAATCCATTAGTTGATATTCAACAGGATAAATTTAATAAAGCGTTAGTAGAGGCAATACAAACTTTGCCAGAAAGAGAAGCGTTAGTGCTGTCACTTTACTACAATGATGAAATGAATTTAAAAGAAATTGGGCTAATTCTTGAAGTGAGTGAATCAAGGGTGAGCCAAATACATAGTCAGGCCATGGTGCGCCTTAAAGCAAAAGTCCATGACTGGATATAGAATAAAAGTAGTAAGTAAACAATTAGGTGCATACCTCACTGGAGGATATTTTGGATAAAAACATGAAAATTCTTGTAGTTGACGACTTTTCAACGATGAGAAGAATCATTAAAAACCTGTTAAGAGATCTTGGTTTCACAAACGTGCAAGAAGCAGACGATGGTAGCACTGCGCTTCCTATGCTGCAAAACCAAGAGTTTGACTTTGTAGTTACGGATTGGAATATGCCAGGTATGCAAGGTATAGATTTGCTGCGCGCGATTCGCGCGGATGACAGTCTAAAACACATACCGGTACTAATGGTAACTGCGGAAGCCAAAAAAGAGCAGATCATTGCTGCAGCGCAAGCAGGTGTAAACGGTTATATCGTTAAACCATTTACAGCAGCAACGCTTAAAACAAAGCTTGATAAAGTTTTTGAGCGTTTAGGCTAACGGGAAGGAGAGGTTTATGTCAGCAAGTGCTGCGCCTCAAATTACCTTAGAACAAGCTAAGCAGCTAGTTGCGTTTCTTGAAAACGATGAGCAACAACAAGCGCAAGAGCTGCTAAAGCAAGTTACGGCAATTGAGCAAGATGAATTATTTGGTGAGGTAGGTAAACTAACTCGTCAACTGCATGATTCATTGAAAAATTTTCAACTTGATACCACTTTATCGGCGTTAACAAACGAGTCTATTCCTGACGCAAAAGAACGTCTCAATTATGTTATGGAAATGACAGAGCAAGCTGCGAATACAACGATGGACGCCGTTGAAGCATCGCTGCCTATTGCCGATAACTTGCAAACAGGTCTCAACAATATTAAGCCCAAATGGGACAAATTAATGTCGCGAGATCTTAAAGTTGGTGAGTTTAAAGTGTTATGTCATGAGCTAAACGGCTTTATGGACGAAGCAAAAACTAATTCTGATAAATTAAATGCATTAATGACAGAAGTGCTCATGGCCCAAGGTTATCAGGACCTCACAGGTCAAGTTATTCGACGTGTGATCGAGCTTGTCCGCGAAGTCGAAGATAGCCTGATTCATATGTTAACCGTGTTTGGCACACCTGTAGAACATGATGAGTCGCCTGAAACGACAATACAACAAGAACAACAAATGGTTGCTGATGGTGAATTAGACCAAGTAGCTGAAGGTCCAATTATAAATGCTGAATCACGTGAAGATGTGGTTTCAGGTCAAGATGAAGTAGACGATCTGCTGTCTAGTTTGGGCTTCTAATCGGAGAAAAATGCATGAGCTTTGATGTCGATGAAGATATTTTACAAGACTTTTTAGTCGAAGCCGGTGAAATCTTAGAGTTGCTCTCAGAACAGTTAGTTGAGCTGGAAAATAATCCAGAAGATGCTGATTTACTGAATGCGATATTTAGAGGGTTTCATACCGTAAAAGGGGGCGCTGGCTTCTTGTCTATGACAGAGCTAGTCGATGCATGTCACGGCGCAGAAAATATTTTCGATGTTTTACGACAAGGCCAACGCAGGGTTACTCCTGAATTAATGGATGTGATTTTACAGGCACTTGATACCATCAATGAAATGTTTGCTCACATTCAAAATCGCGCTCAGCCCGATCCTGCTGACCCGCAGCTACTGGCAGAACTACATAGACTTAGTCAGCCTGAAAGCGCGGATGAAGCACCGGTAGCCGAAGCGCCAGCAGAAGAAATTGTCGAGCCAGAAGCTGTCGAAGAAGACCCGTTTGGTGATATTTTATTTGATGCTGATGCGCCAAGTGATGAAGCACAATCTTCTGGCGATAGCGTTGACGATATTACAGAAGAAGAATTTGAAAGCCTGTTAGATGAGTTACACGGCTCTGGTAATGGCCCTGCCGCTAATGCAGCGCCAGAAGCGAGTGAAAGTAGCGACTCTGATGAAATCACTGATGATGAATTTGAGAGCTTACTAGACGAATTACATGGGGCTGGTTCATTCGGTGGCGGGTCTGAGACGAGTGCACCAGAAAGTGCGGCTCCTGCGGCTTCATCGGGTGACGATGAAGATATTACCGAAGATGAATTCGAAGCCTTACTTGATGAGCTTCATGGCAAGGGCAGTGCGCCAAGCACTGCTGAAAAGTCATTTAATACTGATGCGGTAGCGGCAAAACCGGAAACGCCAACACCACCTCCTGCAGCTAAGCCAACGCCGGCGAAACCAAAAGCGCCAGCGCCAAAACCAGCAGCTGCTAAGCCTGCAGCGCCAAGTGCAGCCAAACCAGCTGCAGCGCCAAGTAAAGCGCCAGCTAAACCGGCAGCGCCACCGGCTGAAACGACAGTGCGTGTTGATACCAAACGCCTTGACCAAATCATGAATATGGTCGGCGAGCTGGTATTGGTTCGAAATCGACTTGTCAGCTTAGGTGCTAACGTTAGCAATGAAAGTATGGGTAAAGCCATTTCTAACTTAGATGTGGTGACCGCAGACTTACAAGGCGCGGTAATGAAAACCCGGATGCAGCCAATCAAAAAAGTATTTGGCCGTTTCCCTCGCGTTGTTCGTGACTTAGCTCGCAGCTTGAAAAAAGAAATTAATTTACAGCTAGTTGGTGAAGAAACCGATTTAGATAAAAACCTTGTTGAGGCACTTGCAGATCCGCTAGTTCACCTTGTACGTAACTCGGTGGATCACGGTATTGAAATGCCAGACGATCGTGAAGCTGCAGGTAAACCACGCACCGGTACGGTGACGTTATCAGCATCACAAGAAGGTGATCATATCTTGCTTACCATTGAAGATGATGGTGCGGGTATGGACGCAGAAAAGCTGAAAAGTATAGCGATTGGTAAAGGTGTAATAGATGCCGATCAGGCAGCTCGACTGTCAAACAACGAAGCGTATAACTTAATCTTTGCGCCAGGTTTCTCTACCAAAGAAGAGATTTCTGATATTTCTGGTCGTGGCGTGGGTATGGACGTGGTTAAAACCAAAATTACCCAATTAAACGGTACAGTGAATATCGAATCAGAAAAAGGTAAAGGCACAGTACTTGAAATTAAAGTACCACTGACGCTCGCTATTCTACCTACCTTAATGGTCGTAGTTGGTCAGCAAACGTTTGCATTACCACTTGCGGGTGTAAGCGAGATATTCCACTTAGATCTTACTAAAACAAATCTAGTTGATGGGCAGCTAACGATTATCGTACGTGATAAAGCGATTCCGTTATTCTATCTAGAAAAATGGTTGTTACGGAACCCTCGCAGCGAACAAAAGCGTTCGCAGGGACATGTTGTTATTGTGCAATTAGGTACGCAACAAATGGGCTTTGTGGTTGATTCCTTAATTGGTCAGGAAGAGGTGGTAATCAAGCCATTAGACGCTTTATTGCAAGGTACGCCGGGTATGGCGGGCGCAACAATTACGTCAGATGGTGGCATTGCACTAATTTTAGATGTACCAAGTTTGTTAAAGCACTACGCAGGCCAAGGTCGCAATAAAAAGTAAGAGAGCACTTAATGACAATTAGGGTTTTAGTAGTAGATGATTCAAGCTTTTTTCGCCGTCGTGTGAGTGAAATCTTGAGTCAAGATCCCAATATTGAAGTGATTGGCACAGCTAACAATGGTAAAGAGGCGGTTGAAAAAACTGCCGAATTACGACCATCTGTTATCACAATGGATATTGAGATGCCTGTACTTGACGGTATTAGCGCTGTAAAGCAAATAATGCAGCAAACGCCGACACCAATATTAATGTTCTCTTCGTTAACGCATGATGGAGCAAGTGCAACGCTTGATGCACTTGATGCCGGCGCGTTAGACTTTTTACCTAAAAAGTTTGAAGACATTGCTCGCGACAAAGAAGAAGCAACGAAAGTGCTTCAACAAAAAGTTAAAGAAATAGGCCGTCGCCGAGTAGGTGGTTTTAGGCCACAGCGTGCAACATTAAATCAAGCGCCAACGGCAAGAACAACACCTGAGCGCAGCACTAGCTCAACGTTACGCCAGCCTGATAGAACCTTTGCTGCTCGCTCCACACCGGCTGATTCGCGTGCGGCAACTAAAAGCGAAAGACCCAAAGCATCTGGTAAACAATACAAGTTAATGGCAATTGGTACTTCTACAGGTGGTCCGGTTGCGCTGCAAAAAGTACTTACGCAGTTACCAGCTAACTTTCCCCATCCAATTTTGTTGATTCAACACATGCCAGGTGCATTTACACCGGCGTTTGCACAGCGATTGGATTCACTTTGTCGAATCAAAGTTAAAGAAGCAGAAAACGGCGACTTGCTCAGACCAGGCGTTGCATATTTAGCACCTGGTGGTAAGCAAATGCTAGTGGAAGGTCGTAGCGGCAATCAAAAGCTAAAAATCTATGAAGATGATAGCGCTCGTGTCACCTACAAACCAAGCGTTGATATCACTTTTGCTAGTGCAGCAAAAAGTTACGGTGACTCTGTGTTGGCAATTGTACTTACCGGTATGGGAGCTGATGGCCGAGATGGCGCACGCATGCTAAAACAGGCAGGGTCTAAAATTTGGGCGCAAGATGAAGCCTCTTGCGTTGTATACGGTATGCCACAAGCAGTTGCAAGTGCTGGTTTAAGCGAGAAAAGCATCGCATTGGATGACGTTGCTAAACATATCAACACGGAAATAGGTTGTGGATAAACTAGCCGTTTTTGGTGCGATTATCGCGTTTGTAGCAATTGGCTTAGGATATACCATTGAAGGTGGTGTGCTGGCGAATTTATTTGATTTGTCAGCATTCATAATTGTGTTTGGCGGTACGCTTGGCGCGGTAATGTTGCAGGCAACTAAATACCAGTTTACCACAGCCATTAAAATGCTGCCTTGGGTGATAACGCCACCTAAGCACGATTTTGCAAAAGGCATTGAGCAAGTAAAAAGTTGGGCTGCAAAAGTACGTCATGACGGCTATTTATCGTTAGAAAACCTTGCTATTGATGAAAAAGATCACTTTGTATCAAAAGGCCTAAATTTGCTTGTTGACGGTAGTGACGAGCAGCAGTTCTTTGACACCATGGAAAACGAAATATTGCAACGTCGCAATGCACTTAACGAGTCAAGCCAAGTGTATCATGCCATGGGGGGTTACAGTCCAACTCTTGGCATTCTGGGGGCCGTACTCGGTCTTATTCAAGCAATGAACTTTATTCAACAACCCGATATGTTAGGTGCGGGTATTGCCACTGCGTTTGTTGCTACTATTTACGGTGTTGGCTTTGCGAATCTTCTTTATATTCCAATTGCCAATAAATTGGCTTATTTAGTGGACGAACATTGCCGGTATCATCAAATGTTAGCTGAGGGGATGTTTTGCATTCTTCAAGGTGATACGCCTAATGCCATTGAACAAAAGCTTTCGGCGTACTTAATCGAAAAAAATAATAAGTCGTTGTTTAGGTAGTCGCGTATGCCACGCTTTAAGCCTTTTAAGCAAACCGAACAAAACGATAACACACATCGCTGGTTAGTTTCTTATGCCGATTACATGACATTAATGTTTGCGTTATTTGTTGTGATGTACGCGATGGCCATTATCGAAGAAGAAAAATTTTCAGTGTTGTCAGACACAATTTCTCATGTGTTTAAAACAACAGACCAATTTAGTAAAGGTACGGGAAAAGGCGTATCTGGTGAAGGTATTCTTACGAGCAACGAACCAGAAGTTGATTCACAACTGCACGGCATTAGTATTGTAAATGAAGAAAAAGGGCCAGAACTTGTCGATGGGCGAGGAGAGCTAAGTAATTTACAGCAAAAGTATTTAGGCCAGCCGCTCGATGCGCTTGAAGAAGAGCTTAAAAAAGCGATATCTGATGAAATTGAAGCGGGGCAAGCGCAGTTAGAAAAAGACATGAATTGGCTTACCATAGAGCTAAGTTCAAGCTTGTTGTTTGCCAGTGGTAGTGCGGTTGCCACTGAACGTGCAAGAACTGTTTTACGTTCATTACTACCAATTTTAAATGCTAACCGAAACTACTTAAGAATGCGTGGTTACACCGATAATCAGCCGATAAATAATGAAGTATTTCGTTCTAATTGGCATTTATCGGTAGCCCGTGCGACCGAAGTGCTGGTATGGCTTGAGTATCTCGGCATAATCCCTGCAAGAATGGCAATTGAGGGGTATGGTGAGTACTCACCGTTTAGCGATAATAATAATGAACAAGGGCGTCAACAAAATCGCAAGGTGGTGATCGCAATTTCAAAATATGCATTGCCAGAAACCGATGAAACTGAGATAACAGCTAACGCAAAACAAACCACTGAGCAAGCGGTGGAGAAGTTAAAGCAGGATGCAGAAAAAGACGATTCACTTAAAGTAATCGAATTACCAAATGGTGGTATTCGCATAACAACCCGAGAACAAGAACAATAGGTATTCGCTTGAAAATTTGGACGGTAGCAAATCAAAAAGGCGGTGTGGGTAAAACCACAACCACAGTCACCTTGGGAGGCTTATTAGCGTCTCGTGGTAAACGTGTGTTGCTGATTGATACTGATCCACACGCGTCATTGACTTATTATTTTGGTATTGACTCTGAAGAGCTAGAAGTGAGTGTGTTTGATATTTTCTCACGTGGTAAAACCATGGCGCGTGAAGAAATTTTGCAATCACTGTGTCCGTCTGGGGTAGAAAATTTAGATATATTGCCAGCTACTATGGCAATTGCCACACTAGATAGAAGTCTCGGTAAAAAAAGTGGTATGGGCCTTATTTTGCGTAATGCACTCGATAAAATTAGCGACGAATACGATGTTGCGATTTTGGATTGCCCGCCAGTACTAGGTGTATTAATGGTTAACGCACTCGCTGCATGTAACCGCGTATTAATTCCAGTGCAAACGGAGTTTTTAGCACTAAAAGGCTTAGACCGTATGATGCGTACTATGGAACTAATGCAAAGTTCACAAAATAAATCGTATAACTATACGATTGTGCCCACTATGTACGATAAGCGCACCAAAGCGTCACTTGAAGCATATAAAAAATTACGTGCTACTTATGGCGAAAAAGTATGGCCGGGCGTCGTGCCAGTAGATACTAAATTACGAGATGCAAGTTTAGCCATGCAGGCACCACACAAATATTGTCCTAAATCACGGGGGGTATTTGCTTATACTGCTTTGCTAGAACACATTGAAGAGGCAGTGAATGACTAAGCAACTTTTTGCAAATGAAAAGGTAATGAAGCAGTATTTAGATGCCTTATTGCAAGAAGATATTGCGCGCGACTCAGTCGCCAATCCAGTTGAAAATTTATTAAGTGACGTTGAAGTTAAAGCTGCCGAGCATCAACAGGCTACAACTGAAAAGGTAATAGCAAAACCAGTTGTAAAAGAGCCTGTAATTGTACCGGAAGTAAAGGTAGAGGTGGTTGAAGCGGTTGAAGTTGCTTTACCGCCAGCACGCACTCAAGATGCCACATATGATGATGACGAATTCCAGGCGCTTTACTTTGAAGTAGCAGGCTTAACGCTTGCTGTGCCACTCAAGGTGTTAGGTGGAATTTACCAATTAGGTGAAGTAAATCAAATATTTGGTAAACCTGACTGGTTTAAAGGTGTCATGCTTCATCGTGAACAAAAGCTCAACGTAGTTGATTCAGCGCGTTGGGTAATGCCAGAAAAATATAACAAAAAGTTAGAAGAAGCGCTAAACTATCAGTATCTTATAATGTTAGGTGAATCTAACTGGGGACTGTTAGCTGAGCGTTTAATTGATAATGTCAGTTTATCGCATCAAGATATTAAATGGCGTGATAAAGGTGGTCGTAGACCATGGCTTGCGGGATTAATTAAAGAGAAAATGTGTGCTTTAATTAATGTCTCAGCAATGACTGAATTATTAGATCAAGGTTTAGATAGCCAAGACGATGAGGCATAGCGCTAAGTCGTTTAGTTAGTAGCAGTTAATACATATCCACATTGGATAGGAGCTTAAAAATGAGTGAAGAAAGAGTTCTTTCGTCAAATGCAGCCGACGTAAATGATGAAGTATTGCAATGGGTTACGTTTCACTTAGGTGAAGAAACGTACGGTATTAATGTAATGCAAGTGCAAGAAGTGTTGCGTTACAGTGAAATTGCTCCTGTACCAGGCGCTCCGGGTTATGTGCTAGGTATTATTAACCTACGTGGTAACGTAGTTACAGTAATTGATACACGTACTCGCTTTGGTTTACAAAGTGCAGAGGTTACCGATAACTCGCGTATTGTGATTATTGAAGCTGAAAAGCAAGTGATCGGTATTTTGGTTGATAGCGTTGCAGAAGTAGTTTACTTACGCACATCTGAAATCGATAGCGCACCAAATATCGGCACTGAAGAAAGTGCTAAGTTTATCCAAGGTGTTTCTAATCGCGATGGCGAATTACTTATTTTAGTAGATCTAAATAAACTTCTAAGTGATGAAGAGTGGGACGAGCTAAGTAATTTCTAATGATTTGGCAAATTATCTCTATTCTTGCGCTTTGTGTTGCGGTTTGTGCCTGTGTTGTTGCGTTTCGCGCGCTTTCGCGTTTAAAACAGGTGCAAATTGTTAACTCACAAAGTGAATCGCAGTTAACCAAACAGCAAACAATTAATAAAAACGAAATAGAAGAGATCCGTTCGGGCCTACTTAAAATTGGTAAGCACGTGATGGAACTTCAATCTGAAACGCAAGAGCTAAAACAAAAACAACAAGATATTCAGTTGGCTGATCCTGAATCTAAAATTTACTCACGCGCAGTGAAAATGATTGAGCTTGGGGCTGATATTGAAGAAGTGATGCGAGAGTGCGAATTGCCTCGCGCAGAAGCCGAGTTATTATTTACGCTTCATCAAAAAGAAGGTGAGTAATTACTACTTTCTAACCTAGGGCGGCTGCTCTAGGTTACCTTTCCATTGCACCTTAAACTGCGTTAAATGATCGATTAGCGCTAGGCTGCGATATAGAGCTAAATTCACAACGGTTCAATTAGCTTTAGCGTTTACCTTTTTATATTGATTTACTTATGCATACAAAAGTGCAAATAATACCAATTCTATGAAGTGTGAGATCAGGGATAGCGCTGGATAAATGAAATGATAGCAAGGCGGAATTTTTCTTATGTAGTTGTTCTACATTTATACATTCCAACGCAGTTAGCATGGTATTTAGTCCGCTCGGAAAATCAGCTACTTAAGTGAGTTCATATAAGCTTACACTTTTACATCTAATTTATTGTGTAGTGCTAACCAGCCTGGTGGGAACTTTCCTTGCAATACATATGAAAATGCAATGAGTTCAGCAATAACATAATAAAGCTCTTCTGGGATTTCTTGCCCCACCTCGAGGTTTGCTAAGCTGTTTGCTAGCGCTTCGTCTTGATGAAGTAAAATATCATTGTCTTTCGCATATTGAATTATGTGTTCGGCTAATTCACCAAACCCTTTACTGCTTACTTCTGGCGCGCCTTGGCCATCATATATTAAGCCGATTGCTGATTTTTGCGTCATATCACACCTTAATGTTAACTATGCCGGAGCGTGTTGACAGTGATTGTTGTTCTGATACATGAAATTCGCTTTGTGTTACTTCAATACCGTGTTGCGTTAGTTTTTGTTGTAATAAAGGCGCTTGGGTTTTTGCTTTCTCAATCAATCGCGTGTGTGATGAGTTAAAACTGAGAGATAACTGCTTTTTAATAAGCTCTGCACCAATATTTAAAATTGAACTTTCTACTTCAAACGCTAAATTAATACGCCACACAGATACTAATTCGCCGTTTTTCGTTTTTCGTTTTTCTTCTTCAATTGAAATAGGTGTTGTGGTCAGTTTTTCGTTTTGTTGCATGGGTATCGAAAACTGCATATTGACTTGTGGTTGTTCGGTACTGCCTGTTTGTTGTAATGCGCTGCTGGCGTTTCCTTGTATCCCTTTTTGCAGCGCACTAAGGCTGTCTGTCATATTTTTTTGTAGTAATGCTGGTAGCGCTAACTGGCCTTTTAAGGATTTACTGTCTTTTTTATTTGTTAGCCCTTTCGATAGTCCAAGTAAAATGGGCAGTAAATTCTCAAGTTTGCCTTGCAGTTCATGATTGAGCGCTGCCTGTTGAAAAACGCCGTTGCTTGCAAGAGAAATTTTGGCATGTTCCATCGCGCCGAAAGGCGTTTGTAATGTATCAGTTTGGGTATTTTGCAGTGGTGCTACTACCGATTTCAATTGCAGTACAGTTTGTGGCACCGCTGTGCCTTCGCTGATTATTCGTGTAAACGCTTGATTAACTAATCGGGCTAATGGTTCAGGCAGTTTTGGCTCTGACGCAAGTTTACTAATTTGCTGGGTCAAAATACTGAGTGGATTTTGTTTTGCTGTAGCCTCTAGTTTGGCACTAAGCTCGCTATGGTTCGATTTTATATTAGTTGCACTTTGATTAGGCACAACAACTGGAACTTGCAGACTCGCGCTTGGTTTAAGCGAGGGTGTGGTGACAAGTGGGCGAGCGTAAATCGGTGCTTTTTGAACTTGCGCTTCGCTTTGAATAGGCGATGTAGGAAGTTTTTCAGTGCCGCCTTTTATCTCAAATTTAGGTAATGTAACATCTGTTTTTGTATTGGGGCTTGGTGTAGTCACTTGCAAGTTGATACTGCCTTTTGAGGCATGTTTAATCGTGACTTCTCGTCCTGATAATAGCGAACGAATACTTGCCATAATGGGTTCAAGTAGCGGTTTAGCGACACGTGCTTTTAACGACGTAAGTTGATTAATAACGGGTAGCTGATGGCTTTGTGGTTTAGGTGCAGCAATAAAGTCTTGCGCCTTTAGCTGTTTAGTATCTGATTGGGCTAATTTAATCGTCATTTCAAGCTTTGACACAGCGAGTACCGCCTTATCACCTAAATTTTTTAGACTTGGCTTGAGTACTTGATTTGACACGAGGTGACTCTCTAACGGCAATTGAACGGCATTTTGGTTAATTTTAATCGCCAGGGCTTTAGCGGTATCAAGTTGTAGTGGTGCATTTTGCAGTTTGATCAAATCAATTACTTTTTTCATCGACAAAGGTTGGGTTAGCACCGGTTGGCTGTGTTTGTCGAGTTTTACGCTAAAGCTAAACTTGTCTTGTTTGGTCGCTATTTCAATTATTGCGGGTTGATTGTGCTTCACTAAGCTGACTAAGTTTTTTGGTAAATCACTGGTGATTGTTACCTTTTGCGATTCCACTGCAAGCAGATTGGGTTGATTGACAATGTGTGCCGGTAATTTGAGCGTAGGTTGCGTGCTGCTATCGTTTGTGGCGATTTTAAGAAGCTGAAAAACGATGTTATTTGGTAACTTAATTTCATGCTTTGGCAGGGAGACTAACAAATCAGTTAGCGAGGTGCTTAACGTTACTTGTGCCTTATCTGACTGTAACTGTATTGTTTGATTAGGAATAATCAGTTCAATAAGTTTTGGCGTTAATTGGGGTAAATTAAACGACAGCTTATTTTGGCTAATATCAACATTGCTGACATTTAGCGTTTCGTTTAGCAGTGCCGAGAGCAATTTTTGACTTGTTTTTGTGGGTAAATTCAACTGCTGCATTAACTGTTGCAATTGTTTTACTTGGTCTTGCTGTGTGGGGCTTAATTGCGATAACGCACTTTGCTCTGTATCAACAGTGGCGCTACTAACAACATTTAGCAAAGATTGAATATCGGTCATCTGTTTTAAATCAAGCTATTGCCAATTTCTCTTGTCGAGGAGATTACGTTTTACAATACCATTATGTTAGACTAATGCCCAATTTTAGGTCGAGAGATGATTAAACTTGTTAAAAGTAGATTCAATTTGCTGCATTCGGCAAGATAGATGTTTGTTTGAAGATCTCTCTTTTGAATTACATCAAGGGCAAATTGTCCAGTTAGAAGGGCAAAATGGCGCGGGTAAAACCTCGCTACTACGTATTCTGGCGGGATTTGTGCGTGCTGAGTCAGGCAAGGTATTGTGGCAAGGTCAAGACATTGCCAAAGATAATCTGCAATTTGCAAGTGATACACTTTATATTGGTCATAAAACTGGGGTAAATGGGCAATTAACCGCAGTTGAAAATCTTGCCTTCTGGCTTGAAACCCACGGTTTAGAAACACAGCAAGATTTGCACGATGTATTAGCGCAACTTGGCTTAGTTGGCCTTGAAGATGTGCCAGTACGTTTACTCTCGGCTGGGCAACAACGTCGTGTTGCACTTGCGCGCCTTTGGCTTAATAAAGCAACGCTCTGGATGCTCGACGAGCCGTTTACCGCAGTTGATAAAAAAGGCGTTGTGCTGTTACAGCAGCAGTTTAAAAAACATTTAGCACAAGGTGGCGCGATTATTTTAACTAGCCACCAAGACCTAACAGAACACTTCCCCGAGCTGTCGCGCTTAGTATTGGAGTACCGTTTTTAAATGAAAACTCACGATTCTTACTGGCGCTTATTTTCAAGTATTTATAAAAAAGATCTGACGTTGGCATTTCGTCAGCGCTCAGAAATTATCAATCCTGTTTTATTTTTTATTATTGTGATCACCTTATTTCCGTTAGGGGTTGGTCCTGAGCCTAATCTTCTAGCGCGCATGGCACCAGGAATCATTTGGGTAGCGGCATTGCTCTCTACCATGTTAGGTTTAGATAAAATGTTCCGCGATGATTACGTGGATGGTACGTTGGAGCAAATGATGTTGAGTCCATTTCCAACATCATTGACTGTGTTAGCTAAGGTTACTGCACATTGGACGGTTACTGGGTTACCTTTGGTGCTAATGACACCCATGTTCGCCTTATTACTTAATTTAGAAAGCGAAGCGTTAACGGCGACCTTGTTAACGCTACTTATTGGTACGCCGTTATTAAGCCTAATCGGGGCGATAGGTGCGGCGTTAACTGTGGGATTACAAAAAGGCGGCGTACTGCTTAGCTTGTTGGTATTGCCTTTGTATATTCCGGTACTAATTTTTGCGACATCTGCAATCGATGCAGGCTCTATGTCGCTTGACTACTCGGGTCAACTAGCCATATTAGGGGCGCTGCTTGCTGGTGCAAGTGTATTAGCGCCATTTGCCGTTTCATCATCTTTAAAAGTGAGTGTAAGTTAGTTATGTGGAAGTGGTTACATCCATATGCGAAAGCAGAAAAAGCGTATCAAGTATGCAATACCTTGATGCCGTACTTTGCCGTCGTTGCCGTGATTGGTTTGATTGTGGGTTGGACTTGGGGTCTTGCGTATGCGCCAGCTGACTATCAACAAAAAGACAGTTATCGAATTATCTTTATTCATGTTCCTTCCGCCATATTGTCAATGGGGGCTTACACCTCAATGGCAATTACCGCATTTATTGCGATGGTGTGGCAGATCCGAAATGCTGAATTGGCCGTAATTGCTATTGCACCAGTGGGCGCAGCAGTCGCAGCTATTGCATTAATCACAGGTGCTGCATGGGGTAAACCTATGTGGGGCACTTGGTGGGTATGGGATGCGCGCTTAACCACTATGCTGATTTTATTGTTTTTGTATGTTGGTGTGATTGCGCTTTATCACGCGTTTGAAGATAAAGGTGCGGCAGGCCGTGCATCATGTATCTTAGCCATGGTTGGTGTGGTTAATGTGCCTATTATTCATTACTCAGTAGAGTGGTGGAACACCTTGCACCAAGGCTCAACGATTACCAAGTTTGATGGTTCAGCAATTGATAGCAGCATGCTATATCCATTGCTTATTAATATTTTGGCATTTGCATGCTTAATGGCTGTTATCGTGCTAATGCGTTTAAAGAATGAAATTTTAGAAAGAGAAAAGCACCGCCCCTGGGTGCGTAATTTAGTGAGTGGAGGTAAGAATGCAGTTTAACTCGCTTTCAGAATTTTTCGCGATGGGTGGCTATGGCTTTTATGTCTGGCTCTCATATGGGGCATGTGCAGTGATTTTATTAGGTATTTTTATATCGAGTAAACGCACTCACGGCAAAATTTTAGACGATGTAGAATCGCAAATTGCGCGCGAAGCACGTATTAAAAAGGCGAAGGAGCAGGGGCTGTGAATCCAAGACGTAAAAAACGAATGTTTACCATTATTGCGGTGCTTTTGGGTATTGGCTCGGCAATAGGCCTAACGCTTTATGCGTTGCAAGAAAACATCAATTTATTTTATACCCCGTCAGAGCTAATTGAGGGTAAAGGGCCAAATAAAGAAAAGCCATTTATCGGTCAAAAGCTACGCATTGGCGGTATGGTTGTGCCGGGTTCAGTAGTACGTAACGAAGAATCGTTAGATGTTGAATTTAAACTGATTGATACCGGTCCATTAGTAACGATCCGTTATCACGGTATTCTTCCAGACTTATTCCGTGAGGGGCAGGGGATTGTGGCGCAGGGCGTGCTAATAGAGTCTAATGTAATTGAAGCGTTTGAAGTACTGGCTAAGCACGATGAAGAATATATGCCGGCTGATGTTGCAGAAGCAGTTAAGGGCATTAAACACGAAAAACCAAAATATAACCTAAATAACGGCGGTTACTAATTATGATTGCTGAATTAGGCTATTTATCGTTAACGCTGGCGTTAGCGTTTTCGATATTACTCACTGTGTATCCTATGTATGGTGCTGTAAAAGGCAATTTACGCCTAATGCAAAGCGCACCATCGTTTGCCTTAGCGCAGTTTATATTTACCGCGATTTCCTTCGCTATTTTAATTTACGTTACCTTAATTGATGATTTCACAGTGGCGTATGTGGCGAGTCACAGCAGTACTAAGTTGCCTTGGTATTACAAAGTTACCTCTACCTGGGGTGGTCACGAAGGTGCCGTATTACTTTGGGTATTAATGCAAACTGGTTGGACGGCGATTGTTGCATTTGCGTCTAAATCACTGCCGTGGCAATTGCGTGCGCGCGTACTGTCGATTTTAGGCTTCTTAGGCCTTGGCTTCATTCTTTATACGCTGCTAATGTCGAGCCCATTCGAGCGTTTACTGCCTTACTATCCAATTGAAGGGCACGATTTAAATCCATTGTTACAAGATCCGGGCATGATTATTCACCCGCCATTACTGTATATGGGTTACGTAGGTTTATCGGTGTCGTTCGCATTTGCGATTGCGGCGCTTTTAATGGGTAAGTTAGATAATACCTGGGCAAAGTGGTCACGTCCTTGGACGATGGCCGCGTGGTTGTTCTTAACACTTGGTATTACAATTGGTTCTTGGTGGGCCTATGCCGAGCTTGGCTGGGGCGGCTGGTGGTTCTGGGATCCAGTTGAAAATGCATCACTAATGCCATGGCTTGTAGCAACTGCACTTATCCACTCACTTGCGGTAACTGAAAAACGCGGTGTGTTTAAGTCTTGGACGGTATTACTTGCGATTGCTGCGTTCTCGTTAACGCTGCTTGGCACCTTTATTGTACGCTCGGGTATTATTGTATCGGTACACGCCTTTACCACTGATCCGGGTCGTGGCTCGTTTATTCTGTCGTTCCTTGCCATTGTTGTAGGCGGTAGTTTGCTACTTTATGCATTAAGAGCAGGCACGGTCGAATCGACGTCGCGTTATAAGTTTTTCTCTCGTGAAGTAGCGCTGTGGCTCAACAACTTATTATTGTGTGTTTCAATGTTAATAGTACTGCTTGGTACTTTATTGCCTATGGTGCACAAAGAGCTTGGAATGGGCACAATTTCAATTGGTGTACCTTTCTTCAATCAAATGTTCTTCTACTTGTTAATGCCGTTCTCACTACTATTAGGCTTAGGGCCTATGCTGCGCTGGAAACAAAATAAGTTTTCTCATGTAATAAAAAAGCTGGTTGGCGCACTCGTTGTTACAGCTGTTGTTACTTTTGCATGGCTTTATTCAAGTTATGAAAATGTGTCGACTACCACCTTGGTTGGCGTTTTCTTTGCCCTTTGGGTTTGTTTAACAGTGGCGATTGATTTGTTTGAAAAGTTAAGCAAGGAAGATATGTCATTGACAAAGTTGGGTAACAGTTTTTGGGCGATGCATACTGCCCACTTAGGCTTTGCTTTTGTAGTACTCGGTGTCACGCTGACGTCTGCTTACTCGGTAGAGAAACAAGTAAAGGTTAACCCTGGTGAGCAAGTTCAACTCAATGATTACAGCTATCGCTTTGACGGTGTAAAAGCCATTGTTGGCCCTAATTATAAAGGTCATGCTGGCGTTGTAACTGTCTTTAAAGATAACCAAAAAGTAACAGAGCTTTACGCCGAAAAACGTCAGTACGATGTAGGCATGCAAGTGATGACCGAAGCAGCCATCGATGCCAAGTTAAGTCGTGATTTATACCTTGCGTTAGGTGAGCAGCTAAGTAACGGCGCGTGGGCACTGCGTATTTATGAAAAGCCGTTTGTGCGCTGGATGTGGCTTGGCGGTATTTTAATGTCGCTTGCTGGCGTATTTATGATGCTAGATAAACGCTATCGTCGTAAAACGGCGGCATCTAAGGCAACCATTAAAGGGGCGATTGCATGAAAAACAAAACGTTAATGTTAGTGCCGTTTATTGTTTTTGCTGTGCTGTGTGTTTTTTTACTGAAAGGTTTATTTGGTAATCCAAAGGAAATTGAAACTGGGCGTATAGGGCAAACTATGCCAACGTTTAATCTGCCGGATCTAATGGATGAAAATAAGCGCTGGAGCGATAAAAATTTACTTGGTGAAGTGTACTTATTAAATGTGTGGGGTACTTGGTGCCCAACATGTTTAATTGAGTTACCTTATCTGACTAAATTGCGCGGACAAGGCGTAAAAATTATCGGTTTGTATTACGAACAAAACTATGACCCAGACTTCGGTGATGTGTTTGATTTGCCTGCATTGCAAAGTGAAGTAAAGGGTATGTTGGCGCGCACAGGTGACCCGTATCAATTTAACATTCTCGATCTTAATCGCACACTGGCGTTAGATTTAGGTGTTTCGGGTGCGCCAGAGCACTTCCTAGTAGATAAAAACGGTAAGATAATTTTACATCACACCGGTGATATTAATGAACGAGTATGGCGTGCCAAGTTTGCACCTAAGTTATTAGAGCTCCAGTAATGAAGAATTTTTTAATGGTTTTATTAACGGTATTTGCTGCGCAGCTATTTGCCGCCGAGAACCAATATCAATTTAATAGCGCAGAAGAAGAGCAATTATTTCGCCAATTAACGGCTGAATTACGTTGCCCTAAATGTCAAAACCAAAATATTGCAGACTCTGATGCAGTGGTTGCCAAAGACTTACGTGATAAAGTGCTTCAGCTAGTACAAGAGGGCAATACTAAAGATCAAGTGGTTGACTATATGATCGATCGCTATGGTTATTTTGTTCACTACAAGCCGCCAGTGACACCGTTAACACTGCTTCTTTGGGTGTTACCACTTGGCTTTGTGTTGCTTGGTTTTGTGCTAATTCTTTTTAAGCAAAAGAAACAAGCGCAAAGTCGTTCAACGTGGACAGATGCAGATGAACAAAAACTGTCAAAACTGATTGCCAAGTATAAGGAAGTAGCATGATCACCTCATTTTATATCTATGCTGCGGCGTTAATTGTATTTGGTTTATTGTTTGTTGTTTTTCCATTTATCCGCAAAGAAAAAGCGGTAAAAACGAGTCCTAATGCGAACGCACTTCGTATTTCAGATTATGAGTCGCGCCTTGATGAACTAAAGCAAGAAGTTGATACCAGTAAGCTGAGTGACGATGCCTATAACACTGCGGTAATAGAGCAAAAGCAAGCTTTGTTACAAGAGCTTGCGCCTGAGCAACAATTAAATCAGCGTGGTAACCGCTCGGTTATTGCGCTCACGGCAAGTATGTTTACGCTAACATTCTGCGCGGTGTTTTATTTAATGACAGGCAGCTTTAATTTACTTACTCAGTGGCAGCAAGCGAAAGATAACTTGCCAGAGCTCGGCAAGCGCGCGGTATTGCAGCAGGGCGAACCATTGTCTAATAATGAGATGCAGCAGCTGGCGTTAGGTCTTCGCACTAAATTAGCCGAGCAAGGCGACGACGAGATGGCTTGGTTGTTACTCGGACGTATTATGCTTATGCTAAATGATTTTGAAGCAGCAAACATGTCGTTCGATAAAGCGCTTGCGATGAACCCCAAAAGCGTAAATGCGTTGGTTAGTAAGGCACAAGTGCTGATGCTTGAAGGTTCAGAAAGTTCGATGAATCAAGCAGCGAAGGCGGTGTCTCAAGTATTAAAGTTAGAGCCAAGCAATACTGACGCACTCTCAATGCTAGCATTAATTGCTTATGAGCGTGGTGATTGGCAACAGTCACTGGCCGCATTTGAGCTTATTCTGGGACGCATGTCGACAACTAACCCGAGTTATGCAATGTTGTCAGCGCGCGTTGAAGAGTTAAAAGCAAAGGTTGCTGAGCAATCTAACACTTCTAAACAAAATTCACTTGGACAAGGGCGTTCAGTCGCGGTAAATATTACGTTATCAGATGAACTGAAAGACAAATTACCGCGTAATGGAGTGTTATTTGTCTTTGCAAAAGCCGAAAGCGGTCCACTAATGCCGTTAGCTGTTGTGAAAAAATCACAATGGCAATTACCGCTGCAAGTAACGTTATCAGAAAGTGACGCGATGGTTGCGGGCATGAGTTTTGCTGAGTTTAACCGCGTTAAAGTGATAGCGCGTGTGAGTAATGACGATAAAGTTGATACGCAAGCTGGCGAACTTGAAGGACAGACCAAAGGTTTTGATATCGAGCAAGTCAATCAAGTTGAATTAACGATTGATACATTACTGTAAGTTTTAATAGGGATACTGAGTGCTTAATCAAAAAATCCAGTCTGTGTTTAGCCTGTTAGCGGCAGTTATTGTACTGCTGCTCGCAGGTTGCGCACAGGTGCCACCAGAAAAAGACGATCCACGAGATCCGTTGCAATCGATGAACCGTCCGATTTATGACTTTAATATGGATGTGTTGGATGCGTACGTATTGCGCCCAGCTGCGGTAGGTTACAGCAAGGTAACGCCTCAGCCCGTGCGTAATGGTTTAGTTAATGCAACGAATAATCTCGATGCGCCAATTGATGCAACAAACTCGTTGCTGCAGGGCAAGGTTTCAAATTCGGGCGTTAGCGTTGCACGCTTTTTAGTGAACTCGACTGTCGGTATTTTTGGTATTTTTGATGTTGCCTCAGAGATTGGTTTGGTTGAAGAGCCGGAAGACTTTGGTCAAACACTGGGAGTATGGGGCGCCGATAACGGGCCTTATTTAATGTTCCCTGCTTACGGCCCAAGTACGGCGAGAAATATCTCTGGTGATGTGATGGACGCATTTGTATTGCCAAGTATTTCCCTTGGTACGCCAGCCACAATTGGTAAGTGGGTGATCAAAGTGTTAGAGGCGCGTGCATCGCTTATTCCTCAGGAGGCTTTGCTGAACGAATCACTCGATCCATATTTGTTTATGAAAGATATTTATCTTCAGCGTCAGCTTTACGAACTGCATGATGGTAATCCACCGTTACCAAAAGTCGAAAAGACCGAAGAAGAAACTGCGAATGACGATTTCTTCGAGAATTTGTAAAGTGCTAAAGAATTTCGCTTAAGACATAAAAAAACCGACTTAATTGTCGGTTTTTTATGTGCAAAATAGATCGTCTCTGAGTTTAGTTACTCATTGCTTCCATTTGTAAATTAGCCCACTGCAATGCATCGTGGTATGCAGTGGGAATATCATCTGCATTTAAGTTCAGTTTGGTTTGAATCTCATTGGCTTCTTGCCATTTTGCTTGTTCATACGCTTCAACCAAGCCAAGGTAGTCTGCTAAACGGCCTTCACGCTTTATAATGGCAAGTTTAATCTCTTCAGAAAGCGGTAGCTTTTCTAAAATGGCGTCCATCGACTGATCTAAAATACCGTCAATAAGCGATAACATGCCAGTTAAAAACGCTTTAGATGATTCTTGGAACTGACCTGATTGTTCAGATAGTTGCTCAGCAAACTTAGCACGTGTTAAGCAAAGGCGCATTAGTTCCGGTGGCTTATCTGAAGCAACTTGCGCGGTAAATAGTACTGATAAGAAACGTTTTAACTCTTCTACACCGAGTACAACCAATGCTTGTTTAATAGTGCTAATTTCTGCGCGACGCTTAAATGCCGCTGAATTTGAATAACGTAATAACTTGTACGATAAGTTAACATCACGCTCAAATACTTCGGTTACTTTCTTTAAGTCCATATCTGGGCTTGATGTTTGGTAAAGCAGTTCAGCTAATGTCATTTCGTTTGGCGCTAGCGCACGGCTTTGTACCACTTCAGGTTTAGCAAAGAAGAACCCTTGGAAGTAATCAAATCCAAGTTCCATTGCTTTTTCAAATTGCTCAGGTGTTTCTACTTTTTCTGCGAGAAATTTGATGCTTGGGAAGTCTTTGGTTTGAGCAATGATTTCTTGTATTTGCTCAAGTGAGGTGTCGAGCCAGTCAATTTTGATAATATCGACGAAAGGGTAGAAGTGACGCCATACGGGGGCATGTTTGTAGTCGTCTAACGCAATCGTATAGCCCATTTCTTTGAGTTCTTTTACGGCGGCTAATAGGCGTTTGCCCGGTTGTACGGTTTCAAGTATTTCAACAACCACTTCTTTTGTCTCAAGGGTTTTTGCATACCCTTTAAGTAGCGTCTCAAGAGTGAAATTGATAAACGCAGGCTTATCGCCTGTCATATCCTCTAAACCAAGGCTTAATTGGCTACCCTCAATTAAACGTGATGTTGCTTCGTCTTCGTTTATATTAGGAAATACATTTTCTAAACTGTCTCTGAAAAGTAGTTCGTAGCCAATTAGCTTCTTTTCTCGGTTTAGAATAGGCTGTCTCGCTGCATAAAAATACATAAAAGCAGAGGTCCTGTATGTTGTCTTTAGAATTTTTTATGACTTGAATATAGGATAATTGAGTGTGCATTTCACCTGTTTTTGGTTATTTTTTCCTAGGTGAACAAATTTGACGCACTATCAGTTGCATTAATCGCAAGAAATAAACAAATCAAAGTAATGTTTTGATATAGTGAAATATTATGACAGCTCGCATTTGATGTGAAAATGCGAATAAAGTACTAAGTTTAGTACCTAGGAGAGATAACTTGGAATTTGGCACAATTTTTTCGTTAGCCTTATATTTTATCGTGATGTTAGGCATTGGTTTTTATGCTTATAAAAAGTCAACGAGTGACGTATCAGGCTATATGTTAGGTGGTAGAAATTTAAGCCCAAGTGTTACGGCATTATCGGCGGGCGCATCCGATATGAGTGGCTGGATGCTAATGGGTCTGCCAGGTGCAATGTACTTGTCGGGACTCAGTAGTGCATGGATTGGCATTGGTTTGATTATTGGTGCGTATCTTAACTATCTGATTGTTGCACCGCGTTTGCGTAGTTATACCGAATTGGCAAATGACTCAATTACGCTTCCTGATTTTTTCGAAAACCGATTTAACGATGATAAGCGCGTGCTACGCGTTATTTCATCAATTGTAATTATTGTATTTTTTACACTTTACACCTCATCTGGTGTGGTTGCAGGCGGCAAGCTGTTTGAATCAAGTTTTGGCTTAAGCTACGAGTTAGGTTTGTATGTAACTGCTGGCGTTGTTGTTGTGTACACATTGTTTGGTGGGTTTTTGGCGGTTAGCCTGACTGACTTTGTACAAGGTTGCATTATGTTTTTAGCCTTGGTATTGGTGCCGTTTGTGGTACTAAGTGAAGTTGGCGGATTATCTAATGCGGTGGCAACGGTAGAACAAATTAACCCAAGCTTACTCAGTTTTGCGTCGGGTGTTTCTGTACTGGGTGTTATTTCTGCGATGGCATGGGGTTTAGGTTATTTTGGACAACCACATATTATTGTGCGCTTTATGGCTATTCGCTCAGTTAAAGATTTACCAACGGCGCGTCGTATTGGCATGAGTTGGATGATTGTGTCGCTTATCGGTGCATTAGCGACAGGGTTTGTTGGTGTTGTGTATGTCAATCAAACGGGTACTGAATTAAAAGATGCTGAAACCATCTTTATTTTATTATCGCAAGTATTGTTTCACCCATTAATTGCAGGCTTTTTATTAGCAGCAATTCTAGCTGCGATTATGAGTACGATTTCATCACAGCTGTTGGTAACGTCTAGCTCGCTTACTGAAGATATTTACAAAGCGTTCTTTAATCAGCAAGCGTCACAAAAAACCTTAGTAACGGTTGGCCGTATTTCAGTGCTTGCTGTAGCGCTGCTTGCTATATTCCTTGCTTACGATCGTAATAGTTCAATTTTAAGTTTAGTAAGTAATGCATGGGCTGGTTTCGGTGCGGCATTTGGTCCGGTTGTTATCTTAAGCTTGTATTGGGCGCGTATGACTAAGCAGGGGGCGCTTGCGGGTATTATTTCGGGTGCGGTGACAGTTTTACTGTGGATTTATTTACCAATTAGTGTAAATGGTGATAGCTTAAGTAGCTTAATGTACGAAATCGTACCCGGCTTTATTATTGCTACGTTGGCGATTGTGATTGTCAGTCGTCTCACTGATGAACCAAGTAACGAACAAGTAGCGTTATTTAATAAGGTAAAAAGCCACAGTTAATCGCTAAAATAAACTCAAATGTGAATAGGGAATGTAGCACATGAAAGACACAATCTGGCACAGTTTGCTTTTGAGTTTATTCCTGTTTTTCGGCGTCGCGTTAGCGCAGCCGAAAAACGAAGTAACCGTTAAAGATTTGCTTGAACAAGAAGACGTTGAGCAAACTCATTCACAAGACAAGTCACTTAACACCTTTATCGGCTGGGATATGCTCGGTCGCGAAACACCACGCAGCAGCATGCAAGGGTTTTTAACCGCCGCACGTCAATCAGATTATGAACAGGCTGCAAATTACCTCGATTTTCGCAATCTACCATTTAAGGTAGAAGAGACACATAAAGCTGAAATCGCCCGCCAATTACATGTTAGTTTAGACCGTGCGCTTTGGGTTGATATTGATGGCTTATCGAACGACCCATTAGGCACCTTGCCTGAAAATGTACCTGACTACCGCGATTTAGTTGGCTCCATAGATACGCCTGAAGGCAAAGTTGCCGTGTTGCTGCAACGAGTTCCGTTTAACGATAATCGCATTTGGAAAATTTCTAATGCGACGGTGGCAAAAACCCCGCTGCTCGATAAGTACTACGGCTACAGCGAGTTAGGTGAATGGCTATCGATGAATTTGCCAAGTTATCGCTTTATGGGGGTGATGTTATGGCAATGGCTTTATTTTTCGGTAACCTTGCTGCTTTATGTGGTGCTTGCCTCAGTGGGCTTTTGGCTGTTAATCCGTATTACCCGTTTTGCCAATCTCAAAGTCGCTAATTATTTGCAGTTTCTCTATGGTCCATTAAGCTTTTTGACTGCAACGATTCTAGCGCGCAATTACGCAGATACCTCGAATGTAACTTTTGCGGTAAAAGCCGTTGCTGAAGCGTCGACATTGTCTATTTTTGCGTGGTTGTGGTTTTTATGGCGAATTGCCGATTTGTTCAAGCAAAAGTATTCAGAAAAACTAATTGCCGAGGGAAAAGATCATGCAACTTACTTACTAAGGCCAGCAGGCAATGTCACTAAGTCATTATTGGTGATTGCAGCTGCCTTAATTTGGTTAGAGAATTTAGGATTCAGTGCCACTACCATTATGGCTGGTTTAGGAATTGGCGGTTTGGCTGTTGCACTTGCGGCGCAAAAGTCGGTCGAGAACTTAATTGGGGCGATCACTCTCTATTCATCAACGCCCGTTAAAGTAGGGAACTTATGCCGTATTGGCCAGTTTATTGGCACAGTTGAAGAGATTGGCTTACGCGCCACTCGCGTGCGCACTATTGAACGTACAGTGGTGTACATTGCCAACGCTAAGTTTATTGATATGGAAATTGAAAACTTTTCGGAACGTGAAAAGATGGCGTTTCGTCCTAAGTTATTGCTTGCGATGCCAGAGTCAAACAGCCAGTTGGAGCAGTTTAATGTGGCGCTAAAGGCCTTGTTAGATAATCACGAGTTGATAGATGAAAATCCGTGTCGTGTTTATTTTAAAGGGTTTAGCCCGTTTGCTGTTGAATTGTACGTACTGTCGTATATTGCTACCACAAACTTCGAAACCTACTTGCAAGTTAGTGATGAAATTCACTTTCAAATTATGGCATTGTTGCATCAACATCAACTTACTTTGGCATCACCGGAGTTACTCTCAGCATAAAAATGTAAATTTAATGTAACTGCTGTGCGGCCATTTGTCCTTTCTTTAAATGTACTTTTTTAGAGTATTTTGCAAAAAATGCTGCTAAAAGATGCAAAAAAGTGCATTTAAACTATATTTCATATTCGATCTGTTGAAACTTTTCAAGGATATATGTCCTTTTTAAACGGTGGCGATTTGTATTATTTTTGCCGCAAATGGATACGGGTGTAAACAACATGTTAACCGAAAGGCTGGCTGTTGCGGCGATGTTCAACCCGCAGTATTAAGTACTCGTATTGATGGGTCCGCGTTAAACACGTGTAAAGTTGAACTTCGCCATTCACTTTAAAAGGATACAAGCATGATTATGACTGTCTCAAGGCAACTGAGTTCAGCTAATCAAACGTTTTATTTTGAGTGCACAAGGTTTTAAACCACCATGAAATATCTACAAAAGTCAAAGCTAGCTAAATTAATTCAAGGCTCGTTATTCTCATCATTAGTTTTATCAGGTGCTGCGGTTGCACAGGGTGAAGAAGCAGGCGCTGAATCTGCACAATTAGAAGTGATTCAAGTAACTGCTCGTAAACGTGTTGAGAACGCGCAAGAAGTGCCTGTTGCGGTTTCTGCGCTACAAGGCGATAACCTAGACGCATACAGTTCTGCTGGTATGGATATCCGTTTTATGAACGCGAAAATCCCAAGCTTATCAGTTGAATCTTCTTTTGGTCGTACTTTCCCACGTTTTTACGTGCGCGGTTTAGGTAACACCGATTTCGATCTGAATGCATCACAGCCAGTATCGTTAGTGGTAGACGACGTTGTACAAGAAAGCCCAATTTTAAAAGGCTTTCCGGTATTTGATGTTGAGCGTGTAGAAGTACTTCGTGGCCCTCAAGGTACATTATTCGGCCGTAACACGCCTGCAGGTCTTGTAAAGTTTGACTCAGTTAAGCCGTCGCAAGAATTTGAAGGTTACGGTGCATTATCTTACAGCACATTTAATTCAGTAGATTTTGAAGGTGCTGTAGGCGGTGGTTTAACCGATAACCTTTCAGCTCGTGTTTCAGTACTTAAGCAAACGCGCGATGATTATATTGATAACCGTGCGCCAAATAACTTCATCAATGATGTAACCGGTGGTTACGATGAGCAAGCGGCACGTATTCAATTTTTATATGAAGCAGGTGATTTTACTGCGTTACTAAATTACCACACGCGTGATTTAGATGGTAAGCCAATTGTTTTCCATGCAAATGCAATTGAAAAAGGCACAAACAAGCCTGTTGCAGGTTTTGATCCTGAAGTGATTTACCAAGACTCAGTACAATTTGCTACACAGCAAGTTGAGTCTCAAGGTTCAAGCCTCAAATTAGAGTATGATTTTGAAGATCACACACTAACGTCAATCACTGGTTGGGAAAGCGCTGAGATTTACTCACGTGCAGACGTTGATGGTGGTTATGGTTGTGGTAACGATTTTGTATTTGGTTGTCCAACACCTGAAATGGGCCCTGGCTTCATTTTCCTTGCATCAGAAAGTGCTGATGCAATCCCATCACATGACCAAATCTCACAAGAAATTCGTTTAGCAAGTAACTTTGCGGGTGATTTTAATTACCAAGTGGGTGCTTACTACTACAATGAAGAACAAACAATTGAAACCTTTGGTTTTGATGGTTTAGGTGGCGACTTTAACTGGGGTTATGTATTCCAAGAGCAAGATACAACGGCTTGGGCTGTTTTTGCTTCGGCAGATTATCACGTTTCAGATAAGTTAAAAGTGAGTGGTGGTCTTCGTTATTCAGATGACAAGCGTGATTTTAGAGCGGTACGTCTGGTAACTCCGGGTGATTTCAACAATATCGACTTAGAAAAATCTGCTAACCCAGAAGATTCACACGTATCATGGGACTTAAGTGCAGCTTATAAGCTTACTGATGATGTAAACCTATTCGCACGTGCAGCAAACAGCTTCCGTGCACCAAGTGTTCAAGGTCGAATCTTATTTGGTGACGAAGTAACTGTAGCTGACTCTGAAACTATCAACTCAATTGAGTTTGGTGTTAAGTCAGATGTATTAGATGGCCGTGGCCGTGTAAATGCGACAACATATTACTTCCAGATGGATGACCAGCAAGTAACTGCAGTAGGTGGTTCTGCAAACTTTAACCGTTTACTTAACGCTGATAAAACAGTTGGTTACGGTCTAGAGTTAGATTCAGAGTGGATTTTAACTGATGAGCTATTCGCTACATTCAACATCAGCTACAACAAAACTGAATTACAAGACAACTCACTGTTCTTGCAAGGCTGCTTTAACTGTACAATTACAGACCCATTTGTTGAAGGTAAAGGCTATAGCTTAGACGGCAACAGCTTACCACATTCACCAGAGTGGATTTCTAACTTCACACTACGCTACAGCAAAGAAATTGGCGACGGTGAGTTCTTCGCATACACTGATTGGTCTTACCGCAGTGAAATTGACTTCTTCTTATATGAGTCAGTTGAATTTGAAGGCGAAGCATTACTAGAAGGCGGTATTCGCTCAGGTTACCTGTGGGAAGCTGGCGACAACGAATACGAAGTATCTGCATTTGTTAGAAATATTACTGATGAGCAAGTATTCATTGGTGGTGTAGATTTCTCAAACAATGCCGCTATGGTAAACCAACCTCGTATTATGGGTGTTGAGTTTAAGGTGTCATTTTTCTAAGCACCTATTTATTTAGATTTCATAGCAGAAAGCCCATCAGTTGATGGGCTTTTTTTCGTTTTGAGATTGATAAAAAACACCATGAGAGGTTTTGTTAGGTATTGGACCGTGGAAAATATTTTTTTCTGATGCATTATCCTCTTCGGTTATGTACACCACCCAATAGTGACCATGACTTGTGCTTGGTAAATAAATGTGTGCAGCTCCGATAAGTGTTTGTTTTCGATAAAATGCATTGCGTGCTAAAAGGTGATCTGCATGAGAAGTCGATTCTTTAAAACTTTTCCAAACTACTTCAGGCGATTTTTGTCCGCCTGCTAATGCTTCTACTTGATTGGCATTACCAATACCATAATAAATGGGCAGTTCAACACCTTGATCACGTAACCTACCATTAGCTCGCCCATGAAAAACGAATTCGGTTTCGGCCATTTCAGCTACTTTCTCAATAGCTGCGGTAACTAGTCTCTTGTCACATCTCAATTTGGTACGCTGCTGTTCGTGGTCACTTATAATGAGATCGACTAAGTGCTGAGAGTATTTATCGCTGGCGCATTGAGTATTGTATTCATTCGCATAAATCGAAGTTGTAATTAGAGCTGCATTAAAAATTAATGCTTTAAAAATCGGGCGCATTTAGTATTTTCCAGTCTGAAGTGAGAGGGTGGTTAATGCCCACCGCCAAATAAGCGCTACTGATTTTATTTTGCTTATGAAGTTGCTTAAGCCCTTTATTTAATGCGTCTGCAATATGTTGATAATTAGGAAATTGAGTTGATATTGCGAAATGACGGCTATCCCACAGTACCGCTTTTACATTTGGAACAGGCGTTAACTGTTCAAAGCTTAAATCATTGTCATTTATGCGAAAATGCAGCAAGGTAAAATCGGCAATTTCACTTTTAACAAGGCGCTTCATGTTTGGAAATGATTCGATATGTGCCAGCTTAATTGGGTTTAACTGATTAATTGCCTGCCAGTCAGCACTCCAAAAGCGATTTGAAATTGCGGTTAAGCGCGACACATCATCTTTGTTTTGCGCCTTTAATGCGCGCTCGTTATTTACTGACGTATATAAGCCAACGTCGTATTCACCATTGCGAATAACCGCTTGGCTCGAGAGTAATGTATTGGGATGACTTGTAATATCAGAAAGCCATAGCGTGTCGGCACTTAGTGCGTATTTTCCGCTTTTGAGTAGTTCGATATTGCGGCCATATACTGAATTATCAAAATATACTAAACGACACTGGCACTTGCCTAAGTGCAGTGCTTGATTGAGTAGAATCACATCAACTAAATCACGACCCTGCGGTAAATTTGAAAAATCTGAGATAGCCAGAATATCCGTCTGTTTACTTAAGCGTTGTAAGTGTAATTTGACATCCTCAGCAATTAAAACGGGTACATCAATAAGTTCTTTAGATTCAGCATTAGATTGAACGCTAAACCCGAATATCAGCAATAAAACTACTTTTTGCAACCACATAATTTCTACACTAAATTGCTTGTTTATTTGATATACAAACAGTTTGCGCATATTTATGCAAGTTTTATGCAGTTGGATTTTGCATACTTTATGTTTATTTCGGACACCCAAACTAGGTTAATCTAGCTTTACTACTGAGAGATGGTATTTATTTCATATAACGTTAAATTGAAGTCAGTATAAATAACCGTTAGCAGCACATTAGTTATCCATATCTGAGGTGAAATATGCTACAGTCAGCGCGCGTTAACTAGAGGAAAATATTATGTCTGCATTTTGGAATTATCGCGTTATTGAGTGCCCAAGTGATGAAGGTACACTGTTTCAAGTACATGTTGTTGAATACAATATTAATGGTAAAGCAGTTAATTGGTCTGAAACGGCTGAAGGCTCTTTTGGTACGAGTTTAACGGGCTTAGCAGAAGATATTGAGCGTCAAAAACAGGCTTTAGAAAAGCCAGTGCTCACCGTAAAACGCTTAGCGCGTGGTTATGAATTGGTTGAAGTGGAAAGTGGTGACGTAGCAAATTCGCCAGTACCAGAGTCACTACAAGAGCAAGGTTAAGGTAATGCCATTAAGTGCAATTTATTTTGACTTAGATGGTACCTTGGTTGATTCCGAGCATTTGCATGCCGTTAGTTGGAACAAAGTACTTGCGATGTTTGATTTACACTTTAGTGAGGCTGAGTTTTGCCAGCAGTTTGCTGGTAAACCAACGCTTGAAGCCGCTAAAGTGCTGGTTGAAGAGCACCAGCTGAGTTTATCCGCATCGGCATTAGCAAAGAAGAAACACACTGTATTCGCTGAGATATCTAAATTGCATTTACCCGCATTGTTACCGGGTGCGAAAGCGTTGCTAGCCTGGTGTCGCGAGCAGGGGGTAAAGGTTGCGTTAGTGACCGGGAGTGCGAAAGAAGAAGCGCATTCTATTTTGACAGGACACGATCTTGCAAAGTACTTTGATGTGATTTTCACACGTGATGATGTTGAACAGCCAAAACCGCATCCAGAGCCTTATTTAAGGGCAATCGCACATTTTTCATTAACAGCAAGTTCAGGACTTGCGGTTGAAGATACCGTTACTGGCTCTAGCAGTGCCAAATCAGCCGAACTATACACTGTTGTGGTGCCTAATAAATACAGCCTAAGTGCTGACTTTTCACACGCTGATGATCGCTGTTCATCGCTTTTTGATGTTCAAGCACTTATCGCCAGCAAACTTTAAAATTTAAAGTACACTTTAAAGAGCCGTTGAATTTTCAAGGAGGAAAAAATGGCTCTTAAAATTTCTCTATTCTTAACCTTATCACTTATTACATCTGCTGCTGATTGTGTCGAAGTGCAGCTTGCTAAATCCTATCAACAACAGCCCATTAATGATTACCTAGTGAGCGAGAAGCTTGATGGCGTGCGTGCCATATGGAAAAACAACCAGCTTGTGACCCGAAATGGTAACGTTATTCATGCGCCAACTTGGTTTACTGAACATTGGCCGCGTGAGTGGCTTGATGGTGAATTGTGGAGTCGCCATGGTGATTTTGAGTTTATTGCTAGCACAGTACTCGATACCAAGGCAAATCATCAAGCATGGCGTAAAATAAGGTTTTATGTATTTGATATGCCGAATCACAGCCAAGCATTTCACCAGCGCTACTTGAATTACAAAACATTGATAGAAGCAACGCCTTCTGACTACTTGACGGCAATTGAACAGCGTCAATTTACTACTCATCAGGAGTTGGATGCCTACTATCAAGCCCGAATAAAACAGGGGGCCGAGGGCATTATGCTGCATGCAAAAGCCGCTCAGTTCAGCGATGGCCGTAGTGATAATTTACTCAAGCTTAAGCCGTATCAAGATGCCGAGGCTAAGGTGGTGGGTTACAGTCCGGGTAAAGGAAAATACCATGGGTTAGTTGGCGCATTGATTGTTGAGCTGCCAAACGGTCAACAAATCAAGCTGGGCAGTGGTTTGTCAGATGTTATGAGAAACACACCGCCCGAGATAGGGTCAATGGTGACATATCGTTACAATGGCTTGACGAAATACGGCAAGCCTCGTTTTGCACGGTTTTTACGTGTTAGGCACTCTGAATGATTTAATCGAGTCGATCGGCCAAATAATTATGGTAGTCAGGGATTGTACGATGTATTTGTTGTGACATAAGCTCGCTGGCAATCAGCATATCAGCAGTCGCTTCATTACAGGCAACGGGAATATTCCACACCGCAGCAAGTCGCAATAGTGCTTTTACATCAGGGTCGTGAGGCTGTGAAGCAAGTGGATCCCAAAAGAAAATCAGTAGGTTGACTTCATGCTCGGCGATTTTAGCGCCAAGTTGCTGGTCGCCGCCCATAGGGCCGCTTAAAAGCTTTTCAACCGCCAGCCCAGTGGTTTTTTCTATTAAGTGGCCAGTAGTACCTGTGCCGTATAAATTGTGTTGGCTGAGTACATCTTGGTGTTTTTGGCACCATAGAGTTAGCGCTGATTTTTTACCATCGTGGGCAACAAGCGCAATGCTTTTTTTGGCGGGGATTGCAGTGGTAATTTGTTCCATGTTTTCACACTTTAAAATACTTCGAACACCAAGCGTAACCCCAATACAACAAAAATACTACCGGCAATGCGGTCAATCCATTGCTGCGCGCTCGGGTGATGTTTAAAGTAACCTGCAATCTTGTTTCCGCTTTTTACGTACAACACATCGATAGGGAAAGCCAAAATTGGGTAAAGCAAGCCAAAAATCAACAACTGTAACCATACTGGTGTGCTTAGCGAACTGTCGGCGAATTGCGGAATAAAGGCTAAAAAGAAGAGCGCGACTTTGGGGTTAAAAATCTCGGTCAGCATGGCTTGTACAAAGATGTTTTTTTCTTTTTTATTTGTAAGTTCGCAGTGAATAATTTCTGGTTTTCGTAAGCTATCAATAATGCTGGTGACACCTAAGTACACAAGGTAAAGCGCACCTATTATAAGAACCGTTTGATACGCTAATTGAGATGTTTTTAAAATCACACTAAGGCCAGCTACCGCTAATATTGTGTGTATTACGCCCGCGGTGGCAAAGCCAAATGCTGTTTGCATGCCAGCAGCTTTGCCTTTAGCAAATGTTTGCGCCATTAGAAACGCGTTTGATGGCCCCGGTGACACCGCAAGTAAGAAGCTTAAGGTGATAAATGACAGCAGCGATTCAAAGTTAATCATTAATTGATATCTCTAGTTGTAAGACGGTTTTACCGCGCTTTGATAGCGTTTTAGCGTTAATAAAAAAGGCAACACACTAAGTAAGTGCAGCGCAATAATAAATGGAATCGCAAGCGGTAGGTATTGGGTTAAGCTAACGATTAATCCCGCGCCACTCATTTGCATCATGCCAAGTAAGGCCGATGCTTTGCCTGCTTGCTTTTTAAAAGGCCCTAGTGCGTTACCTGCAGCAGCGCCCATAGCGAACGAATAGCCCATGGAGCCGACAAAAATTGCACACATAAAGCTGCTAACATTTGCAAACGTAAATTGAAATAGTAAAACCAAACATGCAGCGCAGACCATCAGCAACAAACCACATAATAAGGCGAGTGATGTAGAGCGCTTGATTAATTGCGGTGCCGTGAAACTGGCTATAATACTCACTGTGGCATTAATGCTAAACCAGAGCGTAAATTCTTGCTCGGTTAGCCCGTGTTGGTTAATTAAGTAGTTAGGGGCCTGTGCAACAAATGCCAAAATAGCGCCCATAGCTAGCATGCAAATTGTGGCATTAAACAAAAATGTTGGGTGTGAAATTATTTGCCAATAAGACAGTTTTTCCTCAGTTTGTTGCTGAGTTGTAATAGCAGGGCGTTTAGGAATTGCAATCAACAACACGATAAATCCGATTGCGGCAAATCCGGCTAAAAAGTAAAAGTTACTCTGCCAGCCAAATTGCAAGGTTAGCCAAGCGCCTAAAATAGGAGCTAATGCAGGAATAAAGCAGACAATACCATTTAAGTAAGAAATTACTTGGGCACTTTTGTTGGCATTGTAGTTATCTCTCACTAACGCAAATGTGCTAACAAATGTTGCCGCTGCTCCAACACCTTGAATGATACGGGCGATAATTAGCAAGGTGACGCTATCGGAAAACGCCGCAAGTACTGAGCCAACAAAGTAAGCAAAAACGCCAAATATAGCTATTTTTTGGCGGCCAAAACGGTCACTTAAGGGACCAAATAAGAGCTGTCCAAAGCCCACGCATAGCATGTAAACAGTAATGCTTGATTGAATATTGGTAATTGACGTATCGAGTTTGTCAGCCATCTGAGGCATGGCTGGTAGGTAAAGGTCGATTGCCATTGGGCAAAAGATTACAAGCAGAACGAGGGCGAGTTTTAGCATAATCTCACTACAATTATCAGGGGCGGTGAATTGTATACGTTATGCTTAGAAGATCCAAGCCTTAAGCGTTGGCTTAAGGCTTGTGGTTAGCGCTTGGTTACTAACTGGTTTGTTATTCAGTAATAATATGCGCTGATTGGATAATGAGTTGTTGTTTTGGCTTACCAAAGCGTGTCGCGTTTTCGTTAAACAGATCTAACACTGCTTCATCGCTAACTAGCTTGCCAAACACGGTATGTTTGCCATCTAGGTGCGGAGTTGCGCGAAAGGTAATAAAAAACTGGCTACCGTCGGTATTTGGACCGGCATTGGCCATGCTCAATAAGCCTTTTTGATCATGCGATACTAAAGGTTCAAATTCACCGCCGTAACGATATCCTGGGAAACCTTGCCCATTGCCAAGTGGATCACCACCTTGCGCCATAAAATCGCTAATAACACGATGAAACGTCAGTGAATCGTAAAAGCCAAGCTTGGTTAAATAAATCGTACTTGAGGCATGCATAGGCGCTGTTTTATGAAACAGTTCAAACTTCATTTCGCCTAAGCTTGTTTTAAGTACCCAGTAATAGGTTGTGTCTTGTGCAAATTCAAGTTTTGGCGGCAGCGTTAATTTGGTGCGCCATTTCTCATCTTGTTTATCGACTTTTTGTTCACTAATAAATTGTTCAACTTGCTTTACAGCAGGATCTTGAAACCAACATGCAGATAAAATAGCGGCTGATGTAAGCGCGAGTAGGGTATTACGTAATAAAGTCATTTAGGCTGTCTTCTTTTCTTTTTTTGGTGCTTTTTCTTCAGTATTTGTTACTACAGGCGTTGCTGCTTGTGTCATAGAGCCTTGAATTGAAGCGCCTTCTTGAATGCTAATAGTGTCGTGAAAAATATCGCCAACTACATTTGCCGACTGCTCTAATACCACTTTTTTAGCCTTAATCGTGCCTTTAACGGTACCTTTTACAATTACTTCTTGCGCGTTTATATCGCCTTCTACACGGCCGTCATTGCCGATAGTTAGGCTTTGTACATTCACTTCGCCAATGATGCAGCCTTCTAACTGAATTGTGCCTGAGTTGTTAATTGTCCCGGAGATTTCAACGTCTGATGAGATAATAGAAGGAAACGAATTTTTTTTCTTATTGGAGAACATTCTCAAATGCCTTAGTTAATTTTAACGGGTTAATGTGTTTTTCATTGTGTAAAATTTCATAATGTAAATGGGTGCCTGTACTGCGTCCTGAGTTACCCATTAACCCGATAACTTGGTCCTTTTGTACTTCTTGTCCACGTTTTACGTTAATTTTAGCCAAATGCCCGTAGCGTGTTACGAATCCATTCTTATGTTCAATTTCGATAAATTTACCATAGCCGCCATTGCGACCTGCACGTTTTACTGTGCCATGTGCTGGGGCAAAAATTTCAGTTTTGTGCCAGCCAGCTAAATCAACGCCGCGGTGCATTGCTCTGCGCTTGGTAACAGGGTCGGTACGTAGGCCATAGCTACTTGAAACATAAAATGCTTTAGCCGGCAAACTGGTCGGTAGTAATTCAAGGTTACCGCTTAGCTGATTAAGTACTACTATTTTATCTAATAACGCTTGCTGCTCTTTACTCAATACAGATGCATCAACCGCATTAAATGGACCACCTTGAGCTGTTTCATCTAACTCTTTGTTAATTAAGGTTGTGTGGTCAACCCCAGCTTTTTCCAACGCTTTTAATAGGCTCTCAGTACGGCCATCGACAACTTGAGAAAGAGTAGTAAACTGAGTATCAAGCAGTTGGTTTTCACGCGCGATGTCACTTTCAATGGTTTCTTCGCTAGTGCTGTCATCTTGCGTGTCAGATTCACCTTCACTTTCAGCCTTAGGCTCAGGTTTGATATCTTGTTTTTTATCTTGCGCTTTTTTTGTCGCGCCAGCGTCTACAGGCTTTGTTTCGGTGCCAGATGTTTTCGCTTGTTGCTCTGTTTGAACTGTTGGGCTTTCTTTTTGTGTGGCGTCTTGTTGCGCCTGAAATTCTTCTTGCTGCGCTTCAGGTAATGACTCAAGCATATTGGTCATTAGTTGCGATTTTTCATCAATTTGAGAAATGCGACTTGAAAGTTCGCTGTGCTTTTCACGATAGGATAGGTGTAGCGCATCAAGTTCAGATTGTTTTTGCTCAATGACTTGCTGTTGTTCGGTGATCACGCCATTTAGCTCAACGTATTGATAACTACCCGCACCAGCAATAATGCACACAGCAAGACCTACGAAAAATAGCGTTACTTGCAGCCAGCTTGGCAAAGTAAGGTATTTTACGTCACCGTTTTGGCGGATCAGTAACTGTTTATCTGGAAAAAGTGCTTTTAACATTATGAAAACCGACGTAGTTAAATATACTGCCTTTGATTATTATTAATTAGCAGGCAAGTTAACCGGTACAAGATACCAACATACTGCAAAAAATCCAGGAAAATTTTTGAAATACGACTTAAAAAGGAGTATTAGGTGGCAATTTGCTTGCCACCTAAAAAGGGCAGGAGGTTACTTGGCAGGTAAAACTGTGCCTTCAACGCGGCCAAAGCCAATGCGGTTAAAGCCGTTGGCTTCACACCAACCACGCATAATCACTTTATCGCCATCTTCCAAGAACTTGCGCTCTTCGCCATTGTTCAGTTTAATGCTTTCTTTACCACCACGAGATAGTTCAAGCATTGAACCTGCTTCTTCATGTTCAGGGCCTGACTGAGTACCTGAACCTAGCATGTCACCTGGAATAAAGTTACAGCCATTTACCGTGTGGTGTGTCACCATTTGCGCTACTGTCCAGTAACTGTGTTTGAAGCTTGACTCAGAAAGCTTGCTTGGTGCAGCACCGTCAGCACGCATTTTTTCAGATTCAAGTAACACATCCATCTGAATATCGAATGCGCCTGCTTCACGGTTGTGTGAAGACTCAAGGTAGTCAAGCGGCTGTGGATCGTTTTCATCACGATGCCACTGTGTACGGTAAGGCGCTAACGCTTCAGTAGTGACAATCCAAGGCGATACAGTTGATGCGAAGTTTTTCGCAAGGAATGGTCCTAGCGGCTGATATTCCCACGCTTGTAAATCACGCGCAGACCAGTCATTAAATAAACAGAAACCAAATACATGATCTTCTGCATCTTCAATGCTAATTGCATCGCCTAACTCGTTGCCTTTACCAAGGTAGATACCTAGCTCAAGCTCATAGTCCATGCGTTTTGCAGGACCAAATGACGGTACGTCTGCATCAGGCGCTTTAGTTTGCCCTTTTGGACGAGGGAAGCTTTGACCTGACACGCCAATTGATGATGCGCGACCGTGATAACCGATTGGCACCCATTTGTAGTTAGGTAAAAGCGGGTTATCAGGGCGGAATAAGCTACCTACGGCTGTTGCGTGGTAAATCGATGTGTAGAAATCGGTGTAGTCGCCAATATGGCACGGAAGTGCATATTCAACGTCATCTTGTGCTACAAGTGCAGATTCAAGAGCACTTTGCTGCTCAGAACCTTCACGTAGTGCTTTTGAAAGCGCTAAACGTAGAGCAGACCAATGTGCCTTACCCATGCCCATAAATTCGTTGAGTGCAGGTGCGTTGGCAGCAATTACAGCTTCTTGAGCAATGCCTGAGAAAATGCCCGCATCTGCAACTACGGCTAAATCTAATACTTGGTCACCAATTGCGACACCACCGCGAAATTCTTCTGATGATCCTTTACGACGGAAAGAAGCAAATGGCAGGTTTTGAATTGGGAAGTCATTGCCAGCAACGTTTGCGCTGCTTATCCAGCTTTTTAAATTAATATCGTGCGTTTCATTGATAAAAGACATAGTCTTTCCTTTTGCTTTTATTGGCTTAGGCTAAATATGGCGATTGAATTAATAAATTCAAGTTTGAAAACATGTTAGCCTTGAAATAGCAAAAGCAGCCTGGTCAAAAAAGACGAAAGCTGCTTTTTATGTTGTTAGCTTATCTTAACTTAGAGAACACCACGGCGCTCTTGGTCACGCTCGATTGATTCGAACAATGCTTGGAAGTTACCTTCACCAAAGCCACCATCGTCAACACGTTGGATCATTTCGATAAAGATTGGGCCAAATAGGTTTTTAGTGAAGATTTGCAGTAAGTAACAATCTTCGCTTTGGCTGTCTACCAGAATTTGGTGCTCTCTGATTTTATCTTTGTCTTCTTTAACCCAAGGAACACGGTCAAAAATAGTCTCGTAGTAATGATCTACGATATCTAAAGTTGCAATGTTTGTTTGGTCAAGCATATCTAGTGAGCCCACTAAGTCGTTAGTTAAAAACGCTAAGTGTTGAACACCTGGGCCATTGTATTCATCTAGATATTCATCAATTTGGTTGTTGTTATCGTCTTTACCTTCATTGATTGGAATCGAGAATGTGCCACATGGTGACTTAAGTGCGTAAGACAGTAGTGCTGTTTTCTGACCTTTAATGTCGAAGTAACGTACTTCTTCAAAACCAAATACGTCTTTGTAGAAGTTCGCCCATGTTTCCATAGTGCCTTTGTAAACATTATTAGTAAGGTGGTCGATGCGAAGGAAACCTTTGTCTTCAACAATGTTTTGCTCAGCTAAGTCTTCAAAGTCATTTGCATAGATAGAGCCTTTATCACCAAATACGTCGATGAAGTAAATTAGGCTGTCACCAATACCGTAAATTGCTGGGTATGGTAAATCTTTATTAGCCGCATCTGTTGCAGGCTTTGCACCGCGCTCAACAGCAACATCAAATGCTTTTTGTGCATCAGCTACACGCCAGCCCATTGAACAAATTGCCGGGCCGTGTGATTTAGCAAATTCAGCTGAAAAACCATCACGCTCATTGTTTAGTAAAAAATGAATATCATGTTGGTTGTAGTAGGTGATGTCTTTACCTTTAAACTTTTTCAGTTTTGAAAAACCAAAGTCTGCAAAGATCTTGTCCATATAATCTGCATCTGGTGTCGCATATTCAGTAAATTCGATACCTAATAAACCGAGTGGGTTATTTACTTGAGTCATTTTTTGTCCCCTAAAGAGTGAGAGATGGCTTATTACGTTTCGAGTGGCCAACTCTTTAAACACGAATTGGCTAGATAATTATGCAAAAGTTGTAAAAGGAAAAGAGCTAAGGTGATTTTGCTAGGGGTGGCTTTTTGTAAACTTTTAAATACAAAAAAGGCAATATTTAGCTGTTTCTTTTATTGCGATTTATTGGTGCGTAAAAAACAGCCTATTTTGAACGAGTAAAATTTTGATTTCTGCGGTGTGAATGGTGAGTAGATAAAAACAGGCTAAAATGTAGCACTGTTAATGGCGTGTGATTTTTGCTCATTTTTGTGCAGTTTTATTTACAATTTTGAGAAAGCGATGCGTACGCACAAAAAAAAGGGGCGTAGGCCCTTTTTATCAAATCCCTATTTTTTTGCCTTAAAGAACTTTTCACGTTGTTTTAACCAGGGATTAATCGCCATCGTGGCAACACTTTCACTGTGACGTTCCACTTTTTGATTGAGTGCCCGAGTACTTTGATTAAACCGCATCGTTTTACTTGGGCCGCCAAGATTGGCTATTTCATCTGCATCGAAGCTACGTCCAGCAAAAAGCAGTGCGTTTAAATAGCCCGGCTCAGTTTCATAAGTGTCGTCTGTAAGCAGTAACAAGGTATTACTGAGAGCCCAGCGTTCACCGATTTCACCTTCGTCTTTTTCACCGACTAACTCACCGTTAATAAATACTTTTAAAACCCCATTTTCAGGCGCGCTATAAAACACAATCGCCACGCGATACCAAGTGTTTGGTTGTAGGTTACCAAAGAAGCCACTATCACGGGTTGTGATACCCACGCCATTGGTATCGCGGTCAACAAATAGATCCGCATCGTTGTTGTTAAGCGGGTCTGTTTGCAGTAGCCCACGGAATTCATTGCTACTGCTTTGCGGCCACATAATATCCATTACTAAGGTGTAATCGGCTACTTTATTGTTTTGGTAAAAATCGCCGTTAGCGGGCACATTGTGCTTTAATGCCAAGCCTTGCGATGGGCTATGACGACCAAAAGCCAGCACGCCAGAGCCGCCATCGGGTAGATCTGCAATATTGGCATCGCTGGTGCTTACAAATGGACTGCGTTCCGGCCCCCAATCTTTATTGAGTGGATCAAAATAGCTCAGTTCACTCGGGCCAAAGTCGGCATTAAATGGCGCATCTAAATCATTGAAATTCCAAATTGTGACATAGTTATCTTCAAGGCAGCTATTTAACGGTTGGTTGGTATCAATATGCACACATTGGCTGGTTCGCTGGCGGGCATATTGATCTAGCGCCCACCAAGATTCCGATAATTCTGTAGGAGTCGGTAACGTAACCCCCGAGAAGAACAGGCTGCCGTTATAGGCAGGGCCTTTTTGTAGTGCTAAGCGATAGGTTTTGTCATTGCTGATAGATTTATCACTTGCCAGTTTAAATACCCATTCTGGCTGCGCTAAACGCATTTGGTTTAGCTCGCTGCCAGAAACAGAGACTTCATAAAGTGCGTTAAACCCAGGCGTATCAGATGGCTGCCTTTCAACATAGTAGATCTCGTGAAATTTCTCTTGAGTTAGTTTGCCCGGAGTCCAACGGTTTTGTACTTGAATTGGGTCAAACAAGGCGGCATCGACACTGTGGGTAAAGAATGTTGCATTTGCTAAAATTTCGGCGGTTTGCGCTTCATTAGGGTAATTTTCAGAAAAGGCAATAGCGGTATTAGTATCAGGCGCGTAGCGCCCCATAATTTGCTCAATAGTGCCGACCATTTGTTGGTCAACGACATCGATATTACTCGTTAAATATGTTTTGTAGTCATAGTTAGTAATGGTGTTTGAATCGGTATTTATCGTCAGGGTTAAGTCCGTTAGGCCTTGCGCAAAAAAGTTTGGCTGAATAACCAGCGCACCGTTATCGAGTGCCTGAATACTTTCACCACCGTGGGTATGGCCACCTAATACTAAATTAACGCCAGTGATGTTTTCGGCAATACGGGTGTCGCCACCTATACCCATGTGGCTAAGCATAACCATAAAATCAACATCTTCACGATAGGTATTAACAATACTTTGTGCAACGGAAGTCCAGTCCCAGTTCATTTTAAAGTCGGGGATAAAATCTGGAATCGGAGCGGTTTGTAAGGGCTCATCGAGCTCGTTCCATGGTACTGATGTCATACCAAAAAAGCCAACTTTTAAACAACCTACTTGCACCGCGGCAAAATCAACAGCGGCGAAGCCGTTTTCGTCATTGCCGGTATAGCGTGTATTACTGGCAAGCACAATGGCATGATCGTCATTGGCATAATCTAACAGTTGTGCTGGTCCCCAGGCATAATCGTGGTTACCAACAACACGCACATCAAACTCCATTGCTTTTATCGCATCGACCGTGGCAAGCCCTTGTGAAATTTGTTCTGCTACTGTGCCTTTTTCATAGTCGTCGCCACCATTAGTGAATAAGGTATACGGCTGTGCTGATTTGGCATTTTGGTAGTGGCCTTTTATGCGACTGAAGAGTTGTTCTTTATAGCCAAAACGAGAGTGTAAATCGGCAACATGAATAAAGCGTAGCGCTTGCTCATTGGCATTGGCATCACACTCTGGGCCAATCACTTTACTAATTTCTAATTCGCGCTTTGGCTCAAAAAGCACCGCATATTGACCAAGTTGACTAAGATTAGCTTTAACGCTTGCAGCACCGACACTGCTGGTAATGGGATACCAAGTTGTATTTTCTAAACGGGCTAAATACACTTTGCCTTGTTGATATTCAGTTAAATCAACAAACACTTCCATTTCAATTGGGTTGAGTAGTGTTTTGTCTTCAGGAGAGAGCGTATAGGTGTTTGAAATTACCTGTTGCGTTTGCGTTGAAGGCGCGCTTTGTGAAGTGGTAACTTTTAAGGTGAAATCACTGTCTGAAACACCTTTGGGTATACGCAGCGCCATTCTGCCATTATCAAAGCTGGCGTTTAAACTCATCGATGGTGTGATTGAGCCACCTTGTTCTAGATCTGGCACATATACTTTTTCAGTTTCGCCACCACCACATGCACTCAGCACTAAACATATTAGTAATGAACTTAAAAGCTTCGAAGTTTTCACATATCACCCAAAAGAATTAAATTGAGAGTGGAAAATACCATATCTGGCAGCCAAGCTTCAATTACACTTAATGACATAAAAAAAGGCCTATAGAAACTATAGGCCTTTTTTTGCAATAAGTGCGTTATTAACGAGTTGCTGTTACTTCAAGCTCTTCTTCTAACACTTCTTCTTCAGTGTGGTGGTGATCTTCTGCACCGTGCATCCAATCAACAAGTTTATCTGCCATAAAGTACAGTAAAACACCTGAAGCAATCGCAGTAATAAAGATACCGCCAAAGATAGACATTGCATTTGCAAGTTGCTCTTCTTTAGTCGTATCGCCGTGGCCAATAAATGAACCAACGATACCACCAACTTTGTTAGCAATAGCAATAAATAGGAACCAAGCACCCATCATTAATGATGCAATACGTAGCGGAGCTAGTTTAGTTACCATTGATAAACCAATTGGTGATAAACATAATTCACCCATTGTATGGAAGAAGTATGCACCTACTAACCACCACATGCTTGATTTGTTTGATGGGTCACCGTCCATTTCCATAACCGCACCCATCATAAATACAAAACCAATACCTAATAAGATAAGGCCAAGTGCAAATTTAACTGGTGAGTTAGGTTCTTTGTTACCAAGACGGATCCAGATAGACGCAATTACCGGAGCAAATACAACGATGAAAATCGCATTTAAAGATTGGAACCACGTAGTCGGTACTTCGAAGCTACCAATGTTACGGTCTGTGTATTCGTTAGTGAAGATATTCATTAAGCCGCCAGCTTGCTCGAAGCCTGCCCAGAAAACAACAGTGAAAAGGCCTAATACCATGATTACTTTAATGCGGTCGCGCTCAACAGCAGTTAATGGCTCTTTACGTACTTCTGTTTGTTGTTGCTTTTCTAACTTAGCCGCAGGGATTGTACCTATGTTACCAAGTAGTTTTTGCGCAAATAAGAATTGAATAATCAATGAGAAGATCATACCAATACCGGCACAAATGAAGCCCGCTTGGTAGTTACCATCATAATGTGCAACAACTGAACCTACTACGATACCAGAAAGTGCAGCACCTACGTTGATACCCATATAGAAGATAGTAAATGCGCCATCACGACGGTTATCACCTTCTTCATATAAATCACCAACCATGGTTGAAATATTTGGCTTGAATAAACCGTTACCAGCAATTAATAGACCTAAACCTACATAGAACGCTTCCGTTTCCATGCCAGGTACCCATGCGTGCGGCGTACCTAAGATAAATTGACCCGCAGCCATTAAGAAGCCGCCGATATAAATTGCTTTACGTTGCCCTAAGTATTGATCCGCTAACCAACCACCGATTAATGGCGTAAGGTAAACAAGACCGGTAAATGTACCATACATTGAAAGTGCATCGGCTTGGGTCCAACCCATACCGTTACCGCCTTCAGAATATACTTGGTCTACTAAATAAAGTACTAAGATTGCGCGCATCGCGTAGTAGCTAAAGCGCTCCCAAAGTTCTGTAGTGAATAGCAGGAATAGGCCTTTCGGGTGGCCTAACATTTCACCTGCTTTAGGGACTGAATTCATCGTATGCTTCCTAATTCAAATTATTGTTGTGGCCAATATTATTATTGTTGTTACTACCTTTCGGTTTGAACGGGCGGCCAATAGTTATGTTTGGGTAACAGTTACCCAAAAAGCAGATTTGTGTTAATAAACATACTGAACGAGGGGTAAAATAAGGTTATTAATACAAACTGCATCCGGCCAGTATACCTAGAGAGTTTTTTAAACAAAAGCCCTTATCTAACAGATTTGACCTGTTTGTATGCACTTTTGCCGTTTATTTATGCAGGTCTTGGCACAGGCCTCTTAAAAACACGATAAAACCGTGCTCCGTTAACCAGTGTAGATGCGCTTCATCTTTTACCAGAAAATGGCCGCAAAAATTAAGTCCGTTAGCGAATATTGATTCGATATGCGCGGTTTTTCGTGGCACTAACCAGAATAAGTCTTTATGTATAATTAGGTTGTATGCACCGCTCTCAATATCACTTTTATTTAAAGCAAATTGTTGAAGCGCTTGTTGATAATACTTGATACACAGCGCTAAATTTAGAGGGCCAAATCGCACAAAGCTGATGTCGTCTAGTTGTTTTGCAATAGCTGTAATGGTGTCACTATGTGCTAAGCGAATTAACTGCATATGACGATGCCCTTGGCTCGCACCAGCAATAGGGCCTGCATTATAAAAGCCAACATCATAAGGCGAATTTAAATGTTCAAGCCACGCTGAAAAATCAGATTCCGTTAATGGGCTTTGCTGCGACACAAATTCTTTACTGCACAAAAGAGCATGGGGTTTTAATACCGGAAACTTATTTAACAGCAGCTTGTGTGACGGTGGGCAGTCTTTTACAAACATCGCCTCTTCATGAGGTAAAAATGGGTTGGTCTTTTGCGTGCTTTGATGGGGTTTATCGATTTTTTTAGCGACGCGTAAGTGCACCGTGAAGTGAATATTATTATCCAAAAAGGATTGGCTTTGTGTTGTGAGTGGCTGGAGCGTTTTTGTTTTTAGTGCGATTTCTATTTGCTGTTCAACTGCTTGCCAATACATAATACATCCTATATTTGATCTTAATGAGCACGAGTGAGTTATGCGCCGCGGTTTTTCTGTGCCAAACGAAAATGACAGCTTTAATATACGCGTCTTTAAACAAGTTGTACCTTATTTATTAGAATTTCGCACGCGCATTATTATTGCGTTTTGTTGCTTAGTATTTGCTAAGCTTGCCAGTGTTTATTTACCTTTTGTGCTGAAATACACGGTAGACACGTTAGATCAACAAAATAATGTGGTGTTATTAGGCACGGTTGGTTTAATTGCCGCCTATGGTGTACTGCGCCTTGCCAATGTGGTGTTGTCTGAATTACGCGACATGCTGTTTGGCCGTGTTACTGAGCGCGCCATGCGCCGTATTAGTATGAAAGTATTTAGCCATTTACAACACCTCGACCTTAAATTTCATTTAGATCGCAAAACAGGTGGCCTTGCCCGTGATATTGAACGCGGGGTATCGGGCATTAGTTTTGTGATGCGCTTCTTTGTTTTCAATATTGGCCCAACGTTAATTGAGCTGATGTTGGTAATTGGTATTTTAACTACCAAGTATGGCGCTAAATACGGGCTAGTGATTGCGGCTTCAGTGGTGGTTTATATTACTTTCACTGTGTATGTGACTAATTGGCGATTAAAGTTTATTCGCGAAGCCAATATGGCGGATAATCGCTCAAACACCCGCGCCGTTGATAGCCTGTTAAATTTTGAAACCGTAAAATACTTTAATAACGAAGAACACGAAATTAAAGAGTACGACGTTGAGCTTGCGGCTTGGGAAAAAGCGCGCCGTAAAAACCGTTTATCACTGTTTGCGTTAAATGGCGGACAAGCATTGGTTATTGCGACAGCGATGACATCAATGCTGTTATTTGCAGCGCTTGATGTGGAAGCAAATGCGATGACCCTAGGTGATTTTGTATTAGTTAATGCCTTTATGATGCAAATATTTATGCCGCTTAACTTTTTGGGTTTTGTCTATCGCGAAATTAAAGGCTCGCTCACCAATATTGAAAACATGTTCGATTTACTCAAGGTTAACTCATCTGTATCGCGCAATAGCAAAAGTGAGTCACTGACGGTAAACCAAGGGGCCATTACATTTGAAAATGTCAGCTTTGGTTATGCAAAAGAGCGCACAATTTTAAATAATCTGTCTCTTAATATTAAGGCGGGCAGCAAGGTTGCAATTGTTGGCCCGAGTGGTTCTGGAAAAAGTACTTTAACCAAGTTGCTATGCCGGTTTTATGATGTAACCAATGGCAGCATTCAAATTGATGGGCAGAATATCGCTCAGGTTAAATTAGATTCATTGCGCGAAGTTATTGCCGTGGTGCCACAAGATACCGTGTTATTTAATGCCAGTATTTATGACAATATTCATTACGGCAACTTATCGGCAACGAAAGAGCAAGTGATTGCAGCAAGTGAAGCAGCGAATCTTAAAACCTTCGTTGAATCGCTTAACGATGGTTTTGAAACCCATGTTGGCGAGCGTGGTTTAAAGCTCTCAGGAGGTGAAAAACAGCGCGTTGCTATTGCGAGGGCACTATTGAAAGATTCCCCCATTATGGTCTTTGATGAAGCAACTTCAGCACTTGATAGCCATAACGAAGAAGCCATAATGCGAACCATCAAAAAAGTGGCACGCCATCATACGGCGATTATGATTGCTCATCGCCTCTCAACTGTGACCGATGCGGATCACATTTTTTATTTAGAGCAAGGGCAGCTGGTGGAAGAGGGGGCACACCAACAACTGCTTGAAAAAGAAGGGCGTTATGCCGCTCTTTGGCGCAGTCAAAGTCAGTAATTAACAAATAAAAAAGGGAGCTTTGCTCCCTTTTTCAATTATGTGATTAATAGTTAGCGTAAGGCACGATTAGCCTTGGTACTAATGGCAGCTCACCGTAAACTGGGTTAAACAAATACTTCACGTAAATTTGACCATAATTTGGTTCGTAAAAATCAGCGCGGTCGATATTAAAGCTCGCACCAATTAACCATTGAGGTTGCACGCGGTATTCAACTAAGCCCTCAATACCCCATGAAAATCCACTGCTTTTATCTGCAGCAAATGTTGGTTCAATGCCCGTTTCAACTGCTTTGAGCTCTGCAACAGCTTGTAATTCCGGGTTGTTTGGGTAAAGTTCAATGGCATCTGTGGTTGTACGCGAATAGCCACCGTTCACTTTGAGGCGATAAACTAAGTCCTGCTCAAATCGACCATCTACTGTAACAGGCACTGACAGACCAAGGTATTTTTGTGGGCTGTAGTAACCGCCATGGCCGTACGTTTCTTCTGAAAGGTTATGCTTATAGCCCCAATACAACAAGTTAGTGCCGACAGACAGTTCAAAGTCTGGTTGCTGGATAAAGCGATAGTAGGCACCTGTCATCGCTCGTTTTCGGTCGTTATCAAGTACATTTTTGCCTTGATAATACTGATAATCGAGCGTCGCCCAAAAACCCCAATCGAGGCCAAGATCGTGATACAAGCCAAGGGCAATACCATTGCTGGTAACGCCACCCCAAATCTCATTTTGATTGACGTCTTCAAGGCCTGCATATGACAATACGCTGTTAGTGAGTGCTCTACGCTCAATTTCAATGTCGTAGCTAAAGTCTCCCAGACTATTTTGATAGAGCACGCCACCTACGATATTTGAAATTAAGAAGCCTTGTGGTGTGGTACCAATATCCACACGCCAGTTTTCGTTTTGCCAGCCAACACCTAAAGCAACACCTTGATCGCGAGGGGTAATGCTAAATAACGAGCAAGTATCATAGCAAAGTGCGCCAGTGCCGTAACGACTTGCGGCAAATCGTTCTGAAAAGTTAGTTTGTTGGGCTGAGATGCTAACGGCATCCGCTTTAACAAATAACTGACCCTCTAAAAATGGGAAGTAGCCTTCAAATAACGCTGCACCTAAGCCCAATTCATGATCGTTTTGTGTACTGGTTTGGCCGCTAAAGTCCCCAGCAAGCGCAATATGCCCATCGGTACGGTTTTTAATTTTTGCAATGCCCGAACGAGCAGAACGCATGTACCAAGTATCGGTTTCTTGGTCTTGTGCTAAGTCATGCAGCACTTTTTTGTCGGCAACATCAACACGTTGTTTTGTAAGTACTTGACGATAGTATTCAATCGCAAGTTCGCTTTGGCCAAATTTGTCGGCTACTTGGCCTGCAAGATTGAGTAATTCGCCATCGCTTGGTGAAAGTGCGAGTAGATCTTTTTGGTATCTGAGCGCATTGTCTTGATCTTTAAAATCGAGTAACAGGGCCATTAATCGGCGCTGATTATAGTTTTCATCTGCCGGAACGCGATAAACTAAGTGTCTAACTACTTTTTCACCCAGCGCATATTTATTACTAAATAGGGCTTTTTCGGCAACTTGATACTCAGTTTCGAACTCTAATTCGCCGTATTTGTGCGCATTTTCATATAAAAAATCAACTTGCTCAAAATCACCTTTATTTAACGCAAATTCAAGCAAGCGTGCATTTGCAGGAATGCTCGATGGGTTGTTGCTAAGGTATGATGTTAAGATAATCTCTTCGCGATCAGGCTGTTTTTTTACTTGGTAGCGCACCTTTAAGTTTTCAATTTCGCGCTTTTCACTTTGGGTTTGCGCCGGCGCCATATGCAAATTGGCAAACCATGAATCGAGATCATCGGCGTCGTCTGCGCTAAGCAACCATTCACTGTAGAGCTGATACCAGTAGAAGTCGAGTTTAGGTGCGCTATTTAGGGCGCTTTTGAGCTGGCTGGTGGCACGGTTATGCATGCCTAGTTTGTACCATTGCGCTGCAATTTGTGCTGTTTGCAGGTTACTTAAATCATTTTGATTTTCGATGTCTTGCAATAGGGTAAGGGCAGAGGCTTTTTGTTCGGTCTCAATTAACACATCGACTTGTTCAAATTGCTCACCGAGTGCTAACGTCTCTTTTAATTCTTTTATTTGCGGCGTGTAATCTTTCACTCGAACATAAGATAAGCTTTGCAATCCAGCGCGAAAATCGCCTAGCGAACGCATATAAAGTGCGTGGGTATAGCGAATCTCTGGGTTCATTGGAAAACGCCAAAGCGCTTGATTATAAACCTTCTTACTGGTGTCGATATCACCTAACTTACGCCACTCAAAGGCCAAGTCATAATAAAGCCAGCCATTAGTAGGTGAGGTTTTAATTGCTTTTTCAAGCAGTGCAATCGCTTCTTTCGGCTCGCCTCGTGCAGACAGCTCTTCAGCTTGTTCACGGTAAATTGCCGTTTTTGCAGCGTTTATTTCCGCACTGACCGTTTCGCGTTGTTTTTTAGTTAAACTTGATTCAAATCGCTCTAGTGCATTAATACTTTGTTGCTGTTCTACAATATTAAGCAATAAAGATAGAGCATAGCCATTATTAGGGTCACTGCGTAATACGGTTTGCAGGTATTTTGTCGCCTGAGCTGTGTCACCTTTGGCCTGTGCTACCTGTGATGAATAAATCAGTACGGTATTAGTGTCTTCTTTAAGTTTTAACGCACTGGCTAGCAGCTGTTCGGCTTTTGTCAGCTCTAAGGCATCAATTGCAGATCTTGCTTCACTGATCAGCCCCCAAAACTTGGCGGTATTTAATAACCCTAACCAAATTGATTTATCGCTACTGTCTGCGAGTTTGGCGGCCTTGCTAAAATATTGTTGGGCATCGGCATGTTTGCCTTGTGCCATTAAACTACGGCCAAGGTCGCCCACAATATCAGCGTCTTTTGGTCTGCCTGCGGCTGCTTTGCGTAACAGCTTTTCTGCAAGTGCGTAGTTTTCTTTTGCCATATGGCGTTTTGCGCGCTGCCAGGCTTGGTAGTTAGGGTCGGCTTCTAGCTTTAGTTGTGCAACTAATTTTTCACTAAATACTTCGTACTGCAATTTACCTAAATCACTTTGTGGATAGAGGCTAAAAAAGTAACTGTATTGTGAGCGAGTAAAGGTGCTAATTGGCATATCTTCTAACGCATTTAACCATACTCGCTCAACCTCAATGCGCATTTGCGAATGGGTTGCGTATTTACGCAATATAGCCAGCGATTTTTTGTCAGTGGGTTTTCGCTTTAAGATATGGCGCGCATAGGCTACTTCAAACTGTGCCGTATTAGGGTAGCGTTGCGTCAGCTTAGTAAATAACTTTTTTGCTTGTTGCCAACTATTGGGATCGGCGGAAAGTATGTTGGCATATTCAAACTTTAATCTCGCCGTTGGTATTTCGCCGCGAAATAACGCTTTAAATTGCTTTGCTGCTTCTTTTGATTGACCTGCGCGAGCCAATAAGCGCACAGCTTGCAGTTTTTCTTTACCTTCAGGTGAGTGAATATACGCAATGCTATCTAAGCGTTGAATATACGGATAAAACGGTTCATCTTTTTTAAATGCTTTGAGCTCTTCAACGGCTTTTTCTGTTTCACCTTGCTCGAAGTAGTAGCGGATCCAGGCAGCGCGAATATCGAGGCTGCCAGGCTCAACTTGCTCTAATCGGGCGAGACTATCAATCACCAGTTGTGGTTTTTGTTGTGCCTCGCCGAGTTCAACTTGTTCTAAAAGCCAACTAATAGGCTGAGCATCAAGGCCTTCACTGGCATGCAGTTGTTGGCCAAGTAAACAGCTTACTAATAATGCTGCCGCTCTTAGTTGCATTCGGTGCTCCATGCCGGCACTAACGAACCGTCATTTAGTAACTCAAAACGTGCATTGGTTGCGGCGGTGCCAAACAATGTGAGTACACTGCTGTAATAATTATTTCGCAGCTCATAGTCTATGTTGGCGTTGATTTTTTGATTAATCATACTTGCGGTTACGCGATCACCAAATGATTTCATAAAAGGTAGAATCGCTGCTTGAAAGCCAAGAGGGCCAGTTTTTGCAGTACGTCCTGTTTTAGCATAGGTGTTGAGTGGTACTGCGCGACTGCTACTTACTTTTCGCGCCATTGGGTCAAATTTGAACAACAGCTGCTCTTTGTAACTAACATCATCAGCTAACAAACCAACCCATAAATAACTGCGAATAGCATTGAAGTTACCCTCACCATTGTGCTTTTTAGTGAAGTGGAAGCCTTTTTTGGGATTGTATAGCACCCAATCTGGGCTAAAGCCTTTTGGCGCACTTTCTGAAAGCACAACCAATGATGAATTGAGTACTTCTTGCCATGGTTGGCTTGGATAGAGCTCAACAAAGCGCTGGAAAATAAACGGCGGCAAATAACTTGGGTTTAAACGCCATGTTTGTTCGCCTACTTCAAAGCCATAAGGGGCAGGCAATAGGGTTAATCCTAGTCCCGGTAAAAACTCGGTTTCTTCTTTTAAAATGCGCTTTGCCATTACTGCAGCAAGTACCGCATAACGACGTTCATTCCATAAACGGCTTGCTTCTGCTAGCACGTAGGCTATCCATAAATCAGAATCAGACGCAGGGTTAGAATCTAAAATCCCATAGCTGGTTGGCGTTTTACGGCCCCAAAGCCATGCAGGTAAACGTGCGCTTAAATCACCTTCAGCAAGGTGACGCTCGGTCCAATTAAGCAGTTTATCAAAGGTTTCTTTATCGTTCGCCACGAGTGCGAAGAATAAACCGTAAGATTGACCTTCACTGGTGGTAATGTTTTTCTCAGAACCAAGGTCAATTACGCGACCATCTTTTGAGATAAAATTGTTTTTAAACGTTTGCCACTCAGGCCACACCATACAACTTTCTGCTTTTAGCAATGTCGGCATTAGAAGCAATAATACAATGAGTAACTTTTTCATATTTAGTCTTCCTTCTCACCAACACGTTTGCGCGCTAACGTATTGAGAACACGCCATAAGATAACAGATAAAATAAGTAATGTAAGAATGGTCATAAATGCTAATAACAGCGGATGATCTGATAAGTGGAACCAAATAAGTGTGTGCAGCGGTAACGATCCAATATAGTAGCGCTCACCTAAATGCGATTGATGCACTTTATATGGGTTGATAATTGTTGCAGTGCCTTGCACTTCAATTAATTTAGCGCCATCAATTAGGGTGTTGTTGATAAGCCCCAAATCATTGCTGGTTGCGGCCATAATTGAAACGACACTACGCTCGTCGTTAAACGGCGATTGGAACCCTGCAATCGCTGCAAGTGAACCATAACTCTCGAGTGATACTTGCGTTGAGGCATCTTCATTGCTCTTAGCGTACTTGTATGGTTGCGTTTCATAAATTGCTTGTTTTATTTCACGTAGAGAGTGATTAATCAGCACCGACATATGCTCGTTCTGAGCAAAACTTTCAGCACCTGTTTGCGAGCCAATGAGCAAGATATCTTTATCGTCAAAATCAATGTCTGCACCGTTATCGGTGAGGATTGTTGCTTTTAGTGATGGGTAACCCGTTGTTTGCCCTAAGTGACCTGTTGCAGTAAGCAAGGTTTCTACTTCATCACGGTTAGGTGATTGTGGTAAAACAATTAAGGTTTCGCTTAAATCTGCAAACTTAGTAAATGGAAAACCACCTTGTGCGTAAGCATGCAAGTTAGGCATCGCAATATAATGGTGATAATCAGAGACATCAATTGTAGAGTTCTCGTCAATTGCGCCTATGGTGCCCTCAGGTGCGGTAGTTTGACAAAAACCTTCTTTTTCAGTTGAGAATAAGAACTCAAAGGCTACGTCATTTTTAATATCCACTTTAAAACCGGGTACGGTAAAGTAACGTTCTTTATCGGTATCATCGGTCGATAGCAGTGGAATACGAATATCTTCATCGACTAACGTTGAGTACTCATTCGGGTCGAGTTTGTAACCTTGCACATACTCTTGGTTAATCGACATATTAAGGCGTGAAACACCTTTATCTGTTGGTGGTGTATAGCGGTATTTTAATTCGATTGGTAAACCGTCGGTGTACCAAGTGAATAAATCGGGCGCGACACGTACATCTAGTTTTACTGGTGGTGCACTGTAGCCAACAGCTTGAAGTTGATTTTTATACTCGACCAATTCGCCAAAACGAACCGGGCGATCTGAGCGGATCCAACGCGGCGCGTCGTAAGCTTTACGCGGCTCAATGTATTCAACTTTGTTAATCTTTGCAGTGCGGCCAGTCATCATTGGCAAGCCTAATGCTAAGCCTTCCGCTGCAACTTTTAAGTCATCACTATTACGGCCTAAGATTAACAAGAGTTTTTGGTAACGATGCTCTGGGTTTGCGATTACTTCAACAACAGGGCCATCAACACCTGGATAATCCGCCAAGAAATCAGGGCGATTATCATTGGTTGCAAAAAGAACACTGTGTGAACTTGGTAGTGCATTGTAGTTAACTGGGAATTTTGCACCACGCCAGTTTGCCTTTGCGCCAAACCATGAGCTTAAAATACTTGCAGCGTGCAAGGTTGTGTTATCTGGCGTTTCGTTAAATACAAACGGCAGTGTTAACTGAGCATAATCACGTTCATCAAAAAACGGTTCTGGGAACTGAGCGAGTAAGCTCTCAAATGGTAATTGCTGCTCGGTATAGGTAATGCGACTGGTACGACTAATATCAGCCCAAATACTGGAATGAAATGGGTCTTCACATTCACGGGTATAGTGACCAATTAACTCAAATCTGAGGGTGTTAAAGTCTTCAACGAATTTAGGCTCAAGCTTAATGCTATGGCGCTGCATGCCTTCGTTAACTTTATCTGGGCTCGCGTCGGTGACCGGAATTGTCGCCATAACTTCTTCATTTAAATACACCTTTAAATGGGAAAGTTCTTTGATCAATGCAGGTGAGCTGGTAAATGCAAAGTCGAGACTTAAATCGGTAATAATGTGATCAACACGGTTAGTAAAATCAACCGTACGACTTGCTTGCACTCCGCGCAAACGCATATCAGGTCGGTTCAATTGCTCAAATGTATAAGACAAGGTACTTTGAGGACCTGCCTCAGGGTAACCTTGTTTGTATATTTCTTTATTTTCAGCAATTTTGATTGCGTTGCGGGCAAAGTTGCCTGTTGCATTGTTGCCGCTTGTTGTTGCGTAGCCATTGATACTACACAGCGAACTGAGCGCCAATATGCTTCCTGCTACTTTAGTTAGCACTTTCATAATTTAAATTTCCCAGTTTTGGCTTTTGCGGCATAAATGAGCCAACCAAAATTAAAATATTACCAATCTTTGTTATGTATTTCTTTACTTTCGCTGGTGCATGAAGAATTAAGCTTTTAAAACCACGGATACTGGTTTGTTTTACATGCTTAAAACTTTCAGAGGGAAGGTCATGCGTAAAATTCTCTTGCCAACCGAGCCACGCATCAGCGCGACTAAAGGTTGATTCAATATAGTTTTTCTCTTGCTCTAGTGTCAGATTACTTAAAATCAATCCGACTCGATTTTTACGTGCGTTTATCACTTTACACGGAAATGAAAACTGTCGGCGTCCACGTGACATAATAAGGTCAACATCAGTTTCCACATTAATTAAATCATCAGCTGGCAACTGTACGCCTACACCAACATCACTAAAATCGGTTACGCGTACTTTGTATGTTCTGCCATTCGCATCGCGTAGCGCAGCAGGGAAGTTCGCCGTAATACGGTGTGAGCGTCTTACTTGTTTTGCTTCTGCCGCAACCGCAATCGCTGCACCTAAAATCATAAAGTTATATAGTGCCCATGCCATACTGATTAACAATACGCCGATTTGAACGGGGTCGCCAAAAAATATGCGAAAAACACCAACAACTAAGCCAATCAAGTTAATTGTTGCGAGAAAAAGGTATGGTTTTGAGATTTCCCAATCATAGAAGTCTTTATCGGTTAAACCACCTTTTTCGGTTACGTTAAACTTACCTTTGTTAGGCGCAAAAAGTGCCACGGTTGTAGGCTTTAAAATATACCAAGCAAGCACTGCTTCATATACTTCCCCCCAAAATGAATAACGCCATTTACCTTGGATTCGGGAGTTGGTAATTTTAACCTGCATTAGGGTTGGCACCACGTACAGTAAAATTGCTAAAAACGGCGCATAAATAATATAGGCGTCAAAATAAATGAGTGCCAAAGGAGCCGTTAAAAACACGATGCGCGGAATACCAGAGAAAAAGTGCATTGCCGCGTTCAAATAACAAAAACGTTGGCTTAACGAGAGCCCGCGCCCAAGCAAAGGATTATCCACCCTAAATATTTGCGCCATACCCCGCGCCCAACGAATACGCTGGCCCACGTGGGTCGACAAACTGTCAGTAGCAAGCCCGGCAGCTTGTGGAATATTAATGTAAGCGGTGCGATAGCCTTTACGTTGCATTTTGAGTGCTGTGTGAGCATCTTCTGTTACTGTTTCAAATGCGAAGCCGCCAATTTCTTCAATTGCACTGCGACGAATTACAGCACAAGAACCACAGAAGAATGTAGCATCCCATAAGTCGTTTCCGTCTTGAATTAGACCGTAAAACAGCATGTTTTCGTTGGGCGTTTGGGCAAAATTACCGAGGTTCTTTTCAAACGGGTCGGCAGAGAAAAAATGGTGTGGTGTTTGCACCAGACACATTTTAGGGTCTTCGACAAATTGACCAATGGTCATCTGTAAGAACGAACGTACAGGTACGTGGTCACAGTCGAAAATGGCAATTAACTCACCATCAGTGTAACGCATTGCATGGTTTAGGTTACCTGCTTTAGCGTGAAAGTTGTTTGGGCGAACAATATAGCCAACACCAATCTCAGCGGCGAATTCTTTAAACTCGTCTCGCTTGCCATCGTCAAGAATATACACATTTAGCTTGTCTTCCGGCCAGTCTAGCGCCAGAGCTGCGATAGTCGTTGGTTTTACAACACTTAAAGGCTCGTTATAGGTTGGAATGTAAACGTCAACAGTAGGCCAATTACTGGTGTCCTTAGGAAGCTTAACCGGTTTGCGTTTTAACGGGCGCATGGTTTGGAAAAAGCCCAAAATTAGAATAAACCAAGCATACGCTTCTGCAGCAAGTAAGCCAAACCCTAAAAACAACGCAATAGGATCACCCCAATTCAGCGTTTCATTTACGCGCCACCAAATGTAACGGGTAGAGGTCGTGATTGACAAGGTTATCATTACAATTGTCGGTAATGGTCCTTTTATACCTCGCAACGAGTAGGCGATAAATAAGATCAAACTCATAAAGATCGCTTGCGCTTCAAGGGAAAAAGGAACCGTAATAAATATCGCCAATAAAAAAAGTACCGCAGCAAGCAGTATCTTAGTGATATGAGGTTTTTCCCAAAAATCGGCGGAGGTTAATTTTTGAAATCCGGTTTGGGTATTTTCATTGATTTCTTTGTTAAGTGATTGCCGCACGCGCAGGGTAAACCATTTATCGAATCGCATTGCCCAGTCGATAAATAGCGGCAAAATTTTGAAAATGGAATATTTTGATTCTTTCTCAACAGCTTGTTTACCATCACGTTTAAACTTTACTAGCGTAAGAAAGGTTAATTGAATCATAAAGCGAATTGGGTCACCAAGGCGAAAACGGTTCGGTTTTAATTGTGGAAAGTAACGATAAAAAGCATTATCAAAATCGATACGCTCTAATTTAATAAAGGCATGCAAAACAAAGTAAGCCACAGTAAGTAACAGTGACATAAATACACTGTAACTATTTTCTTCAAAAAAGAAGCGATAGCGTGACTTTACTCTACCAATATTGTGCTTTGTGCTAACGAGGCTAGACGTATTCATATGTGTTACGACAGACTCTTGCGTTTGTTGTTTAACCAGCTTGCGAGTGCGTGAAAATCTTCTTTTACTACACTGAGCGGTGAAGTGTTAATAAGTACATTTTTAGCTGCAAGTGCCTCAGGTACTGCGCTGTCAAAATGAATAAAAAAGGGTGCTAATTGCTTTAGGTTTGCACGCCAAATTTGGTATACATCGAGTTCAAGCGGGTTACTGGCATTAAAGCGATTAATTAAGTAATACGCTTGGTTATGTGCGCTGCCTTTTTTAATTTGGCTATAACACGCAGGATCGCAGGTCACTACATTGATAACGATATCGCTGTCATCAAGCGCTAAGTCATCGAGTGACATATGGCTTGGTACGTCAAACAACAGCCAACTGTTGCGGTCGATATCCAAACGTTTTGATTGATTTAACAGCGTATTATACGAAAAACTATTAGCAAGTTCAGAGCCATAGGGCACATACTTGACGTTATCTTCATTAATAAATGCGATATCAGCCCAGCTAGATTCTGCGTCTGCTATTTTATTTGTCCAACCTGATTGGTTTTGCCATTCATGACCAAGGTGCAGACACAGCTCATTTTTAGAATCAAGGTCAATACACAACACGTCGTGATGGCTTTGAGATAACAGTGTTGCTATATTGGCAATAATGGATGTACTTCCTGTACCACCTTTCAAGCCTTTAAAAAATACTCGATTCATACAAATGGACTTTGTTAAAACGTATAATTATTAAATTTCTTCGATTTCACTAAAAAGATCATACTTAGCAATGATTTTCGTTTCTTTTTGCTTTTCTGTAATTTCCACGTAATCGGCGACAGCAATCTTGCTTTTCATTTCTAATTTAGAAATATCGTGCGCATGATATGCATTTTCTATTGTTTCTGCATTTTGTTTATTAGTCACAATGTTAACCTTATAAATTACAACTTTTATATTATTAGTCGGTTAGATTGGGCTAAACTATTACACTCTATTACGTAGCTCGTGAGACAAAATAAGTGTTTTTTCCTTGTAGGCCTTGATTTTTGCGAGCTTGATTCAACTTGTCATAATTGTTATCGGCTCATGCAAATTTAATTTTAGCAGTTTCTAGTCAATCGTGCTGGACTTGGCTAAATGATTGTATATAAAATCATATTTTCACCTAAATAGAAAGTATTACTTTTATAGAGCATTGCGTCATGTATTATCAATGTGTTTATAAAGCAAAAGTGGGTTAAATGTGCATAAATTAAACTTTTTGGGTATTCAGAGCGAGCATGGGCTTATTTTTAAAGCTGCAACTTATACGCTTTTTGCCAACAGCGAAGAAGCAGGTATTGAGCTTGCCTTGAGCTCAATAAATGAACAAAGTAAAAGCTTTCTAATATCGCAAGACCCTGAACGATTTTCTGTTAAATCAGATAAATGGCCGCAACTTAAAAAAGCGCAACTTTTTGCCTTAGACACATCTTTTTTTATCGAAAACAGCACTCAGTTTATTTCACAAACAATTGAAGAGCTAAGTTATTATTCTGGCTTTCGTGGTGCGCATTTAATTATTCACTTTTCCGAAGATTTAGCTAACCATTTTGAAGCTAAATTAATTAAAAAGTTATTGCATAAAACGCAATCTATAACAGAGCGCTACAATATAAGCCTGATTTTTTTGTTTACGGGGAAAACGGCGCAACAAAAAGCGCCCACTTTTTTAGCTCACAGCAAATTAATTGACGGTGTTGCCCATCTTAACAGCCATTTAATGAACCATAACTTGTACTTTGATTTTTGGCGCAGTGACAAAGGGGTGGTAAGCCAGGTAAGTTATCAGTTGTTTTTTGAACAACCAGTATCGGCGGAACTAAACGTTCAAAATGAAGCGAATGCTGAACCTGTTTATCAAAATTTAGAGCAGGTTTTTATCAGCAAAGAGTTGCTGCCTAGCGAAACAAAATTACCGCCACATTATTTAATATGCGACGATAACCAAAGCGTCGCCGAACATGCTCGCGAAAATAAAGCTGCAACAGTGGTTTTGTGTGCGTCCCATGATGTTAAAAAGACGGAACTTGCTGCACTTTGCTATGAATTACGAAATGTTTGCGGGCCTTGGCTAAAGATTGTAATTAAAAACAAAGATGGCGTGTTACGTCACCACGATGAGTGTGTATTTTTAACCTTAGGCGTTAATTTAATTTTGCACACAACCACAGATATTTCACGTTTGATGTCGCAGGTGCAAGCTTTGCAAGGCGTTAAGTTTGTGCGTACGCTGCCAAAAGATTACAAAGCAGTACTGGCTCATGCTAAAGGGGTGGAAGCAAAAGGTTATTTAACACCAAATAGCTTTGTTGATGCCGTGAAACTGCAACGTGAAGCTAGTTTATCGACAGGGATTAGCGGCGTTTTGGTGATATTGGATTTAATTAAAGGCGTTGAGCCAATTGATGCATTACGTCTTTTTTCTGTAAAACGTAACGGTGATATTTTTACTGCGAACCAATCGCAAGTTTTGCTTTATTTGCATGCTTGCCGAGAGAATGATGTGGATAACGCCATTGAGCGATTGTTCAGATTAGCAATCAGTGAGTTCTTTGCCGCTCACAGCATTTTTTCGCAAGACTTATACATAGAACAAGTTTGCCGAGAACTTAAACATGCCGACGACAACAAAGAATTGGAAGATTTCTCGATGCAGTTACTTGAATCTACGGTAGAGCAAGTGCCACTTGCAATGAGTACATCAGGACGCACGGCTGTTGTAAACGATATAAACCGCTTTCCAAGTCGTCAGCCTTGTAAAGCGCATCCTCTTAAGTTTCTGGAAAACAATTAATGTACTTAACTTATATTATTTTGGCGTTTATTTTTGGCATTGTGATAGGTATTGCAATAGCGCAGTTTTCAAAAGAGCTTAAGCATTTTGTTACTAAGCTCTACAAAGCGTGGACGTTTAAACATAAAGCGATTCATCCATATAAGCCGCAGGAAAAAGAATAATCAATGAGCATTGCACACCCAGATAAAGATCCGTTGCGTTATGACGCACTAGGGCTTTGGAATTTATATTTCTTAGTTAAGCTAGGCTTATTTTTCTCAGATGTTATCGATTTGCATGTACTGGAAAATATTGCGTTTATTGCGTTTATTTTATTGCCGTTCAAGCATACTTTGCTGATTAAGGCTAAACATATTATCGGGGCATTTGTCGCATTATTTTTATTGCATTATGACTCTTACTTGCCACCGCTTAGTCGCTTACTTGAAAGCGGTGATCTGCTTAGTGATTTTAGTTTGCCGTACCTTATCGAGTTGTTGTCGCGCTTTTTATCGTGGCAGTTTGTCGCCATGGCGCTGGTCTTGGTCATTGTTTATATTTATTTGGTAAATTGGGTTCGTTTTACCACGGTGAGTATTGTGGGTATTTTGTATATTGGCGCATTACAATTTTTTGCCAGCCAAGAGAGTATGCCACCCGCGCCGACTTATGTACAAAATAGTGCTCAAGCAACGCAACAAAATGTTCAAAATACCTCCTTAAACCCAGAGCAAGCAATGTCGGCGTTCTATCAACAACAAGCACGCTTAAAAACCGAATTTCCAGCATCTAACCAAGGTGGTGACTTTGATATTGTGCTACTCAATGTGTGTTCACTTGGCTGGGATGATTTAGAACGAGTGAACCTTAGTAAGCACCCTTTGTTTAATCAGTTTGATTTACTGTTTGATAATTTCAGCTCGGCCACCTCGTATAGTGGACCTGCCGGTATTCGTTTATTAAAAGCAAGCTGCGGGCAGACATCTCACCAAGGTTTATATTCAGATGCGAATAAGCAGTGTTACTTATTCGAGAATTTAAAGTCGCTGGGTTTTGATAATGACTTTGCGATGAACCACAATGGTAATTTTGATAATTTCCTTGGTATGGTGGAAAGCCAAGGGCGTGTTGATGCAAAACTACAGTCGTTACAAGGTGTTAAAATTGCACAGCGCTCATTTGATGGTACACCTATTTTTGATGATGGTCAGGTATTAAATAAGTGGCTTAAATCAAGACTAACCTCAAATAAGCCACGTGCGGCACTTTACTACAACACCATTAGTTTGCACGATGGTAATGTGATTGAAGGACGCAGTAAGTTTGGCAGCAGTTTAAAAAGCTACGGCACGCGTACAGAAATCTTATTTAAGCAATTTAACCAGTTCTTTACGCGTTTAGAACAAAGCGGCCGTAACTATATGGTGGTTATGGTGCCAGAGCACGGTGCATCATTGGCTGGCGATAAGATGCAAATTGCAGGTATGCGTGATATTCCAAGCCCTGCAATTCTAGATATTCCGGTGGGCGTTAAGTTTATTGGGCCAAATGCCAAACCAAATAGTGCACAAAAAGTGATTTCTGAGCCGTCTAGTTATCTAGCTATTTCAGAGCTAATCGCCCGCGCAACGCGACAAAACATCTTTAGCGGCACCTTAGATCTTGGCATGCTAGCAGCTGATTTACCGAAAACACCTATGGTGGGTGAGAACTCGGGTACACGAATGCAGATGTTTAATAGTAAGCCATATATTCAACTCGATGATGGTGAATGGATGGTTTACCCAGGATACTAAATAACCTGAAATCGGGTTAATCAAAATAGGGAGCGTTTGCTCCCTTTTTTGATTTGAATGAATAGTTATGGGTTATAGCTTTTTTGTTCATTTATGTTTACAAAATTTCTTCCAATCTTTGGTTTTTTCAGTATTATCAAAATATTGTGCTTAAGCTGGTAATGGGGAAATTATGCGCTTAGAGATCCATTGTGCGGACCGAATTGGTATCGCGCAGGAAATACTCAATATTTTAGTAAGTTACCAAGTTGACTTAAAAGGTATTGAAGTTGATTCAGTTAACTGTCGGATGTATGTCTCTTTTCCGCCAATTGAGTTTGAACAGTTTCAGAAAATTATGCCTGAAATTCGTTTAATTCAAGGTGTAGAAGATGTAAGAACAACCGCATTTTTGCCTTCTGAGCGAGAGCATAATGAACTTACCACTTTACTAAGCGCACTACCCGATGGGGTTATTTCTATTGATGTAAAAGGTATTGTGCGCCAATGTAACGATTCGGCTTGCCGCGATTTAAATACATCAAGTACAGAAGTAATTGGCCAGCATATTAATACCCAACTTAAAGGGTTTAACTTTACACGTTGGTTAGAAAGCGCCGAAGTGCTTGCACAAACGACGCGTGTTGAAGTGAACGGTGAAGATTTTATTGCCGATATCTTACCAATTTCAGTGCCTGACGCTGAAAATGAAACGATTTTTGTCGGTGCGGTAGTTAATATTAAATCGCAAAGCCGTTTAGGTGAGCAGGTGAGTGCCTTTAGACGACAAGGCAACGAGAGTTTTGCAACCATTCATACCCATAGTAGCGCCATGCGCAAAGTAGTGCGTGAAGCGCGCAAAATGGCGCAGTTAGAGGCACCAATTTTAATTACAGGTGAAACGGGCACAGGCAAAGAGCTGTTAGCGAAAGCGTGTCACTATGCGTCAAATCGCGCAAACAAGCCGTTTGTTACGCTATCATGTGCATCCTTGCCTGATGATGTGGCTGAACCTGAATTGTTTGGTTGTGCACTACCCAATGCTGAAAGCCGGGGTGTACTAGAACAAGCCGACGGCGGAACTGTATTTCTTGATGAAGTAGGGGAAATGTCGGCGCAACTGCAAACTAAGCTGCTGCGGTTTTTACAAGACGGCACTTTCAGACGTGTTGGCAGTGAAAATGAAGTTAAAGTTAATGTACGGATTTTAGCGGCAACACAAAAAGATATTCCGGGCATGGTACAAGAGGGCCGCTTTAGGGAAGATCTTTATTATCGCATTAACGTACTTAGCCTAGAGCTTGCGCCGTTAAGAGATCGTAAAGCCGATATTGTGCCGCTAACAGAGCACTTTATTAGCCGTTATTCGCATCAATTAGGGCGCAAGTCGCCGGTATTAGATGACACCATTACCGCGTTTTTACAGCAATATCCGTGGCCGGGTAACGTGCGTCAATTAGAGAACTCTCTGTATCGAGCTATTTCACTACTTGATGATGAGAATTTAAGTATCGAGCATTTACAGCTACCTAGTTTTACCAATGATTTGGGTTATCTTGAGTCTGATTTTGAAGGTACGCTAGACCAAGCGGTGAAACGCTTTGAATCGACGCTGTTAAGAAAGTTGTATCCTGCTTATCCAAGCTCGCGTCAACTTGCGAAGCGTTTAGGCTTAAGCCATACCGCAATTGCAAATAAACTACGCGAATATGGCATTAATCGTAAAACCATTAAGGTGTAATGGTTTAAAGTAGGTGGGCTAGTTTACTTTAAGTGACTAGCCCTAACGTCGTCTTCCGTTGTCTTTGGTAATACCACTCGGAATAATGTAATTAATACCGTCTTTATTAAATACGATTTTGACGCTGGGATTGCCATTTTTTAGATAATAGTTGTATTGATCAATCCACAGAATATAGTCGCCACGCACAGGGTACTCTAAACGCTTTTTTTCAAGCTTAATAACATGCGGCCCTAATCGCCATTCAAACTCTGAAATATAACCATCTGCAAACTCCTGTACAAAAACCGCTTGATCGTTACCTGCCAGCGTAAGTGCAATTGAATACGAGTCCGGCATTTGATCCATAGGGTATTGTTCATCACCTATGGTAAATAACTTATTTTGTTTGTCCCATTTAAAGCCAAAACTAAATTTTTGCTTTAAACCAGATGGGTACGTAACTGTGCCGCTGCCAGGCAACTCAAAACTCGCCTTAAGTTGAAAGCTAACGCACATAAGTATAAAAAGTGAGATATACGACTTCATAAAACCCTTAAAGTATTGTTTTTTGTACTTGAGATTATTATTAAACCTGAGAGAATAAACTTTTCTGGTAAGACCACTCAAGACAAATGAATTTATATTTTAGATTACTATTACTCTTTTATCGGATAAAGCGTAATAAACTTTATCAACCTTTGTTAGATGAAGTTGAAATTGATTTTCGAGCACTACCAAGCGACTGCGATATTAACCTTCATCTCACTAATTCGCGTTATCTTGCCTTTATGGATTTGGCGCGTACTTGGATGACTGAGCGTTTGGGGTTATTTTCAGTGGTAATGAAGCGCCGTTGGTTTCCAATTGTTAATGCCACAGCAATTACCTACATTAAAGATATTAAACCTCTGCAAACTTTCACTGTGGCAACACAATTAGTTGGCTGGGATCATAAGTATTTTTATATTAAGCAAACGTTTAAATCGGAGCGTGGCTTACATGCCGTTGCTTATGTCCGAGGTGTATTTAAGAAAAAAGGTGGTATTGTAAGCGTTGAAGAAATGCTAGACGCAGCAGGTTTTGATGGCGAAGCGCCAAAGCTACATGAAGAAATTGTGCACTGGAAAGAAATGCTTGAGTGTAAAAAACAACGTGACCATGTTTAGTATCAAACACAAGTTTGATGATGATTGCATTCTAATTTAATGTAAAATTTAACTAACCCAAACAACAAAAAGCCCCTTGCGGGGCTTTTTTGCTTTAGCGTTTAGAACTTGTAATTTGCTTGTAAGTACATAAAGCGGCCTTGGCCACTGTGCACATTGGTCGCAAAACCCATAAACTCATCATAAGTAAATGGTGGCTCTTCATTAAACAGGTTAGTAATACCTAATGTAAGCGTTGTATTTTCAATACCATGGTAGTTAAAGGTTGCATCAACCGTGATAAATTCATCGACATCAGATAACGTAACCGTTTGATTTTCAATTTTGTTACCTTGCGCATCTCGTGCTGTTTGCACGCGAACTGAATCATCTTGCTTAAATGAATCAACAAAGTTAAGCGCAAGTGACGATGTAAAATCATTTATCGCGTAATCAGCACTTAGCGTGAAGCGTAGTTCAGGTTGCTCGAAGTCACCGGCTTCTGTATCGATACGCTGACCACCATTTCCATCAGGGCGCTTATCTTCATACTCCAACATATAATTCATCACATAAGAGAATTTAAAGTCGCCAATTTCTGTCGGTAAATTGTATTTCACATCGACATCAAGGCCTGACGTGGTTAAGTCACCAATATTTTGGAATGTATCGTAAATAACAACAACTTCACCTGGGTCATTAGCAATGCCGGTTGGTATACGTTCAACAACGTCTGGGTTTCCGCCTTGTGTAGTAAATATGAACTGAGTATCAGAATCGATAATATCTTCAATATCATAGCTATAGTAATCAACTGATACGCTTAAATCATCGGTAATATTGTACACAACACCAAGGTTGTAACTTTCAGATTCTTCAGGGCCTAAATCAGGGTTACCTTCAAAAACTGCGGTATATTCGAATGGATCGCAGCCAAGGCCAACTAAGTCACAGCGATACTTATCAACCAAGGTAGGGGATTCATCAGTACGGCCAAGGCCAAGTTGGTGTAGTGATGGTGCTCTAAATGCCGTACCCCAAGAGCCGCGTAAAAGAAGGTTATCTATTGCGCGCCAAGAAAACGACAGCTTTGGATTAGTGGTATCACCAAAGTCACTGTAGTCTTCGTAACGAACCGCCAGTTGCACTTCTAAGTCGTCAATAACCGGCACGGCAACTTCTGCAAACAACGAGCTATTGTCGCGTGTGCCATTAGCCTGTGTCGCTTCAGTACCAAAAATTTGACCACGTAGATATTGATCGTCTGGGTTATCGCTAATTGACTCTTCACGATATTCAGCACCCACAGCCAGCATCAGTTCTCCTGCTGGTAATTCTGCCAATGGGCCATTTACTTTAAAGTCGAATGTCTTATTGGTTGATTTACCGATACGTGTGGTAGTGGTTTCAATATAATCTAATACCTCTTGGCCATTTGATGACGGTTCAAATGGGTTGTATGCGCCAGAGTCAATCGCTTCTTGTAGTCGCACTTTATTAGGGAAACCGTCTACACCGCGTTCAACCGACTGGCTTTTAATGTAAGAATAGGCAGCTTCATAGCCCCAATCGCCCCATTCACCTTCAAATCCTAAGATTGCACGATAATAATCGGCATCAACACGTTTTTCGCGGTTGCCAATATCAACCATGCGGCGACGCATCGTTAAATCTTGGCCATGAAACTCATGATCAGGCATATTGGCAAATGGATGGTTAATGTTGTCACCATCCATAAATAGTTCATTAAAACTCGGGCTACCCGCACCGCGGATCATGGTTTTTGAGTTTTGACCGTTAAGTTCTGTGAATACACGGAAAGTATCATTCACATCGTAACGACCTGAATAGTTAAAGCTAAAGCGCTCATTTTGCGGGAACATGGTCATATAAGGTGCATAGTCATAGCCGCATAAATTACCAATAATATCCTCAGGCGCACACACATCATTGCCAAAGGTGTCTGGCATGCGATTAGTAGGATCAGACTTTAGCGCTATGGTGCCAGGAATACCTGACGAAGAGCGAAAATCAGTAGCGTAAACATCACCTGTACGAGCTCGTTGATTGGCTGTTGCGCTATAATTACGGTCTGCGTAAAGTACTTCTTCGCGGTTAAAATAATCAAGAATAAAGGTGTGAGAGCTGTTATCTGTGGTGTTACCAAAAACCACTGATACGTTTGTTTCTTCACCACCGCCATCTGCGGTATCGCCATATTTTGCGCTAATTTCTACACCGTCGATGTCATCACGTAAAATAACGTTAATTACACCAGCAATCGCATCAGAACCATAAGTAGCAGATGCGCCATCTTTTAGGATATCAACACGTTTGATTGCGGCGATTGGGATATTGTTAATATCAACAAAGGCAGTATCAATGCCTTTTGCAAATGGACTAACCGACACGCGGCGGCCATTCACTAAAATTAATGTAGAGTCAGCACCTAACCCCCGTAATGACACACTCGAGCCGCCATTTGCGGTATCGTCACTGCTGTTGGCTTGCGTTGAAAATGTACCTTGGCCAGAAATTGGCAGTTTTGCGAATAAGCCAATTAAGTCGGTAACGCCTGTTTTGGCAATATCATCAGCTGATAAACTTGTTACAGGTGAAGGGCCTTCCAGATCGGTGCGTTTAATATGAGAGCCGGTGATCTCTATGCGTTCAACTTGCTTTTCTTGTTCAGCGTTAACCGTGTAAGCTGAAAACAGTAGTGATGCAGAAATAACGGAGGTTAAGGAGTTAAGCTTAAACTTTGTAGCGCGTTTCATGGACCATTCCTTGTTAGATTATTATAAATTTAATGATTAACCCATAGCGTGAATTAACCTTTTAAATTAATAACATGTTAATTGTTAATTAACAATAAGGTAACCTTTGTCCCTAAAACTAAAGTGTAACTTTGTTTGTAAAAAGATTTAGTTCGACGAGGGGTTTTATCTAGAGGTGTTTAGGGTGTGAGGCACTATACGTTGGTTTAGATTGGCATAAAAAAACCACGCAGAGGCGTGGTTTTTAATAATTTATTGGGCGTTTAACGTGCTGAATGTTTCATCATACGTTCTTTTTCTCGAGCCCAGTCTTTATCTTTACTGTCGGCACGTTTATCGTGCAGCTTCTTACCTTTAGCAAGGCAGAATTCAAGTTTAACCCAGCATTTTTTCCAATACATTGCTGTGGCGATTAAAGAAAAACCGTCGCGTTCTACTGCACCTACTAAACGATCGATTTCACGTTTATTGAGTAGCAGTTTTCGCGGCCGCATTGGATCGCACACAACGTGTGTAGACGCTTGAATTAAAGGCGTAATCTGGCTTGCATGTAAGTAAGCTTCGCCGTTTTTAACTTGAATAAAGGTTTCGGTAATATTTACTTTGCCGGCGCGAATACTTTTCACTTCCCAGCCTTGTAATTCCATACCAGCTTCAAATTTATCTTGCAGCAAATACTCGTGGCGCGCTTTTTTGTTTAGCGCGATGGTATTGCTTTGTGCTTTTGGTTTTTTGTGTTTTGCCATAATGCCGCCATTATACTTATCCGCTATGGTTTTACACTATTTTTTGCCATTACACGGGTTATTTTTTGTTTCTGCGTCAAACCTTGGTAGAATTCGCCATGTTAAATCTGGAGAGAATATGCCGCAAATTAGTCGATCTGCGCTCGTGATGTTTAGTGCGCAGCAAATGTATGATTTAGTTAATGATGTTTCTAAATATCCTGAATTTTTGCCAAATTGCTCTGGTGCAAAAGTACATAACCAAAATGAGTTATGTATGTCTGCATCAGTAGAAATCTCGAAAGCTGGCATGCGTAAATGGTTTTCAACGGAAAATACATTACAAGCAGGTCAAGCGATTGATATGCGCCTGATTGATGGTCCGTTTAAAACCTTGGCGGGTGGTTGGAAGTTCACAGCACTTGATGATCACGCTTGTAAAGTGAGCTTAGAACTCAATTTCGAATTTACCAACAAGCTGGTCGAACTTGCATTTGGCAAAGTATTTAATGAAGTGGCAAACAATATGGTAAAAGCCTTCACTCAGCGCGCGAAACAGGTTTACAAATAAATGAAGTCGATTGAAATAGTTTACGCACTGCCTGATAGCGCAACAACGGTGACGTTTAATACTGAGGACGACTTAAGCGTTGAACAAGTTATTGTACAATGCGGTATTTTAGATAAATGCCCTGAGATTGATTTAACAAAGCTTGCCGTAGGTATTTGGAATCGTACCTGTAAGTTGCATCAAATCGTAAAAGACGGTGACCGAATCGAAATTTATCGTCCATTAATTGCCGATCCGAAAGAAGCGCGCAGACGCCGCGCAGAAAAAGCGAAAGATGAGGGTAGGGCAAATAAGATTACTGGCGGGCGTTCAGGTCGCCGCCAATCATAAAATAAAAAAGTCATGCAGTTGCATGACTTTTTTACGTTAATCTGGACTCAGATTAAGTGTTAACTTATTGTTCTAGCGGTGTATTGAACGTTTCTGGCGTTTCATAATCACCGCGTAGCGCTTTTAGTTTGTCGCCTTCAAATTCAACCACAAGCTCTTTTCGCACTTCGCTGTCTCTGCCTGGGTTAAATTGATACAAGTAATACCAATTACTCTCGTCAAATGCATCTTTTGCGATTGGCTGACCCAATACGTAGAGTACTTGTTCACGTGTCATTTCAACACGTAGCTTATCAATATCGCTTTGCTCTAAAAAGTTTCCTTGAGGAATTGGCATTCTATATAGCCAAGATGAGCAACCTGAGGTAAAAACGATCACTGCGCACAGCGAAATATACTTAAACCATTTCATTGAATACTTTAATCCTTACTACTAATCGCACCATGATACCTCTTGCTATCAGGTTATAAAAGTGTAAATTTGACCTAAATTTTACAATGAAGTTCCCAAGTGTTTGTTTTATGTCGCAGTTAGAAAGTCCCACCAAACAAAGTCATGTGCAGTCAACTTGGTTTATTTACATCGTTGAAACGCGCTATGGCCATTGGTATACCGGTATTACAACGGATGTTGCACGACGTTTTTGTCAACATAGTTCGGGTAAAGGGGCGAAAGCGTTAATTGGTAAGGGGCCGTTAAAATTACTACTTGAGCGGCAAGTGGGCAGCAAAAGTGAGGCCAGTAAGTTAGAATATCAAGTTAAAAAATTATCAAAAAAGCAAAAAATTAGCTGGGTTAATACCTGCTTAGCAACTGATAGTTTGCATCCAATTGAGAAATAACCTTAGCAATATTGTGTAAGCTGCCATCAAAAAAGGCATGATCAAGGTTTTCATAGGTGTCGTGTTGGCTATGATAATTGCTGTGCTGACCTACGCCAAAATACAAAATAGCAATGCGCTTGCGGTGAAATTCGCGGTGATCGCCCGCATCAAGTATGCGTCGGCGTTGATTTTTAATTGTTCGATTATAAAAGCCATTACCTCTTGTGAACTTTACCTCGCTGTCTTTATGCCAAATGTTTGTGCGAAGTGACTCAATAAATGCCTTAGATGGCGCATTATAAAGGCCAAGTAGTTTGTTACGCTTGCTTACTCCAAGCATATCTAAATTAATATTGATTAGTACATTTGACAGCGGGATGGGTGAAGCCTTGATAAATTCTCGGGCGCCAAATAAGCCAGACTCTTCTGCATCGGTTGCAAGAAAAAGGTAATTAAGTTTCCGATTGGGTTGTTTTGCGATGAGTGATGCTAACGTAATTAATGCAGCAACTCCGCTGGCATTGTCATCGGCACCATTATAAATGTGCCTTCCTTTAGTACCTAAATGATCAAAGTGTGCGGAGATTACTACTGTCGGTCTATTGGCAATTTGCTCGCTCGCTGCAAGCACATTGTGTGCTTCTTTTTCACCAAAAAAGCCACTACTGTAGTGAAACGGTACCGTGTAGTTGGCAAATACGGGGTTGAGTCCCGCATTTTGAAATTGTTTCGCAATATAATCGGCTGCAATGCTGGCGTGCAGTGTGCCTGTTTTTCGCCCCGCAAGTTGATCATGGCTGAGCACTTGTAAATGACTGTGGGCTTTGAGGGTATCTTGCGTTGTTACACTCAGTGATAAAGCAAAGAAAAGTGCGTGTATCATCTTAATAACTGCGCACTTAACGACATTATTTTTCCTCGATAGCGGCGTTTTTCGCTGTCAAAATACGCATGTTTTTCAGCTTGTTGTAACTCGCTGAGCGCTTTGTCGATATCGCCAATCATAAAGTATGCTTTAGCTAAGCCGAAGTGGCTTTCGTGGATTTCTCGGTCGAGTTTAATTGCTCTTTTAAAAAAGCTGATGGCAGTTCGGTAGTCATTTTGGTAGAGCGCTTCGTTGCCTTTAGCAATCGCATAGTAGGGGTTTTTACTGCGTTTTCGCTCAAGTGCAATCCGAATATTTTGCGCCTCAAGGCTACGTCCTGTTAGTTCATATAAGCGAGCTAAATTACCCTTGGCAGTATTGTTATCATTATCGAGTGAAAGCGCGTGATTGTAGGCCAGTTCTGCCTTATCAAATTGATTATTAATGCGATAAAGCACGCCTAAATTACCGTAGGTAGAGCCGTAGGTCGGAGCACTTTCGATTGCTGCACTAAAATAGGAATAAGCAAGGTGATGTTCGCCGTTAATCATCGCAGCAGCACCTTTATTGTTGTAAAACATCGCTAAGATTACGTCTTCGCTGATAATTTTAGAACGAAATTTGTGACGTAAACTGCTCGGGTTGAAATCAATGATGAGATCACCTGTGGTATCGTAAATGGTTGAAGTAAGCGCAACATCACTGGCGCTTGGACGCAAAATACGTAAATTGACGTGCCCAGTGAGTAAACTGTAGCCATTTTCGCTTGCCCAGTACTCAGGAATATATACTTGCTGAAAACGCGACGCTAAGCCAAGGTGTTTAGACATGCTGTAGGCCATAATCGACAGTGAGAGGCAATTGGCATTATTGTTGTTGAATGTATCTTCTGCGCTAAGGGTTGCACCTGATAGGTAGTCAAGACTTTGGTTTTGTGGACTGAAAATGTATTCAACTAATGAGCGGGTCATAACACGTTTATCAATATCCCGTGACACGGCTTGTTCGATAAGGGCTTTGGTATTGTCAGATAAACTAAAGACGTCTTTTTTGGTTTCAACAGGAATACGCGTAAATTGCGTGTCGTTGATAAGTTGATTTGGCGGTGAAATGGCTTTTGGTGTGCTGTTACACGCCGCCAAAACTAATACTGAAATTAAGCAAATCAAGATGCGCATATTGAACCTCTTTGAACACCATACTTACTGTTAAAGATAGATAATATATGCGCAATTTGCTTGTTTAAATTGTTACAGCTTATGTCGTCACAATCTGTGTTAATTGTGTTTGTGACGGCGCAAACCAATATGCACTGTTAACTGCTTTTGAGTAATCGATCAGTTTGTCATAAATACCATCTTGGGTTAGGCCAAACATGCGTTCGAGTTGAATTTGAAAGCGTTGTTGGTCACAGGCAAAACCCAAAAAGTAGAGGCCTTTTTCGTGTGCATTTCCAAATGGCACACTGCGGCGATAGAGTTTCATGGCCACATTATCTACTTTCACATCGGTACGCGATACATGCGAATTTTTTGGCATATCATCACCTTCAAGCTCGATGGAATCTGGTTTTGTGCGACCCACTATTTTCTCTTGTACGGTGACGGGCAGTTTTTCAAATTCACTCAGGTCATGCACCCATTTTTGCGTTAAAACAAAGCTGCCTTGCTGATGGGAATGTGACGTTGGCAGCAGTGCTGCGTCTGCTTTTGCTGCTACATCTTTTGGGTTTGCACTGCCATCGACAAAACCGGTGAGATCACGATTATCTTTGTATCGAAATCCCGGGCACTCAAGCGCCAAAATAGCGATGCCGTTTAACTGTGATTGGCATAACTGCATAGCGTCAAACACACCATCTAAATCATCACCGTGCAACCAAATTAATAAATCGTGTTGGGTGGCGGGAGCAGTGTGACCAAATGGCCCTGAAAGCGTTGCAAAATCAGTAAAGTTAAGCGCTTCGGCTTGGTTGTCTAAATGTTGCCAAAGGCGTCTGCCAAATGCGATAACTGAACTACAGTTGAGGTTGTCGCTAATATTTTTTAATGCATTTTTTAGTGCGTTAATGGTGTCTGCATCTCGGTTGGTAATGACATATTCTAAAAAGTAGCTATGCCTATTATTGTCATCGAAGATACCAGATTGTGCCTGTTCCATTTGATTGGCCCCTTTATTTGTTTGCGCTACATTAACTCAGAAATAAGGCAAAAAAAAGCCCGCTTAAGCGGGCAGTTTACTCAGGGTTTACCTTAAATAATTGGTTTCATTGCTGACATATAACCACGCAGTGTTTCGCCAATCATCTCTACTGGGTGTGTGCGAAGCGCTTTGTTTACTTCAATCAGACGTGCGTTCTCTACGCGGTTATCGGTTGGAGATAGCCCTTTACCGATTACGTCTGTGTTAACTGTGGTCATAAAGTCTTTCAATAGCGGCAAGCAGGCATGGTTATATAAGTAACAACCGTATTCTGCTGTGTCTGAAATAGTTGCATTCATTTCATAGAGCTTCTTACGTGCAATTGTATTGGCAATTAACGGCGTTTCATGCAGTGACTCATAGTATGCTGATTCGTCTTTAATGCCTGCAGCTGTCATGGTTTCAAATGCAAGTTCAACACCTGCTTTCACCATAGCAACCATTAGAATGCCTTTATCAAAGAACTCTTGCTCGGTGATTTCATCACTGGTATTTGCTTGCTTTTCAAAGGCTGTTTCGCCAGTTTCTTTGCGCCAGCCTAGTAATTTAGCGTCGTCTTCAGCCCAGTCAGCCATCATGCCTGATGAAAATTCACCACTCATAATGTCGTCCATATGCTTGTTATAAAGCGGACGCATAATTACTTTTAGCTCTTCAGATAAGTCAAACGCTTTGATTTTTGCAGGGTTTGATAGGCGATCTAACATGTTAGTTACACCACCGTACTTGAGTGCTTCAGTGATCACTTCCCAGCCATATTGTAGTAACTTTGAAGCGTAAGCCGCATCAATACCTTGCTCAACCATTTTATCGAAACACAGTAGTGAACCTGTTTGCAGCATGCCACATAAAATAGTTTGCTCGCCCATAAGGTCTGATTTTACTTCTGCGACAAATGACGAAAGTAATACACCTGCACGATGACCACCGGTACCCGCAGCATAAGCTTTAGCTTGCGCTAAACCTTTACCTTCTGGATCATTTTCAGGGTGCACTGCGATAAGCGTTGGTACACCAAAACCACGCTTATATTCTTCGCGTACTTCAGTACCTGGACACTTAGGTGCAACCATAATTACGGTAATGTCATCACGTACTTGCATGCCTTCTTCTACAATATTAAAGCCATGAGAGTAGGCAAGTGTTGCGCCATGCTTCATTAGTGGCATTACCGCTTCTACTACGCTGGTATGTTGTTTGTCAGGCGTTAAATTAAGTACTAAGTCAGCATCTGGGATAAGTTCTTCGTATGTGCCTACCACAAAACCGTTATCGGTAGCGTTAAGGTAAGATTGGCGTTTTTCAGCAATCGCTGATTCGCGCAATGCGTAAGATACATCAAGACCGGACTCACGTAAGTTTAAGCCTTGGTTAAGTCCTTGTGCGCCACAGCCAACAACGACCAATTTTTTACCGACTAACGCATCAACACCATCGGCAAATTCAGATGGGTTCATAAACTCACATTGAGCAAGCTGCGCAAGCTGCTCGCGTAACGGTAAACTGTTAAAATAATTCGTTGCCATGTCTCATTCCTAAATAAAAAAATCGCTGCCTTTTGCAGCATTGAATTAACCATAAAAGAAATTTTTAATTGCGTAAAATGATATATTTGAATTATTGTATTGCAAAAAGTGAAATATTGGGTTTGCAATGGATATCAAACGTCTGCAATTATTTTTGGTGCTGGCAGAGCAATTGCACTTTGCAAAAGCGAGTGAACTAGCGAATGTGAGCGCGCCAACGCTGAGCCGCAATATCAAGCAGCTAGAAGACGAAGTTGGGGCTATTCTTTTTAATCGCAATAAGCGCAGTGTGTCGTTAACTAAGCAAGGTGAAGCATTTGTCCGTTATGCCAGAGCCACTATTGGTGAATGGCAGATGTTTCGCGCATCGCTCAATGAAGCAGGGGAGGCGCTATCGGGGGAAGTGAAGTTATTTAGCTCTGTTACCGCAACGTATAGCTTTTTGTATGATTTGCTTAAAAAAGTGAGATTGGCGCATCCACATATCGAGGTAAAATTGAATACCGGTGATCCGGCACTGGCAATTGAACGAGTCATGAAAGGCTTTGAGGATATGGCTATTGCGGCAAGACCTGATAAGCTGCACGATAGCCTTGCGTTTTTCTCACTCGGCTCCTCTCCCTTGGTGTTTATTGCACCGAATGATGATGGACCTTTAGGCACCATAATCAATGATGCGCTAAGCGACCGGGTTGATATACCTTGGCAAAAATTACCGTTTATCGTGCCAGATCAAGGGTTAAGTCGTAAGCGCTTAGCCGACTGGTGGCAAAAAAATGGCATTAACCCCTTAATTTACTCCAAAGTAGCAGGTAATGAAGCGGCCGTTTCTATGGTGAGTTTAGGTTTTGGTGTGGCACTTATTCCGAAAGTTGTTGTCGATAATAGTCCAATAAAAGATAAAGTTCAGATTTTGTCGATGCCCGATCCGGTACCTGCATTTGATGTTGGCTTGGTGACTAAAAAGGCGCACTTGCAGCAACCTATTATGAATGCAATTTGGCAGCTGCTTAAGTAACACTAAATAAAGACTAGTGATTTATTTTTAAACAAAACGCTTTTATCTCTAATGAAAATGGGTGAATATTTGTGTGTTTTTAGCCGAAGCATGTAAGTAATTGTAATTTTTGTTGCAGGATTTGTTCGGATTGGTAAAGTGCGCGTAATTTCTCGGAGAATTTTAAATATTGAAGCATATAGTTTGCATAATTATATTGTTTTTTAGTTGGGGAAGTTGTGCTCAGCAAAGCGAAAATGTAATCGAACTAAGTCAATTACGACTTGGCGTGGCATTAGGTTTTGGCACAATTACAAATCCACTCAATGACGGTGATAACTTTCCGTTAATCGTGATCCCCGATATTGCATACTATGGTGAACGTGTTTACTTTGATAACGGTCAACTCGGTTTTACCTTATCTGAACACAACCGACATGTATTTAATGTTATCTCCGAGTTCAATCCAGAAAATCGCTTTTTTGTGACATGGCATCCTGCCAATGTATTTATTGCTCGAAACGCATTCACGGAGCCTGCAAATTCTGAACGGATCTCTATTTCAGAAATAAATAGCCCTAAGTGGGCATTAGATGGTGGTGTGAATTATCAGTATATTGCCGATACTTGGCGCTTTTCAGCAAGTGCATTTAACGATATTTCTAATGTACACAAAGGTCAGCGCGTTGCATTAAGCTTAAGTAAAGGCTGGCAAACACAATCTGGATTATTGAGTGTGCGTTTGGGGCTTGATTATTTATCTCACAAACTCGCAGATTATTATTACGGTATTCAAGCCGACGATCAGGTTGGCATTACGTTTTTGCAAAATGCTGCCTGGTTGCCTCACGTAGAACTAAGTTGGCATAGGCAAATTAATCAACATTTTGGTTTGTTAGCAAAAGTAAAATACCACTATTATGGTTCGCTTAGTGATAGTCCTTTATTTTCGAGTAATCAAAGCGTGACAGTATTTACTGGGGTGACCCATGTTTTTTAGATACTGTCTGTTTTTAATGTTGTGCGCATTTAACAGTGCGGGCGTTGCTGCACAGCAAAAAGCGCATTTTCAGCTAGCTCCTGCTGTGTGCATGGTGCAAAACAGTGATGATGTGTGTCAGGTTGATGTTAACTTCGAATGGCAAATAGCAAAGGCTGAGGATGTTTGTATTTTACGTGATCAAACACCCTTAAAATGTTGGCAAAATGCCACTGAAGGGCGTTTTAGTTATAAAGCTGACGTTCAGTTTGGCACAGTATACTCCTTGGTCAATCGGAAAACTGGCAAACAAATTGCCAGTGCGAAAATCAAAGTACAAAGCAGCAATACCAAGTCACAGCGTAGGCGATTACGCACCCCTTGGAGCTTTTTCTAGGAGATAAAGATGGCGCATATTTTATTAGTGGAAGACGATCTTGCCTTACAACAACTGACCAAAGATTATTTAGAACACAACGGTATGACGGTTGATGTGTTAAGTGATGGTTCTGAAGTGATGGCGGCACTTGAAGCTAATATGCCTGATTTAATGATTTTGGATGTAATGCTGCCAGGTAAAGACGGTTTTAGCGTGTGTCGTGAAGTACGCGATCGCTACCAGTTACCCATTTTAATGTTGACCGCAAAAGGCGAAGATTTTGACCAGGTGATTGGTCTTGAGCTGGGTGCCGATGACTATGTTATTAAACCTGCTGAACCAAGAGTATTATTAGCACGTATCTCTGCGCTTTTACGTCGTGGAGCAGTAGAAAAAAGCAGTGAAGAACTGCGTTTTGGTACGCTTACCATTGATAAAAACAGCCGTATTGTTAAGTTGCTTGGTGAAGAAGTGAGCTTAACCTCGCACGAATTTGAATTACTGTGGTTACTGTCAAACAGCGCAGGCGAAGTACTTAGCCGTGACTTTGTGCACGAGAAAATGATTGGCCGTGAGTACGATGGCTTAGACAGAACTGTAGATGTGCGTGTATCTCGATTGCGTAAAAAACTTGGCGATAATAGTGACAAACCTTATCGCATTAAAACCGTTTGGGGACAAGGCTACTTGTTCGTATCAGATGCTTGGGGATAACCACAAGCTGCAAGGAATTTAAATGGGCAAGTTATTTGTTAGCTTATACGCCTATATTATCATCTCTATTTTTATTCTTAGCGGTGCGCTTGAGAAACTATGGCCAGAACCGAATGGCATAGATGCGCTACCGCTTGCGCCGCAAGTCACAGAATCTCTCTCCCAGCTAGCAAAAACTGCTAATGGCATTACGAAACTAAAAGACATTTATCAAAACGAAGTGATTTCGTCTGATCTTGTTGCATTTTTGCCAGAACAAACAGCTGATTTAAAGCAAGGACTAGCAGTACCAGTGTTTGACGGTCCGCAGCAAGTAATCTGGTATTTGCGGGTAAATGATAAAGAATTACTGAAAATTGGTCCGTATCGTTTTGATGTTAATAGTTACGACTCGGTATGGCCATTTTTCATTATGTTGTTGGTTATTGGTTTACCCGTTGCGGCCTGGAGTTATTGGCTATGGCGTGATTTTAATCAGTTAGAAAAAGCATGTCACAATATCAGCGCGCCGGAAGATTTACAAATTAGCGGTGACGACAAGTCTGCTTTATTGCCAATAAAACAAACATTAATGGCGATGAAAGCGCGTATAAAACACTTATTAGACAGTCAGCGCGAACTGACCTCGTCTGTATCTCACGAATTTAGAACGCCATTAGCACGTCTTAAATTTGCGATTGCGATGCTGGAACAAACACAAAGCGACGATAAAAGTAAGCCGTACTTTGACGGTATGCAGTCCGACATTCAAGAACTAGAGTCGCTAGTGAGTGAAATGCTGGAGTTTGCAAAATTAGAAAGAGAAAAACCGCAACTTAATATTGAGTTGTACGATGTGGTCGCGCAAACACAACACTTTGTGCAAAAGCTTGGTTTTAACCACGCAACTGCAATCAAAATTGAAGCAAACACAGCCATTGAGTTAAACGCCGACCCACATTTCATTGGCCGCGCAATTCAGAACTTTATTGGTAATGCACTGAAATACGCAGAGCAGCAAGTAATCGTTACGTTGACGCAAACCTCAAACACTATTTTTATTAAAGTGGCTGACGATGGCCCTGGCATTGAACAATCCGAGTGGGAAAACGTATTTAAACCATTTACCCGTTTAGATAAAAGCCGCAATAAAAAAATCAAAGGGTTCGGCTTAGGGTTAGCAATCGTGCAAAAAATCATAAACTGGCACGAAGGTGAATGTTACCTTGAAAGTGGCCCGTTAAAAGGCGCATGTTTTGTAATTGCGTTACCTAAAAAACCTTAATTTGATCTCTGCTAAATTGAAGCAACATAAAACTGCTATGATGATTTTCTGTAAACAAAACATTAAAATAAACTAAATGAGATTGATTCTCATTGGTTTTGAAGTTTATAATAGCGTTAGTTTATAAATCTTCATTAATAAAAATTATACTTTATAGGTCACATAATGATTAATTTTCGTAAATCTGCGTTAGCATCAGCAGTAATTGCTGTGTCTCTTGGCTTAACTGGCTGTGGTGGTAGCGATAGCAAAAAAGATCCTGTAACTCCTGTAAACCAAGCTCCAACTGATATCCAAATCTCTGCATCTTCAATTACCGAAGATACACTTGGTGTTGCGATTGGTGCGCTAACTGCATCAGATGATGCAACATCAGGTCATACGTTCACAGTATCAGACGTGCGTTTTGAAATTGTTGATGGCGAACTTAAAGTAAAAGATAGCTTAGCGTTTAATTTTGAAGAAGCAGCAGAAGTTGCTGTTGACGTAACAGTAACAGACGCGGGTGGCCTTACGTTTACTAAAACGATTACGTTAACAGTAAGTGATATCGAAGCACAAAATGGTGTTAACGTTTATGAGTTTAACACTAAACTAAACGGCTTTTCTGGTTCGTCAGTATCGTACTCTGGTCAAACAGCGCGTCACGCACTTTCAGCAGAACTTAAGCATTACATGGGCTTAATGACAGTTGAGTACATTGAAACCAATAACATTATGGCTGCAGATGTACGCGCTAATCTAAACGCTCTTTGGAGTGACTATGCAGCGATTGCAGATTCACCAATCTCGCACTTAGGCGATGACCTGTCTGCGTATAAACAAAAGTTTTTCTCAGATATTTCATCTTCTGATAAAAACCTAGGTGGTGAAAACGGTAAAATCGCAGGTCGTGACACATCAAAAATGTATAAAGAGTGGCATGTTGCGGGTAACTTCAAAGGTTGGAACAACTTTGGTGAACAAGCGAGCACACCTGAAGGCTTAGTATTCCACTATTTCGATTTATTTATCGCACAAATTGAAAAAGTGAACGCGGGTGAAGCGCTAGTAGATGCAAACGGTGTTGCTATTTCAAAAGCATATATCACACCAGAAGGCTTGGATTTAGTTCAACTGGTTCAAAAGCATACCTTAGGTGCGCTAATGTTCTCACAAGGTGCTGATGACTACCTTGGTGAAGGTCTTGAGACAGACAATAAAGTAGCGCAGAAAGAGTCAGCAAAATACACAGCTCTTGAGCACCAATTTGATGAAGGCTTTGGTTACTTTGGTGCTGCGCGCAACTACCTAGAATACTCTGACAGCGAAATTGCTAAAAAAGGCGGTCGCGAAGACTTCCAAGGTAAAAATGATGTTAATGGTGATGGTGTAATCGACCTAGCGTCAGAGTTTGTGTGGGGCAACTCTTCAAATGCAGCAAAACGTGACCTTGGCGCAACAGTTACAACTGACTTAACAACGCAGGCAATGCTTCACTTTATTGCTGGTCGTAAAATGATTACCGATAACCATGGTTCGGACCTAAGCGAGTTCTCAGCTGACGATCAAGCAAAATTCCGCGAGCATGTTTTCCAAGCCGTAAATGCGTGGGAAAAAGCAATTGCTGCGACAGTTGTTCATTACATTAACGACGTGATTGCTGATATTGAAAACATTGAAGACGGCGAATACACATCAGCTGAATTCGCGGATTACGCTAAGCATTGGGGTGAAATGAAGGGTTTCGCACTGAACTTCCAATTCAACCCATATTCACCGTTTGCAAATCATGAACTAAACCCGAAAAAAGATACGGTAGGCGAAGCAAAATTTGTGCAAATGCATGACTTATTCGGCGACATGCCAGTACTTGCTGACGCAGATGCATTTGCACAGTACAAAGCACAATTAATTGCAGCGCGCGATATTTTAGATGATGCGTTTGATTTTGAAGACGCGAACTCAGAGAACTGGTAATTTAAAAAACGCTTTAAATTGATATAAAAGGTTAGTAATTTCGGTTACTAACCTTTTGCTGTATTTATAATTCGAGATTTTAGGATAATTTTATGTTGATATCCGCAAAACTTAAACCGATAGCACTGGCAACATCATTAGTACTGACGTTAGCTGCGTGCTCGGAAGATACCACTAGTACACAGGGGCCAAATTTTGGTGGCGGTACAAGCGAGCCAGGGAATGGTGGCGGCACAACGTTTGATGAAAAAGCGTTAGTGGCAAACTTAGTCGATAATGTAATCACGCCAACATTTACCTCGTTTAATCAACAAGCGAGTGCAAATAAACAAAGTATTGAAAGCTATTGTGCAGTTGAAAAAGCAGCCATGGCAGGTGATGTAACTGAACAGCAACGTTTAGCTGCATTAGCATCGGCGCAAACTAGTTGGCGCGATACAACGGCACTTTGGCAACATGCAGAGCTGATGCAAATGGGGCCGCTTTTAGAAAATGAAGGCGAACTGCGTAACCTAATTTACTCTTGGCCTGCTAAAAGCTTGTGTGGCGTAGACCAAGATACCGTGTATTTTGAAGACGGTGTAATTAATCAAAATGCATCGCGTCCGTACGATATTAAACAGCGTACCGCAACGCGTCGTGGTCTAGTTAGCCTTGAACACTTACTGTTTACCGAGCAGCTAAATCACAGCTGTTCAGTCGCTAATGATGCACTTGCAACTTGGAATAACCGCAGTGATAGCGAACGTCGTATCGCGCGTTGTGAGTTCGCTGTTGAAGTTGCCAGCGATTTAGTTGATAACAGCCAAGTGTTACTTGATAAATGGAATGGTGACAATGGCTACGCAATGACGTTAAAAAATGCCGGTGAAGTTGGCAGTAGTTTTGATAGCGTGCATGGAGCGGTTAATGTGATTTCCGATGCACTTTTCTATCTTACTGAAGAACTAAAAGATCAAAAATTAGCGTTACCGCTGGGTTACGAAAGTAACTCGTGTGGTTTAGAAGCATGTCCTCAAGATGTTGAGTCACCGATAGCGGCGCAATCGCTTGCGAATATAAAAGCAAACCTTGCTGCGTTTGAAAAGCTCTTTACTGGCAATGGTGTAATGCAAGATAACACCACGGGTTTTGATGATTTTCTTGTAGAAGAAGAGGGCACAGACGTTAAAGACGCAATGTTAACTGGCCTTGAGCAATCAAATGCCGCGTTAGATGCGATAAATGGTTCGCTGCAACAAGCACTCATTGACGAAAAAGACAAAGTAGAAACGTCACACGCAAAAGTAAAAGATGTGACCGATCAGTTAAAACATGATTTTATTAACAAACTTGCGCTTGAATTACCTAAATCTTCAGCCGGCGATAATGATTAGATCTTTATTATGAAAAAAACACTTTTAGCATTAGCAATTGCAAGCTGTGCAACGTCAGTTGTTGCAAAAGATAACAAAGCAAACGATATCGAGCACATCACCATTATTAGTCACGGTGACAAACTGCGCACAGAGTCAGGTTCAGCAACCCTTGTATCAGAAGTAGAACTCGAAAAATATGAATACGATGATATTCACCGTATTTTAGCCAAAGTACCGGGCGTAAATATTCGTGAAGAAGACGGTTATGGCCTGCGTCCAAATATTGGCTTTCGTGGTGTTACACCTGAGCGTAGTAAAAAAGTCACTATTTTAGAAGACGGTGTGTTAATTGGCCCAGCGCCATACTCAGCGCCGGCGGCATACTATTTTCCAGTCACTACGCGAATGACCGCAGTAGAGGTGTTTAAAGGCCCTGCGGCAATTAAGCACGGCCCGCAAACGGTTGCAGGTACGCTTAATATGGTAACGCGCCAAGTGCCATTTGAAATGACCGGTGGTTTGGATTTAGCTACGGGCACCGATGGCTATCAAAAAGCGCACGGATATTTTGGTACTGAAGTAGCCAAAAATCTGGGTGTACTAGTTGAAGGTGTTCGTTTACAAGCGGATGGTTTTAAAGAAATCGATAACGGTGGTGATTCAGGCTTTAAAAAGAATGACTTACTCATTAAAACCAAATATTTGTTAGACGGACAGGCGTTTGACCAAAGTTTTGAACTTAAGCTTTCCTATGCAGATGAAAACTCAGATGAAACTTACCTAGGGTTAACGGATGCTGATTTTAATGCAAATCCGTATCGTCGCTACGCGGCTTCCCAACCTGCGAATATGGACACTGAGCATACACAAATTATGTTTACCCATAATCTCTCTAACGATATTTTCTCTGCAACAACGCGTGTTTATCGCAACGACTACGAGCGTGCTTGGCGAAAATTAGGCGGCTTAACAAGTTCAAATGCAAGTTTGTCTGCAATTATGACAAACCCAGAATTACATGAACGAGAATATGCCGTTATAACCGGTGAGCAAAACTCAGTGCTAGATGGCGAAACATCAATGTTCTTAGTTATGGGTACCAATGACCGCGAATACTATTCGCAGGGTATTCAAATTGATGCCGACTACGAATTTTCACTTGGTGGTTTAGATCATAAGTTAGCATTCGGTGTGCGTTATCATGAAGATGAAATTGAACGTAAACACTTTAGTGAAAACTATCAGATGCTTGATGGTTATGCTGAGAAAACGGCTGCTGATAAAGTATTCACCACAACCAATATCGAAAATACTGAAGCGCTTTCAGTTTATATTGAAGACACGGTAAAACTTGGCAACTTAACGGTGTCGGCGGGTGTTCGCGGCGAAGACATGGATATGTACTACACCGATCTAGCGGACAGAGACGATTGGCAACGTAAATCGACTCAAATTTGGCTACCTGGCGTGAGCGGTTTTTATCAAGTGACAGAAAACGCAGGTGTATTATTTGGTGTGCATCAAGGTTTTGTGCCAAGCAGTCCGCAACAGGCATCTGATGTTAAAGTTGAAAAAAGCATTAACTATGAGTTTGGTGGCCGTTTTAACGATGGCGCAACTAACATTGAACTAGTTAGCTTTTTTAATGACTACAGCAACTTAAAAGAAAGCTGCTCGCAATCAAGCTGTGGTACACAAGGCGACCTTGACCGCGAGTTTAACGGTGGCGAAGTGAATGTGTATGGCTTGGAAGCGCAATTACGCCAAAGCTATCCAATCAGTACACAATTTGATATGCCATATAGCTTCACTTACACCTATACCAAATCTGAATTTCTAGAAAGCTTTGAATCAGACTTTGAACAGTGGGGTGATATTTCGGATGGCGACTCAGTACAGTATTTACCTGAACATCAATTGAACTTTGAAATCGGTTTAGCGGCGAATAATTGGGAAACCAATTTAATCGTTAAATACGTAAGCGAAATGGATGAAGCCGCAGGTGATTCGGGCTTTAAAACCGAGTCGAGCGTTATCGTAGATGTATCCGCTTCGTATGATCTTGGTCAATATGGCCGCATTTACGGTAAGGTTGATAACCTAACTGATGAAGCGTACATTATTAGTCGCCGCCCGTATGGCGCAAGACCAAATAAGCCAAGACAGTTTGTAATTGGTTACAAATACCAGTTTTAAGCTTTGGCATTGCGAATAAGGGGCTATCGGCCCCTTTTTTGTAGGAACTGCTGTGTTAGAGATATTTTCAACAAGTTTAAGCGAACTACCGCGTTATTTTAGCGATGCGAATAAACGTATTTTTTACCTTTATTTGTTAAGTGCCGTGGCGTTAGCACTGCCCGTGTATTTTGCTGCAACAAAACAGCGCACAACGTTAGGCTTTTTTAAATTCTTATTCCCCAAATCAGTTTGGTTAGCAAAAAGTGCCAAGCAAGATTATGCCTTGTGGGTAGTTAATAAACTGATCAAAGCCTTAATGTTCGGCCCTATTGTATTAACAATGGCACCGATAGCAATTGCACTAAGTGATGCCTTAGAATGGCTGTTCGGTCGCACAGAGCCACTGGCATTAGCCAAGTGGCAAGTAATCACTATTTTCACTTTTCTACTCTTTATTATTGATGACTTAACGCGTTTCTTACTGCATTACGCTCTGCATAAAATACCGTTTTTATGGGAATTTCATAAAGTACATCACAGCGCAAAAGTACTCACACCATTTACCATTTATCGTTCTCACCCTGTGGAGAGTTATTTATACGCGTGCCGTATGGCAATCGTACAAGGAATCGCTGTGGGCATAGGCTACTATTTATTTGCCGATGCAATTAGCATGTTTGATGTGTTAGGTGCCAATGTGTTTGTGTTTTTGTTTAACGTTTTTGGCGCAAATTTACGCCACTCACATATTTGGTTGTCGTGGGGAGATAAGTTGGAAGGGGTTTTTATTAGCCCTGCACAACATCAAATCCACCACAGTGATAACCCCAATCACTTTGATACTAATTTGGGGTCGGCACTGGCTATTTGGGACCGTATGACAGGTACCCTAATTAAAGCATCAGAAGTTGGCAAGATTTCCATCGGTGTAGGGCAGTATGATTGCGGCCATGATTCGTTATTTGCGATTTATAGTAAACCGTTTTTGGAGTCCGCAAAATCGCTAAAAATAAGCGCGAAAAAAGGCATAAATAAAATAGCGCCGAATAAAAGCAAGGTCATCAATGACAAAAAACCGAGCATCTAAAGCTCGGTTTTTTATAACGTGAAGACGAAATTTAGTCTTTATTCGGAATATTACCGAGTACTTCAACAAGTAAGTTGAAAAACGGCTCAACGGTATCGATTTTCACTTTTTCATCTGGCGAATGCGGAAAACGAATCGTCGGCCCAAACGACACCATATCCCAATGTGGGTAAGCATCCTTAAACAAGCCACATTCAAGCCCAGCATGGATCACCATAATTTTAGGTAATGTGCCAAACATACCTTGATAGGTTTCACGTAAAATATCTTTAATCTCAGAATCGTCTTTTGGCTCCCAGCCAGGGTACGCACCTGTGAAAGTAACGCTCGCACCTGCAAGGGCAAATGTTGATGCAATCATATTTTGCGTATTAGTGCGCGCTGTATCGATTAACGAGCGAACCAAACATTTTACGCTAACAGCGTTTTCGTTTGTTAAAACAACACCTAAATTGGTCGATGTTTCAACGATGCCGTCTATGGTGTCACTCATGCGAATAACGCCGTTCACACAACCATTTATGCTATTGATTAGCGCTGATTGCGATACGTTAGCAAGTTGCTTTTCGGGTAATGGCGCATCAGTAAGCGACAGCAAAATATTTGGCTCAACTTTACCTAGTTCCGCTAAAAACAGTGAATTGATATCTTTAAGGGCATTAACTAGCGTGTCTTTATCTTGGCCATCAATTACTAGCGTTACTTCTGCTTCGCGTGGAATTGCGTTTCTCAGTGATCCGCCTTGTAAGTTGGCGATGGCAAAGTCGATATCTAATAAACTTAATGCACGGACCAACAGTTTATTTGCGTTAGCGCGACCTAAGTGAATATCAACACCAGAATGGCCACCTTTTAAACCGTTGAGCGATACGTTAACAGCTGATTTAGTTGTATCTGTCGCTTCCCATTCAATTGGCAGCTCAATGTTTACATCAATACCGCCTGCGCAGCCCATGTAAACCTCGCCTTCATCTTCTGAGTCAGTATTTAGTAAAATATCGCCTTCTAACCAACCTGCTTCAAGGCCGAAAGCACCTGTCATGCCAGCTTCTTCGTCTATGGTAACGAGTACTTCAAGTGGACCATGTTGCATATCTTTACTGGCTAATACTGCAAGGCTTGCCGAAAGGCCAATGCCGTTATCTGCACCTAATGTTGTGCCGTTTGCTGTTACCCATTCACCATCTACATAAGCTTCAATCGGATCGTTGATAAAGTCGTGCTCTTTATCATTATTTTTTTGCGGCACCATGTCCATATGCGCTTGTAAAATCACACCTTTACGATTTTCCATGCCGATTGTTGCAGGCTTTTTAATTATTAGGTTGCCGACCTTGTCTTCTTTAACATCAAGACCAAGCTCGGTAGCGAATTGTTGGATCCACGCAGAGATTTTCTGCTCGTGTTTGCTCGGATGTGGAATGCTGCATATTTTTTCGAAAATTTGCCACAGTGGCTGTGGCGATAACTGAGAAAGTTGAGTCACAGTGTGTTCCTTGAATATTAATTAAGTAATGGCATTAACACTTTTTCGAGGCCATTACGTTTCACTTCATAAATTAACGCAAGTTGCTGTCCAAGTTTTCCCTCAGGGAAGCCTTTTTGTTTAAACCACACAAGGTAAGGCTCAGGTAATTTTAAGAGTGGACAGCCAGCATATTTACCAAACGGCATAGGCTGATTGATTGCTTCCAATAAAGCGTGTTTATCTGCGAGCATAAATAAAGTGAGATTGTGAAAGTCTCAGCTAGTATACCTTAATGGCAATTAATTTTGACTGGTTTTGAGGGAGTGAACCCTTTTTCTCGCAATAAATTATCGAGTTGATTTACAGGTAAATGATGTTGCGGGTTATGGCGCAGGGCATGGGTTTTTGGCACCGCGTATTTATCAAGCAGTAAAAAGTAAAATGTGCGCTTGGCTAAGTCTGAATCAAGGTGTTTAAGTTCATTGCTGATAAAATCACGCATTTCGGGTGATAATGCGGTTTTTTTAGGATCTTGCTGCATAGTCACGTCATTCAGAGTAATGGATAGGTAAATATTACTCTGAATAACGATAAAAGTGTTACAAAAATGTAAATGAACGTAATCGTACTGAGTGGTTTATGCTAGCTCGCTTTAGAAAACACCTTTTCTTTTACGTGTTCAGCAAAACCGCTACCAGCTTCTAAGTAAAAGTTAAAGGTTGAATGAACACCCATATCTTCTAGCTCTTTTTGTTGGTCGCGATAGTTGGCTATTGCGGTTACTTGACCAGAGAAGCCCGATGCTTTTAGCTGCTCAAGGGCGTACAAGTTTTGCGCGTGTTTTGGCATGGCTAACATTACCATCTCTACGTCTGAGTGGTTAATACGGTTCCAAAAATCGGGATCGGTGGCATCGGCTAAAATGGCAAATCGATCGCGCTTGATATGCTTATCTACTGTATCAGGGTTAATATCTACACCGGCGACCGATTCAGGGTAGCTTTGCGCAATTGTTTCATAGGCACCGGTACCAACACGGCCCATACCAAAGATCAAGATTTTCGCTTTGTTTAAGTTAACCGGCATTTCTTCGGCTAAGCGTTTGCTCGATTCAAAGCGCAGTAAGAAATTCTCATATTTTACGTAAAGCTCGTTTGATTTGTTATTAAGCGGCGAAGCAATAATAAAGGTTATGGATACTGCAATTGCAAGTACCGCAAGCCATTCGCCCGTTAACCAGCCACTCGATACGGCAAGCGCACAGACAATCAAGCCAAATTCACTGTAGTTTGATAACGAAAAGGCACCGAGTAGGGAAGTGCGCGCACGCAAGTGAAAAGCGTTAGTAAATAGGTAGTAAAGTAGCACTTTAAGGGGTAACACAATAATTAAAACTGCGGCAACTAAGAGTGCATTGAGCGTGAGCTCGGCATTAAGGCCAATCGTTAAAAAGAATCCGACTAAGAAGAGATCTTTAAAGCTTAATAGTGCCTTAGAGAGTTCGCTTGCCTTTTTATGTGGCGCTAAGATCATACCAATAATCAGTGCGCCTAAATCACCTTTTAAGCCCGCAAATTCAAATGCGTGATAGCCAACCACTAACGCAAAGAAGAAACCAAATAGCGGGAGCACTTCACCGTGCTTTGAACGCGCAAGCATCCAGTAAAATGCGGGTCTAATAAGTGGCAAGGCAAGTACCAATGCGATTGCCCAATAGTTTGGCAGCTTACCTGTACTAATCGCTAAGAAAACAACCGCAAAGATATCTTGCATTACCAAAATACCAATGGCGACTTTACCGTGTAAACTGGCCATTTCACCGCGTTCTTCAAGCACTTTTACGGCGAAAACGGTGGATGAAAAGCTTAGGGCAAATGCCAAAATGGCAGCGGATTGACTCGATAATTCAGAAAATAGAGGTAGTTTTAACCAACTGAGGCCAAGTAAAGCGCCCCAAAACAACACGCTACACAAGACAATATGCAAGGTTGCAGGCCCCCAAACTTGGGCTTTAATTAGATTGCCAATTTTTAATTTTAGGCCAATGCTAAATAGTAGTAAGGTGACACCTAGGTTAGCCATTGTTTCAAGCAACTCGGTACTTTGATACCCCGCAAGATTAAGCACAAATCCGGCACATAAGAAGCCGATCAGCGGTGGTAATTTAAACTGTAAAATAATGAAGCCACAAATAAAGGCTGTTGCGTAAAACAATAATTCCATAGAGTATTTTTCTAATTCTCAGTTAAATAGTTAGGCTTTTCTTAGTCTATCTAAAAACACCGTGCTGTGCTACGAAATACGCTCAGCACAGCCCAATCGAAGATGCAATTTGAACTAAAATGTAATCAACTTTTAACAAGTATAACTTTTAACTGACAAATTATTATTTTTATGGTTAATATGCAGTATAAGTATAAAGAACAAGGTGAGTTATATGTTCAAAAAAGTTCTCGCATCTATCGGTATTGGTGCGGCAAAAGTGGATACCGTGCTACATACTGAGCATTTACTGCCAGGGCAAAAATTTTCAGCAGAAGTTATCATAACAGCAGGCGATGTAGAGCAAGATATTTCAGGATTAGAGTTAGCCTTAATGACTAAGGTTAAAGTAGAGTCAGACGAAGGCGAGTATTTTGCAGATCATGTGTTAGATAAATGGTCGATTGTTGATCAAAGAACATTGCAGCCAGGTGAAGAGTTACGTATTCCATTTGAAGCGCGCTTGCACTCAGAAACGCCAATTACTGAAATATCACAGGGCATTAATCAAAGCGTAGTTTGGATTGCAACTGGTCTAAATATTGATTTTGCGCTCGACGCGACCGACCGAGATCCGGTTTATGTATACCCAAATGAAGCGGTAAAAACCTTTATGCTAGCAATGGAGAAATTGGGCTATAAATTGGTTAAAAGCGATGTTGAAAAAGGCTATTTACGTACGTCTAATTTCAATTCCACATCAGGGTGTTATCAAGAGCTTGAATACAAGCCTGCAGGTCTAAAAGTGTTTGGTCCGAAGGAAGTTGAGTTGTCATTTGTGCCTGAGGCATTGAAAACTCATGTGTTAATTGAAGTAGACCGAATGTTTGGCTCAGATGGTTACGCTGATTTGACCATTGAGCATGATCAGGTCAACCTGAGCCAAATTTGCGATCAGCTAGAACATATTTTCAGCTAAGCGAAGATAATTATCTAAGGGGCTGAGGCCCCTTTTTTATTGGGTGCATAATGACAAAATTTTATAGTAAAACATTTAATGAACTCACAACGGCAGAACTCTACGCCATTTTAAAGTTGCGCGTTGATGTCTTTGTGGTTGAACAAAACTGCCCGTATGAAGAGCTTGATGGGTTAGATTGCGAGCCGCAAACCCAGCATATTATTGGTTATGACGATAATGACGTTGTTGCCTATGCGCGTTGTTTAGCGCCAAAAATTAACTATGAGAACAGCGCGGCGATTGGTCGAGTGCTCGTTAAAAAAGAGGCGCGGGGTAAAGGGCTTGCACACGCTATCGTGTCGCTTGCCAAAGATATTTGTATTTCGCATTGGCCTGAGCAAGGGATTGAAATATCAGCGCAGTGTTATTTAACTGAGTTTTACACTGAGCTTGGCTTTCAAGTAGACGGGCAAGAATACCTCGAAGATGGGATTCCGCACATTCATATGAAAGCGGTTTTATAAAAAAATTTGCTAAGCCTAAAAGTAAAAAGCCGATGAATACACATCGGCTTTTTATTTATCTGTTTATGTCTTTAGCTGGTTAGGTAAATGAATGAATAAATACCGCAGCAATGGCGAGAGGACACACAAATTTTGTGTACCATGGCCAGATTTTCCAGAACACGCCGGACTCAACGTCTTCATTACCTTGTTTAATTTCTTCAACAAGTGAATTTCGTTGCCAAATCCAGCCTGCGAATACACAGCAGAACATTGCGATAATTGGCTGACCATATTCTGTCGCCAATGTTGCCACAAAGTCGAGCATCGTACCGATGTTAAAAATAATCACAAAGCTGATTGCTAAAATACCAATACCAGTCCACGTAGTCGCGGTTTTACGCTCAATATTATGGCGCTCAACAAGATAAGATACAGGGCCTTCTAACATCGATATTGACGACGTAAGTGCAGCAATCGACATCAGGATAAAGAATGCCAAGCCAACAAACACACCCAGTTGACCCATAGAGTCAAATAAACTAGGTAATACTTGGAATACCAGAGTTGGGCCTGCGAGCAGTGAACCGTCCTCAGCAAAAATTTGTACGCCTTGTTCCAATGCAACGTACATTGCTGGAATGACTAAAAGGCCTGCTAAAAATGCAATCGATACGTCAATAAATGTTACTTGTGCGCCGATGGTAACCATATTTTCTTTTTTCGAAATGTATGAACCATAGATCACCATTACGCTGGTGCCCAACGACAGTGAAAAGAATGCTTGGCCAAGTGCGCTAATCAGTAAGTCAGGATCAAGTACTCGCGAAATATCAGGATTAAGATAAGCTTCTAATCCTTTGTCTGCACCATCTAGGGTTAATACATAGATGATCAGTAAAATAAGTAGAGCAATCATTGCAGGCATTAAACGTTTAGACCACTTTTCTATACCATCTTCTACGCCATTACGAATAATAATCACGGTTAAAAACATAAAAATTGCACAGAAGAAGATATTGCGTGCTACGCTATCGCTAACGGCCCACTCTGCAACGCTGGTGGCTCCGACGATGGTTGCACCTGCCTCTACGGCGTAAGATGTCATCCAACCGGCTAAAATACCGTAAAAGCTTAAAATAAGCGCTGCACAGACAATGCCGCCAAAGCCGACAATAAATGCGAAGCGTTTTTGTGTTTGCGTACGAGAAAGTTTTTCAAGAGACGTTACGGCATTCGCTTGGCCGTATCGCCCAATTAGAATTTCAGCCATAAATGCAGGATATGCTAGGCAAAACGCTAAAATTAAATACATTAGTACAAACGCTGCGCCACCATTGGTTGCCGTTTGTGTTGGGAAGCCCCAAATATTGCCAAGACCTACAGCACTGCCTGCTGCCGCCATGATAAATCCTAGTCGAGAGGAAAACTCTCCACGTGAAGCACTCATATATTTTTCTCGTTATTAGTTTGCCGCCCAATCTACTGTAAATTGAAATAAATTAATAGAGTGAGTTCGCTTGATTTAGATCAATAAGATTAAAAAAATGTAAACAATCAAATTCGCTAAATTGTTAAATGTAATAGTTGCGTAATTTGTTAAAGGGCGAGCGGGCTACCATGAACTGGTCTTGTTCTTTAAATGGCAGCGATGTGGCAAGCGTAAAGTAAATTTTGCACCGCCGAGTTCTTTGGAGCGAGATACTTTAATATCGCCGAAATGCCATGCGATGACTTTTGCGACGATAGCAAGCCCAAGACCATAGTTTTTTGCCGCACGGTTACGGTGATTTTCTTGCTGGAAGAAAGGTTTTAATACGTTATCTAGGTTCGCTTCATCAATGCCCGGACCATCGTCTTCAATTTCAATAAACGTGTCAGCGTGGGTTTGCGTCGTGCTAATCGTAATGGTGGTTTTTGCAAAGTCAGCGGCGTTACTTAGTAAATTAACAATGGCGCGGGCTAACCAGTGCGGATCCACGTAAAGCTGCTGGGTATCTGATTTTATTTCCAGTTTGATAGATTGCGCATTGAGTTTAGGTTCAACTTGATAAAAACAGTTATCAAATAGCTCAGTGCTGGTGATGGCAGTAGGTGATATTTGATACGATTTTTGCTCAAGGGTCGCGTACTCTAAATAGCTATTTAGCATCGACTCCATTTGATCTAAGTCGTTTTCCATGCGTTCAAGGTAATGCTGAATTTTAGTTGGATCTTTGGTATCGATCGCGGCATCTAAGCCAAACCGTAAACACGCAAGGGGAGTACGTATATCGTGCGACATACTGGATGCGAGTAGTTGGTTTTCTTCGATCAACTGCTGTATTTGGTCGGCCATGCGGTTGTAGCTGGTTTCTAGCTCACGAATATAGCTTAGCCCGGTTAAGTTAATACGCGCATCGAGGTTGCCGTTGGCAAATTGTGCGGTGGCCTTATTTAGCAAACTTAATCGTTTGGTGAGTGGTGCGAGCCACCACCACATAAAAATGCAAATGCCTAGATAAAAACCAACGGTTAAAAAGAGATCGGTACGATTAGTTGGCATTGGTGGCTTTTCAACACGCAACTGAATATGGCTATCGGCTAATTCAGCACTTGTTTGAATCAAATAAAAACCTAATTCGTCTTCTAGGGTAATACCGCCAGGCACCAGTAATTCACCGTGTAGTTCACGAGGCAATGCAAGCTCACTATTGCTGTGGTAGCTCAAACTGAAATGGCTCGCTTGGGTGAAGCGTTTTAAAAAGGCTTCATGCTCGCTTTTAGGGTGATGGCTTATTTCAGCAACCACACCTGCAAGTATTTGCTTTTCAACTTTAAAATTATCGTGATTACTCGGAGGCGCACTTAATGAATCAATCAACCAACCAAGAATAAATGATGAAATCAGTGCGCCTGTGATCAGGCTAATATAAAGCTTTTTCATTAACTACCAAGCTTGGCTTACGAACAAATAACCTTTGCCCCAAATGGTTTTTATTTTATTTGGGCTTTGAGGGTCGTCGCCAATTTTCTTACGAAGCGCAGAAATAAGCACATCAACGCTGCGGTCTAAGCCGTCGTATTCTCTGCCTTTGGTCGCTAAAAACACGCTATCGCGGTCGAGAATTTGATCTGCATTTGATGCCAAGTAAAACAACAAGGAATATTCGGCATTTGAAAGGGCGAGTTTAGTACCATCTAAAAATACGTCGCGTGACAAGGTATCGATTTGTAAGCTTCCAATGCTGATCTCATCAGAATTGGCATCCGAGCCCCCTTGTTTTTCACGCATTACTGCATTGATACGCGCAAGTAATACACGTGGACGCACAGGTTTTATGACATAATCACTTGCGCCTACTTCTAAGCCAAGTACTTCATCAATTTCATCGCCTTTTGCTGTCATCATAATAATTGGCTGATGATAGAAAATACGTAAATCGCGACACACACTCATGCCATCTTTACCTGGCAGCATTAAGTCTAGTAATACTAAATCGGGGTTATGTTTTTTTACTGCCTGCACAGCTTCGTCACCACGATGACACAAAACAACGTCAAAGCCTTGTTCAACTAAGTACTCACTTACCCATTGTGCAAGCGATGTGTCATCTTCAACTAATAGTATTTTTTTTGCTATATCCATTAAAACAGTCTCCACCGACGTTTCTTTCGCTTATTGGTGTATACCCAATTTACTTTCATTTCTACGGGCTCGCTTATTTGCCCTGAGCTAATTTCAACTAATTCGTATTGCACTGCTTCTGGCGAGTTAAATTCACTGTCTAATTCACCAAAGGTACTGCTATACCAGCAGCGAATCAGTTTTTTATCATTTACTGTGCGAATACAATAATCGCCTCTAACCGGCGCATGCCACTGGAACTTTAATTTGGTGTAACAGTGTTTTCCTTGACGCAATGCCACACATTTCTCAGGGAAAATGGCCAGTTCAGGGTGCGATAATGGCAAATTGACGTTCTTTTCAGCGTCGGCAAAACACATGCTCGCGAAGAAAAATAACGCAATAAGTTTGAGCTTAATAAGGACAAATTTAAGGTTAAAATACATAGCGTATGCCAACCTTAGCTTTGTGTCGTAAGCTGTTAGAGATTAATGGGCTGTTGCTAATTTCCTTGGAATACCAAGAGGATAACCAGCCACCAAGAAACACCCAATCTTCGTTAATTGGGTATTCAGCGTGAATTTCAAAGGTTAGGCTGTAAGCTGCACTTGGGTTGTACTGTGGTCTAAATCCGGCGATTGTTTCGTTGGCATCGACGCCAAAGTAATAACCAGTAAAATCCGATGAATAAATATTTAGGCCAGAGCCAACACGAAATTCCCAATTGCGATAATCTTGAATAGTACTAATAAAACCACTTGCCCAAAGGCTTTTGTGTGCACCTGAAATGTCGTGGAGAATTTCTAACGATAACTGGTGGGTTTTTTCTTTACGGGTAAGGCGAAGACCTGCGTTGAAATCATCTTCACGTTCTGTCACTCCGCGTAGTTCAGATACTAAATCGTCGTCGTAAAAGGTGCCAGTTTCGTCAAAGCCTTCATGGGCGTTAATCGCGAATAAATCGAGACTCCAGTCATACTTATCAACGAGGTTGTAACCAATCGTCAAGCCACCTGTAAGCTGTGAGTTATCAACATCAAAATAAAATTTGTCGTAGTTGATGGCAACATTGATGTTTAATTCAAAACCATCTTGATAGTCCACACCTTGTAAATAGTGTTTATCGACATAGTAGCCAGCACCAAAACTCCAATCCCACGTGAACCCGTCACTTGCCTCGAGAGTGTTGTCTGCATAAAGCCGATTACTAGCAAGGCAGGGCGTCGCAAGCAAGGTGCTCAAAATAAGAAGTGAAATTGTAATTTTGTTCATTGTAATAATTATAGTTGTACTGATCTGTGGCTAAATGCTGTTTAATAAAATACGTATTATATGTATAAATGTGTAGTTCACATGTAAAAAAATGTAGTTGTTCAGCTTGGACAAACAAAATATTTAAAAGTTTTGCCTGCATCCTTGTTATTGGCTTGTTAAACTATGTGCGTATTTATTCCGAGAATAGCGATATATATGCGGTTTTTGTTTTTCTCAACATTTTTGAGTTTTAGTTGTTTTTCAGTTGCGGATAGTCTTGATAACGCAAACGAACAGGTTGATTTTGACCTTTTTGTTAAAGGTTACAAGAACACCATGGTATCTAAATTAAGAAAAAAAGGTATCCCAGGTGCGGCACTGTCAGTTGTAAAAGTAGATGCGGGGGAGTTTGCCTATGGCTATGGTAAAACCAAACGCATTAGTGGTAAACCTATTACCACCAGTACACGCTTTCGTTTAGCGTCGGTATCAAAAACATTTGCGGGGTCTTTGGCTGCAAAGCTCGCCAGTGAAGGGCAGTTAAAGCTTGACGATACGGTGACTAAATATCTGCCGGATTTTCATTTCCACAGTCGTGATAAAAAACTGCGGGTGTCGCATTTATTAAGTCATAGCAGTGGCCTTGTACCCAATGCGTACGACAATCTTATTGAATCACGCATGCCTTATGACAAAATTAAAAACAAGCTTGCAGAAGTAGAACCGATTTGTTCACCGGGGCGTTGTTATGGTTATCAAAATGTGATGTTTAGCCTGATTGGTGATGTGATCGAAAAATCCACGCAGATGGATTACAGCACCTGGGTAAATGAATTCTTGTTTAAACCGTTAAACATGAAAAATGCGAGCCTTGGTATACAAGCCATGATGCAAGATGACAATTATGCTCATCCACACGTGCGGGCTCGCAAGCGTTGGTACACCACAAAAATTAAACCAAATTACTATAAGGTTGGTCCTGCAGCGGGCGTTAATGCCAGTGCAGATGATATGGTGCAGTGGCTCAAAGCACAGCTTGGCCAATACCCAAGTGTGTTATCAAAAGAATCACTGGCGCTGCAAAGTACACCACAAATTAAAACCAAAAAAGAGTTAAGGCGTCGAGTTTGGCGTAAAAACCTAAATCAAGCTCATTACGGATTGGGCTGGCGCATTTACGACTACAAAGGCGAGAAAATTTATTATCACAGTGGTTGGGTGCAAGGGTACCGTGCTGATGTGTTGGTTATTCCAAGATTAGAGTTAGGCTTTAGTTTGATGATAAATGCCGAAGCCGGTATTTTGAACGAGCTGACTACGGATTTTCTTGATTTAACGTTAAAGCAGTACAATAAAAAACGCGCTTAAAGCGCGTTTTTTTTACAGGTTAAAATATGTTTTACATTAACCTTTTGGCAGTTGGATTTTCTTATCTTCGCTTTGTTTATAAAGCACAATAATATGACCAATTGTTTGTAGCTTGATAGCACCCGTTTCGCGCACAATGGCTTCAAAAATAAGCGCTTTAGTTTCACGGTCACTAGTTGGTACTTTCACTTTAATCAGTTCGTGAATGCCAAGTGCGTTTTCAATTTCGAGTAACACACCTTCAGTTAAACCATTTGCACCTAAAAGAACAACAGGATTTAACGCGTGTGCTTCGCCTTTTAAAAACTGCTTTTGTTTGTTTGATAACTTCATATTTAGTAAATTTCGCAGAAATAATCTTGAATTAAGGGTATTCTACCGCCATATATCCAATATTACTAATTCTAGAGTAGAATTTAATGGCTAATAAAAAGCATTCGGCAAGTTCAAAACGCTGGTTAAAGGAGCATTTTGATGATGTATATGCCAATGAAGCCCGTAAACTCGGGTATCGCTCGCGGGCTTACTTCAAAATTGAAGAGCTCGACAAAAAAGATAAATTAATTCGCCCAGGACTTACCGTGGTGGACTTAGGTGCAGCACCAGGTGGTTGGTCGCAGTATGCGGCGGATAAGGTTGGTGATAACGGCACAGTAATATCTTGTGACATTTTACCAATGGATCCCCTGCCTGGCGTTGAATTTTTACAAGGTGACTTTCGTGAAGAAGCGGTACTGGATGCACTGTTATCACGAATTGATGGTAAGAACGTTGATCTTGTCATGTCGGATATGGCGCCTAATATGAGCGGAAATAACGTGACAGATCAGGCTGGTAGCATGTACTTAGTCGAACTTGCATTTGATATGTGCCATCAAGTACTTAAACCAAACGGCAATTTTGCTGTCAAAGTGTTCCAAGGAGAGGGATTTGATCAATTTGTTAAAGACTTACGTAATAGTTTTAAGACCGTTAAAATTCGCAAACCAGATTCGTCGCGTGCGCGCTCTCGCGAAGTTTATATAGTAGCGACAGGTTACAAACTGTAGTACAGTATTCATAGTTAAATATTTTTTTCAATGTTAGATAAGACAAGAGGTTAATGCCTTGAGTGATATGGCTAAAAATTTAATTCTCTGGTTGGTAATCGCCGTAGTTTTAATGTCGGTATTCCAGAGTTTCAATCCAGGCGAAGGCGCTAACCGCCAGCTCGCATATTCGCAGTTTGTAAAGGATGCCCGTGCACAGCAAGTGCGCGAAGCGAAGTTTGATCGCACAGCTGGCATCGTATATGGCACAAAATTAAATGGTGAGCAGTTTAAAACTGTTATCCCAATGCACGATCAGTACATTGTTGACGAGCTGATTAAAAGCGGTGCAATTGTTGAAGGTGTAGAACCGGAAGAACAGTCATTACTGGCAACTATCTTCATTTCTTGGTTCCCAATGTTACTGCTTATTGGTGTTTGGATATTCTTCATGCGTCAAATGCAAGGCGGTGGCGGCAAAGGTGCCATGTCATTCGGTAAGAGCAAGGCGCGCCTAATGAGCGAAGACCAAGTTAAAACGACGTTTGCCGATGTAGCTGGTTGTGATGAAGCAAAAGAAGACGTTACTGAGCTAGTAGATTTCTTACGTGACCCATCAAAATTCCAAAAGTTGGGTGGTAGCATTCCGAAGGGCGTACTGATGGTAGGTCCTCCAGGTACAGGTAAAACATTACTTGCAAAAGCGGTTGCAGGTGAAGCAAAAGTACCATTCTTTACAATTTCAGGTTCTGACTTCGTTGAAATGTTCGTTGGTGTTGGTGCATCGCGTGTGCGTGACATGTTTGAACAAGCTAAGAAAGCTGCGCCTTGTATCATCTTCATCGATGAAATCGATGCGGTAGGTCGCCAGCGTGGTGCAGGTCTTGGCGGTGGTCACGATGAGCGCGAGCAAACACTTAACCAAATGCTTGTTGAAATGGATGGCTTTGAAGGTAATGAAGGTATTATCGTAATTGCTGCAACTAACCGTCCAGATGTATTAGACCCAGCGCTATTGCGTCCAGGTCGTTTTGACCGCCAAGTAGTTGTTGGTTTACCTGATATCCGCGGTCGTGAACAAATTCTTAAAGTACACATGCGCAAAGTGCCTCTGGCAGACAACGTTGAGCCAGCACTAATTGCACGTGGTACACCTGGTTTCTCAGGTGCTGATCTTGCTAACCTTGTTAATGAAGCTGCTCTTTTTGCTGCGCGTGGTAATAAGCGTGTAGTTAGCATGGCCGAGTTTGATGCTGCAAAAGATAAAATCATGATGGGCGCAGAGCGCAAGTCAATGGTTATGAGCGAGCAAGAAAAAGAAATGACGGCATACCACGAAGCTGGTCACGCTATTGTTGGGCGTTTAGTGCCTGAACATGATCCTGTTTACAAGGTATCAATTATCCCGCGTGGTCGTGCACTTGGTGTAACTATGTATTTACCAGAGCAAGACCGTGTAAGTCATTCTAAGCAACATTTAGAGTCGATGATTTCAAGCCTTTACGGTGGTCGTATTGCTGAAGAACTCATCTATGGTGCAGACAAAGTGACTACCGGCGCAAGCAACGATATTGAACGTGCAACTGATATTGCACACAAAATGGTTACGCAATGGGGTTTAAGTGAAAAACTAGGTCCGCTTCTTTATTCAGAAGATCAAGGCGAAGTTTTCATGGGTCGTAGTCAAACGCAGAACAAGAGCATGTCTGGTGAAACGGCTAAGCTGATTGATGCAGAAGTACGTGACTTCTCAGATCGCAACTATCAGCGCGCTGAAGATATTCTAAAAGAAAATATGGATATCCTTCACGCAATGAAAGACGCGTTAATGAAGTATGAAACGATTGATGCTGCGCAAATTGATGACCTAATGGCGCGTCGCGAAGTGCGCCCGCCACGTGATGCACATGATCGTAAAGACGATGACAAGCCAAGTGCAGGCGCAACAGCCACTGGCGACAAAGAACCTCAAGCAGAAAAACAGGTTGATACAGAGAAAAAACCTGAAAATAAACTTGATGACACCGACCAACCATCGGTAAACTAACAACCCTAAAAACCCCGAGCAATTCGGGGTTTTTTTAAATCTACATTTCTATGTCTACTATCAATTTACCAAACGGCAAGGTACTTGACCTAAGCCAAACCCATATAATGGGAATACTTAACCTTACTCCAGACTCTTTTTCTGATGGAGGCAGTTATCAACAGGTCGACAGCGCTGTCATTTCCGCTGTGGCAATGCTTGAAAATGGCGCGACCATTATTGATATTGGTGGTGAATCAACGCGTCCCGGGGCACCTGATGTTGCATTAGAAGAAGAGCTTGCGCGCGTTATTCCAGTTATAGAGGCGATCCGCAAAAAGTCAGATTGCCTTATTTCCATCGATACCAGCAAAGCAGAGGTAATGCGTCAGGCGGTGAATGCGGGCGCTGATATTATTAATGATGTTCGTGCACTGCAAGAACCCAATGCTTTGGCGACAGCGGCAGAGTTGGGGGTACCGGTGTGCTTAATGCATATGCAAGGGCAACCGCGCACCATGCAATCAAATCCTCATTACGATGATGTGATAACTGATATTAAACAGTTTTTTGTTGAGCGTATAGGCGCTTGCGAAACCGCAGGCATATCGTGCGATAAAATCATTCTCGATCCTGGTTTTGGTTTTGGTAAAACCCTTGCACATAACTACCATATTTTAAAATACATAGACGAGTTTAAAATGATGGGGTGTGAAGTACTTGCGGGCTTATCGCGCAAGTCGATGATTGGTAATTTATTAGGGCGCGATGTAGATCAGCGTTTAGCTGGCTCAGTTGCGGGCGCGCTTATCGCCGCGCAAAAGGGCGCTAAGATTATTCGAGTACACGATGTTACAGAAACCGCCGATGCACTTAATGTATGGCAGGCCTGTGAACAAGGAATTACAAATGAGCAATAGAAAATATTTCGGCACCGATGGTGTACGTGGTGAGGTAGGGCAGTTCCCAATTACCCCAGAATTTGCATTAAAGCTAGGTTGGGCAGCAGGTAAAGTGCTGTCTAAAGCGGGCACTAAAAAAGTGATTATTGGTAAAGATACACGTATTTCGGGCTACCTTCTTGAAACATCGCTGGAAGCGGGTTTAGTAGCAGCTGGCATTGATGTTATTTTATTAGGGCCAATGCCAACGCCCGCAATTGCGTATTTAACGCAAACGTTCCGCGGTGAAGCAGGCATTGTAATTAGTGCTTCTCACAACCCTTATCAAGATAACGGTATTAAATTTTTCTCATCGCAAGGTACTAAGTTAGATGATGCGTTAGAGCTTGAAATCGAAGCCATGATGGATGAAGAAATGACGTGCGTTTCTTCAGAATCGCTCGGTAAAGCAAAGCGCCTTGATACTGCCGCTGGACGTTATATCGAATACTGTAAAAGCCAATTCCCAAGTACCTTATCGCTTGAAGGTTTACGTATTGTGGTTGATTGTGCCAATGGTGCAACGTATCACATTGCACCAGATGTAATGCGTGAACTTGGTGCTGAAGTAATTAAAGTGGCGTGTGAGCCAAATGGTTTAAATATCAACGCAAAATGCGGTGCAACCCATGTTGATACCATGATCCAAAAAGTGCTTGAAGTAAAAGCTGACGTAGGTATTGCCTACGATGGTGATGGTGATCGTGTGATGATGGTTGACCATAAAGGCCGTGTATTTGATGGTGATGACATTGTTTATATCATTGCTAAATACGCGTTCGAGAAGGGTGAACTTGGCGGCGGTGTTGTTGGTACTGTAATGTCTAACATGGGCCTTGAAAATGTGCTTAAGTCACTCGGCGTTGAATTTGAACGCTCGAAAGTGGGCGACCGCTATGTGCTAGAGCTATTAAAGCAAAAAGGCTGGAAAATTGGTGGTGAAAGCTCGGGCCACATTTTAAATCTAGACCGCATCTCAACGGGCGACGGCATTATATCTAGCTTACAAGTGCTTGCAGCCATGGTCGAGAGTAATCAAACACTTGAAGATTTAGGGCAAGGCTTCACAAAGTATCCAATGAATATGATTAATGTGCGCTATGCAAAAGGTACTGAACCGCTTGCAAGCAGCGATGTTAAATCTGTGATTGCTGAAGTTGAACAGCAACTGGGTGACAAAGGCCGTGTACTTATTCGTAAATCAGGCACAGAGCCTGTGATCCGCGTTATGGTTGAAGCAGAAAAAGAAAAGCAAGTCTTCGATTTCTCGAAGAAAATTGCTGATGTTGTTGAATCTATAAGCAAACAACTCGAAAACGCACAATAACTTCTTGTAACTTTTTGCGAGTCAGGATAACATCCTGCTCGCTTTCTAAATTGGAGTAAGCAATGGCACAACGCAAACCTATGGTTGCAGGCAACTGGAAAATGAATGGCTCACTTGAGCTTGTATCTGAACTTGCCGAAGTAATCACGAAAATTGATACCTCTGACGTTGATATTTTAGTTTTCCCGCCATTCCCTTTAATTAAATCAGCACTTGATGCAGGTTTGAAAGCAGGCGCTCAAACAGTGTCAGAAAATAATGCCGGTGCATTTACTGGCGAAGTTGATGCCAAACTGATTCACGCACTAGGTGCAAATTACACTTTAGTTGGTCACTCAGAAAGACGTGCTATTTACGGTGAAAGTAACGAAACAGTTGCTGCTAAATTTGCCAAAGCACAAGAAAATAATCTAACACCAATCCTATGTGTTGGTGAAAGTGAACAAGAGCGTGAACAAGAATTAACCGAACAAGTTGTTTGGCAGCAAATTGATGCGATTATTAGCAAATTAGGTGTAGATGCACTTGCTAATAGTGTGATAGCATACGAGCCCGTTTGGGCAATAGGCACAGGTAAAACTGCATCGCCTGAACAAGCACAAGCTGTGCACAAATTTATCCGTAGCAAGCTGGCTGAACTTAACAGCGAGTTAGCTGCAAAAATACAACTGCTTTACGGCGGTAGTGTTAACGAGAACAATAGCGAACAATTATTTGCGCAACCAGATATTGATGGTGGGCTAATAGGCGGAGCAAGCCTTAAAGCTAATAGCTTTGCAACCATCTGTAATAGCGCAAAAGGAAATGGCTAACAATGTACGAAATTTTATTAGTAGTTTATCTTATCGTCGCACTTGCTTTAATTGGGTTTGTATTAATCCAGCAAGGTAAAGGTGCTGATATGGGGTCATCATTTGGTGCTGGTGCGTCTGGAACCGTTTTTGGTTCAAGTGGTGCTGGTAACTTTATGACAAAAACAACAACCACTTTAGCAACAGTGTTTTTTATTTTAAGCATCGTGCTAGGTAACTTAACAGCAGGTCAAATTAAACAAACTGACGAATGGTCAGATTTATCATCAGAAGCTCCTGCTGCATCTACAGTTGTTGCTGAACCAAAAGATAAAGACGTTCCTGCTTCACAAGACAAAAGCAACGACGTTCCAAACTAATAAATAACATCTTTGCGGATGTGCTGGAATTGGTAGACAGGCAGCGTTGAGGTCGCTGTGTGAGCAATCACGTGAGGGTTCAAGTCCCTCCATCCGCACCATGATTTAAGCCCGTAACTCAATGAGTTACGGGTTTTTTCGTTTCAACTGGATCGCTATTGGATCCACACATAAACAACTTTGAAGCTTTAGAAGCCATTTCCGGCATCTCTTCATCCATCCATTTTGCGTAATGTTTCTCAAACGTGAGAATTGATGTATGCCCCATCTGTTTCATTATCCAATCTTCCTGAATATTTTTTAGGATAATCACCGTCTAGGATTCTAATTAAAGACCCTTCTAATGATATCCTTTTAAACGGATACGGTGCAGCAAGTGAAAGGCTAGTGAGCATGTGGTATTTATGCTCTCTCGTTGATGATTCAGTCTTAACAATATTATTTATTGTATCCATGACTTTATTTTTTTCTAGAGTAGAATCTTTTGCAATTTCACTGACAGCCCTAGAAACAATATTTTCGTGATTAAAACCATCACAATGGCTTGGAAAGTTAACCATATTTACAAGAGCAGTCATAGCATATTGATAATCAAATGCTGAGTACGAAACCTTTTTATCTTCACTTACGGTTTTAATACTATTTATCTTATCTAAAATAACATCAGGATTTAGATTTTTGTTTTTCTTCCACTTTACACGCATAACTACCTTGTAAGAAAGAGAATTATTCAAACACGATTTCAATTTAACATATTGAAAAATATATTAAATCAAAGGTAAGAAAAAATACAATTTATGTTTGCGAATAACCGCTATTCGCTCTTTTGAGGCATTGGCCTAAACACGTTTTGGGTCAAAAACGTGTTTGATCGTACTTCCGCATTCGGGCATATGGTGTCGGTCTCCCGACTCGTATTTGGACAGAAATGTGTCAGTGAACTTACTAAATTAGTATTCAAAGGATTAAGTCAGGTATTGCAAAGCCTCTTATTAAGTAGCTAAGGTCTTTGACATCTATGGCTAGTTAAAAAGCAATAACCACCACTTTTGTGGTGGTTATGTGAATAAGACAGTCTAGTGCCTACTTAGGCCCTGTTCGTCAAATTCAAAGCGACTAATTTAGGTGCTAACTTAACTTTGTGTTAGTTCTATGTACTATTCGGTTGTCTACCGTGACTAATAGAACTGACGTTAATGACAACAACATGACGATGGCTAGTGTAGACATACTACTGAGTCCTAAAAGTCCCGATATGGCGACAAGCAATGCACCTCCAATCATTCTGAAAAAACCGTCAATTGACGTCGCTAATCCAGCACAATATTTAAAAGGCTCTAGAACCAAAGACGTTGCAGAACCAGATAGAAGGCTGAAGCCAGCGGCTCCCAACGCCGATAAAGTAAAGAACTGATAAGTAGCGTCCGAACCAATTAGCAATAGCCCGATGCCTCCGATGACAATAACAATGACACCAAATCGTACAGTATTCCTACGACCAAACGACTTCATCAATCTAGGCGCAATAAGGCTAGCAAGTATTTGAACTCCTCCGATCATGCCGAACATAAGTGAGAACTGTACTTGAGAAAATCCACCCTCACTGATCGCAACAATTGGAGCCACCGAAATGTAAGTCAACAGCGCACCGAAGCTGAGCATGTTAGTCAATGAATAAACGAAAAAAGTACGATTGCTTAAAATATCGCGAACGTTACATTTAAGCGCCTGCGTGTCCTTTACATCAACCGTGGTCTTAACACTCTTCTTAGAGTGAAGTGCTACAGCAGACATAACAAACAGCAAGAGAGCTAAACCAGCCATGAGGTAGAAGCCACCTGTCCACCCCCACAAGAGAGCTACCCCGCTGCCAATGAGCGGCGCAATGGTTGGTACTGTACTAGTTACACCACCCATGTAGCTTAACCACTTACCCGCAACGTCACCTTCGTAGTTGTCTCGAACCCAAGCCATGGCGGTGATCATAGTGAATGATGCGCCTACGCCTTGTACAGCTCGTCCTGCGTATAGCATCTCTAGAGAGGAAGACGCTACAACCAACAAGCTACCTGCTGCATACATGAACAGCCCAAGCATGGCAGAGAACTTACGCCCCTTGCGATCAGATACTGGGCCCGCAACTAGTTGACTCACACCCAGAGCCAGAACGTAAATCGAAATAGTCTGTCTTATTTCGCTATCAGAGACAGCGAAAGCCTCGATCATCTGTGGAAAAGAAGGCAAGTAGACATCAATAGCCAGTGGCCCCAAAGGTATGAGTGAAAAAATAACCAGCAGTTGAAAAAATTTGTTACCTGCCATCTTGAACTCCTTTACTGACTTATTGGTGGATATAACGACATACCAGAACGTGATACGATTAAACTAACAAAGCTCATCATGCGCCCACTCATTTCCAGTTCAGCGACCATTGTGTAGTTTCGCAATTCAGAGAAGGCAGCAATGTCGTCAATGTTTAATTTGCGCTCACCAGAGACGAGAGCATCTATATCGAGCAAGGAGTCCAGCTCGTTTAAAAGTAGTTTCAGCTCAGGAAGATACTCTTCGGTTCTCTGCAACGCTTGCTCTATGGGCTGGCCCAAGACCTCTTTGCGTGACTCAACAAACATACTTAGAGCATTTGACGTAGACAGCTCTGGCAGGTCAAGTTGTGGCATTCGTGTGTACAAAAGCTGAGACGAAACCGGATACAACCTCTTAAGCAGATTGTTTAATGCTTCCGATACTTCGTAACTGGTGAACATCGGCTCATCTTGTTGATCCAAATAACGAATTATGTCGAGGCTCTCGACCATCACTGTAGACTTATCATCGTGCTGTTGCTGCTCAAGCGCAGGGACCGTTAACCTCTCAAGTTTACCTTCAAGCGATTCTGGCCATTGCCCCAAAGTCATGGGGCAAATTTCGCATTTGAGGTTTTTAAGCCCGATAAAGGCTCTAACGCGGGCGCAAAAAGGGCAGCTATCGAATACATGTAGTTTCATTATGTTGCTCCTATTAACCAACATACTCATTAGTTGCCGTGCCAAATTGAGTAAGACATTCTTTCGATGTGTGCAGGTAGGTTTTCCTCATAGCCTCGCCAATGACTGAACTCCGGTAATTTGACAGTGTTCTTTAGTTCTTCCGTTGTTTTACCTTTTTGCATGCCTTCCCAGACTGCATCAAAAAGCGCTTTGTTGAAGCGGTAGTCCTCTTTGAATGCCTCTGGTGAAGATGCTGGCATATGCCCACTGAGCACGGTGTCAAATTCGAGCTCGTTCAAAACACGTTCAAAGGTATTTAGAATCGCCACGTAGTTGTGCGCGGTAAGGCGGTAAGGTTCATTGACATAACCGGGAAGATGCCAATCTACCCCCATAAGAACGTTATCTGTTGGCATATGAATGATACTCATGCAGTCACCGTCATTTGGGCCGTAATAATGTAAATCGACTTGTTTGTCACCTAACTTGATTGAGTAGCTGTCCTGGTAAGTGGTATCCGGTTGGACGACTCTGTTTTCCAAGTCTCGACTCATCAATTCAGTACACTTTTCCTGAGTAATGAATTCCGCACCTTCATCTTTAAATATCTGACCGCCTCGGGAGTGGTCAAAGTGGTCGTGGGAATAGATCACTTTTTTGACCAGCGCATCTGTGAGCTTGTTGATCTCTTTACGCATCATTTTTGAACGAGCTTCACCAGAAGGGTCAGTAATAATCACGCCTTCGTCTGTAACAACAACCAAACTGTTATAGAAGAACTGGGAGTACTGATATACGCCATCTTTAAGTTCGGTCATCACAGGCTTTGTAGGATCAAAACCATCGGCTGCAGAAACGCCAGAAATCATACCTAGCGTCAGGGTTAAAGTGGTCAGTTTTGAAGTAACAGACATTGTTCTTTCCTTTCGTAATTGAAGATGAAACAAAAGATAATTAACATTATTAAATAGCACAATTGAGTAAAAAGTAATTTCACTTAATACTAAAGGTATCAAATGGACAAGTATCGGAATATGCAGTTATTTTGTACGGTTGTCGATAGAGGCAGCTTTTCTAAAGCGGCTAAAGCGTTAGGTATTACCCCTGCGATTGTCGGCAGGCACATTGCTGCGATGGAAGAAACTTTAGGGTTTGTCCTTTTAAATCGCACCACACGCAGCATGCACCTTACCCCAGGCGGAAAAGCTTACTATAAAGGTGCGCAAACTGTATTGAGCCAGATAGAGCAATTGGAAGACTCGCTAACAACCGCCCATCAGAATAACCCTGAAGGTCTTATTCGCCTGTCCGCACCTGATGCAATGGGCCCATTTCTAATGAAAGCTATTAAAGAGTTTCGAACAGAATATTCGGGGATTCGCTTTGACCTCGCGTTATCTAACAGTAAATCGAATTTGATTGAAGAAGAGATCGATCTCAGTATCCGATTCGCATTCGAGTTACAAGATTCATCTTACATCGCAACCAAGCTTGGAGAGTCTGAGTTTGGTTTGTATGCAGCCCCATCATATATAGACGAATATCAAGCCCCCTCTGATTATACAGAGCTAAAAAATCATGACTGCCTACATATGGGAAGCTCAAGAGATGGAGACTATTGGATGTTGACGGTCGATGGTAAAAGCCTTTCGTATCGACAACCGTGGGTAGCTGTAATTTCAGATACAAACACGCTTATTCAAGCGACTATGGATGGGATGGGCATTGCCATGATACCGAGCGTATTTGTTAACACACATATCAACAATGGCGACCTAGTCAAGATAGAAAATGTTGCTGATTTCCCAGTGGTCAATATTTACGGGATGTATCCGACACGTAAGCATGTTCCTCATAGGCTATCGCTATTCTTGGAGTACCTGAAAGCGAACTTTATCCATATCATTGCTTCTTAAGCAAATCTTAAAATCGGATTAGATATGGTAGGGAAAATACGCACACCTAAACTTTGTAAAGTACTTGATCTAACTAATTTTGGGGCAGATACGAGTTACGCTGATAGTATGCTTTAGGCAGAATTGCGACTGTCAGGTTTGATTTAATTTTCTTAACCAAGTCTGACAGATCGAGTTAAGACTTATTCATTGTATGTGATATGAACCTACGACATGTAATTTGTGCTGCAGTCTTTAGAACATTTGATAAAGAGCATAAAGCTCGGTCAAACTGATCACTTCATCTCTTCCATCGCCGAGGAGGATGTAGTTGGTGTTTTGTGTTTCGAATATGCAGCCAGCACTAAGAGACTCTAAAAATGTGCTACGTACCCAACCTCCCGATGGTACGCGACCTGTACTGTCTGATACAACCATATCTGAATACACAATGTAAATTCCAGATTTACAAATACTTGGCTGCAATTGACGCAGTATTTGCTCTTTACGTTCGTCAGTATCGATTCTAAAGCGCTTCCAGTTCTTCAATACTCGAATAGGTTTATGATTAAGTGAATTGGCTAACTCGATCTGTGCTTCTAGCGCATTAGCTTCGCAGCCAAGCTCAGAAGGCTTGCCACCGGAATTCGTGTTTATGAGTCTTCCTATAGTAGCAAGAGTTGTATTGTCGTTCATGATTGCTCCTTTATTCTCAAACAAGCATCTATTTTCCAGTATCTGGAACTTTGTCAAAAATGAAAGGATTTATATAGCAGCCTATCGAACTGGACAACTTAATACTGAACAGTTCGATAATTTTATGAGTTAAACATTACTTAGCCGAATTCGTAAGCGTAGTTGCAGTGTTTAATCTTGAGTTACCATTGTGTGGAGAACCAGCGAGTACCTTTAAGCTTCAGTTTACCCCTAGCTCGTGCTCTCATAAGAGCCTCATGTACACGCTGTATGTCGTTAATCGCCAATAAATTAGCGACGTCTTCGGTTGTTGGTGGGTAGCCGTCGACTATTAAGTGGGCATGAACAGTTTCGTAAAGAACTTTATCTGTTAATCTCATTTTGCAATAAGCCTTTTGATTCGATTAATTTAGATATCCATTATTGGACTTAAAAATACTTGTCAAAAAACCTGAAACGTTTAGGTATACTCATATTTAAGGGGGTACGAGTATGAGTTTTATATTGCTTCGGAGTTTGGATCCTATTTGGATCCATAAGATTCTATTAGTAGTCGCTTCATGTCGCTGTGAATTCGAATAACTCTTAAGTTTAAACGCCTCCTAGCGACAAAGAACGACAACGAGATATGCTTTACGGGTTCAACTCCCTCCATCCGCACCATGTATTTAAAACCCAAGCTAACGCTTGGGTTTTTTTATGCCAAAATTTTGTATGGCGCTTGAAAGAGCACGATATTCTTGTTCGTAAAAATAAACTGTTTTCAGTTGCTTATGCCGTGCTTTTTGGAAAATATTAAATTAGTAATAATAAGAAAGATAAACGATGTGGATTAAAAAACAGGTTATTGAAGGTCAACACGTGGTTCTAGAGCCCCTATGCCTAACCCATGTTGAGGCGCTTATTGAAGCGGTTAACGACGGTGAACAGTGGAAGTTATGGTTTGCTAATGTACCAACGCCAGAAAGCATGGAACAATATGTCGCTGCGGCGATCAGTCAGATGGAAAAGGGCAATATTGCGTACGCTGTGCGACACAAAGAGAGCAATCAAATTGTTGGTACGACACGTTACTATGCTGTTGATAGTAAAAATAAACGCACGTTAATTGGCTACACGTGGTATGCAAATTCTGTGAGGCGAACAGCAGTCAATACAGAATGTAAATATTTGCTATTAAAACAGCTATTTGAACAAACTAAGGCAATAGCAGTGGAATTTCACACGCATGTTAAAAATGATGCTTCCAGAGCCGCAATAGAGCGTCTAGGTGCAAAACAAGATGGTATTTTACGTAATCACCAAATATTAAAAGACGGCACTATTAGAGATACCGTGGTGTATTCTATTATTGATTCTGAATGGTCAACTGTGAGAGAAAAGCTTTTAACGAAGCTCTGTAAATAGATGTGTAAAAAAAGCCACCGTATTCGGTGGCTTTTTTATGCTTGTAATAGAATCAGCTATTAGTTGTAACTTGGCTTTCAATTCCAGCAATTTGTGGTTGCACATCTAAGCCATAGCCAAAGAAAGTGGCGGCGATTAGTACCACAGATGCTGCAATCATTAGTTTCACCAATAACGGTAAGCAGAACTTAAACCACTGACCATAAGGTACACCGGCCATACCGATGATCCCCATTAATACCGCATTGGTTGGAATAATCATATTTGAGAAGCCGTCGCCAAATTGATACGCAAGTACCGCAACTTGGCGTGGTACACCTACTAAATCACCAAGAGGCGCCATTAGCGGCATAGTAACGTACGCTTGACCTGACCCCGATGGAATAAAGGTATTTAACAGAGTTTGAATAACAAGCATACCAACTGCTGATATTTCTGCGCTCACGTAAGAAAGCGGTAAACTCATACCGTAAACTAGGCTGTGCAGAATTTTACCGTCGTCTAAAATGAGTGCGATACCGCGAGCAACACCGATTAAAATTGCAGTGGTTACTAAATCAGAGGTACCTTCAATAAATTTGTTAGCAGCGGTATTCGCATCAAGTTTACCCAATACCGTAATAACAAGGCCCCAAGCAACAAATAAGCCGCCAAGTTCATATAAGTACCAGCCTTTGGTTGCAATGCCCCATACAGCGATTACTAAGGTGGCAATAAAGCTTAATAACACCAGTTGGTGACGACGATTAAGCTTAGGATAATCATGTGTTTCTTTACCTTCTAATGGGCAAGGAATACCAGCCATTAACGAGCGAGATGGGTCCGCTTGTACTTGTTTGGTGTATGACCAAACATGATGAAAACCAATTAATACGAACGGCACGAAAATAGCTAAACGTAGCCATAAACCTGAATACACAGGTACTTCGGCAATTTGTTGGGCGATTAATACAGTAAACGGATTAAACGCAGATACGCCATAACCGATGCCATAGCCGGCAACAATCATACCGACCGCCGTCATCGCATCAAGGCGCATGGCTTTACATAATGCCACTAAAATAAGTACGAATGGAATGTATTCGCCCGCTGTGCCAATCGCACTTGAAGCAAGGGCAAAACAAAAGACGACGGCAAAAATGAGTTTTTGCGGCTTATCGCCATGTTTCTCTAATAAACGGCCAATTAACGCATCTACTGTACCTGTAGCACGTGCAATTGCGAGTACACCACCGACAATCAATACAAAAAAGATAACATCCTGTGCAGCGGCAAATGCACGTGGAATTGCCGTTAGAAAGTCCCACGGCGTAAGGTAATGACTTTCAGTGGCAACTTGGTAAGTGCCAGGTACAACGGCTTGGCGGCCATTCGCTGTTTCTACGGTATCAAAAAAACCTTGGGGTACAATCCAAGTAGCAAGATAAGCGACAAACATCATTGCTAGTAGCAAAACCAGCGTATGAGGTACTTTCAATGTCTTAGGCATAAATAAATCCAGTTGTGGGAAAGGCCAATAGTTTATTCGTATTTTCGGTGCTTAAAAAGAGGGGATTGTAAACAAATTAGAATGGCTTATCGCGAAAGGTTGTAACTTATATGTGGTGTGCAAATGTGGCTTTAGTTTTTAAGGTGCATAACAGCAATGAAAATGAGTTTTGCGAACTGAGAGTGAAAAACAAAAAAGCACCATTCAGTGCTTTTTATGTGCGTTAACTAACAGGTTTTAGTTAATTTGCTTCATATGGTAGTGGATCGTTTGCCTGGTTTAGCTCAAATGCTTCTAAACGCTCTTGGCAAGCGCCGCATTTACCGCAGGCTTTTTCTCGACCGTTGTAGCAAGTCCATGTCTTACTGTAATCGAGGCCCATATTTAAACCGTCGGTTAAAATCTCAATTTTAGTATTATTTAAGTATGGGCTAACTATTTCAATTTCTTCGTAGTTAGCGATGCGGCATACATCATCCATTTTTTGTACAAACTCAGGACGGCAGTCTGGATAAATTGCATGGTCGCCTGAATGAGCACCGTAAAATACCTTGTTAGCTTTAAGTGAAACTGCATAGCCAACAGCAAGCGATAATAAAATCATGTTGCGGTTTGGTACCACAGTTGATTTCATGCTTTCTTCTTCGTAGTGACCTTCCGGTACGTCAATATCGTCAGTCAGTGATGAGCCACCAATTAACTGGTTGATTGCTGAGATATCAACAACCTTATGAGAAATGTTTAATTCCGCACATACGTCTGCTGCGACTTTTAATTCTTTAACATGACGCTGGCCGTAATCAAAGGAAAGTGCATACACTTCATAACCTTGGCGAATGGCTTTATTTAAAACGGTATATGAATCCATTCCACCAGAGTAAATTACAACAACTTTTTGCGACATATTTCTCTCACTTTAGCTATAATAGCGGTTTTTGCGGGCGCGATAGTCTACACCTTCGTGACCTTGAAGACAAATCTAGCAGTAATTAGAGGCGTACGTTGTACAAAATTAACGAAGTATTCGAAACCATTCAAGGTGAGGCAAGTTACACAGGTTGCCCATCTATATTTATTCGCTTGCAAGGGTGTCCTGTTGGATGTGCTTGGTGCGACACTAAGCAAACATGGCATACGGACGATACTTATTTAGTTGATCTTTCTGACACAGTTGAAAAGAAAGCTGACTCGGATTATTTTGCTAATTGTACCGCAGAACAAATTCTTGCGCTAATTCGCGAAAAGCAATATCAAGCAAAGCACATTGTGATCACCGGCGGTGAGCCATGCATGTACGATTTAAACCCACTTTGTGAATTACTTCATGAAAACGGGTTTTCTACGCAAATTGAAACCAGCGGCACATTTGAGATTTTAGCGCCAGCATCAACGTGGGTCACAGTATCACCAAAAATTAATATGCGTGGTGGCTATAAAGTACTTAAAAGCGCCATGCAACGTGCTGACGAGGTTAAACATCCAGTCGCGATGATGCGCCATGTTGAAGAGTTAGAAGAGCTGTTTTCTGAAGCAGGGCACACACCAGAACTCGTTTATTTACAGCCTATTAGCCAAAAGGCAAAGGCAACGCGATTAGCGATTGAAGTATGTAAGGCTAAAAACTGGCGCTTATCGGTGCAAGTGCATAAATACATTGGTATTGCTTAACTTCAATTAGTTAACGTACGGCACAAAAAAGGCGCTCAATAGCGCCTTTTTTAATATGCTTGCTTGGTGTTAACCTGTTTTTACATCCACTTTTAGTTTTAGCTTTTGTCCAGGTTGAATGTATTCATTCTTGGCAATGCCATTCCATTTCATAATGTCCGATACTGACACTTTATATAAACCCGCAATGCGCGCTAACGAATCACCTTTGCGCACTTTGTAGGTAATGGTGCGTTCGGTCACATTACCCGCTAAGGTTGAACTGGTTTTTTGATAAACCGTTAACTGCTGGCCAAGACGCAAGGTCGCGTTTTTGCGTAAGTTGTTCCACTTCATTAAGTCTTTGGTTGATACTTTATATTTGCGACCAATTTTCCAAAGGCTATCACCACTAACGACTGTGTGTGTCGTTTTGCGATTAGCTTTGTTGTTAGCCGCAATACGCATTGGACCGCTTAATAAGTTATTGTCTATTTGGCCATTACTCAATGGTACAAACAGTTGTTGACCAACGCGAATAGTGTTGTTGCTCAACTTGTTTAGCGTTTTGATGCTAGTCGTGCTGGTATCAAATTGCTTGGCAATCTTTGATAGGCTATCACCTGATTTTACTGTGTATTGCTGCCAACGAATGCGATCTTTAGCATCCATTTTGGCAAGTTGAGCTTTAAAACCATAAGCTTTGTCTGCTGGCACAAGTAGCTTATGCGGACCGGTTGGATCGGTTGCCCAACGGTTAAATGCGGGGTTTAACTTATACATTTCAGTCACTGGAATATCGGCCATTTCAGCGGCTTTTGCTAAGTCAATTTGACCGCCAGTGTTAACCAATTCAACAGCAGGCTTATTATCTATTTTTTTCCACGTTACTTTAAACTCATCTGAGCGCGCAAGTAAGTCTGATAGCGCTAGTAGTTTAGGCACATATTGGGTTGTTTCTCGCGGTAAATCAAGCGACCAAAAATCAGTTGGTAACTGTTTTTTACGGTTCTTTTTAATCGCGCGTAATACTCGACCTTCACCTGAATTATAGGCAGCGATTGCATTTAGCCAATCACCATCAAGTGTTTTGTGTAAATACGTTAAATATTCAAGTGCAGCGCGAGTAGACTCGGTAATATCGCGACGACCGTCGTACCACCAATTCTGCTTTAGACCGAAACGCTCTCCTGTGGCTGGCATAAACTGCCAAATACCAGAAGCACTTCGGTGCGAATAGCCAAATGGGTCAAATGCGCTTTCAACAATAGGTAATAGCGCAATTTCAATAGGGATCTGACGCTTTTCGACCTCTTCCACAATATAGTGAAGGTAGGGAGTACCACGTGTGGCGATACGATCTAAGTATTTTTGGTGTTTTGCATAGTAGTTACGCTCGGCAACTACGGCACGGTTTTGCGGCACAGGAATCGAAAGCTGGTAGCGAATGCGTTCCCATACATCGTCAAATTCTGGGATTTGTTCAATGACTTCTTGCTCTTCTTCCGCAAGTGCAAGCACTGTTAATGCATCATATACGTCTTGTGAGCTGGCCACTTTGTAGTTAGGTTCAGCCGTATCTGATTGAGATTGATTTGTCGTTTGACAGCCCACAAGCCACACACTGGCGCTTAGGGCAATTATTTGCTTATAAGTCATTAATACAAAATACCGAGTTAAAACGGAACGCCGAATAATACCGATCTTGGCTAAAAATTGCCAATTTCATTTATTTTTATCATTAATTGATAAATAGATTTAATAATTGTCCTTTAGTTCCCTTAAGGCTGCAAAAACACTGACATCATTTATCTCGGTAACTGAATTTTTAGCTAACACACTGGTTCTCACATTATGTTCATGTGTACGTAAAAATGGGTTTATCGCCTTTTGCTCTTCTATTGTGGTAGGCAATGAAATATCACTATGGGTGGCAAGTTCATCGCGATAGGCAACAAGCGCATGATTGTCTGGCTCGATATATGTGGCGAAATCTAGGTTGGCACGCGTATATTCATGGGTGCAATAAACCTGTGTTGAATCGGGCAGGGCTGCGATACGCAAAAGCGAGGTCAGCATTTGTTTTGGCGTGCCTTCAAATAATCGACCACATCCACCATTAAAAAGTGTATCGCCACAAAAAATCATGTCTTCATTATAATACGCAATATGATCAAGGGTATGTCCTGGCACATGCATAATTGCTAATGTTAATTGTAATTCATCAAGTGTTATTACAGCGTCATCTTCAAGTTTATGTGTAATGCCGTCAAAGGGACTGTTACTCGGACCGTAAACGGGTAAACCACTAAACTTCGTAACCAGCTTTTCAACCCCATTAGTGTGATCCCAATGATGATGGGTAATTAAGATACCTGTAAGCGACAATGTGTGCTCGCGGCAAAACGCTAAAACGGGCTCCGCATCACCTGGGTCAACCACATAAAGCTGTTTGTTGTCTTGATTAACCAATGCCCAAATGTAATTGTCGTTAAACGCGGGAATGGGAATTACTTGTACCATATTCACTTGCTCTGTTATGTTTACTCTGTAGGCTATCTCTCATTATAACGAGGCAAAGACTTGAAACCAGCGCTAAGTTTACAAAATACCATTCAACCCCACTCTTGGTATGATTTTCCTCATGGCGAATACTTGAAACAAGAAATCGAGCAAATCTTCACGCCGTGGTTAAACCGAATTTTTGGCTATCACTTGCTTAAAATTGGTGAGCTGAGCGCCGAGTTAGATACCTCTGAGTGTGTTATTAAACACCAAGTAAATGTCGCAAACTCGAGTAAAGCCGGAGTGAGAGCGCACATTGATGAATTACCTTTTTCTGAACAAACAGTCGATGGCTGTATATTAAGTCATGGCTTGGAGTATTTAACCGACCCACACCACTGCTTACGAGAAGTGCATCGAGTATTAATGCCTGGCGGCTACTTAGTGCTTAGCGGGTTTAATCCATTTAGTTTTTGTGGCTTGGCGCGCATACTGCCTTTTGCCAAGCAAAAGTTACCGTGGAGTGGGCGCTTTTTTACCCCAGCACGAGTAAAAGACTGGTTACATTTATTAGGGTTCGAAGTGGTATTTGAAGAACGAGCAATTTACTCATCGCTTGCTCGCGGTAAGCGGCTATCGCGTTTTGCAGCGTGGCAATCGTTTTGTCAGCATTATTTAAAACCGACGGGCAGTGTATACGTGATTGTGGCAAGAAAACGTGTTGCGCCATTAACGCCGATTAAACCGAAATGGCATGCTCGTCCGCAATTTAATCCAGCGGTAAGAGGTGTAGGGCTTAGAAGCACTCCTCGAAATGCTTCTATTAGCTCAAAACGTGAATCTAATTAGGGCCTGTTGATCTTTGCTGTTCTATTTTTGTTCTGTTTGAGCGTGCTTTTATCGCGACGCTCGATGTGTGGCCTAGCAATCTAAGCGAATATCGAGCAAAACTTCCGCGTCCTGCTCTTACATCCATGTAGGCAACAATGAGAAAAGTGTGCTCAAAAGAACCGTTCGGCAGCGCTTGATTGGGTTTTCTACTGTGTTATCGGCTGACTCATATAGAATAACTATGCCACGCAGCCTCTGCCTTGTATAAAACCCAATCAAACTGCTGCAAAAACGAACTTGAAAGGTCAACAGACCCTAAACTTAAGCGGTATTTTTAAGTAAGTGGTGCCATTGGCTTCGCTTTCGGGAAAGTGCCCCGCATTGATATTTACTTGAATTGAAGGGTGAATCAATTTCGGTACTGCTAAATCGGCATCTCGCGATTCGCGGGTTTTGACATAATCGTGTTGGGTAATGCCGTGCTTTAAGTGCACATTATATTGTTTTTGTGCCTCAACACTGGTAACAACACTCACTTCACGACCATTTGGTTGATAATCATGGCACATATATAAGTGGGTATCGTTACCAAGTTCAAAAATGCGCTGAATTGAGTGGTACAGTTGGCTGGCATCACCGCCTGGGAAATCGCAACGCGCCGTGCCGCTATCTGGCATAAACAGTGTATCACCAACAAATGCACTGCCATCGACAATATAGGTAACGCTATCTGGCGTGTGTCCTGGTGTAAACATCACGGTCACTGCTTCTTCACCTAAATAAAATACTTCGCCATCGTCGAATAAATGGCAAAATTGACTACCATCCGTTGGAATATCGAAATTAAATACCTTATTAAAATGCTGCTGCACTTGCGTAATGTGCTTGCCTGTTGCCACTTTAGCACCGAGTTTTTGCTTGAGGTACTGCGCGGCAGATAAATGATCTGCGTGGGCGTGTGTTTCTAAAATCCAATCAACATCTAAGTGGTGGCTATCAATATAAAGAATAATCGAATCAGCAAACTGGTAGCTGACGTTGCCCGACGCAATATCAAAATCAACAGCGGCATCGATAACCATGGCTTTTAAGCTACGGTTATCAAATACCACATAACTGATGGTTGAAGACTGTTTGTGAAAGAAACTTTCAATGGTTACATTCATACTAGCAAAAACTGGATATATCAAATATGGAATAAGATATATCATAGAGTAATAAAGAGATCTAGCTTTGTGCTACGAATCCAGTATCTTCAAGCAAGTCGCTACTTTCTGCGGCCTCTCTGGCTAAGTCGTCAACGCGTTCATTTTCCGCGTGACCCGCATGGCCTTTCACCCAGCGCCACTCAACGTGGTGCTTTGAATTGGCAGCATCAAGGCGTTGCCATAGATCTTTATTTTTTACATCTTGCTTGCTGGCGGTTTTCCAGCCGCGCTTTTTCCAGTTGGCAAGCCAAGATTCAATACCTTGCTTCACATATTGACTATCGGTAGTGAGAATAACCTGACAGGGCTCTTTTAATGACTCTAAGCCAATAATCGCTGCGAGCAATTCCATGCGATTATTTGTAGTTAAGGTATAACCTTGACTCAACTCTTTTTCATGACCTTTGTAGCGAAGTAGGGTGCCATAGCCTCCTGGACCTGGGTTGCCCAGACATGATCCATCAGTAAAAATCTCTACGTTTTTTTGCACAGTTTGCCTTTAAATTATGTAGAATGAAGTTATTAACATAACAAAATTTGTGATTTGGCGATATGGCTCACAGGCAAATAGTACTGGATACTGAAACAACGGGTATCGACCCTAAGCAAGGGCACCGCATTATTGAAATCGGCTGTGTTGAATTAGTAAACCGTAGGCTCACCGGAAATAACTTTCACGTTTACATTGATCCAGAGCGAGATATTGAAGACGAGGCGATTTTTGTACATGGTATTACACGCGACTTTCTTGCGGGCAAACCTAAGTTTCGCGATGTTGCGGCAGAGTTTTTAGATTACATTAAAGGTGGTGAGCTGGTCATTCATAATGCAGCGTTCGACGTTGGCTTTATGGATCATGAATTTGCGCTGCTTAGACAAAATTACCCCAAAACCCACGACGTTTGCCAAGTACTCGATACCCTTGCGATGGCGCGTGATTTACACCCGGGGCAAAAAAATAACCTCGACGCCTTATGTCGCCGCTACGATATAGATAACTCAAAACGTACACTGCACGGCGCTTTACTCGATTCAGAGATATTGGCTGATGTGTATTTAGGCATGACAGGTGGTCAAGTAAGCCTTAACCTTGCCAATAAAGAAGGGCAAAGTGGTGATAACAGTAAAGGTATTCGCCGACTTTCGCCAGATAGACCTCGACTAAACGTCGTATTTGCCGATAACGAAGAACAAGCGGCACACTTAGAACGCTTAAATTTAGTTAATGATAAAGGTGGCCACTGCCTTTGGCTTACTGAGGACGCATAATGAAAAAATGGTTGTTAGGGTTTTTTAGTTTATTTTTGATTTCGAATAGCTTTGCGCAGCAGACTGAATTAGACGTAATTCAACGCAATAGCGAACAAAATGAACTTAAGATTTTCGACAACCGTTTTCGCATCGACTATCAAGTTGATGAAATCACGTTACTCTTCTTTCGTCAAAAAGGTACACCAGCAGTTATTCTTGTCAGACCCGATGGTAGTAAAATTTATGCGACTACCTCGCTGGGTGATATGAATATTGAATGGTTTGATGACGAAACCTACGACATTATAAAAATTAAAAAGCCAATGCCAGGTCCATGGCAAGCCATAGGAAAAATCCTACCCGACAGTAAATTAATGATCTTAAGTGATATTGAATTACATGTAGATCCGCTGCCACCACTATTATTTAAAGGCGAAACCATTAAGGTAACGGGTCGCTTAACGAATGGCGGCAAACCTATTGAAGAAGGGCTGTTTCGTGATTTAGTGACGTTAAATGTCGATTTTGTTAGCACGAATAATAAGGATTACCTTAATTTTGGCGCAAAGCTGGTGCCTATTGCAGAACTATTGGATGATGGCAAAGGCTATGATGAAAGACCGGGCGATGGTGTATTTACCGGTGAGTTTGCGCTTAATTTTGCCTCTGGTGAATGGCAGCCTGAATACGAAGTACGAACGCCAATATTAAGACGCAGTTTGGTAAAAGATCCCATTATTATCGAAAACGCTCCTATTACCTTTGAATTTAGCGAAGCGGGTGAGGGCGAAGAGCACCATCAGCTTACGCTTAATGTGAATACCGAGAAAGTACAGCCCGAATCACTCATTTATCAAGGTACAATTTTTTACCCTAATGGCGAGACGCAAGCTTTTAATCTTGAAGCCCAAGATAAAGCGGTGCGTGAATTAACCTTAATAAATTACGATTGGGGTGTGTATGAGGTTGAGTTAACGCTATTTGGCAGTAACGTTAATGGTCGTGAGTTTGTTGCTAAAATCGATAAGCAAGAGTTTGAAATTGATAAACCGATTGAAGCTGTACCAGAACAACCTGCACCTATTCTACTTGAAATAAACCAAGAGCCTGAACTGCCACCAGAGCCAGAACTCGATGTTGAGCAAATTATCATCTGGGCAGTGGTGGGTAATGTGCTTATTATCTTTATTGGCTTTATTGTGATCCGTGTATTTATTCAGAAAAAACCGTTATTAGGTGGCTTGATGAGTAAATTGAAGAAAAACAAAAAAGGCCAAGAAGAACAAAAAGTAGCGGGTTCTGAGCAGAAATCAGACAGTTCAGATGAAATTTTGAACCTTTCGTTGCCAGATGAGTAAAAAAGCGAGAAAAAAGCAAAAAAACTATTGACTCTTAAAGGGGTGATTCGTATTATTCACGCCGCTGTCAAGGAGCACTGAGAGTCAAATCGAAAGTGAATCTTAACAGGTTTGAAATGATGCGGAGTGGTAGTTCAGTTGGTTAGAATACCGGCCTGTCACGCCGGGGGTCGCGGGTTCGAGTCCCGTCCACTCCGCCAATTATTTCAAATGTTACTCTTTAGGAGTGGTAGTTCAGTTGGTTAGAATACCGGCCTGTCACGCCGGGGGTCGCGGGTTCGAGTCCCGTCCACTCCGCCATTAATTTAAAGAGTAGCCGTTATTCCTTCGCGGAGTGGTAGTTCAGTTGGTTAGAATACCGGCCTGTCACGCCGGGGGTCGCGGGTTCGAGTCCCGTCCACTCCGCCATTAGGAATAAAACAATTTAAAATGATATACGCTGCGGAGTGGTAGTTCAGTTGGTTAGAATACCGGCCTGTCACGCCGGGGGTCGCGGGTTCGAGTCCCGTCCACTCCGCCATCTTATATCATTTAAAAATTTGCTCAGCGGAGTGGTAGTTCAGTTGGTTAGAATACCGGCCTGTCACGCCGGGGGTCGCGGGTTCGAGTCCCGTCCACTCCGCCATTAGCAAATTTCTCCCCGATGCGGAGTGGTAGTTCAGTTGGTTAGAATACCGGCCTGTCACGCCGGGGGTCGCGGGTTCGAGTCCCGTCCACTCCGCCATTTTATATTCCCCTTTTTCTTTATGACGATAAGCTCTACGCTTTTATCTTTTATCCATCAAATTCAGTAATTTAAACTTTCATTTTACTATAAAATACATTTCATAGTTCAATTCGGTTAGTACTACTCTTTTTTATATCGCGCTTAAATTTCTGACTTATTCTTGAGATAAATTCAGTATCTCACAACTACTTACCGCAATACTTTGTGATTAATTAATCCAATATTCAGCATTCTACTTTTACGCTATGGCAAAATTTTTTGGAAAGAAAGTAATGAAAAAGGTTGTTATATCAGGGGTAATTGTTGTCGGGTTGATGGCAGCAATGTGGCCTTGGTGATTTGCTGTCGGCTACCAAGTGAAAGAACGTGAGCTATGCCAAAAGGTAAAAGGCAATGTTAAGTATACCGCTGGTGGTATTATGCGTGGTGAAAATGCAGAGGGCACGCTGCGCACGAGTTTTTATGTCGATGGTTTGAAAAAAGGTATGCTGTTTAGTTTAAAACAGTGCTTCGGCAACGAAAAAAACTGATTTTCTTACTGTAAGCCAACAAATTGTTGGCTTCTAACACCCAGTTGTGACAACCCCTGTGTTTGGCGTTGTACCATCTTCTTGGTTGTAATAAAAAGCATAGCATTCGTCACTAAGGCGTAATCCTTCTGGCCAAATTAAAATAAGCCCTTGTGCACCGTTTGTAGCAAGAGGAAAGCCAGGTGCAGTTTGTTGCCTACCCACGCCGCATAAACTATTTGCCGTGCATACAGCGCTTGCTGATGTAAATGGAATTTCTTTGCCAATGTTTAAAATGTAACGCCAAGCGCCATTCCAGTAACCTTCAACATAGCCGTTGTACACCAGTACACTAATGCCAAGTTCATCGAGCTGAACATTCCCATTTTTAACATCTTGCACTAACGCTTTCGCGCGAACTTGCTCTGCAGTGGTTTTCATTGAAGCGGCTGTTGCTTCTAACACACTAATGCGTGACGCTTGCTGCAAGTTTAAGAATTTAGGTGCTGCAACGACTGCAAGCAGGCCTAAAATAACAATCACAATGATCAGTTCAATAAGTGTAAAGCCATGTTTTTTCATTGGTGTATTGCCTCTGATTACTGTGATATTTTCTGGTAGTTTATAGTATAGCCAATCATAAGTCTTTGACTATAAGTGCATAAATAAGCAAAATGTGCACACCAAAACGCATTCAAGATGAAAGGGAAGGTCGTTTGTTTCAAATACGCAGTTTAACCAAACTTTATTTTGATAAAGTTGTGTTTTCAGATTATACCTGCCAATTTACTTCTCAGCGTGTCTTAATTACCGGACCAAATGGCCTTGGTAAATCAACCCTATTAGCCATGCTTGCAGGGTTGGAATCATTTCAACAAGGCGAGATTTTACTGCAACAGCAAAGCGCCAATGCTCGGTTTTTACAAACGAATGTCGCTTTAGCGAGTGATAAAATTATCTTTCCAGAGTTTTTAACGGCTAAACAAGTATTAGATTTAACGCTTATGCATCAAGAGTGTGACAATCTTGAAAGCTTGGTTAAGCGCTTTGGCTTTAATGACTTTTTACACACTAAAGTGATTAACCTTTCAAGTGGTAACCTTAAAAAGCTTCAACTGATAAATGCGCTTATGCGCAAAGCCTCAGTGTTGCTATTGGATGAGCCCACAGCGGCACTTGAGCACAAAAGTGTGCCTGTGCTGCTGGCGTGTATTGACGAGTTTCAAGGCCAAGTTATTTTAACAAGTCATGAGCCTGAGCCATTTTTACAATCAGGATTTGAAGTACAGGCGTTGATAAGTGCGTAATTTTTCATTTTTCGAATATCGCATAACGGCTTTTCATCATTTCATTGCTGAACAATTGGGTCAATTAAAGCAATTAGGCGTTATTTTAGCGCTGTTTATGTATACCGCTTTTCCTGCACTTATTCTGCTCATTTACCTTGCGCTTGGCAAAGTTATGACGCAAGACCCAGACTTAAGTATTTTATTATCGGTTGCATTAATCGTTATGCAAAGTGAACTCAGTGTCGCATTGAGTAAAGGTGCGCTTGATGTAAAACACCGCCTTTATCAACGCTCATTTGCCAGCAAAGGAATGCGTGTGCTATGTGATTACACGTTAGCTTTAGCCGGTAATTTGGTATTTTTACTGAGTGTGCCTTTGTTGTTATCGTTAGACTTGAGCAAATGGCAACAAGGCCTTCATTTTGTATTGTTTTGCATTTGTGTGCTCGGCAGTGGATTTGTTGCCACCCTCAAACCTACACGAATAAAGTTATATGTAATTACGGTCATTCTGTTGCCAGTGTTATTTGATTTAAGCTTATTTTCGTTGTTAACCAGTTATATTGCACTGTTGGTTGGCGTTGCGTTTTGGCCAAATAGCTTAGCTTTCAAACGGCTGACGAAGTTTAACCTCGGTTTTTGGGTTAGCTATCATAGCCATGCTTTTGCCGAAATTTGGTGGCGTGTATTAATGTTACTTGCCTTATGGGTATTTGCAAATGTACTTAATTTACAACGGCCAGATTTAGGCTTTTTTGTTCATTGTTTTATATCGCCGTTTATCGTTTATATTGCTTCAAGTCAGCAACTTAATCAAAACGAATGCGTATTGCAGTACAAATTGTGGTTAAACAGCTTACGCAATGCAAATACGTTAATTTATGGCCAATATGTTGTGCCTATGAGCTTGGCAGTTCTAGGTTTAATGAGTTTGCAATTGATTGTAGTGAGTTTGCAAAGCTTAATTGTTTTTGCCGTCGCTGCGGCGTTAACAATTGCGGTTGCTAAGTATAAACCAACCCACTATGCCCTTGGTTGGTTTGTGATTAATGGCTTAATGATAACGATTAACTATTGGGTGTATTAAAAAGTTTCCTAACACAAGAATAACATTTTGAAATGGAAGCTAGATTCAGTCACCAGTTAATTTCACAAGGATCTAAGTGTGGTTGATCACTAAGCGCTATTGCTTGGTGGATAATATAGGTATTTGTTTCGACTTCACTGCTATTTTTTAAATATTCAAAATAGGCAAGAGCTTGTTGTTTATTTCGTAACACTAGTTGTGAAGCTTTGGCTCCTTGCTGAAGCTGCAAATTAAACTCTTGCGACTTTTCTTTTAAAAAACTAAGTGCATTTTCATCACCTAATTTTTCATAGATATTTCTTTGCAAACCGATGCCAATTGCAGCAGAAATAAGTGTACTTTGGCTTTGCTCAAGTTGTTTACCTAGATTAATACAGGCATCAATTAATTTAATGTCGTTTGACTGTGCATCCTGACAAATTTTATTAATTACTTGAAAACTAGGAAGGGGGAATGCTGAAGAAATAGGTATGGCAAGGATAGGAGAGTAATCAGTATTAATTCCTAATTGATTAAAGGTTTCTTCAACTAGGGTAAAGCTTTCTGACCAATATTCTGTGTAAGTTGGTGCATTAGCTGCATTTATGAGTGCATTAATTGTGTCTTCAGGTGAAGTTTCATTGTGAATTAGATTCGCGTACGCGAGCCAGCTCGCACCATTATGTCTGTCAGTATAAAGTGCGTTTGTAATAAGTTTTTCATCACATTTTTGATTTTTGCACGCAACTAACACGTGATAAGCAATTAGTTTGTTATTAGGGAAAGCTTGATGCAGGGAAAGTAACGGACCAGTTAATTTAGGGTTTCTAGCTAAAGAATAGAGCGCTTCAGTGGTTTTACTTTCTAATGTTACAGCATTGTCTTTAAGTAACTTGCTAAAATAATTTTCATCGAAGATATTAATCTCTGCTTTGTACTTTGTTGCAAAATACCAATATATATCGAAGTTGGGCTCTTTGTCACATGTAGCAATCTTATGATCTTTTGTATGAGATTCTTTTTTAGCTTCAGTGCGGGAATTTATTAATTCTTTCTTGGGGAATTGGGAAACATTCTGATCATTATTTTGAAAGAATCTATTTTCAGTGTTTTTTTTACTTTTTGACACTATCTGTATTGAAAATTCGGGTTGCGCTTCATTAGCGCCAAATAAAATATAAAAAATACATAAGGCGAAAACAGAAGCTATTGTGAATACAATTTTTTTCACTCTGATTCCTTTCATTATTATTTTCAGCAGGCATAAAAAGCCAGCAAATGCTGGCTTAGTTTATAACAGAATCAAATTGTTAAGCAATGCTTAAGCAGCTTTTACCTTTTTAACAGAGTGGGCTGCTTTGCCTGCCAGTAAGTCAGCAGGGTCAAAATCATCTACATTGATAACTTGTAAACGGCCAACTTCAGCAGCTTTTAATTGCTCAGCTTCATCACTTGTAATTGCACCAAGTTCAAGTCCCATCTCTGCCACTTTATCAAGGGCAAAGAATGGTAGCTTATCGCCTTTGGCGCGACATACTTTGTCGAAGATAGGTTCTACAGCCAGAATGTCTTTAAGTGTTTGTTCTTGACGACCAATTAAGTTTAGTGGCTCGTCAGTAACATAAATATTATGTGCTAAACGGTCGCGCGTTTCGCTTGGTGTTTGCAGTAAACGTGCTACTTTTTGCTCTAATTCGTCTGTTGGTTTACGAATTGGACGACCCCAAGGGAACAGTACTAGCTTTAAGAAACCACGAAGCGGTGCAAACGGCATGTTGTTGATAAGATCAGCAAGTGCGCGCTGGCAAAGGTATAAGTGATCTTGACAGCTCCACTGAACAAGTGCGAAGTCTTCTTTACGACGACCTTCATCGTTGTAACGTTTAAGTGTTGCTGACACTAGATATAGGTAGCTTAGTAAGTCACCTAAACGTGCTGAAATACGCTCTTTACGCTTCAGTGAACCACCAAATACCGCCATACAAATATCAGACATTAGCGCAAGCGATGCACTGTAACGTGTTGCAGTACGGTAAAATAATGCCGTTTCATCATCGTATGGTGTTTTAGTAAAGCGTGCGCCTGTTAGGGCAAGCCACGCAGTACGAGCAAAGTTCGAAATGGTAAAGCCAATGTGGCCCATAAGTGATTTATCAAACTGTGCAAGTGCTGCTTCTTTGTCTTCAATGTTACATGCTTCAAGCTCAGATAACACAAACGGATGACAACGAATAGCGCCTTGACCATAGATAATCATATTACGCGTTAGAATGTTCGCACCTTCTACAGTAATGGCAATTGGTGCACCTTGATAACCACGACCTAGGTAGTTATTTGGACCTAAACAAATGCCTTTACCGCCGTGAATATCCATAGCGTGTTTGGTTGAATCACGCATTTGCTCTGTTAGGTGATATTTTAAAATAGCAGAGATTACTGATGGTTTTTCACCTAAATCAACTGCACCTGTCGACATAGAAACCGCAGCATCTGAGCTGTAAGCATAACCACCAAGTTTTGCTAATGGCTCTTCGATACCCTCCATTTTACCAATTGGTAAACGGAACTGACGACGAATACGGCTGTAAGCACCACTTGCGATTGCTAGCGCCTTAATACCACCTGCTGAGTTTGAAGGCAGTGTAATTGCACGACCAACTGATAAACACTCAACCAGCATACGCCAGCCTTGACCAGCCATTTTGGCGCCACCGATGATGTAATCAATTGGTACAAATACCTCTTCGCCTTGCGTCGGACCATTTTGGAACGGTACGTTAAGTGGGAAGTGACGGCGACCAATTTTAACGCCAGCTGTATTTGTTGGAATAAGGGCACAAGTAATGCCTAAATCTTCTTTATCACCTAGTAATCCATCAGGGTCACGTAGTTTAAATGCAAGACCAAGCACAGTTGCAACTGGCGCTAGCGTAATATAACGCTTGTTCCACGTTAGGCGCATACCTAACACTTCTTCACCGTTCCATTCACCTTTACACACAATACCAAAATCAGGAATTGAGCTCGCGTCAGAACCTGCTTCTGGTGAAGTAAGTGCAAAACATGGAATTTCATCGCCTTTAGCAAGACCTGGTAAGTAGTGGTCTTTTTGTTCTTTAGTTCCATAGTGTTGTAATAGCTCACCTGGACCTAATGAATTAGGTACACCAACGATAGACGATAATAGCGTTGATTTAGAAGTTAGTTTTTGCAGCACACACGATTGTGCAAATGCAGAGAATTCTAGACCGCCATATTGCTTTTTGATGATCATGGCAAAGAATTTATTATCTTTTAGATATTGCCAAACATCTTGCGGTAGGTCGGTTAGTTCATGGGTTGCTTCCCAGTCATCTAACATGGCGCATACTTCTTCTACTGGGCCATCGATAAATGCCTGTTCTTCGGCAGTTAAACGCGGAACTGGGTACTGGTGCATTTTTTTCCAGTTTGGGTTACCGCAAAATAGGTCTGCTTCCCACCATGTTGTACCTGCATCAATCGCTGATTTTTCTGTGTCGCTCATGCTTGGCGTCACTTTTTTAAATGCTTTGAAAATAGGCTCAACAATGTATTGGCGACGAATACTTGTCACCGATAGTGGAATTGCAATTGCTAAGAAAATTAGCCAGCTGATCATAGCAAAAGCGCCCATAAATGAGCCAATCACCAATACCGCAGCGGCAACGGTTAAATGGGTATGCCAGTTTGCTCTGTGGTAGCTAGCAATCGCTAAGCAACCAAGCAAGCCGAGTACGAATAAAGCAGTCATAGTTATTATCCTTGTAAGAGGTCTGACCAGATTCTCTTTAAGATTAGCTTTTCAGTACAAGAGATTCAAGACAAATTATTGGTTTTTTGAGCGTACAAATGTGCACTCAAGCAGTCTATTAATTATAGCTAACCACATGAAATAGCTATGTCTTTCATAAAGTAATTGTTAGTATTTCGTCTGTAAACTTATCTATTTGTGTTTAAAAGGAATTAACATGCTTTCGGTCATCCATGACAAGATTAATTCATTTGCGTTCATTTCAATTAAATATGCGCTTAGCTTATTTATTGGTATCGCAAGTATTTTGCTAATAGTGGCTTTTGTTCTTGGCTATACTGATTTGCCATTAGGAAATTATATGCACGCAAATGGTTTGATGTCTTATGCGTTTGGTATGTTGTTTGGCGCGGTAATTTTAGCTGCTGCCATTTGGTTTCTCTCAAAAATATTAAAAATTAGCGAAGTTTCAGTATTTTGTTTGTTATCTATACCTGCATACTTTGTTCTACTTTCACTGCCAAGAGAAGCGTCAACAGTATTAATTGCTTTGGTCACGAGTTTGTTTACGTGGGCTGGTTTTCTATTTCTTGATAATAAAGCAATGCTTGAATACCGAGAGCTTGAAGATGAAACGATTTAGTTATTATGTATTTACGCTATTAGCAATAGCAATTATTGGGCTGTTTGTTATTAAACTACCAAACGGCGAAACTGTATTCTCTGTAAATGATCTACTGGATTCAGTAAAGCGTGTTAAAACAATTATTCCTAATGACATTGAATTGCCAAACATCAGCACTACGCAGGAAAAGCAGGTGAATGTGTATATGTGGGTTGATGAAAAAGGCGTTACACATTATTCAGATATGCCAATAGAAGGCGCTAAGCAAGCCGAATTACCTGAGCTTACGGTGCTACCTGCCGAAAAAGCTGAATGGCCAGAGGCACAGTTGCCAGGTAATCATACACGCAAACACAAAGATACCGATAAAAGTTATTTCGAGCGCGTAAATACGCTCAAAAGAGATGCTGAGCTTGCTAAAAAGCAACTTGAAATTCGCGCAAAACAACAACAAAAAGTACTCGATAATCTCTAATAGATAGCCTTTAGATTACTTTAACTCAGTTTAGATTATGGTTAGAATTAACTAAATTTATTATGGGGTTGTGCAATGTGTGAATTGCTCGGCATGTCAGCGAATGTGCCAACGGATATTTGTTTTAGCTTTTCAGGTTTATTAGAGCGTGGCGGTAATACAGGGCCGCATAAAGATGGTTGGGGCATTACTTTTTATGAAGGTAAAGGATGTCGTACTTTTAAAGACTCTGAACCAAGTTGCACGTCTGAGATTGCCAAATTAGTAAAAGCGTATCCAATTAAAAGCTGCTCGGTAATAAGTCATATCCGTCAGGGCAATCGCGGTCGTGTGTGCCTTGAAAATACGCACCCCTTTACGCGTGAGCTATGGGGCAGAGAGATCACCTATGCACACAATGGACAACTTTCGAATTATCAAGATTTAAAGCCCGATTTTTATAAGCCTGTGGGCAATACTGACAGTGAGTTGGCGTTTTGCTGGATTTTAGATGAAATTCGTAAAAAATACCCGAAAAAGCCAAGTGACATGAAGCCGGTTTTTCGTTATGCCGCAAAATTAGCAATTCAGCTGCAAGAAAAAGGCGTGTTTAACATGCTACTCAGTGATGGTGTATACGTATTAGCGGTGTGCTCAAACAATTTACATTGGATCACCCGTAAAGCACCGTTTGGCGAAGCGCGTTTAATCGATGCAGATATGATTGTTGATTTTAAAACAGAAACCACACCAAATGACATCGTGACGGTTATCGCAACCAGGCCACTTACCAATAATGAATCGTGGCACAAAATGAGCGGTGGTGAGTTTGTATTATTTAAGCTAGGCGTGCCAGTATAGTATCTATTGATAACTCATTTTGTCGATGAAAACACGTTATTCACTGCGTCGTTTTTCTATCGAAATAAATGAATTAAAAAAGCAGCGAATGTTCGCTGCTTTTTACGGTATTAAATTGATTTAAGTTATTTTATTACTTGGTAACTCTTTAGTTGCACATCAAACTGCTCAACGCCTTTTTCACCTTTCCACATACGTACCAACAGGTAATCCATGCTTGGCGCAAACCATGCTAAGGCTTGGCGTTTATCGCTGTTGTAAACGCGCTTGGCTTTGATTGTTTCGACATTACCATAAGGCAGTGTAATGGTCTCTGTGCCTAATATCTCAAACTTATAATGGCGAGCTTTCCCCTTTTTATCGACGATAGGGTAATCAAATACTTTTTTCCCTGCCATTAAATCCAAGCGCATTTTCGCTTGATAAGTCATTAAATCTTGCACGCCAGTTTCCCAGTTAATTTCAAGCGGGTACTTTGAGCGATTAGACATCACTTGTTTTTTGTCGTGATTGAAATTTAATGTGTACTTGCGATCAGGACCCGTTCCGGTACGTTCCATCACATAGCTTAGCGGCTTTATATCACCATTCGTGCAATGAAATTCGGCGTGTTCGGAGCGTTTATCATTGAAAATCATCCATTTGATATCGCTTTTATAACTTAGCTCACAGCCTTGCTCTGATACATTTAGGCGACGAAATGCACTGCCATGACGTTCACCTTGACGCAGAATATCGTATTCAGCTTGATATGAATGAAGTTGTGTTGGTGTTGCCGAAATAAATGGCGAGAAAAGGGCGCTGGTAAGAACCGCACCCATCAGAAATTTAGATTGTAGCGCCTTGCTTTGGAAGAACTTGGCCATCAAGAACTGCATTATCTGTTTCCATTGTTAGTCGTTTTTCACAGAACCACTGAACCACCAAAGGATAAATAATGTGCTCTTGTTGGTGAACACGTTGGGCTAACGTTTGCGCTGTATCGTCCGACTCAATAGCAACTTTGGCCTGCAAAACAACAGGACCGCCGTCTAACTCTTCGGTAACGAAGTGTACGCTAACTCCATGCTCTTTGTCTTTTGCGTCCAATGCTCTTTGGTGGGTATTCAGACCCTGGTACTTAGGCAACAAAGATGGATGAATGTTCAACATTCTTCCTAAATAATTTTGCACTAAGCTTGGAGTTAGGATACGCATAAAACCAGCTAATACAACTAGATCTGGACCAAAAGCGTCAATTTTATCCATTAACGCTGCATCATAGTCTTCACGGCTATCAAATGCTTTATGGTCAAGCACAAGCGTTTCGATGCCGGCATTTTCAGCGCGGGTAAGGCCATAAGCGTCTGGGCGGTTAGAAATAACCGCACAGATCTCACCATTAATTTGACCTGCTTTAACCGCATCAATAATGGCTTGAAGGTTAGAGCCGCTACCAGAAATTAAAACGACGATTTTGCTAGTCATTAGATAATTTCTACTTGCTCTTCGCCCGCGTTAGCAGCTTGGATTTCACCAATATGCCATGCATCTTCGCCTTGCGCTTTTAAGATTTCTAAGCTTTGCTCAAGTTTATCTGCAGGAACGACTAAAATCATACCAACGCCACAGTTAAATGTGCGGTACATTTCGTGTGTTTCAATGTTACCGTTTTCTTGTAACCAATTGAAAACAGCAGGCCACTGCCAGCTATCACCTTTAACAACTGCTTTTGCAGACTCAGGTAATACACGTGGAATGTTTTCCCAGAAACCACCGCCTGTGATGTGTGATAGCGCGTGAACGTCAACATCTTTTAGTAGTTCTAAAATTGATTTAACGTAAATGCGTGTAGGTTCCATTAGGTGCTCGCCTAATGTTTTGCCTTCAAACTCAGCGTTTGTATCAGCACCAGACACTTCAAGTACTTTACGGATTAATGAATAACCGTTTGAGTGTGGGCCGCTTGATGCAAGGGCAATTAGCTGGTCGCCTGCAGCTACTTTAGTGCCGTCGATAATTTTTGATTTCTCAACAACACCTGTGCAGAAACCTGCCATATCGTAGTCGTCACCTTCGTACATGCCAGGCATTTCAGCAGTTTCACCACCGATAAGAGCACAGCCAGAAAGCTCACAACCTTTACCAATGCCCGTTACTACGTCAGCAGCAACATCAACGTCTAGTTTACCAGTTGCGTAGTAATCTAAGAAAAATAGAGGCTCAGCACCTTGAACGATTAAATCGTTTACACACATAGCAACTAAGTCGATACCAACGGTATCGTGCTTTTTAAGGTCAATTGCTAAACGTAATTTAGTACCAACACCGTCGGTACCTGCAACAAGTACTGGTTCTTTGTAGCCAGTTGGTAGTTCACAAAGTGCGCCAAAACCACCAATGCCGCCCATCACTTCTGGACGACGAGTTTTTTTAACTACGCCTTTGATACGTTCAACTAATGCGTTACCAGCGTCGATATCTACGCCTGCATCTTTATAGCTTAAAGATTGTTTCTGTTCGCTCACGGAAATTCCTTAACGGTTGCATGTGGGTTGCATAAAAAATTGCGCGCATTTTACCTGATTTCACGCGTTGCTACCACATTTATTGCAACTGGATGAGGACATTTGTCCAAGAAGTTTAAAGAAGTGTAGGGTGTGGCTCTCAAGCAAACAAATAATCGCTTGCTTGAGAGTAACTTAGAGTGTGAGGGCGCTTAGGCTTCGGCAATTAAGATGGCACGAAGCGGAGCAGGGTAGCCCTCGATGGTTTTATTTACATCGTTTGGATCAAGGAAATCCGCGAGTGACTCTGTGGTCATCCAATCGGTTTTACGCTGTTCTTCAAGTGAGGTTTGGTCGTTGTCTACCACACGTATATTTTTAAAACCAACGCGCTCTAACCACAAGGTTAATGCTGCGGTACTTGGGATATACCAAACATTACGCATTTTTGCGTATCGGTCAGTTGGCATTAATACGCTATTTACATCACCTTCAACCACTAAGGTTTCAAGCACTAACTCACCACCAGGGCGTAACTGTGCTCTTAGTTGTGACAAGAAATCAATCGGTGAGCGACGGTGATATAACACACCCATCGAAAATACCATATCAAACGCTTTTAGTTCAGGTAATTGCTCTACGCCTAACGGTAAAAGATGCACATTAGGGTCTGGATTAAAGTGTTTAATCGCTTGGAATTGGCTTAAAAACAGATCTGATGGGTCAATACCCACAACAAACTCTGCACCTGCACCGCGCATACGCCATAGGTGATACCCCGAACCACACCCAATATCCAGTACTGTACGATTGGTTAAATCTGAGATATGCGGTAATAGACGATCCCATTTCCAGTCACTGCGCCATTCAGTATCAATATGCAAGCCATGAATGGTAAAGGGGCCTTTACGCCAAGGCATCATGCGCTTTAGCAAATGCTCAAGCTGTTTTGTATGTCCTTCGCTTAGCTCAGATGCGTCGCCAAACTCTACTTTATCTTGAATGTTAATGTGCTTGGTATTTGACTCAGGTAAATTTTTAAGAACTTTTTCCCATTTAGGCCAATCGCCATGTTGCGCTTCGCGTTGCCAGTGGCTGAGCTGCGCTGGCAGTGTTTCTAACCAAGGACTTAATGGTGATTTTGCAATTGCTGCGTAAAAGTCAGTAAACCAGTTATTCATTTCTAAACCTATTATTTAATTGCAATCATTGAGCAGAAGTTAAAACACTGATACCACACTTGGGTATGTTGAAAGCCGATCTCTGATAGGCGCTCAAAATGTGCATTGAGTGTTTCCGGGCGCATTACATTTTCAATTGCGCTGCGCTTTTGACTTATTTCAAGCTCTGAGTAACCGTTTGCACGTTTAAAATCGTGGTGAAGGTCAATCAGCAAATCATCCACTAAGGTATTTTCACCTTTCACTTTTTCACTCAGTAGTAACACGCCACCGGGTTTTAAGCCTTGGTAGATTTTTTCTAACAAGGCAAAACGCTGAGGCTGCGGAATAAACTGCAACGTAAAGTTGAGTGCCACCACAGATGCATTGCTTATTTCAATTTCGTTGATGTCGGCTAATTCAACAGTGACTGGTACATCAGAACGGAAGCCCTCAAGGTGAAGTTTACAGCGTTCAACCATTGCCGCAGAATTATCAACCGCGATAATTTGGCAGTTTTGCTTGTCGATATTACGGCGCATGCTCAGCGTTACCGCGCCAAGCGAGCTGCCTAAATCATATAAATTGGAATTGTTTTGCGCATATTGTCCCGCAAGCTTGCCCATTGTGCTTACAATGGTTGCGTAGCCAGGCACAGAGCGCTGGATCATATCTGGAAATACCTCAACAACGCGTTCATCAAAGGTAAAATCTTTAACCGCTTGTTGGTTTGCGTAAATATTGTCTTTACTCACTTGCGTGATCTCTCAAGCTTTTAATCGGCATATTTTACGTTTTTTCTTGTCATTAGTCAGTGCCTTCATACAATCATTAATTAAAATTTTGATGTTTTTAGTAAAATTTAGTTTTCTCTTTTGTTAATTAGGTGTAGTTTGCTGTCTATACTCAATATAGTTGCAGTTCTAGGGTCTGTTGACCTTTTAAGTTCGTTTTTGCAGCAGTTTGATTGGGTTTTATACAAGGCAGAGGCTGCGTAGTATAGTTGTTCTATGTAAGTCAGCCGATAACACAGTAGAAAACCCAATCAAGCGTTGCCGAACGGTTCTTTTGAGCGCACTTTTCTCATTGTTGCTCGATATTCGCTTAGATTGCTAGGCCACACATCGAGCGCCGCGATAAAAGCACGCTCAAAGAGAACAAAAATAGAACAGCAAAGATCAACAGACCCTAGGCAGAGTAAGAATGAGAAAAAATAATACAATCAGTACCGAAGATATTTTAGCGACCTTATGTAAATCCGTAACCGAAGTGCTGTCGGCGGCAACCAACAATAAAATCGCCTATTCTGCCATGGTGCAGAAAATAACACGCACCTGTATGCGTCCCGATATCGGCTGCTTTGTGCTGTTTGACGGTGGCTTTACTGGTCTTGTTGTGAAAAACTTCACGGCGCAAGCTGCGATGGAAATTTATGGCGACTATATGCGTAATATGGGTATGCCAGAAAGTGAGATTGCTAAGAGCCACTTATCAGACGACGTGTCAAATGTGCTTGGTGAACTTATGAACCAAGTTGTCGGTGATTTTACCAATAAGGTACGTGAGCAATTACATACATCCATTACGCAGAACCAGCCAAAAATGATGGCAATTAATAAGCAAGTTCAAATCTCTGTTGATACCACCATGGATAGACCGCAAGCACGCCGCGTCACGTTTACCACAGAAGATCAAAATATCTTTTACCTAGAACTCGCAATGGATAAAACCGAGTTTATCAAACTGCATGATTTTGATATTGCTGAAGCCGTTGATCCAGACGATATTATTGCCAACGAAAAAGCAAAGCCAACAAAAAAGAAGACAGAAGTAAAATCATCGGCAAACGATGATATTGATGACGACTTTATGGCAGACCTTGGGTTGTAACACCTTTTACCATTTTATTAAGGCCTCATTCGTGAGGCCTTTTTTGTATCTGCAGCTAAATCATTGTTCCTCATAACAAACTTAGTAAACAACTGTTAACAGGTGGTTGTTTATTGGTCATTTCTTTAATATTTTGTACCTAAAATAGATAAATTCAAAAGTAAGTTATGAAAATTAAAGTCGTGATTTTAATCCTAGTGTCTCTCGTTGTGGGTGCAGCCTATTTATACGGAATATCTGATGAGCACACGCAGCCTGCTCAGCAAGTTGAGTCTGTGGTTGTTGCCACAGAACAGCCTAGCGAATTAGTGCTCGCCGCTGGCACTTTAGGGGCAGGAAAAGACGTTACCACGGATGAAATAGAAATCACAGTTCAGCCAGCAAAGCCACAAGGCGCCGACATGCCTGAGCAAACAAAAAGTCATTACAGCAATATCATAAAATCGTCACCAGAAGCAAAACACTATTTAGCCGATGCTGGGCTTATTCCTTCTGATTTAAACGGTGAGCACTATGTTGAATTTGATCTCGACGCGTTACGGGCGCTTGAAGAGGGCAATACGTTTGATATGGCAATACCACAAACGGCTGAAGAATTTTCAGCGGAAGTCACTAAGGTAACGGTTTTCCCCAATGGGGATAAAAGTGTTCATGCCTTAGTGGTGGGTGGCGATGGGCGTTTTCATAATACCGTACTGACGGTTGGCAGTGACGCGCTTTATGGCCAATTTACGGTACCGTCAGGTAACTATGCATTTGAATCTAAAAATCAGCATGGTTGGATAGCCGCTAAACGTGATCTTTATAAAAATCATGTTGAGCATATGCCAAACCAAGGTGATAGCGATGACCACACGTCATCACATAATCATGACCCCATGTCGGTGGTCGATAATGGCAAATAAGCCAATCTAAAAGGGAAATCAAAATGAAGAAAATGGTAAAATCGGCTGCAGTAGCGGCAGCCTTACTTGCGTCTAACGCTTATGCAGCAACCATTGATATTGCAGTGTTATACACAGATGAAGCAGCACGTAAAACGGGCAACATTAACACTAAAATTAACCAGTTAATCTCGTTTTCAAATCAGGTGTATAGCCAAAATGGCAATAACATTACGCTACGCTTAGTAGGCTCTTCAAGTATTGGTAATGTAAGCGCACAGCCAACAGAAGGTATGCTACGTTCATTAACAAACAGTTCAAGCATTCAAAATTACCGTAACCAAACACGTGCAGATATGGTTGCATTACTGGGTACTAGTCAAGCCGTTGGTGATAATTCGGGTTTAATTTCATGCGGTATTGCGTGGGTTGGCCAAGGCAGCAACGGTCGCTTATACAATTCGTCAAGTGATCTAATGTATAGCATTACAGCGGTAGATTGTGGTGCTACGACCTTTGTTCATGAACTTGGCCACAATATGGGATTAGCGCACTCACGTAAGCAAGGTGATACGCGTGGTGGCGTGTATGTTGATGGCATGGGTCATGGTGTACAAAATGTATTTGCTTCAATTATGGCGTATCCTCATGTGTTTGGCAGTGCAACACAGTATGACTACTTTTCTAACCCAAATTGGAGCCTTGGTAGTTACCCGTATGGCGTAACAGGCCAATCATACGCGCACAAAACCGTAAATGCTGTGCGCGATCAAATCGCTAGCTTTAAATAATTTTTAAAGCACCCCTGTTAAGGAGAGTAAAAGTTCTCTCCTTTTTCACACAACACCATAAATAAGCGCAGATCCAATTCACATTCAAAATAGTTTGCTTGCATGTGGCAGCATAAGTTGTAAAAGCTTTTGTTATGGTCTTTTTCTTTAAAATGTGCGAGTTCATGAACGACTAACGCTTTTAATACTTCTAAAGGGGCATATTTTAATTGATTTGCCACCGCGATATGGTGCTGAGCTTTAAGTTTTTTACCGTGTGCGTGTCGTTTAAAGGTATGCGTACCAAGTGCATTGAGCACCAAGTCTTTTCGCTTTTCATACCTTACCGAGTTCAATTTTGCGGCATTTTTCAAAAACTGTTGTTTTAGCGTGTTGGTATATTCATAAAGCGTTTTTTCAGAATTATATTGATGGCCGCTTGGGTATTTTTTCTTAAAGTACTGAATTAACTTACCTGAGCTTATCAGGGTGTTAACCTGCGCTTTTATTGGCTCAGGGTAACCGTTAAAGTAGTTCATGTACGGTGAGGTGTTATCGATTGCTGACATACATACCTAAAATAAGTCGTTTTGTTTTGCTTCTGTTTGCGCAGGAAAAGGCGCTAACACATTATGGTTAAAGCCACCATCTTGGCAAAACTGGCGCGCAAGTTGGGCTGAGTCGTGGTTGTCGGCAGTATGAAAAAATACATACGGTGTTTTACCTTCACTTTGCCATTGTTTTATTTTTTTGACCCAAGGCGCATAAAAGGCATGATTATTTTTTAATGTTGAACAGCCAACAAAACGGATAATCGGCTTTTCTCCGGTTGCGATAACATTGACAGGCACGCGTGGTTTTTTATTTTGCGCATCGATAATCGCATCTGTATTTGCAGGCTCAGAAAAAAGTGCTCGGGTATCCATTATAATGCGGTCAACATTGTGACGCATGAGTAGCTGATTAAAACGCTTTTCATTGTCGTCTTTTTGGAAAAAGTCAAGGTGTCTTACTTCAATGGATAATGGAATGTGCTTCGGCCAAATTTGAATAAATTGCTCAATTCGCGGCATGTAAGCGGGCGAACATGATTTGGGCAACTGCAGCATTACAGAACCTATTTTTGGCAGTAATGGGTCAAATAAGGTGAGCCAATCTTTGAGGTCTTGATTTATGCCTTCTAGCGCCATTTGATGCGAAATACGTTTCGGTATTTTAAAGGTAAAGCGAAATTCATCAGCAGTGCTTTGATACCAGTTATTAATTGCTGTTGGCGTAGGGTCGGCGTAAAAGCTGGTATTGCCCTCCACAGTATTAAAAATTTGGGCATATTGCGAAAGCATTTCACTGTTTTTACAGTGGCGTGTGAACACACGACCTTTCCAGTGATTACTGGACCACTGTGGGCAACCTAAATACAGCATTTAGAAAATTATTTGATGAGCAATTTTTGTAGTTTATCAAAGACGGAATTTACTCTCTACACTCGCAATTTTAAAGCGCTTAAGTATAATTGGCGTTTATTTTTTAGTGATGACTAATTTCGAGCCGATTATGTGTTCGAAAAATTGATAAGTCTTTTACGGACAGGATAGATATGCGCTCTATATATTGCGGACAAGTAAATAAATCAAACGTAGAACAAACGGTCGAACTGTGTGGTTGGATCAATAAACGCCGTGACCTAGGTGGCTTAATCTTTATCGACTTACGCGACCGCGAAGGGTTAGTGCAAGTGGTATTTGATCCAGACGTTGAAGGCTTAATGGATACCGCTAACCAATTACGTAACGAGTTTTGTGTAAAAGTAACGGGTGTTGTACGTGCTCGCCCAGAAAGCCAAATCAACAAAGATATGGCGACAGGTGAAGTAGAAATTTTAGGTAAAGGGTTAGAGATCATTAACCGTTCTGAACCTCTACCACTTGATTTTAATCAGCAAAACTCTGAAGAAATGCGTTTGAAGTATCGCTATTTAGATCTTCGTCGTATCGAAATGAGTGAGCGCATTAAGTTACGTGCTAAAGCGTCATCATTTGTTCGTCGTTTCTTAGACGATAACGGTTTCTTAGATATTGAAACACCAGTACTTACTAAAGCGACTCCTGAAGGTGCTCGTGACTATTTAGTGCCAAGCCGCGTACACAACGGTAGTTTTTACGCATTGCCTCAGTCGCCACAGCTTTTCAAACAGTTATTAATGATGTCGGGTTTTGACCGTTACTATCAAATTGTTAAGTGTTTCCGCGATGAAGACTTACGTGCTGACCGTCAGCCTGAATTCACTCAAATCGATTTAGAAACGTCATTTATGAGCTCTGACGAAGTGCGCGCAATGACTGAAAATCTGATAAAAGATATGTGGCAAGAGCTACTAAACGTTGACCTTGGTACATTCCCAGCTATGTCGTACGCAGATGCAATGCGCCGTTTTGGTTCAGATAAGCCAGATCTACGTAACCCAATGGAATTAGTTGATGTTGCGGATTTAGTTAAAGACGTTGAGTTTAAAGTTTTCTCAGGTCCTGCTAACGATGAAAAAGGTCGCGTAGCGGTACTTACTGTACCAGGTGGTGCATCACTTTCACGTAAGCAAATTGATGAATACACTAAGTTCATCGGCATTTACGGCGCGAAAGGCTTAGCTTGGATGAAGGTGAACGACCTTGCAGCTGGCGTTGAAGGCGTACAATCACCAATTGCTAAATTCTTAAGCGAAGAGGTGATCAGCCAATTACTTGAGCGCACTAATGCGCAAACAGGCGACATCATTTTATTTGGTGCCGACAAGCGCAATGTTGTTAACGAAGCAATGGGCGCGCTTCGTTTGAAAATTGGTTTAGATCTTGAAATTACTGACCTAACAAAGTGGGCACCACTTTGGGTTGTTGATTTCCCAATGTTTGAAGAAGACGATGAAGGCACATTGCACGCGGTTCACCACCCATTTACTGCACCAAAAGACGTTTCTGCGGCTGAACTAGAAGCAAACCCAGCAGCAGCGATTTCAGACGCGTACGATATGGTACTTAATGGCTACGAAGTAGGTGGTGGTTCTGTTCGTATTCATAACAATGATATGCAACAAGCGGCATTCCGTATCTTAGGCATTGAAGCGCAAGAACAAGAAGACAAGTTTGGTTTCTTACTTGATGCACTTAAGTACGGTACACCACCACATGCAGGTTTAGCATTTGGTTTAGACCGTTTAGTCATGTTGCTATGTGGCACTGAAAATATCCGTGACGTAATTGCGTTCCCGAAAACAACGCAAGCATCATGTTTATTAACAAATGCACCAAGCGTTGCAAACCCAGATGCACTGGTTGAACTAGGTGTATCTGTGGTAGAGGCGGCTGACGAATAATCGTTACCAAATCTAAAAAAAGGCGCACGTTAACGTGCGCCTTTTTTGTTTGCTTGCAAAGGGAAACTAAACGGTGAAACGCGCGACATCTTGCTTCATATTTTGCGCATCGGTTTCAAGTGCATGACAATTTTGACTGTTTTCGCATGAATCAAAAAACAATTGCTCAGCCGAAACAGAGATATTTTCGGTTGCACTTTCTACTTCCTTCACTGTGTACATTTGTTCTTGTGTGGCACCTGCAATTTGAATAACGCGATCCCGAATGGCATCGAGCGATTGTTTATTGCGATCCATACTTTCTCTCGCAGTATCAAGAGAGTCGTTCATTTCACTGGTGAGACTTAAACTTTGTTCCATTGCCTGTTCAGAACGAACCACTAGATCTTGCAATGTTTTAATCATTTTTCCGATTTCTACTGTTGATTGCTGTGTGCGTTTGGCAAGCGTTCTCACTTCATCGGCAACAACGGCAAATCCTCGGCCTGTTTCGCCGGCACGTGCAGCTTCAATTGCGGCATTAAGTGCAAGCAAGTTGGTTTGCTCAGTGATATCACTTATCACGCTCGTTACCCCTTCAATTTCACGACTTGATAGGGTTAATTCACTCATAATCTCGCTGGTGGACTCTACTTGTGACTTTAACAATCCCATATTGGTGTGTGTTTGGCTCATTACATCAGTGCCTTCACGCATATCTTGTTCCGCTTGCTCTACACTTGCCTCTACGTCAACACTGCTTTGGGCAATGAGCTCAACGGCTTTAACCAGTTCTGACACCGCTTGTTTGACTGCGAGCGTATTATTTTTTTGATCTTCAATTGCGGTTTGCGAACGTAAACTTAACTCGGCAGAGTGGTGGGCGCCTTTTTCAACGGCTTCACCTTTATGCTTAATTTCACGTACTATTTCTGCTGTGGTATCAATAAACTCGTTAATGCTGTCGGTAAACTCTGACAATTCATCTTCACCGTCTAGTTCAATGTGTTGGGTTAAATCGCCATTGCCGTGGCTAATATCTGCCATTTTTTCATTGGCACTGTGTAGGCGATGAATAATGCGATAAGTTTGCCACAATAAAATAATTGAAATAACCACTGTGATAAGTCCAGACACCATTGCGCCTTGCTTTTTACTGACTTGCAATGTGTTGGAAATTTCAGCGTTAATGCCCGCTGTTAATTGGCTGAGCGTGGATTCTACTTGGTGAATGCTGCCTCGTAATGCACCGCGTAATCCTTCTTCTTCTGATAAACCTCGTTGTTTTAATGCATCAGCAAGGTTTGCTGCGGCATTTTCGAAGTTTGCAAGGGTGGCTGTGGCGCTTACGGTGTCATAAGTAGTGAGATAGGTTTTTACTGTGCTTAGTTTTTCTTGCGCTTGATTTTTGGCTGCAATATCCAGCGATGATTGAAAGTCGTTTTCAAGTAGTACGAGCCGCACCATAGAGCTTATTGCATTGGTGTCGCCAGTTGTTAGCACCGCTTCTTTTAATTGTGTTTCGGCTAAATTGAATGCCTGTCGCAATCCTTGATCTTTTGATAAGCCAATGCGCTTGTCGAGTGCCACTAAGGTAAGAAACTGAGTTTCGTATTGCTCGATTAAATCATGAGTATCGCTAAGTTGTAGCTTTAACGATGGAATGGTATCGAGCGCGTTGTGTAATGCATGAATGTTTTGCTTAATCAACACAATGCGCTGATTAAACTTATCAACATACTTTTCGTTTTTACGCAGTAAAAAGTCTTTTTCATGACGTCTGAGCATCAGCATGTTGTTGCTCAACTCTTTACTTAGCGCCAGTTCGCTTCCGAGTTCTGCCATTTGATTTGTTGAATACCAAATAAGACTCGCCATTACTGCCATCGCTAAAATAATTAGCGCCGATAGTGACAAAAATGATCGTTTGATAGACATGAACACTCCTTATTCATCAGTAGAATTGCTCGTAATTTAGTACGATATTTAACTATCAATAATGCTAGGATCAGTTTTTAATTCTTGCCACAAAAATGTCATATTAGCGGCTTTAAATCTTGCTCTAATAATTAAACCGAGCGAATAAATCGCTTTATCAAGGGAGAACGATGAGGTTGGTTTGGACACTCAAGCTTGCTGTGTACTCAGCAAAACTATCAGCTAGCACCCATAAAATACCAACGTTCAAATGGCGAATAAATTTGTTAACCCGCGTTCAGGTAACATAGGGTGTTGCCATCGCTCCATTGGAAATATGGGAAGTGAGTACATCACTGCGTATTATATTGTTCCGATACCAAAAGCTATGAGCGTGTGATTGTTATCATTTAATCTCGCCGTTTATCATTTAATACTTTACCAACAGTTACTTGAAGCACATTATGGCTGCGTTTTTAGTTTTCTCGAATGTAGGTTGTATGTATGCCACGTATTAAAACGCTAGATGTAATGAGAGGTTTTGCTGTGTTGGGTATTCTGTTTATGAATATTTACTATCATAGCGTTTTTGAATTAGGTTACGTGCCGCTTCAAGTCGCACCGCTTAGCGATAATGTGATTGAGGTGATAAATGCCTTTTTTATTGATGGTCGTTTTAGGGCCTTATTTTGTTTACTGTTCGGTGTAGGCTTAGCTATTTTGTATGATAAGCATGGTCAAGACGATGCCTTTACGCTATTGAAGTCGCGTTTAAATTGGCTTCTTATTTTTGGCTTTATCCATAGCGTGTTTATTTTTTCTGGCGATATTTTGGTTAACTACGCACTAGCGGGGTTGATAGTTTATCGCGAAATCGGCAGTAGCCAAGAAGTGCTCTTAAAAAAAGCAAAAACGTATTTTGCTATAGGCTTTTCATTAATATTGCTGTTTGCGTTAATCCCAAGCGAACCCATCTACCGCGATAGCGATGAGTACTTCGAAATTATTAACACCTGGCAATCAGGTTATGGCGAGCAATTAATTCAGCAAATTGTGTTTACCATTATTATGTTTGTGTTTAGCTGGGTGTGTTTTATTTGGATTACCGCAGGCATTGTATTGTTTGGTATTTATTTATATCGCGCCGATTTTTTCAATACGGGTTTATCAACAAAGCAATTGCTTGCATCTTTATTGGTGGTGATAACCATATCGAGTATCGACGCGCTGCTGCGTGTTAATTACGTTCACTTGGTTGAACTCACCATGTCCATTGCCACATTTTCAGGACTAGTGTGCGCGTTAATGTATTGCCATGTTTTTATTAAGTTAAATGAAAAGCTTACCGTATTAAACAGTATTTTTGCGCCTGCGGGACGTATGGCATTTACGCTTTATATTTTACAATCAATTGTCTTTGCGCTCTTCTTTCGCTATTTTTTACCTGAATTTGTGCATAGCGCAACGCGTTTAGACTATATCTACTTGTGTTTAATGTTCTCAGTTTTTCAGCTGGTATTTGCGTTTTTCTATTTAAAACTTTTTAAGTCAGGGCCAATAGAGTGGCTTTGGCGCAAAGCATATAGCGCAAAATAAGTTAAATTTTGTGCAACTGTGCGTAGTTTAAAAACTATTACTGGTAATCCATACAGTTATTGGTCATTATTAGTTATCACAAGAAAACATCGCAAAAGGTGTGCATTGGCAATAATACTTGGCATCGACCCTGGCTCTCGCTTTACGGGCTATGGTTTAATTAAACAGCAAGGTATGAAGTTTGAATACTTGGGTAGCGGCTTTATTAAAATGGGCGAAAAGCCAATGGCCGAGCGCCTTAAAATAATTTTTCAAGGTGTTACGCAGCTAATTGAACAATATCAGCCAGATAGCTTTGCGATTGAACAAGTATTTATGGCGCGAAATCCCGATTCTGCATTAAAACTTGGCCAAGCCCGTGGCGCTGCAATGGTGGCGGCTTCGCTTCAGTCACTTGAGGTATTTGAATATTCCGCAAGGCAAGTTAAGCAGGCAGTTGTTGGCACCGGTGGTGCTGATAAATCGCAAGTACAACATATGGTAAAGAGCTTTTTAAAATTGCCTGGTACACCACAAGCAGATGCCGCCGATGCGTTGGCAATCGCCATTTGCCATGGCCATTCACAACAACATTTAATCAAGCTTTCAGGGCAAGCGAGTAAAACAGTAAGAGGACGATTAAGACGATGATAGGGCGATTACGCGGAACATTAGTAGAAAAACAGCCACCGGAAATCTTAATTGAAGTGAGTGGTGTTGGCTATGAAGTGAATATGCCAATGACCTGCTTTTACAACTTGCCGAAAGAAGGTGAAGAAGCGGTTGTTTACACCCATTTTGTGGTGAGAGAAGATGCACAATTATTGTTTGGTTTTAACAATAAAACGGAACGTGCACTATTTCGTGAATTATTAAAAGCCAATGGTGTAGGGCCTAAGTTAGGTTTGGCAATTTTATCGGGCATGTCTGCCGAGCAATTTGTTGCCTGTGTACATAATGAAGATGCAACAAGCTTGGTTAAATTGCCGGGTGTTGGTAAAAAGACCGCTGAGCGTTTAGTGCTTGAAATGAAAGACAGGCTGAAAGATTGGGGTATGGATCTCTTTACTCCTTATACCGATGGTGCAATATTGGAAATGCAAGAAGATCCAACCGTTAAAGGGTGTGCACAAGATGATGCGATAGCAGCGTTAATGGCACTCGGTTATAAAGCAAATCAAGCAGAAAAAGCCGTTAAAGCAATTAAAGGCAGTGGCTTATCAAGCGAAGCGCTAATTAAAGAAGCGCTAAAGGCAATGATGTAAGATGATTGAAGCAGATAGATTAATAGAGCCCGAGAAAAAAGGAAATGAGGATGTTATTGATAGAGCGATACGTCCAAAGCTGTTGTCTGATTACCGTGGTCAACCCCATGTAAAGGAGCAGATGGAAATTTTTATTGAAGCGGCGCGCTCTCGTGAAGAAGCACTTGACCACTTGCTTATTTTTGGCCCACCGGGTTTGGGTAAAACTACGCTAGCGAATATTGTTGCTAACGAGCTGAACGTGAATATTAAAACAACGTCAGGCCCAGTACTTGAAAAAGCCGGCGATCTTGCGGCAATGCTAACCAATTTAGAAGAAAACGATGTGCTTTTCATTGATGAAATACACCGTTTAAGCCCGCATGTTGAAGAAATTCTTTATCCGGCAATGGAAGACTACCAGCTTGATATTATGATAGGTGAAGGGCCGGCTGCACGTTCTATTAAATTAGACTTACCACCGTTTACATTAGTGGGTGCAACAACCCGTGCAGGTTCTCTTACTTCGCCACTTAGAGATCGTTTTGGTATTGTTCAGCGTTTAGAGTTTTATTCAGTTGAAGATTTATCACACATCGTTAGTCGTTCTGCGGATTTCTTATCCCTTGAAATGGAAGACGAAGGGGCGGTTGAAGTGGCACGTCGTGCCCGTGGCACCCCGCGTATTGCCAACCGATTATTACGCCGTGTTCGGGATTATGCTGAAGTTAAAGCTGATGGTGTCGTTACAGCTGAAGTCGCAGGCAGCGCACTTGATATGGTAGATGTTGATAAAAGTGGTTTTGATTATATGGACCGCAAATATTTATTGTGTCTTATAGAGAAGTTTATGGGCGGCCCTGTTGGTCTTGACAATATTGCTGCGGCAATAGGAGAAGAGCGCGAAACAATCGAAGATGTTATTGAGCCCTATTTGATACAGCAAGGGTTTATTCAGCGTACGCCAAGAGGGCGTATTGCCCAAGAGTTTGCCTATAAACATTTTGGCTTTCCAATAAAAGACGCGTAATACAAATAACGCTAGTTTGAGTTAAATAATTAAAAAAGGTCGCTTAGCGGCCTTTTTTGTCATTTAACTTTTGCTTTTTATAAAGATAGTAAAAGCACGTAAATCTATAGTAGATATTCTAGTTTAGTAGGTCTAGCAATTACTTTTTGATAAGTAACAGGTAATGCTTCTAAAAGGGTCTTTCTCGTCAAGAGCTGCCTATTGCCAATCAATTAAAGATAGTAGTCAGCAAAAATATCGGTTAGAAGTCGATTCGTTATCTATATCGGAGCGTATTTACAGCAGGGGTAATAGGGGTCTTTCTAAATTTTAGGCAAAAAAAAGCCCGCTAGGGAGCGGGCAAACAACAAGTTGAAGGAAGTAATCCAGGGAACGCATTTAAAAAAATGCTACACAATGACAAATCAGTAATCACTGTGTATATGAAACTAGGGTTAGCACAGTATGTGTGCATGTCCTCGTGTTTACAGGTGCTATATTACGGATTAGCGTGCTTTTCATCAAACTAGAAAAATTATTTTTTGATATAAAAAAAACTAATGCGATGATGTTTTTTGTTGTGCATATAACCACCAGTTAATTAAATGTTAAAAATTACACCCTTGTATTTAAAGGGAAAATAATTAAAGTGCAAAATTCATTCTATAAGTTTTATTGTTTTGTTGATTTTTATATTTCAGGTTTTGAGTATTTATTCATATTTAGTGAATAAACGTTATGTTTTTGAATGTTTAGTGCGTTATAAAATCATCATTTAGTATCATAAAGTTAATTTGTGTGTTTTTTTTGTTCAGTTGACGTGATTCTTACTGCCTAGCCATTGTATGCAGGTATTAGTATGGTTAAACTAAATCTCATACTAACAAGGGAACTTTCCAAGCACTAAACGAACTAACCCTTGACTATCAATCATTTCAGGAGTGAGCAGTGGCCACCGAAATTTCAATTATTGACTTAATATTTAAAGCGAGCTTTTTGGTGCAACTTGTGATGTTGACTTTGGTATTAATGTCTATTTTTTCTTGGGCTATGATCATTCAACGTCGAAAAGCGCTAACAGCGGCAAAAACGAATGCTAAAAAGTTTGAAGACAAATTTTGGTCGGGTGTCGATTTAAGTAAACTGTATGCGGAACTGTCTGCCCGTAATGAGCTTGATGGCTTAGAGGCAATGTTCACTGCTGGTTTTAAAGAATACGCACGCCTTGCAAAAAACAATCATGCATCACCAGGTTCTATTTTAGATGGCACACACCGAGCAATGCGCGTAACGCTATCTCGTGAAGTGGAAAAATTAGAATCAAGCCTATCATTCCTTGCAACGGTCGGTTCAATTAGCCCATATATTGGTCTGTTTGGCACGGTTTGGGGGATTATGACCGCATTTATCGCACTTGGCTCAGTAAAACAGGCAACATTACAGATGGTTGCGCCTGGTATCGCAGAAGCGTTGATTGCAACTGCAATGGGTTTATTTGCTGCAATTCCTGCTGTTATCGCGTTTAACCGTTTTTCACACACAGTAGAAAAAGTAGAGTCGTCTTACGGCAACTTTATGGAAGAGTTTTCTAATATTCTTCATCGCCAAGCTGTGGCAAAAGTGGAAGCAAACTAATGTACCAACGTAAAAAACGTCGTCCGGTCGCCGAAATCAACGTAGTACCTTATATAGACGTTATGTTGGTTTTGCTTATTATTTTTATGGCGACAGCGGCTGTGATAACCCATGGTGTTAAAGTTGATTTACCACAGATGGAACAGTCGGAGCTTGTTGAAGCCACGGAAACCCCGCCAATTGTGGTATCAATCGATGCTGATGGTAATTACTATGCCAGCATTGGTATTGATCCAGAAGCGCCAATGGAAGCGGTTGATATTGCTGCCCAAGTTAAATTGGCGTTAGATAAAGACCCAAAAACCCCAGTAATGTTAAAAGGCGATGGTAAGGTAACTTATCAAGAAGTGTTACTACTAATGGATTTTCTTAAAAAAGCGGGCGTACCGTCAGTGGGATTGATGACGGAGTCTTTTGAGCAGTAATTATGAAAAACGACTTTAAATCTGCCCTGGTAAAATCATCAGCTTTGCATATTGGCATTATTGTCGCGCTTGTTATTGGCAACTGGTTAAAGCCATCAACGCCACAAGTAATGGAAGTCACCTTAAACGCTCCCGTTAAGCCAGAGCAAAAAGCCGTTGAGGCCGTGTCGGTTGATAATAAAGCCGTAGAAAAGCGCATTAACGAACTAAAAAAGCAAGAAGCAGACAAAAAAGCCGCTGAGGCAAAACGCATTCGCGACTTAGAACGTCGTGCCGCAAACGCTAAAAAGAAGCGTGAAGAAGAAGCAAGACGTATCGCAAAGCTTGAAAAAGAGCGCGTGCGTAAAGAAAGAGAAAAGAAAAAAGCGGAAGCTGCAGCGCGAGCAGCGAAGAAAAAGCAGCAAGCTGAACAGAAAAAAGCGGCAGAAGCGAAGAAAAAAGCCGAAGCGCTTGCGAAAAAACGCAAAGCTGAAGAAGAAAGACTGAAGAAAGCGGAAGCCAAACGTAAGGCCGATGCCGAAGCTGCGCGCCAAAAAGCATTAGCAGAAAAAATGATGCAAGAGCAACTTGCCGCGGAAGCTGCAGCGCGCAGTCGTGCTAAACAAGCACAAATATTAACAGAGGTTGAAAAATATCAAGCGTTAATCGTTAGTAAAATAAAGAATAATTTTTACGGTGACAAAACGACGATGAGCGGTAAAGAGTGTAAAGTTAATATGAAGTTAGCTTTTAATGGACTAGTTACTAGCGTTAACGTTTTAGGTGGCCATAAAGGTTTGTGTGATGCAACGGTACGAGCAATTAGAAAAGCTGAACAATTTGAATTTCCAAAAGACAAAGATGTTGTAGCGAAACTTCGCGATATTAACTTAACTTACAAACCCGAATTTTAAGAGGAAGTATGTTCAAAGTATTTAACAAAACTATTATCGGTGGTTTTCTATTATGCGTGAGTTTTCTATCTCACGCAGCTTTAGAAATTATAATTACTGAAGGAATCGATAGAGCACGTCCAATAGGGATAGTACCATTTAAGTATAACGGTACGGGTGTCGCGCCAACTGAAATCACTGATGTTATTACAGCAGATTTACGTCGAAGTGGGCAGTTTAGTCCAATTTCATCAACTAATATGCCGCAGCAGCCAACAACGGATTTAGAAGTAGATTACAGTGCATGGGTTTCTGAAGGTGTTGAAGCTATTTTAGTTGGTAGCATTACCGAACAAATGGGCGACCGTTATTTAGTGAGCTATCAACTAATTGATGTGATCCGCGGCCAAATCACAGGTGGCGATACAAAGATTTTAAGTAAAGGCCGCTTAGTTAATTCGGAAGATCATATTCTAGATGCACGTCAAACAGTGATTGGCAGTGATAGTTTCCGCCGTTACGGTCACCGTATTAGCGATGTGGTATACGAAGCACTTACCGGTGAGCGCGGTGCGTTTTTAACTAAAATTGCGTATGTAATTGTGCGTGAAAACGAAGATCGTCCATATCAATTAGTGATTGCAGATTACGACGGTTACAACGAGCAAACGCTATTACGTTCGAAAGAGCCGTTAATGTCGCCAACGTGGTCACCAGATGGCACAAAACTGGCGTACGTAACATTCGAAAATCGCCAGAGCCAGATTTATATTCAAGATATTTACACCGGCAAACGCGAGCGCTTAACAACCTTCAAAGGTATCAATGGTGCGCCACGATTTTCGCCGGACGGTAACAAGCTAGCAATGGTGCTGTCGAAAGACAAAAACGGTGCCACTGAAATCTACGTTATGGACTTGAAAAGTAAGAAAGCACGCCGCATTACAAGACACAGAAGTATCGACACTGAACCAAGCTGGCATCCAAACGGTAAAGAAATCATATTTACGTCGGAAAGGGCTGGTAATGCTCAGATTTATAGCGTAAATTTAGCAACTGGTAAGAAAAGAAGACTTACTTTTGACGGTGATATGAATTTAGCGGGTTCGATCACGCCTGATGGTAATAGCTTGGTGATGGTAAATCGTACCTTAGGTCGATACCATATTGCTAAAAAAGAATTAAAATCAGGTGACTTCAGTGTGTTAACACGTACTCGCTTAGATGAATCACCAAGCATTGCGCCAAATGGCTCAATGATTATCTATAGTACGTTACATAATAATAAACAGGTCCTTGCATTGGTATCAATGGATGGACGGTTTAAAGCTCGCCTACCGGTAGCGGAAGGTGAAGTTAAGGCACCCGCGTGGTCGCCATTTTTGTAAAGATTACAGGTTAGACTTTTAAAAAAGGAATCAACTCAATGCAACTTAACAAACTACTAAAAAGCCTACTCATTGCAGTGCCTGTAATGACGTTAGCTGCTTGTAGCTCATCTTCAACTGTTGAAGAAGATACATCTGCGAATCAAAGCAACCAAAGTCAAGAAGAAACAGTACAAGTTGAAACTGTTGCTAAAGAAAAGACGCCAGAAGAAATTCTTGCAGAAAAATATGAAGCGCTTCGTCAAGAGCAAATCATCTACTTTGGTTTTGATAAATCAACAGTTCGCAGTGATTACGTTGAGTTACTTCAAGCGCACGCTGATTTCTTAGTTAAGAACCCAAGTGTTAAAGTACTTGTAGAAGGTCACGCTGATGAGCGCGGTACTCCTGAGTACAATATCGCACTAGGTGAGCGTCGTGGTGAAGCTGTATCTAAATACCTACAAAGCCTAGGTGTTGCAGAAAGCCAAATCTCAGTAGTTAGCTACGGTGAAGAAAAGCCAATGGTTAAAACACGTACTGAAGATGCTTTCGCGAAAAACCGTCGCGCAGTTTTAGTATACTAATATAGAAGATAATATGATTAAGCCGAAAGTTATTTTGGCAACCATGTTTCTTAGCGGGAGCAGTCAGTTACTGGCTGCTCCCGCTCCTGTTTCTGAGGTAGGCGCAAGTTCAAGTATGTCATCGACAGCACTTGAAACGCGTTTGCAGACTTTAGAACGCATGGTTGCAAATCGAAATGTACAATTTCTTCAATTGCAGCAGCAATTGGAATCATTACAAGATGAAGTAAGTCAGCTACGCGGTGTTACCGAAGAGCAAGGCTACCAATTGGAAAAAGTGCTGCAACGTCAGCGTGAGCTGTATCAAGAAATTGAAACGCGTGTATCGAGTTATAGCGCACCGACACAAGTAGCAGACACAACTTCAGATGTTAGCTCTGGCACAATGAGCAACAACTTGTCTGAGAATGATGCTTACGATCGCGCTGTACAACTCATTATGCAAGATAAACGCTATGATGATGCGATCCCTGAGTTCAAAGCATTCTTAACAAACTACCCTGATTCAGTTTATGTGCCTAATGCGCACTATTGGTTAGGGCAATTGCTGACAATTAAAAATGACAGCAAAGGTGCACTTACGCACTTTGAAAGTTTAGTGAATGGTTTCCCTGACTCAAATAAGCGTTCAGATGCCATGCTTAAACTTGCCAACACCTATTTAAAAGAAGGTGAAACAGTACGTGCGAAAAAAATCTTAAATGATTTAGTGGCACAATACCCTGATTCAACCCCTGCGAAGTTGGCGGTTGAAAAATTAGCGAGTCTTAATTAAGACTCGCAACACCACTTATTTGTAAACGAAAAGTGAAAACATTATCACTTTTTAGGCTAATCTTAATTTGTTGGTATAAAATTAGCCAACTGAGTCATAAAACTTAAAAAAACCGTAATTTTAGGTTGCACTCATTTTTTAAATAAGTATTATAAGCGCCCGCAGCCGCTTGTTACGAAAGACAAAAACGCTGCGCAAAAAATCTGATTGGGTCATTAGCTCAGTTGGTAGAGCAGTGGACTTTTAATCCATTGGTCGATGGTTCGAGTCCATCATGACCCACCATTCAGATTTTTGCACTTCGAGTATTTCCCTTATGGGAATTGAGCGGGTCATTAGCTCAGTTGGTAGAGCAGTGGACTTTTAATCCATTGGTCGATGGTTCGAGTCCATCATGACCCACCATTCGAAATGCACTTGCTTAGAGCGGGTCATTAGCTCAGTTGGTAGAGCAGTGGACTTTTAATCCATTGGTCGATGGTTCGAGTCCATCATGACCCACCATTTTCTAAGCCTTCTCTTTGAGCGGGTCATTAGCTCAGTTGGTAGAGCAGTGGACTTTTAATCCATTGGTCGATGGTTCAAGTCCATCATGACCCACCATTCAAAGACCTTTCTATATGCAATACGCATTCTATGAGCGGGTCATTAGCTCAGTTGGTAGAGCAGTGGACTTTTAATCCATTGGTCGATGGTTCGAGTCCATCATGACCCACCATTCATATCTTATTTATATTTCTTAATTATATCCATCGCGCTATTTTATCAATCACAAAACTGTCATTCAGTTGCCATTTTCAGTATAATGCGCGCCAATTTCCTGTAGCAGTTCACGGTCGAGAATATGAGCTTAGCTGAACAAATTATGCCTGAGGATTATATTTTTCCTCCCAAGCCAGCCCCTTTATCAAACGATGAAAAGCAGGCGTATAAAGAACGTATTAAATCACTTCTAAAAGAGAAAGATGCAGTATTAGTGGCACACTATTATACCGATCCTGAAATTCAAGCCCTGGCTGAAGAAACAGGTGGTTGTGTCGCAGACTCGTTAGAAATGGCGCGTTTTGGTAGTAAACACCCAGCAAAAACTATTGTGGTTGCAGGTGTGCGCTTTATGGGCGAGACAGCCAAAATCTTAACGCCAGAAAAAACAGTGGTAATGCCAACGCTAGAAGCAACGTGTTCACTGGATGTTGGTTGCCCAATTGATGAGTTCTCAGCGTTTTGCGATCAGCACCCAGATCGCAAAGTGGTGGTGTATGCAAATACTTCAACGGCAGTTAAAGCACGCGCAGATTGGATTGTTACCTCAAGTTGTGCACTTGAAATTGTTGAGCACCTTGATGAGCAAGGCGACAAGATTATTTGGGGCCCTGATAAACACCTAGGCTCGTATATTCAAAAGCAAACTGGCGCAGATATGATCATGTGGAATGGCGCATGTATCGTTCACGATGAATTCAAAACTAAAGCGCTAAAAGACATGAAAGCCCTGCACCCTGATGCAGCAGTATTAGTGCACCCTGAGTCACCTGCTGAAATTGTTGATTTAGCTGATGCGGTAGGGTCAACTAGCCAGTTAATTAAAGCAGCGCAAGAGATGGACAACCAAAAGTTCATCGTGGCAACGGATCGCGGTATTTTTTATAAAATGCAGCAATTGTGCCCTGAAAAAGAATTCTTTGAAGCACCAACTCAAGGTGAAGGTGCAACATGTCGTAGCTGTGCACACTGTCCTTGGATGGCGATGAATGGCCTAAAAGCGATTGAAGAAGCATTACTTGATGCAAGCGGTAAAGAAGTGTTTGTTGATATGGAGCTTCGTGAAGGCGCGCTACGTTCGCTTAATCGCATGCTAGACTTTTCTGCCTCGTTAAAGTTGGCAACAACAAACAATACTTAATGTGTTGTAATTTTAGGCACTCATAATCAGTGTTCTAAAAAGTACTTGCTTACAATCAAGGCTTTGCATAAGATACGCCACACATTGCAAGGCAGTGTAATGCGGAGAGGTGGCTGAGTGGCTGAAGGCGCACGACTGGAACTCGTGTATAGGTTAACCCCTATCGAGGGTTCGAATCCCTCCCTCTCCGCCATAATGATTTAAAGAAAACGCTTGAGTGTATGCTCAGGCGTTTTTTTATGCCCGCATTATGTCAGGGGGGTGAGGCCCTCGACTAGGGTTCGACACATTATCGGGAATAATTTGAACCGCGAAGGCGCCGCGAAGCGGGTAAATACAGGGAGGTATTTAAGTTTATCCCTCCCTCTCCGCCATATTGATTTAAAGAAAACGCTTGGGTGTATGCTCAGGCGTTTTTTATGCCTGCAGTTTACCGAAAGGCTTTTTTAGAGCGTGTGCTATCAAGCTTTTAAGAAAATGAGTCACGCTAGTGAGTTTAGTTTTACATAGTGGGCTGAAGTGGTTTAGGTCAAAACAATATGATGAGATTTTATTTTGCGAAAAGGTAAAAAACGTTATTGGTTTAGTCAGCTTTTTTGTACAAAAGGTACGGTGTAAAGTTTGCTTTTTGTTATTAATCCCTTGCGAGCTAAACACAATAAAACGGCTAATAGTATCGGAACTAATTTTTCATTGGTAGCAGCAAGGTCATATGTCCGAATGGAATTAAAAATAAGTAGCGCTAATTCCATTTGGGAATTGATATTCTTTTGTTATTCCTAAATATAGCTAAAACACCGGACATTAGTCCTTTCATTTCAAAATGTTTCAAAAATGTTAAATTAATCGTAAATCACTGTAAATAAACACTATTTTGTAATTGATTTGTCACTTTATATGCCTAGCATACGATGTTCCTTAGTCGGGTAAAACAAAATCGGGAACAATACTAATGTTAAAGAAAACACTTTTGGCAAGCGCAATTGCCTTGGCAACAGCCAGTGCCAATGCGAATGTGATCATTTCGGAATACGTTGAAGGCGGCAGCTACAATAAAGCAGTTGAAGTTTATAATGCAGGCGATACCGCAGTTGATTTATCAACTTACGCACTAAACTTTTATTTCAATGGTAAGACGGAAATTGGCCGTACCATTACGCTTGCTGGTGAACTTGCACCTAACACTACTTATGTTGTTGCACACTCACGTGCAGCGGAAGCGTTAAAAGCAAAAGCGCAGCTTGATACTGATGGCAGTTGGTTTAACGGTGATGACGCGGTTACATTAACTAACAGCGACACTGTGGTTGATAGCTTAGGCCAAATTGGTGTCGATCCAGGCTCAGCTTGGGTAAGCGGCGATGTACGCACTCAAGACCGTTCGTTAGTTAGATTAGAATCTGTAAAATCTGGCCGTACAGATGCATTTGCAGCGTTTGATGGCGAACTTGAATGGATGGCATTGCCAAAAGATGATTTTTCAAATATAGGTAGTCACAATCAGCAAACAGAAGAGCCGGACCCAGTTGAATGCGGTGGTGATGCAACTCTTATTAGTGCTATTCAAGGTAATGGTGATGCGAGCTCGCTTGTTGGCGAAACAGTTGAAGTGCAAGCAGTTGTTACTGTAAGCCTGCAAGGTGACAATCAGTTAAAAGGCTTTTTCTTACAAGAAGAGTCATTTGATCAAGATAGTGACTTAACCACATCAGAAGGTATTTTTGTTTATTACAACAAAACTGAAGTAGCACAAGGTGATGTTGTAAAACTACGTGCAAAAGTAGAAGAAAAATATGGGCAAACTCAACTTGCTTATGTTGGTGATCTTAAAGTGTGTGGCACAGAAAGTTACAGCGCCACAGAAATAACACTACCAGCTGAAGGTGGCTTAGAAGCGTATGAAGGTATGCTTGTAAGTGTATCTAATGAACTAGTTGTAAATGACACTTATGGTCTTTCACGCTACGGCGAGCTAAAGCTTGGCACAGAACGTTTATTCCAAAGCACACAAGTTGCACTGCCTGGTGATGCTGCAAATGCAGTAGAGGCTGAAAACAAGCTTAAATCTATTACATTAGATGATGGTTCAAGCGCGCAAAACCCTGAGGTGATCCCATACCCAACGCCAGAACTTGACGCTTACAATACATTGCGTCTAGGCGATAAAGTAAATGGCCTTACTGGTGTGCTTGGCTATGGCTATAGCCAGTACCGTATTCACCCAACAACAACACCAAACTTTATAGCAGAAAATGAGCGTAGCGAAGCGCCAGACGTTGTTGAAAACAGTAATTTACGTATTGCGAGCTTTAACGTACTTAATTACTTCAATGGTGACGGCCAAGGCGGTGGTTTCCCAACGCCTCGTGGTGCAGATACAGCAGAAGAATTTGAACGTCAAAAAGCAAAAACAGTGAGTGCAATTTTAGCGCTAGATGCAGATGTGATTGGTTTACTTGAAATGGAAAACGATGGTTTTTCTGATTTAAGTGCAATTGCTGATTTAGTTGCGTCTTTAAATGCCGCTCAAGCAAACGATACCTATGCCTTTGTTAATTTAAACACGCAGCAGGTTGGTGGCGACGCAATTATGTCGGCGATTATTTATCGCAGTAACAAAGTGGCAGAAATAGGCACAGCTGCGTTCACTGAAGCAGTTCCGTTTGATTACGGAAACCGTCCACCAGTAATGCAAACCTTTACAGATAAGCTAACCCAAGAGAATTTTTCGGTAGTGGTTACTCACTTACGTTCTAAGGGTAGCTGTAGTAAAGCGGAAGGTTTAGATGCAGACCAAAAGGATGGTCAAGGTTGTTGGAACCAAACTCGCGTTAACGCAGTTAATAAACTGAATGAGTGGTTAGCGACTAATCCAACTACTGTAGCTGATGAAGATATGGTAATTCTTGGTGATATGAACGCGTATGGTGAAGAAGATCCAATCTATGCATTTGTTAACAATGGTTTTGTAAACATTAAAAAGCAACGCTTTGGTCATACACGTGATTACTCGTATGTATATCAAGGTCGCATTGGTAGTTTAGATCACGCATTTGCATCAAGCAGCATGTATGACAAAGTAGTTGGTATTCAAGATTGGCATATTAATGCTGACGAGCCAGTTTCACTAGACTACAACATGGAATACAAGTCAGATAAGCACCTAGCAAGTTTATATGCTGATCACGCTTATCGTGCATCTGATCACGACCCAATCGTAATTGACTTTGATACGCGCCCAGCACCAACGGTTATTGAAGGTACATTTGAAAACCTATCTGGTTGGTTCTGGTGGGATCACCGTACTATTGAACTGCCAGCGGGTTTTGATACGTTAGAAGTGTCAATTGAAGGCGATGGTGAAGCAGATTTATATGTGCGCCACGGTAAACAGCCTAACTTCTTTAAATATGATTGTCGTCCATATTTATGGGGCAGCAACGAAACATGTACGCTAGACAAACCTGAAGAGGGTAAGTGGTATTTCCGTCTGCGTGGTATTTTACCGTATGCAAATGTAACGCTGCGCTACAAAGCAACTAAGCAAAATTTCTAATTGTTACTCGTTGAACACAAGAGCGGCATTTGCTGCTCTTTTTTTTGCAATATGGTAGCGTGTACGCGATTTGATAATATCGGTTCCACTATGCTAAATGACACCATTCAACTGCAAATATGCCAAACTCTTGGCAAGCCAAATATTCACCAAGTAGACACTTTCAAAACAGTTTGGAGTGGCTTTGGTGCACTGCATCGTATTTCGTTTGCTAAAAATGATGAATCGGTAGTAGTAAAATCCATTTGCAAGCCAACTGAAATACACCACCCGAAGGGCTGGAATAGTGACTTTGCATCTGCTCGAAAGCTAAGTTCTTATCGCAATGAACAATATTTTTATCGCCACTACAGCAACAAACTAAATGTCGTTACGCCACAATTTTTAGGGTTACTGGAAGCTGATAATACACAGTATTTACTGCTCAGTGATTTAGCATCTGCGGGGTTTGAAGCCATAGCCGAAGATGATATCTCAGCGGTTAAAGGAATTCTTGATTGGTTGGCGTGTTTTCATGCGCAAAATCTTAATGTCAGTGACAATAAGCTATGGCAGCAAGGCGGTTATTGGCATCTTGCGACGCGTCCTGATGAATTAAACGCAATGTCGCATACGGCGTTAAAAGCGGCAGCGCCAGAGTTAGATAATCAATTGCGGAGCTGTCCTTATCAAACACTTGTTCATGGCGATGCTAAAATTGCTAACTTTATGATGTCGCAAAATACCGTTGCAGGGTATGACTTTCAGTATGTTGGCAAAGGTATTGGTATACAAGACGTAATGTTGTTACTCAGTAGTGCATTTAGCAGTGAGCAATTATATGCTGTTGAGCATGAGTTACTGAGTTATTATCAAACGGCGTTTTTAAAGTATTGCGACGTGTTTGCTAAGCCGGGCGGTACGCAAATTTTATCGTGCTGGTTGGCACTTTATAGCGTTGCGTGGGCGGACTTTGTGCGCTTTTTAGAGGGTTGGTCACCGAAACATTGGAAATTACATGAATATGCGTGGCATCACGCTAATAAGGCTTTAGCAAATATCTAGTAGTAATTAATCAAAGAGCTGGTAGCTATCGCTATTTCTGTATCTGATAAATGCGCTTCGCGTTAGCAAAACTGAGCTTTTGCCACAGAGCTTTATTTGGGCACAGGTCGTAATATTGTTGCCAAAGCGAGGCATAACTTGATGTCATTAAACAAATTGGAAAGTTACTGGCAAACATAACGCGGTTTTCGCCAAATTGCGTAACTAGTGTGGTCAACACCGTTTTTCTAAATGGATCGCTTAATGGCAAATCGATCATTTCAAACCCAGAATACTTTATCGCGATATTATCAAAGCGTGCCAGTTCTTTGATTGCCGTGTGCCAATCGTCAAACGACTCAGGTGTAACTAGACCTGCGTGATTTAACACAATATTTAATGTTGGGCATGCTTTTGCTAAATCACATAAGCGCTGTGTGATAGGGTGTTGGTGAAGTTCAAACTGCGCCTCAAAGATTAACTGATAGCTTTCAAGCAAGGCAAAATTGCTTACGACTTCAGGCTTTAATAATCGCTCGGCATCCGAACCTTCACTAATATCACGAATGCCAACAAACGTAGCATAGCGTGAAAAGTCCTGAATTTGCTCTTTAAAAGTATGTGGGTCTTGATCAATTTGCGCATAACTTATCGCACAATGTGCGCATTTGTATTTATGTTCTAAAAAGGCGATTTCGGCCGCGGGGTGAGCATTATTAAAACCCGCTTCAATATGCGCGTAGCCGTCAAGCTGAAAATGTGCTGGTAGTTTTAAATCGGCTGGTGTGAAATTGCGCTGAATTAAACTAATTTTTGGCCAAGGGGGCAGTGCATTTTTGAGCCAAAAATAATCACCTTCATCTAAATCAAAAAGATGAAGGTGAGGGTCGAATATGGCCTTATTGCGCTGTGTATCCACCGTCAATAACCTGCAAGCTACCGGTAATAAATGTCGCCTTATCACTGACTAAAAAGCCAATGTAATCTGCTACCTCAGTTGCCTGACCTAAACGGTTAAGCGGCTGTAATGCTTCTTCTTCAGCGTGTACTTCTGCCTTGTTGGCGCCGCTTTTATCGCAATAGCTATCGATAGCCGCATGATAAAGCGGTGTTTCAATGGTGCCTGGACAAACAGCGTTGGCACGAATGTTATATTCGGCATAGTCTAACGCGGTGGTACGTGCCATTGAGGCAAGTGCAGCTTTAGATAAGTTATATGCGAAGGAGTTTCGCTTACCAATAAGCGCTTGATCAGACGCTACTAGCACAATTGCGCCGCCGTTTTGTTTCATAAAAGGTAGCGCATGCTTAATTAGGCTAAACGCGCCTTTCACATTTAACGAAAATAGCACGTCTAGCATCTGCTCCGAAGTGTTTTCGATGTTAGCTGATAGGTGGCGACCTGCATTAGATACAACAACATCAATCGATTGATGTTGTTGCCCTATATTTGCAATCACTTTGGCAACCGCATCAACATTGCTCACATCGCAATCGATAAAATGCCCAACTTCTGAAGGGCTAATATCAAGGTTATATACGGTATAACCATCGTCGATTAATCGCGAAACGGTAGCAAGGCCAATACCTTTACTACCGCCAGTAACTATTGCTACTTTGCTCATAATTTAATGGCCGCAACCGCCAGCGCCATGCACATGGCCGTGCGATAACTCTTCGCTTGTTGCTTCGCGTACTGATACAACTTCGATATTAAAGGTTAAATCTTTACCAGCAAATGGGTGGTTTAAATCACAATCAGCGTTAAAGCGACCAACTTTAATGATGGTTACTTGGCGTTGACCTTGATCGGTATGCACAACCGCTGTCATGCCTGGCTTCCATACTTTAGCACCTTGCAAGTGCTTTAAAGGAATACGCTGAACTGCGTTATCGTGGCGTGGACCGTACGCGTCTTTAGCTTCAAGCTCAACGCTAAATTTCTCATCAGCCGCTTTGCCATCAAGCGCATTTTCTAAACCAGGCAACATGCCTTCATGGCCGTGAAGGTAAGCTAACGGAGAGCTATCTTTGCTTGATTCTAACTGAGTGTCACCTTCAAAAACGGTGTAATGAAATTCAACAACGGCGTCTTTTGCGATTTGCATAATAATCCTAAATTTAACAATTTTTCGCAGTATATATGAATTAAGATTAAGACGCGAAAATCAATTGTTTAATGTCGCAGTTTGGCTAATTGAAAAGTAGGGCAGTTGCTCGGTGATATCGCCAGATGTAAGTATACCTTGCGGCGTCACTTTAGCTTGCGTAATAACAATTTTTAATTCTTGCCCTGGTTTTATAATGCCTTTTTGCGGCAATGTATTCCAATCGCGCAGCTGCTTGATGGTAACATCAAATAAAGTCGCAATGTGCCAAAGGGAGTCGCTCGGTTTAACCTGGTAGGATACTTCTAATCTTTCGATTTCCGGTTTTGCCCGTTTGATGTACCGGCTAATGGCATATTCACGCACTAAACTCGGCATGCTTTTACTGCTGGCGGGTAAGATTAAACGCTGCCCAATATACAATACATCTGTTGTTAAACGATTAAGCGCTTTTAACTTTGAAATTGACGTGTTCGTGAGGTTTGCTAGCCGGTATAAAGAATCCCCTTTTTTAACTGTGTATCCTTTATCTTTACCATAGCGGCTAAACAACAATACTTGTTCTAGTGTGATGCCGAGCTTTTTTGGTAGCAGCAAGTGAAAGGGACCATTCGGTGCACTTTTATCGGCGATATAGGCGCGATTTAGTTTTAGTATTTCTGCGCTTGGCACTTGGAGTAGTTCGGCAATTACAATAATGGAAAAGGGCTGCTCTACATCGATGATACGAGTAGGGGATGTGTTTTCCACAGGTGGAAAAAACGACGGGTTGTTCGCAATTAGTTTATTAACTGCTAATAGCTTGGGTACATAATCTTTGGTTTCTTGCGGTAATGGCAAATGCCAAAAATCTACCGGTTTAGCGTTATGTTTATTTATACGTATTGCTTCTTTTACTTTACCCTCACCGCAGTTATAGGCTGCGATTGCTAACAACCAGTTTTTGTCAAAAGTCACATATAGTTCGTTTAAATAACTCAGCGCAGCATGGGTTGAAAGCGCCAAGTCAAAGCGGCCATCGTAATATCCGTTAATTGGCACATTATAATGCTGTGCAATCAGTGGCATAAGTTGCCAAATTCCCGCCGCGCCTTTTTGCGATTTAGTCATACGGAAATCACTTTCAACAATGGGCAGTAAGGCTAATTCTATCGGCATATTACGTTTTTTAAGCTCTGCAACTATGTAGGGTAAGTATGGCTTTGCACGCAATGAAATATTGCTGGCATAAAACGATTGTTGCGAATACCAGTGTAATTTATCGTCAATTCGCGGGTGTGATAGGTTTGCTAGCTGTCTATTTTCAGCAATAAGTTGCCAAATATTCGATTTGTTGCTCACGGCAGATACAGTTGGTGCTACTAATGCAAGTAACAGCGATAGCAATAGACCTTTTAACTCGGGTGAGCGATACATAACCAGCATGCCTTTTCAGGAAAACTTGGTTTAAGTGTAGACAAGAAAAAAGTATCAGAAATGACAAAAAAGCAAAAAATTGATAACTGTAAGATTTAAAAGAAGTTAAAAAAACTTGTTACAGAATAAGGGCTTGTCGCAAAAGTAAAGGGTAAGGCTATAAAAATCAAGGCCATAATTAAATAGCTTGATGCACGCATTGCGCTGATTTTTTTGAGCTGTAAAAGCGAAATGCCACTCACAATACCACCTGCTACCAAACAGCTTCCCCACAATTGAACTTGTAACACAGTTACCGAGTTTTGCGTATTTAAAAGCTGGCAAATAACCACGGCATCTACAATTAAAATGACAAAGAATACTAAACTAATAACGAGTAGTTTGATGCCAAATAGTTGAGATTTTTGCATGGTCAACGGTTTTTAGCGGTTAAAGGTGTGACATTAATATCGCAATAATAAAATAATTTCCAGAACAATCTGAGATATATTATTCGACTCCTGACAACAACTTAACAATCAGTTGGTTCATTTGCTTGGTATGTTGCGCGTCAGCACTGAGTAATTGGTGACAAAGATTTAAAGCGACCATCAGCAATACTTTATCATCGCTTTTGGTGTGTGCACGCTGTTTAAATTCGTTTAACTCATCGTTTAAACGGTTTGCAGCAGCAAGCAGCTCTTCTTCTTTGCCTTTTGGGCAAGCAATCATATGTTGCTTGCCAAGTAAGGTTATTGCGAGGCCTTGATTATCACCTTGCGCCATAAATTAATTTGCCGCTTGCGAGAGCTTAGTAACAAGTTCATTTAAAGAAGCTGCTTGTGAGCTGCTCGATTCTTCAAGCTCCATTAATTCAAGCTGTGATGTTTCAAGCTCGTCTTTTGCTTTGGCTAACGCAGTTTCAAGCGCTTGCTTTTCTTCTTTTAGGGTTTGGTTTTGGGAGATTAATTGGTCAACTAACGAATGTAGCGTAGAGTATAAATTGTCGCTCATAATGGCACGCCTTAAATAATAATGAATAAATGTGACAGTAATATGTAAATATGGGTATTGGATGGCGATAGCAAGGCTAAGTTCAAGGAAATTTAGCTAAAATCGTTTAACTGCGCAAAATCTACCCGTAAAACATGTATAAAAGAGTTATAATGCAGCAAATTTACGTTTAGGGCTGTATATGCTTAGCTATCGTCACTCTTTTCATGCAGGTAACCCTGCTGATGTTATTAAACATTTAGTATTAATTGAAACGCTTACTTATCTTACGCAAAAAGATAAGCCTCTTGAATATATTGATACCCACTCAGGTGTTGGCATTTATCGTTTAGCCAATGCAGACGCCCAAAAAACGCAAGAGTATTTAGATGGTATTGCTAAGTTATGGCAATACACAGGTGACAACCAAGCAATTGCAAATTATGTTGAGCGTGTAAAACAGTTTAATAAAGGGGAGCTTGAGTTCTACCCCGGTTCGCCACTTGTTGCTGACAGCTTGTTACGTGATACCGACAAACGCTGGTTATTCGAATTGCACCCGCAAGACAGCGAAAGCTTAAAAAACAATATGGCTGAGCTTAGCACGCGTCGCAAGAAAACCTATGTGCGAAAAGAAAACGGATTTACTGGACTATTAGGTTTACTACCACCGCAAGCAAAACGTGGTTGCGTATTAATTGATCCTCCTTACGAAATAAAGTCAGATTACGAGCAAGTTGTTAAAACTGTTAAAAAAGCCAACGAGAAATTTAACAGCGGCACCATTATGATTTGGTACCCTGTAGTAACACGAGAGCGCATTGAAAAAATGGAGCAGGGACTTATTGCATCGGGTATTCGCAATATTCAGTTATTTGAGCTTGCGACGAGCGCAGATAGCGATGAGTTAGGTATGACGGCCTCAGGCATGATTGTGATAAACCCGCCATGGACATTGAAAAAAACCATGGATGCATGTTTACCAGAACTCGTTTCCTTGTTGTCGGATGACGGTGGTTTTTACCGTAGTGAACAACTCGTTGAAGAATAAAAAAAGCCGCAAAATGCGGCTTTTTTTATGCATTAAGCAAGGCTTAATTAGTTAAAGTATACGGCACTAAACTGAGCAATTTTTTCTTTTTTCTCATTAAATAAGGTTAATGATTCACCCTTTATTTTGTATTCAAAGGTATCTTGCAATACTTGATGCATTGCACTTTCAAGGGTGTTCGCCGTACCTTGGCACATCATCATAGTACTGGCCATGCCTTTAAAGCGCAGTCCAAACTCTTTTGCTACATAGCCACCCATAAAGTTATTACAGCCAGCAAATCCACGTGCATTACCATCGGCTTTTAACTGTACAAAGACTTCTCGTGCACCTTCTGGTGTATTCACTTTAGCATCTTGTAACATGGTGGCTTTCCAATAAGTATTTGTCAGCGGTACATCTGGTTTAATTGTCGGGGCGATTTTAGTCAGTTTTAGTCGAAGCGGATCGCTGTTATTTGCAAACGGGTTATTTGATTGTGTTGTGGTATACAGTAACTCACCGTCTTTACGGATCTGTGCGCGTACGTTGTAGCGCATATTGTCTTTGATTAACGCTTCATCATAAGTCAATGCAACGCGATAAGGTGGCGCAGTATCGAGTGTGGTTAATTTACTACTGATCACGGTCGCGGCAACGTCCATCTTGGATACATCTTCAAGCGTTACTGTTAACTCGGCATTAGGCGGCAACATGCTGCGGTCTAAATAGAATACTTCGGTATTTAACGTGCGCATTGTTGATTGCTGAACTTCAGGGGTAGATTGACATGCGGTTAATGTAATTGTGCTGGTGGCAATAAGTGAACATAAAAACAAAGCTTTAGCAAAGCGATTCATAGTAGTTCCTTTATCTTGTTTAACGAAATTAAGTGGACTTACACAAGTGCGTGTTGAGCTTTGCTCTTTGCAAGTTCAACACCGCGTATTTTAAAGCGCTATTATTAACTTATGCTTAATGCTACATAGGTTAACCTATTTTAGTTAACCTGAATGTTAGTCCGGTACATTTAGCAAACTCAGCTTATTTTCAAGTTGTGTAACTAATTCATTTTCATTTATTTCAGGGTGATTTAGCCCGTATAGCAAGGTCATAAAATATAGATCAATGATCACATCAGCATGATGTGCACTTGCGTTGTTATCATGTATTAGTTGGTTTTTAAACTTTGCTAACTGAGGGGCCAGTTCGCTGTGTTGCCACATAATCGTGCCAAGTAACTCTCGACTAAACTCACGCTGAGATAAGTAAAACGGGTAGAGCGCTTTGGCGTAATGCGACATGCGATCAATTGCACTATGGCTTTTATCTTTTTTGCTGGCGTTTAACAGTACTTCATCTAATTGGTCTGAAAATCCCGCTTTTAAAATGTCGATTTTACTTTTGAAATGACAAAATACCGTGCCGTTTGCGACACCGGACGCCATCGCAATATCACGCGTGCTGGTGTTTTGGTATCCATTTTCTTTAAAAAGCAGCCATGCAGTTGTAAGAATAAGTTGTTTTGTTTGTTCTTTTTTTGACACGTTTTCCTCCAGTACATGCGCTATTACACCAGCTTTATAAATTAACGCAATAAAAATTGTTGTTGATTTTTGAGCGCGCTCAAAAATAAAATGAGCGTGCTCAATTATTTTTAGGAGTGAGTATGGAACACTTAAAACGATTACTTGGCTCGGTTATTTTTCTGCCGTTTATCTTTTGTTATAGCTATGTTGTTGGGCCGCTGCTTATGGCCGTTCTAGTGCCTGGTGGTGTAGTGCTGTTGCTACTTATTTTAGGCTTTAAAGATGGAAAAAAGGCGTTTAAAGATGCGTTTTTACAAAAGCAGTCCGTTAAAAAATAAGGTTAAGGCAATCCCATTTCCAAGTGTTATTACCAAAGGAAAAGGGGCGTGCTATCAAGATGCATTTATGTTTACTGCAAACAAGGCTGAATTAACTGCAAAGCAGGTTTATTTTGCAATTTTCGCTGAGCTGCCGCAGTGGGTAAAAGGCCTTTTGACACTGCGTAACAAAGTCGTCGCACTGTTTGGCTTTGCGGCAACAGATAATAATATGGGCAGTAGATTTACCTCGATGAAAATAGGTGAGAGCGCGGGGTTTTTGCGTTATCAATTGGTAAGCGATGAGCAAGTTGTCAGTACCAGTGAGGAGCCCAATATGGCTATTTGGCTAACGGTAAAACGGGTGTCGCAAAGTCAATTTATTGTTGCGACAGAGGTGGAATTAAGAACGTTAAAAGGGCGAGTGTATATGGCAATCATTAAGCCATTTCATCGATTTATTGCCCCATTTTGCATTCGTTACGCATTAAAAATGAATCGAATATAAAACATAAAAGCCAGCATGTGCTGGCTTTTATTTGTAATCTATTTAAGTAATTTAGCTTACGCTTTCGTTACTTAACCTCTTTACCTGCTGCTTGTAAATCAGCATGATAACTAGAGCGTACAAACGGACCACATGCTGCATGGCTGAAGCCAATTTCATCAGCATAGTCTTTTAATGCATCAAACTCGACAGGCGGCACGTAGCGCTTAACCGGTAAATGGTGCTTAGAAGGCTGTAGATACTGACCCACTGTAAGCATATCGACATTGTGTTCACGTAAATCGCGTAACACTTCTTCAATTTCGCTAATTTCTTCGCCTAGGCCAACCATTAAACCTGATTTTGTTTTAACGTTCGGGTGAGCTTCTTTAAAGCGACGCAGTAATTCAAGTGACCATTTGTAGTCAGCACCTGGACGCGCAAGCTTATAAAGGCGCGGCGCCGTTTCTAAGTTGTGGTTAAACACATCAGGTGGCGTTTCGGTTAGAATCTCTAGGGCTTTATCCATACGACCACGGAAATCAGGGACTAAAATTTCAATCGTAATCCCTGGATTGTGTTTGCGAATTTCGCGAATACAATCGGCAAAGTGCTGTGCACCACCGTCACGTAAGTCATCACGGTCAACAGACGTAATTACAACGTAACTTAGCTTCATATCTTTAATTGTTAAGGCAAGCTTTTCTGGCTCTTGTGCATCAGGTTTCAGCGGTCGACCGTGGGCAACATCACAGAACGGGCAACGACGGGTACAAATTGCACCTAAAATCATAAAGGTTGCTGTGCCGTGGTTAAAGCACTCAGACAAGTTTGGACAAGATGCTTCTTCACATACTGAGTGCAAACCATGCTTACGCATTGCGCTTTTAATGCCGTCAATACGCTCACTTGATTTAGGTAAACGAATTTTTAGCCATTCTGGCTTGCGCAGCATTTCTTCTTTTTCAGTTGGCATAACCTTGACGGGGATTAGTGCCATTTTTTCCGCATCACGAAGCTTTACGCCCGGTTGCATTTTTACAGGTTTACTCATTGATTAAAAACCTACTACTTGCTCATATTCAGTGGTACCTAATTTTTTAACTAGGTGCTTTACTAGCCCGCTTGACGCTTCTTCTAGCGTTTGTGGGCCATTAATTTGTTTGGTTTGTAGCATTTCCATTCCGGCATAACCACACGGGTTAATGCGTAAAAACGGTTCCATATCCATATCGATATTTAATGCAAGACCGTGAAAAGAACAGCCACGACGAACGCGAAGACCCAAAGAGGCTATTTTCTTTTCGTCGACATATACGCCCGGTGCATCGGCTTTGGCGTACGCCTTGATACCGAAATCATTTAGGGTATCGATCACCGTTTCTTCAAGCCAAGTAACCAATTCGCGCACACCAATTTTGAGACGACGTAAATTAAACAATACATACAGTACTTGTTGGCCTGGACCGTGATAAGTTACTTGGCCGCCACGATCAACTTTAACTACCGGAATATCACCGGTCATTAATAAGTGTTCTTCTTTGCCTGCTTGACCTTGGGTAAATACAGGGTTGTGTTCTACCAACCAAATCTCATCAGCGGCATTTTCGTCGCGCGTATCGGTATAATGCTGCATTGCTTGCCATACCGGCTCGTAATCTTGGCGATTAAGCTGTCGAACGATCAATTTAGGCATATTAATAGGCCTTACAGTACGTAACGTACGTCTGCGATTGAGCCAAGCTCAGTGTAAATTGTTTCGATATGTTCTTTGCTGGTGACTGTTGCAACTAAACTTACAGACTCATAATTACCTTTGCTGCTTGCTTTGGTTTTAGGTGCGTAGTCGCCAGGCGCTAACTTTTGCATCACAGTTAATACTTGCGAGGTTAAGTCAACATTTGCAAGGCCCATTACTTTAAAAGTAAAAGGACAAGGGAACTCTAAAAACTCGTCAAATTTAGTATTTTTAACCGGATTAACCACATTTCACCTCAGTAATTATAGGGTTATTACGACCATTTAGCTGGCCCTAAGAAAATGCCCGCTAGTCTATCATAAATTCAAAAAAACGCTTATTAATAATGTTTATCTGTCTTTGCCAATTTACAAATAAAAAAAGCGCCAAATGGCGCTTTTTTTATTAATTAACAGATTAGTTGTTAATTTGTAGACGAATGTAATCGTAGATTTTGCTAAAGAAGCTACCTTCGTTAATTTCTTCTAACGTTACTAATGGATATTGTGCAATATCTTCACCGTCTAGCTGTAAGAACAAAGTACCTACTTTTACACCTTTTTCAATTGGTGCTTCAAGTGTTTGGTCTAGCTCGAAATTCGCTTTTAGGTTTTTCATTTGACCACGAGGAATGGTGATCGGTGTATCTTCTAAAATACCTAGCGATACCGTTTCTTTGTGACCCATCCAAATACGCTGCTCGGCAAAGCTGTCACCGGCTTTATACGGTGTCACTGTTTCAAAGAAGCGGAAACCGTAGTTAAGTAATTTGCGGCTTTCTGTTGCACGTGAACGCTCGCTCTTGGTACCCATAACAACTGATACTAGACGCATATTACCTTTTTTAGCTGAGGTTACAAGGCTGTAGCCAGCTTCACTGGTGTGGCCTGTTTTAATACCATCAACGTTTAGGTTTTCATCCCACAACAGTGAGTTACGGTTATACTGCTTAATGCCGTTATACGTGAACGACTTCTCTGAGTATAGCGAGTACTCAGCTGGTACGTCACGAATGAGTGCAACACCTAAGGTTGCCATATCACGTGGCGTAGTATAGTGCTCTGTAGTATCTAACCCGTGGCTATTGATAAAGTGCGTATTACTCATACCTAATTTTTGTGCATGGGCATTCATTAAATCAGCAAATGCTGGTTCGCTGCCGGCAATGTGCTCAGCCATTGCTACACACGCATCATTACCTGATTGCACAATAATGCCGCGGTTTAGGTCTTCTACCGATACTTGTTTACCTACTTCGATAAACATTTTTGATGAGTCAGGGAAGTTTTTCGCCCACGCTCTTTCACTGATGGTAACTTGATCATCAAGCGAAATATTACCGCTTTCTACCTCAAGACCAATCACATAGCTGGTCATCATTTTGGTTAAACTTGCCGGTGCTAGCTTAGTATCAGCTTCACCTTCGGCAATGACTTTACCTGTTGTAAAGTCAACTAAAAAATAGCCCTTGGCATTGATTTGAGGAGGCGCGGGGATGATTTGTGCTTGCAGTGAAAAGCACGACGCTGCTGCAATGGCAGCAATAACTGTTTTTTTAATTCGATTCATTGGCTCTTTGGGTCAATTGTATTAGTTTTGGGTATTTTGCGTTAATTATCCTAAAGCAATCAGTCACTGTAAAGCATGAATGCGTTTTCATGGCTATTTGCCTTAATTTTATCGAGTAATTCTTTCGCAACTTGCGCATTGTCGATTGGACCAAGGCGCAAGCGATAAATTCCATCTTTTTTCACAATTTTACTGTCTACCTGATGTTCTGCCGTTAACGTTTTAGCAAGCACACTTAAGTGCTCGATACTTTGCGCAGCGGCAATTTGAATATAGGCTTTGTGATGATTAGTTTCCGGTACTAGGGCTTCTATTTTTACTTTCGCGGTACCTTTGCGATGGTAGCCTAGTTTATATGCGGCGGCGTACGATAAATCGATAATACGATCATCGTGAAATGGCCCGCGGTCGTTAACGCGTACCACTGCAGTATTGCCATTTTCTAAATTGGTAACGCGCACAAAACTGGGTAACGGTAAGGTTTTATGTGCTGCGGTCATGGCGAACATATCGTAAGGCTCACCATTAGATGTGGCGTAGCCATGGAATTTTCGCCCATACCAAGAGGCAACGCCAGTTTGGCTGAAGCCTACTTCACTGTGCAATGGCTGATAGCGTTTGCCGCGTACTTCATAAGGTCTGCTTGCAGAAATGCTCTTTTTTTCAGATGTCACCGCAACATCTTGCATTTCTTCTGGCAATGGCGCGCGCAGTGGCGCTGCGTCATGACGCATACTGTAGCGACCAGACGGCGCACATGCGGTTATAAAAATTAGTATTGTTAAAAGTAGTAGGTGTTTCATTGTGTTATTTCACCAAAATGCGCTTATGGGTTGCAATAGACATAATAATACCGAACCCCGCAAGCAGGGTTACCATGGACGTACCGCCATAGCTGATAAGGGGAAGGGGAACCCCTACTACAGGTAATAACCCTGAAACCATACCAATGTTTACAAAAACATAAACAAAGAAGGTCAGGGTAATACTCGCTGCTAATAATTTGCCAAATGCATCTTGTGCACTGACGGCAATAAACAAGCCGCGAGCGATAATAAATAAGTACAAGCTAAGTAAAATTGTGACACCAATTAGGCCAAATTCTTCACTTAGCACGGAAAAAATAAAATCGGTGTGGCGCTCGGGCAAAAATTCTAATTGAGACTGCGTGCCATGCGTCCAGCCTTTGCCTTCAACACCGCCAGAGCCAATCGCAATTTTAGACTGAATAATGTGATATCCCGCACCAAGTGGGTCGCTCTCTGGGTCAAGCATGGTTAGCACTCGCGTTTTTTGGTATTCGTGCATGCCATAATGCCAAAAACCATAAATTGCCGCCGGTGCAATGGCTAACGCACCTAAAATAAGGCGCCAATGAAGACCTGCAAAAAACAACACAAATAGGCCAGAACTTGCAATCAGAATTGATGTGCCTAAATCGGGTTGTTTCATGATTAAACGTGTTGGAATTGCAACAATTAATAAGCCAATTGCTAAATGGCGATATTTCGGTGGTAAGTGATAACGACTAATATACCAAGCAACCATAATCGGCATGGCGAGTTTCATAATCTCAGAGGGTTGAAAGCGAATACCCACATTGAGCCAGCGCTGTGCGCCTTTACTTGATACACCAAAAAACATGACGGCAACCAGCAGGGCTACACCAACCACGTAGATGGGTAATGCCCAGCGCCGCATATTTGTGGGTGATACTTGGGCCAGGGCGAACAACACAAATAAGCCAAGTCCAATACGGGTTGCTTGACGAAATACTAAATCAATATTCTGACCGCCGGCACTGTAAACTACCACTAAACTGCCGCCCATTAAGGCTAAAATTGCCACAAGTAATGGCCAGTCTAAGTGTAATCTATCCCAAATCGTTTTATTGTGATTGAGCGCCTTCACGGTTTACCTACCAAAGATTCTGGTTTATTCGAAAAGTAATAGTCCATTAATGTACGCGCGATAGGTGCCCCAACCGATGCCCCGCCACCGGTATTTTCAACGGCAACTGCTATTACAATTTCAGGTTTTTCATAAGGGGCAAAACCAATGTACATTGCGTTATCGCGGTGGCGTTCGTCGAGTTTCTCTGCGTCGTAGCGCTCACCTTGGGCGATACTTTTCACCTGTGCTGTACCGGTTTTTCCACCTGCCGTGTATTGTGCGCCAATAAAGGCTTTGTGCGCCGTGCCCGTTTTTTTATGTACTGTGTTGTACATCGCACGTAGTGCAATATTCCAATTTTCGTCATTTTTAAGTTGTACGGGTGGCTTTTCATCACGGGCAATAATTTGTACTTGGTCGCTCAATTTAGTTGCTGACACTAAATGCGGCTGATAGCGCAGGCCCTTGTTCACCATGATGGCCATGGAGTTGGCTATTTGCATTGGGGTGGCGGTCCAATAGCCCTGACCAATTGAAATATTGGGTGTGTCACCTGGGTACCAAGGTAATTTGTAAGTGACTTCTTTCCATTCACGCGACGGCAAGTTGGCTGTTTTTTCTTCGTGAATATCAATGCCTGTGCGCTGACCAAAACCAAATTGATACATAAACTCGCTAATTTTATCGATGCCTAAGCGGTAGCCCACTTCATAAAAGTAGGTATCGCAACTTTCTTCAATTGCTTTATATACATCGACTTTGCCGTGCCCCCAAGGTTTCCAGTCACGCCAACGGTGATCCGCTTTCGGTAATTTAAAAAAGCCAGGGTCGTACAATTCGGTTGTTTCAGTAACAACGTCTTCATCAAGAGCCAACATTGCAAGGTGTGGTTTAATTGTTGATGCGGGTGGATAAACCCCTTTGGTTACACGGTTAACAAGAGGTCTATCGGGGTTGAGCAGTGCTTTGTAATCTTTGCTACTAATGCCGTGAACAAATAAATTAGGATCGTAACTTGGGTTTGAATAAAAGGCTAAAATACCGCCGTCACGGGCATCCATTACCACAACCGCACCACGCATGCCATCAAGCGCTGCTTGTGCTATTTGCTGTAAGCCAATATCCAGCGTCAGAATGAGATCTTTGCCAGGTTCAGGGTCCGTGGATTTTAGGGTGCGTAAAATTCGCCCGCGGTTATTTATTTCAACCTCTTCGCTACCAACGGTGCCATGTAACGTTTCTTCGTAGTATTTTTCGATGCCTAACTTACCGATATCACGGGTCGCCCGATAGTTTACGTCGCGGCCTTCCATTTCGAGCTCAAAGTGCTCGGTTTTATTCATTTTGGCAACATACCCAATGGCATGGGTTAGGGCATCGCCATAAGGGTAATGACGCGCCAAGCGTGCTTCAACGCTAAAGCCTGGGTATTTGTGTTGGTTTACAGAAAACAACGCAACTTGCTCTGGGGTTAAGCGTGACTTTAAAATTTGGCTTTTAAAACGACGTTTGCGTTTACTGTTTTTAAGAAATTCTTGTTGCTGCTCTTGGCTAATATCAAAAAGAGCAGAGACTTCAGTTAAACTTTTTTCTAGGTCGTCAGATTCTTCTGGGATTACTTCAAGGTTATAAACAGGGCGGTTTTCCGCGAGTAGTACACCGTTACGGTCGTATATCAGGCCACGGTTTGGCGCAATTGGAATGACTTTAATGCGATTTTCGTTGGAGCGAGTTTGGTAAATTTGGTGTTGATTAATTTGTAAATTAAACACGTTAACAAATAAGATGCCAATAACAATCATGACAAACACAAACGCCACAAACGCGCGGCGGGCGACTAAATTAGCCTCCGCTGAGTGATCCCTGATAGTAGCGCGTTGTTTTAGCATCTAATTGTTTTTGTTCTTATTCTCGGTGATAAGGGTGATTGTTATTCAAACTCCATGCACGATACAAGCTTTCTGCGACGATTATTCTTACCAGTGGGTGCGGCAAGGTCAAATTAGATAAAGACCATTTTTGCTCAGATGCGGCAATACATTCAGGTGCTAAACCTTCAGGGCCACCAATTAGTAAGCTGATATCGCGTCCATCAAGTTGCCATTTACTCATTTCCTTGGCAAGTTGATGGGTATCGAGTGCTTTACCTGTGACCTCTAAAGTAACGATTTTGTTCCCTTTAGGAATTGCGGCTAAGGTCTTTTCACCTTCTTGCTGTAAAATACGCTTAATATCGGCATTTTTACCGCGTTTACCAGCGGGAATTTCAATAAGCTCTAAGCTCATATCGCGCGGAAACCGGCGCTGATACTCTTGAAAGCCGGTTTCTACCCACGCTGGCATTTTCGTACCAACAGCAATTAGCTGAATACGCACAGAATTAGCTCCAAAGTTTTTCTAACTGGTAGAATTCACGTGCACTTTCTTGCATTACATGAAGTACTACATCACCTAAATCAAGTAAAACCCATTCGCCTTCTTGTTGGCCTTCGGTACCGATGATTTCAATACCTTGTGCTTTTGCTTCAAGTGCAACGTTGTTGGCAATTGACTGAACATGGCGTTTTGAAGTGCCTGAGCACACAACCATATAGTCGGTAATTGATGATTTATCTGTCAAATCTAACGTGGTGATATCAACGGCTTTGATGTCGTCTGCTTTGTCGATTACAAAGTCTAATAACTCGCGAGGATCCAAAAGTATTTCCTAGTAATTGGTTTATTTGGCTTAATTGTTAAATTTTAACACGTGCAGAGGGTTTATTGGTAGAGACGATGCTGTTTTATATAGTCACAAACCGCTTCTGGCAGGAATTCATTTTTGTATTGGGCAAGATTTGTACGCAGTGCCGAGGATGAAATGGCTACTTGTTGGTGCTGTGCAAGAAAGATATGACCGGCAAGCGGTAAGTCTTCTATCGCATCGTTAATATTGCCACTAATAAACGGCGCAACTTCAGGGTTTGGTTGAAATGTTTCGCCTGGTCGTTGAAAGACTAAAAAATTGCTATTGCTGATACAGTCTTGCCATTTATGCCATTTATGTAAGGTGTTGAGTGAATCCATTCCGATAATAAAAAATAAAGGCACTTCCGGTAATTCTAGTCTGAAGCTAATTAGGCTTTCTAGCGCATAACTTGGTGTTTCACGGTTTATTTCGCGCAAATCAATGGCAAAGTTAGCCTCATCTTTAATTGCCAGGTTAATCATATTAATGCGGTGCGCGCTTGTTATGCCCGACGTGGCTTTATGTACAGGTTGCTTGCACGGCATAAACAGTACTTTGCTTGGCGTTAGTATTTGATCCGCTTGTTTCGCTAATGCAAGGTGTCCGGTGTGTATTGGGTCAAATGTGCCACCTAAAATAACAATCATAGGTTGGCGTATTGTTCTACTTTTGCGTTAAACGGTGCAGAAAAGGGCAGTGGGCCAACAAACATAAGGGCAATGTGCAATAAGTGTTGGTAGGCATCAATATGTTGATGTTGCTTATAAGCCAAATCAAATTCGGCCAGTACATCACCGAGCGCATTCAGTTCAACGTGTGTTAAACGCCTTAATGCTTGTTCTGTAATGGCTTGCTTATTTTTCCACACCTTAAATTGGCTGAAAATTGCATTGAAGGATTCGCCGTTTGCAATCGCTTGATGCATTGCTTGTAAGCTTTCAAACTCGCGTACCAGTGCCCATAAAATAATGGTTGGTTCGACGTTTTCTTGTTTTAGCTTAAGCATTACTTTGCTGATCTGAACACTGTCGCCTTTTAATAGGGCGTCGCTTAAATCAAATACGTCTAAACGAGATTGATTGAGCAGCGTAGGTGCTAAGGTTTGGGTGTTAATTTCACCGGATATATTGAGTAAAGAGAGCTTTTCAAGTTCTTGGGATATTGCGAACAAGTTATCTTGGTTGTAGTCAACCAATAAGGTTTTAGCATCGGCAGATAATTGCAAATTCAAACTTTGACACCGTTGTTCAAGCCACGCAAACAGCTGCTTTCCTTGAAGCGGGTAACACGGCACAAATAACCCGTGTTTATCTAATGCTTTAAACCATGCGCCACGCTGAATGTCGTTACCCACTTTTTCGCCCTTGATAACGAGAATGCAATCGGGGTTTGGGTTTTGCGCAAGCGTTTGTAATAACTTGCTGGCTGCAGCATTGGGCTTGCTGTCACCCAGTTCTAATTCGATAATTTTTCGATTAGCAAAGAGAGACAAGCTTGCATATTCTTGCACAATTTCTTGCCCGTCAAACTGGGGAGAAGCGGCAAAGCGAATGATTTCATCAAATCCTTGTGCTTTTGCAATTGATTTAACTTGGCTCGCAGCTTGGTTCAATAAATATGCTTCTTCACCAAAAAGTAAGTAAAAGGGCGCTAAGCCTTGTTTTAACTGAGTAACTAATTGGTTCGGATAAATACGCATTAATATTGGCCTAACTGACGAATAATCAAGTTACTTGCTTGTTGGCGCAATTCTGACAGGATCAATTCCATTTCTCGCGATTTTGCTAGCGCATTATCAGGGTCATCTTGATAATTACGGGTAAGCTCAAAGCTATTGGTAATTGGCTTTTGCTTGTCACGAATAAGTTGGTAGCTGACAGTGTAAATAAGTTCATGCTCGGCTACTTGGCCGTTTGGGAATAAACTTAGTGTACGACGGTTAAGCGAGTCTTTTAGTAGCTTTAGCTCAGCGGTAGCGTGCTTTGAATCAGTATTAATATTGCTCAGTGCTAAACTATTTTGTAGTTCAGTAAAAAGCTGAGAGTCAGGGTTTGTCGCCGTGACCACTAAGTTTTGCAGATCGTCAGGTAATACTGATGCGGTACGCAATTTAAAACCGCAGCCAACTAAAAGCACAAAACACAGCAATAATGCTGTGTTTTGTAAAAAGCGTGGTGCAAACATTAGTTTGCAACCACGTTTAGCAATTTACCTTTAATAAAGATAACCTTGCGAATAGTTAAACCGTCTGTGAATTTAGTCACATTAGGCTCTGCAAACGCTGCTTTTTCCACAGCGTCTTGGTCTGCGTCCGCGGCAACGGTAATTTTACCGCGTACTTTACCGTTAACCTGCACAACAACCAGTTTTTCGTCTTCAACCATCGCTGATTGATCGACCACAGGCCATGGTGCATCAACGACTTCGCCTTGCTTGCCAAGGTTTAGCCATAATTCATGACAAACGTGCGGCGTGATTGGTGAAAGCATCACGATTAATGCTTCAAGTGCTTCATAACCAATCGCGATATCATTGCTATCGTTTAATGGCGCTTTAACAAGTTTGTTAAGTAGTTCCATTACCGCAGCAATAGCGGTATTAAATGTTTGACGACGATCTAAGTCATCAGACACTTTCGCAATCGCTTTATGTAATTCACGACGAAGCACTTTTTGCTCGTTTGAAAGCGAAGCGCTATCAAGCGTTGTGCGCTCATTTGCCATTACTTCAGTGGCGTATTTCCAAACACGTTTAATAAAGCGATGCGCACCTTCAACACCTGAATCAGACCATTCTAAGGTTTGCTCTGGTGGTGCGGTAAACATCATAAATAAACGCACTGTATCGGCGCCGTATTGGTTGATAACCGTTTGTGGGTCAATACCGTTATTTTTCGATTTAGACATTTTGCTCATACCAGCAGATTCAACTGGTTGGCCGTCGTCTTTGTGCCACGCTTTTACAACGCGACCTTTGTCGTCTTTTTCGCTTTCAACGTCGCTTGGTGCAATCCAAACGTCGCCGCCTTTCTCGTCTTTACGGAAGAAGGTTTCCGCTAATACCATGCCCTGACATAATAAACGCTCAAACGGTTCGTCTGAATTTACTAGGCCAAAGTCACGTAATAGTTTGTGGAAGAAACGCGCATAAAGTAAATGCAGAATAGCGTGCTCAATACCACCGATGTATTGGTTTACAGGAAGCCAGTAATTAGCTGCACCTGGCTCTAACATGCCTTCATCGTAACGTGGGCTACAGTAGCGTGCGTAGTACCAAGATGACTCCATAAACGTATCGAAGGTATCAGTTTCGTGGAAAACCTGCTCGCCATTAACGGTTGCTTTTGCCCATTCAGGATCAGCTTTGATTGGCGATGTAACACCATTCATTACCACATCTTCAGGTAGGCGTACCGGTAACATGTCTTCTGTTGCTGCAAGCTCAGAACCATCTTCTTTATTTAACATCGGGATTGGTGAACCCCAGTAACGCTGACGGCTTACACCCCAGTCACGTAGACGGAAGTTAACTTTGCGCTTACCTGCATTGATACCTTCAAGTTTATCGGCAATGGCATTAAATGCTGCGTCAAACTCAAGGCCATCAAATTCGCCAGAGTTAATTAACACGCCTTTCTCAGTGAATGCTTCATTGGCGATATCTGCTGTTAGTTCAGAACCTTCAACAGGTGCAATAACTTGTTTGATTTCAAGACCGTAGGCAGTAGCAAATTCAAAGTCACGTTGGTCGTGACCAGGTACTGCCATTACTGCACCCGAACCGTAGTCCATTAGTACAAAGTTAGCAGCCCATACAGGTACTTCTTCGCCCGTTAATGGGTGAATTGCTTTAAAGCCAGTGTCGATGCCTTTTTTCTCCATTGTTGCCATATCAGCTTCAGCAACTTTGGTGTTTTTACATTCTTCAACGAATGCAGCAACCGCCGGATTATTTTTAGCCGCTTCTTGTGCAATTGGGTGACCGGCTGCAACGCCCACATAGGTTACGCCCATAAAGGTATCTGGACGTGTTGTGTACACAGTGAATGTTTCACCGTTATCAGCACGTTTAAAGTCGATTTCTAACCCTTCAGAGCGACCAATCCAGTTGCGCTGCATGGTTTTAACTTGCTCAGGCCAGTGCTCAAGTTTGTCTAAGTCGTCAAGTAGCTCTTGTGCGTAGTCAGTAATTTTAATAAACCACTGCGGGATTTCTTTTTGCTCTACAACTGCACCTGAACGCCAACCGCGACCGTCAATAACTTGCTCATTAGCAAGTACGGTTTGGTCTACTGGGTCCCAGTTAACCGTTGACATTTTTTTGTATACAAGGCCTTTTTCGTACAGTTTTGTGAAGAACCATTGTTCCCACTTGTAGTACTCAGGATGACAGGTTGCGATTTCACGATCCCAGTCGTAACCAAAACCAAGTTGCTTTAACTGGTTGCGCATGTAGTCAATGTTTTCGTAAGTCCATTTTGCAGGTGCCGTGTTGTTTTTAATTGCGGCGTTTTCAGCAGGTAGACCAAATGCATCCCAACCCATAGGTTGCATTACGTTTTTGCCTTGCAAGCGTTGGAAACGTGATACTACATCACCAATGGTGTAGTTACGTACGTGACCCATGTGCAGGCGACCACTTGGGTAAGGGAACATTGAGAGACAGTAAAACTTTTCTTTACCTTCTTGCTCAGTTACTTTAAATGTTTGATTTTCATCCCAATATTTTTGAACTTTCTGTTCTATATCCTGCGGGCTGTATTGCTCTTGCATTCTAATTTCCAAACTACTTGCAAAATAAATAAAAATTGGCGCCTAGCATAGCGTAAATCGCGGCGCTAATACAGCCTTAGCAGTGCATTAAAAGTAAGTTTTTTATGTCTTTAATCGCACCTTAAAAGCCGTTTGATTTTGTTACTTGCTTGTTGTTTTAATAAGCAGTTAACTGTTTGATACAAGATATTTTTTATATCGCTACTATACTTATAGAAACAGCAAAAGGAGGAATAGAATGAAAGACAGTTACGACAATTATTTAAAGCGCTTTCAACAGTGGTTACAGGATGTAAACGATCACGAGCTTAAAAGCTTACAAAAAGCCTTCTATGACTTTCAAAAAGAGCTGGCAGCCCTTGGCAAATATTCAAAAGAGCAAATAGAAGATTACAGTTATTACGTAAAACGTGATATTGAGGAGTTTAATCGCCTCAGAAAAGAACACAAAGAAAACGACTTCGCAAATGAAGAGTTTAATGAAGAATGGTGGTTAGCGCTGTCACATTTAGTTGATAAAACCCAATTAGAATGGTCATTACTCCTCGATGATTTTGAGCACAATGGTATTTATAAACAAGGCGAGTGGGTATCGTTTGGTGAGTTTCAATGTAAAGCCTGTGGTGAAGTGAAGCACATTACACATCCAAGCCAATTAAGTGCGTGTATTGAGTGTGATGCCATTGAGTTTCATCGTATCGCCAGCGCGCCATAAATATTTTAACTTTCTGATGTTATTTTTTAAGGACTTAAGTAGACTCACACAAAAGCTATAGCGAGCAAGCGCTAATAAGGACGGTAGTATTATGAAAATTGGCGAACAGAATAAACTTGGTGTTGATGTACTTGCACCGCAAATAGAATTGCACGCAATAGAAACTTGCATGGCGCAAGCATATCCTGATGAATACACAATTATTGGACAAAAGCGTGCACAAAGTGCCATTGATTTTGCGCTAGGAATGGAGCTGCCAGGTTACAATATTTACGTGATGGGTGAACCGGCACTAGGTCGTTTTACCATGGTGCAAGAAAAACTAGTAGCGCAAAGTCGCACCAAGCAAACCCCACCTGATTGGCTTTACTTAAACAACTTTGACGAACACCGTCAGCCAAGTGCGATTTTTATGGCTGCAGGCGAAGGTAAGCTATTTAGTGATGATATAGATTCGTTTATTGACGAAATTCTAGATACCTTTCCAGCCGCATTTGATAACCCTAATTATCAACGTCAAAAGAAAGCAATTGATAGTAGTTTCAACGAGAAATACGATGAAGCGCTCGAGATCGTAGAAAAAATTGCTAACCAACATAATGTGGCGTTATTTGAAGAGTCGGGTGTAATTAGTTTTGCCCCGGTAATTGATGGTAAGCAGTTAGATGACGCTGAATTTTCAAGCCTTGATGACGAGCAAAAGCAGTACTTTTACGATGTAATATCTCGCTTAGAGAACGCACTTAATGAAGCGCTAATTGAATTGCCAAGATGGAAACGTGAATCATCGGAAAAGCTACGCGAACTAAAGCAAAAAACGGTAGAAACCGCAATAAAACCACTGCTAAAAGATTTAGAGCATAAATACACCAGCCATTTAGGCATTGTGAAGTATTTAAAAGACCTTAAAGCTGAGTTAATAGACGCAGTATTAGAGTGGCTGGCAGAAGAGAGCGACGAAAACAATAAAGAAGACTTAGATAAGCGCGCAATGCTAACCGAATACATTGCGCCAAACATTTTAGTGAGCCACAAAGAAGAGGGTGCCCCTGTTGTCTATGAACCAAATCCAACGTTTGGCAATATTTTTGGCAAGGTAGAATACACCTCGCAATCGGGTTCCATTGTTACCAGTTTTCGTTCGATTCAATCGGGCGCGCTGCACCGTGCAAACGGTGGTTACTTAGTGATGGATGCGGAAAAACTGATGGCTAATAGCCAAGTTTGGGACGCACTAAAATTAAGTTTAAAGAGTAAACAAATTAAAACAGATCTTGCCGCACAAGATTCGAGTGTCGGTGCAAGCTTCACGTTAAAACCGCAGCTTATTCCCCTTGATGTAAAAATAATTTTACTTGGTTCACGTGATTTGTACTACGTAATGCAAGAGTATGATGATGAGTTTAACGAACTTTTTCGTGTGCTCGCCGATTTTGATTACCATATTCCGGCAACCGATAAATATCAGTTCCAACTGATCAGTCGGGTGCAAAAATACGCGACAGAAACATTAAAAATGTCACTTTCAGCCCATGCGTTTGCAGCGCTTTTGCGCTTTAGTCACCGCCAAGCTGAACATCAACGCAAGCTTTCCGCACGCTTTGCCGATGTGATTGAATTAACCAACGAAGCTGCGTTTTTTGCACGGCAAGATGGTGAAACCACAATTGAAGCGGCGCATATAGACGAAGCGCTTGCTGGTAAACAATATCGTACAGGCCAAATAAGCGAATCCTTTATGACTGAGATTAAAGAAGGTCATGTGCTTATACAGACTGAAGGTACGCAAGTGGGCTGTGTTAATGGCTTAACTGTTCTGCATATCGGAGATACTAGCTTTGGTACGCCAGCGCGAATTACCGCGACAGTCTACGCAGGTAGTGATGGCATTGTTGATATTGAGCGTGAAGCTGACCTTGGTAAATCAATTCACAGTAAAGGCGTAATGTTACTTACGGGGTATTTAGGTAATAAATACGCGCAAGATTTTGCACTTACGTTGAGCGCTAATATTGCCATAGAACAAAGTTATGGTTCGATTGATGGTGATAGTGCATCACTTGCTGAGTTGTGCGCATTGGTTTCAGCCATCACGCGTTTACCGATTAATCAAGGTATTGCGCTTACAGGCTCAATTAACCAGCACGGTGAAGTGCAGGCAATTGGCGGCGTGAATGAAAAAATTGAAGGCTTCTTTAAGCTCTGCCAGATGCGCGGTTTTAATGGTGCACAGGGCGTGATTGTGCCGCAATCTAATGTGCATAATTTAGTGCTTAATGCACAAGTGCTGGAAGCGGTTGAAAAAGGGCTGTTTAGTATTTATGCGGTAAGTACAGTTGATCAGGCGTTTGAAATTTTACTGGGTAAACAAGCTGGCGAGCTCTCTGCCAAAGGTACTTATGGTAAGGACACAATTCACGACTTGGCGCTACGTCGTTTAAGCCATTTTGCTGAAGTGATTAATGGCGGTGTTGAAGAATAAACACGTAAGCTAATAAACCGATAAAAGCAGCGGAATCGCTGCTTTTTTATTTTAAGTACTGCTGAAGCTTGTCTAATAACAACGTTTTTTCTATTGGTTTTCCAATCCAGTCATTACATCCAATCTCGTGATAGCTTTGAATATCCGACTGCATAATATTCGCGGTGAGTGCGATGATTGGCGTGCTGGTATCGTTTTCTCTGATTTTGGTGGTTGCTGTTTTGCCATCCATAACCGGCATTTGCATATCCATTAAAATTAAATCAAATGAATCGCTTATAGCTTCTAATGCTTGTAAACCATTGTTCACTATTGTTAGCTGCGCTTTGGTTGGCTGTAACATTGCCTTAACTAATACTTGGTTAATAGGGTTGTCCTCAACTAGCAATAAGCGCTTTTCGCTGAGGTTGATAATCTCTTCGGCTTGCGCGTTTTGATTTTGTGCATCCTCTTTGGCCCGTGTTAGTGGAATTCTGATGGTAAAATTTGTGCCTTTATTTAATTCACTCGTAACATTTATGGAGCCACTCATCAGTTTTATTAACGATTGTGCGATTGGCATACCAAGGCCTGTGCCGCCGTACTTACGGGTAATGGAATCGTCAGCTTGCTCAAAACGTAGGTACAGCTTATCAATGCTTTTTTCACTCATACCAATGCCAGTGTCATTAACTAAAAATGTGATAAGTGGTTTATTGGTATTTGGCAAAATAGACAGAGTAACACTGCCTTGTTGGGTAAATTTAATCGCATTAGAGCAGATATTCAGCAGTACTTGCTTAATACGTGTTGGGTCGCCAATCCATAGGTCGTGCTCTACCTGATTTAAAATATTAAACGCGATGTTTTTTGCCAGCGCAGTTTGGATCAGATCTGCATGTAAATTAGCGAGTAGCTCACTAAGTTTAAATGGTGTGCACTCTAACGATAATTTACCGGCTTCAATTTTCGAAAAATCAAGAATATCGTTTACAACCGTCATTAATGCTTTTGTTGAATCGAGCGCATCTTTCACGTAGCTGCTAGCGACTTTATTGAGCTTTAATTCATTTAACAGTTGTAAATTACCGTACACACCATTCATTGGTGTGCGTATTTCATGGCTGGTGTTGGCCAAAAAGGCACTTTTCGCATTGTTAGCACTCTCGGCGACTTCTTTCGCGTGTTTTATTAAACGCTCTTGCTCTTTGCGCTCGGTAATATCGCGTATTACGCCTACAAAGTGGTGTTCTTCGTCGAGTAAAAGGTGGCTAATCGTTAATCCAATGGGAAACTCATCGCCATTTTTACGTTTTGCAATTAAATCTCGATTTTTACCAATAGCTGAAGGCGAGTGCTTTACGCGATAGTTCGCAACAAACTCGTCGTGCTTTTCAGCAAACTCGTTATTCATTAGCAAGGTGACATTTTTGCCAAGTACTTCACGTGATTGCCAACCAAACATAGATTCGGCACTTGTGGAGAAGAGTTTAATATGGCCTTTTTGGTTAATAACGATAATTGCATCAGAGAGGCTAGCAAGTACAGCGGCTTGCTGTCGTTCGCTGATTGCGATACGTTTATTTGCACTGTCGAGAGAGGCTTGTGTGGCTTTCTCTTGCTGCAATAAAGTTTCATTAGAGCTTTGTAATTGACGAAATAAGTATCGCTCGTTTTGCAGGGCAAACCATAATGCTACACCATACGCTAATAGCCTCAGTAAGTGCCACCCCCACCATGAAATATCCCATAAGAATGATTGCTGAAACATGATGGCGGCAAAGCCAAACATTGAGCAGTGTAAAATAAACAGTAAGTCATCACTTTTCTTAAATTGCTTATAAAAAAAGAAAAGCTTGATTGCAGCTAATAACAAGGCAATGCCACCAAACATATTCATAAAGGTGGCTAATGAGGTAAAGCGTTGTTGCTGCACCATAATGGGTACTTGTTGCGCAAAGATAATCGAAACTGCAGAAATAATGAGGCTTAACAACAAAATCATAAAGACAAAACGTGTGCTAATGGCTTTTGTAAATTTCGGTTTAAGCAATACTAATGCGAAGAGTAGCCCGCCAAAAAATGTGGCTAAAGAATGCAACCAAACAAATAAGTTACCCGGTTTGACTAAAGCATGGGCAATATCGAATATGCCCATTGCGCCAATCGCCGCAGCGATAACTAAATTAAAGCTAGTGCCGCGTCTACTTTGTTCCAAATTGATTAATAGGAAACACACTAATAGCGCAATAACACCACCGATCACTTCCACTGTGCTGTGAAATGGAACATGTTGCCAACGCCATTGAGACAAGGTAGTCTTTGCCAGGGCAAAGGTTAACAGATGAATAAATGCGCTCAGCAAAATCGTAATGACAATGGTTTTACTAAAGCGCAATGGCGAACTGGGCTGTTTAAGCAAATGTGTGCCTTAAGTATCTGACAAAAAAGGTAACACATTAAATTTAGACGTCATCGCGTGATAACACAATAACGCCGTTATTAATTATGGTATGCTCTTTTGCTTTTGTCGTTGGGCAATTAAACTTGCTATAAAACAAAGCAGTAGAGCGATGTATAACGCACGGTCGCCATACTGGCTGTAAAATGTTTTACCAGTGGTGAGTGGCAGAGTAAAACGCTCTAACGCCGCTTCAAATTGGGGTAAATATTGTCCGTGTTTGGCGATTGGGTCGTACACGCCGCTCACGCCGTTGTTGGTAACACGAACCAAGGGCATACCCAATTCAAGGGCACGCATGCGCGCAATTTGCATATGCTGGTGGGGGCCGTGAGAATTACCAAACCATGCATCATTACTTACCGTAAATAAAATATCAGAATCTTGCTGATAGTTACCACGTACTAAGCTACTAAATGCAATTTCATAACAAATCGCAGGTAACACATGATAACCATTAGCGATTAAATTAGCTTGTTTTGCTTCGCCTCGGGTGAACGAAGAGTGGTCAAGGTCAAACAGCGGCGCAATCGGTCTTAATATTTCTTCAAATGGTACAAACTCACCAATGGGTAGTAATTGGTGTTTGCTATAGCGATTGTGATGCAAGTAACGATAGTGACCTTGCTGGTCGTTAGCATGCTTTTTGCCGACTGCTATTAAGTTGTTATAAACCGTTTTCGTACCGAGTTGGTAATCAATAATGCCTGTAATAAGCGCGGTATTATTAAATGCCGCAGCTTTATCAAGATTAGCGAGGTAATCGTCAACCAGTACTTCAATTTCAGGAATAGCAGCTTCGGGCCAAACAATTAGGTCAGCTTGCCAATTTGGACGAGTCATATCTTGATATTTCGCCATGGTTGGCCAGAAATTTTCAGGCGCGAAGCGTAATTCTTGTTTGATATTGCCTTGCACCAGTACGACATCAATCGATTTGTCTCGGTAGCTTACTGACGGCGAAAAATGCGCTAAACCGAGTGCTAAAAAAAGCACAGCTGCAATCGCAATTGCTGGCTTAAAACTGCGTTGGCTCAGTGCGTAAATAGCAAAACCCAGCAATAAACTCACAACAGTTAATCCTGTTTCACCTATCCAAGGGGCAAGGCTATTGAGCGGACTGTCTGTTAGCGTATAGCCAAAACTTAACCATGGAAAGCCTGTGAGCAATGTACCGCGCAAGTATTCCATCAAGATAAATAATGGAATAAAAAGTGCTAAATACGTTATAGATAAGGTGTTTTTGTTACTGAATTTATGGCTAAGCCAGCAGGTAAGGGTTGGGTATAGCGCAAGGTAAGAAACCAATATCAACATCAACAACAGTGATGCAATTAGCGGTAAGCCACCAAACTCTGCAATGGATACATGCACCCAACTTATGCCCGCACCAAACCAACCTAGGCCAAAGATAAAGCCCTGGCTAGCAGCCGTTTTAGCGCTGACATTTCGATTAAGGTAAAAAAGAGTGGCAATAGCAAAGGGCGCGATTGGCCAAAGATTAAAAGGTGAGTAACTAAATACCATTAAAATGCCGGCGATAAGCGCCAGCATTTTGTTTTTCATTGATGATAGGATCACGTTTAATTATCTGTTGATTCGTCTTCGTTGGTATCATCACTTTTTGGTAATGTAACCTGTACTTGAAGAATTCGGCGACTATCTGCGTTGGTGATTTTAAATTGAATTCCATTAATTTCAATGGTTTCACCGCGAGATGGCATATGGCCAAAGGCATGCAAAATAATACCACCTATGGTGCCGGCTTCATCGGTATCGAAGTAAGTAGAAAAGTGCTGATTAAAATCTTCAAGTGGCGTAAGCGCTTGTACTAAATATACATGCTTAGCAACTTGACGAATATCTTGTGTTTCTTCTTCTTCGTCGTGCTCATCTTCAATTTCACCAACGATGATTTCAAGAATATCTTCGATGGTAACAAGCCCAGAAACACCACCGTATTCATCAATTACAATCGCCATATGATAGCGTTGCTGACGAAACTCGTTGAGCAGGGTGTCTACACGTTTACTTTCTGGCACAACAACAGCTGGGCGCAAATAATCGCGAAGTGGAGGGTGCTCTTCTTGATTTTTTAAAATAAGCGGTAATAAATCTTTAGCGAGTAAGATGCCTTCTACATGATCTTTATCTTCGCACACCACAGGAAAACGTGAGTGCGATGATTCAACCATAACTGGCAACAATTCGGCAATTGTTTGTTCTACATCCAGTGTAATCATTTGCGAGCGAGGGATCATAATATCGCGAACTTTCAGTTCAGATACGCCCAAAACACCTTTCATCATGTCTTTGGTTTCTGGGTCAATAAGATCTCTTTCTTCAGCGTCGATAATAACTTCGACTAACTGCTCTTTATTCTGGGGTTCCCCTTGTAACATTTGGGAGATTTTGTCTAACCAAGTTTTACCAGAAGAACCCTGACTAGATTGCGAATTTTCGTCGCTCATAAGCGCTTTATTAGCTCCATTTATATAAAAATTAAGGATTAATTATTGGCTAATCCAAGCCTGTTATACCAAATTTAGTTTGAATTTCAAAAACAAAATTAGTCGCGATAAGGATCGTCGATATTTAAATCAGCAAGTAACTGTTTTTCTAACGATTCCATCTCTAATGCTTCTTCACTATCTATATGGTCATAGCCCATCAAATGCAAGCAGCCATGCACTACCATATGCGCAAAATGATCGTGAAATGCTTTTTCTTGCTCGATAGATTCTTGTAACACAACTTCAGGGCAAATAATTAAATCACCAATTAATGGCAGCTCAATGCCTGGTGGTGCGTCAAACGGAAAGCTCAGCACGTTTGTTGGTTTATCTTTACTGCGATATTCGTGGTTAAGTTGTTGACTCTCGTTTGCGTCGCTAATGCGAATGGTTAATTCGGCATCGGGCTTTAAATTCGCCAGCGCTTTATTTGCCCAAAGTTCAAATTGCTCGAATGTTGGCAAGTTGTCATATTCATGGGCGATTTGTAAATCCAGTTCAATCATGTTGCGTCTGACTCATTTTGCGCATTGGCTTTATCAAGCTCTTGCTGCTTTTTCTTTTCGATTTTCTTTAAGCGTTCAACTTCATCGTGTTTTTCGTACGCTTCTACAACCGCTGCAACAACAGGGTGGCGCACCACATCGTGTGACTTAAAGAAGTTAAAGCTAATCGCTTCTACATCGCTTAATACTTCAATGGCGTGACGAAGCCCTGAGCGCGCACCGCGGGGTAAATCGACCTGCGTAATGTCGCCGGTAATCACCGCCTTTGAGTTGAACCCAATACGCGTTAAGAACATTTTCATTTGTTCAACGGTCGTGTTTTGGCTTTCATCCAAAATGATAAAGGCGTCGTTTAAAGTACGGCCACGCATGTAGGCAAGCGGTGCCACTTCAATCACATTCTTCTCGATTAAACGCTCAACACGTTCGAAACCTAACATTTCAAAAAGTGCATCATAAAGTGGGCGTAGGTATGGGTCGACTTTTTGACTTAAATCACCCGGTAAAAAACCCAGTTTTTCACCTGCTTCTACCGCTGGGCGGGTAAGCAAAATACGGCGAATTTCTTGACGTTCAAGGGCATCTACTGCTGCAGCCACTGCCAAATAGGTTTTACCTGTTCCTGCTGGGCCAATACCAAAGGCAATATCATGCAACAGGACGTTTTTAATATAGGTTGCTTGGTTTGGGTTACGAGGCTTCACAACACCACGGCGGGTTTTGATAACAAGCTCGTCACGATATAAGTCATCGTCTTGTTCGAGTACCGTGGTTTCTTGAATCGTTAAATGCACCAGATCAGGTTCGATATCTTTGCTGATACCTTTAATCGGTTGTGTTTCGATGTAGAGATTTTTAATAATCTCTGTTGCCGCAATCACATTATGTGCGTTGCCGGTGATTTTAAAGTGGTTTTCACGATGGGCGATTTCCACACCAAGTCGACGTTCGATTTGTTTTATATTTTCGTCGAATGGACCACAAAGTGATGCTAGACGTTTATTGTCTGAGGGTTCGAGGTAAGTTTCTAACGTTTTTAACTGGTTACTCAAAATGGGTTCCTTGATTGGTGTGGCATCTGCCACACCAAATTAACATTTAGGGTGTAAATGTTGCTACACCCAGCTCATTCGCTTCTTGGCTTTGTGCTTTACCTAAAATATCGCTTGGTGCTACGTCTTTACGCAGATCCATTTCAGCTTCAGTGCGAATTAACTCACCACGCAGTGAATTTGGTAAGGCTTCGGTAATTTTTACATCAACAAACTGACCGATTACAGAATGCGGGCCTTCGAAGTTAACTACGCGATTGTTCTCAGTACGACCACGAAGTTCCATTGGATTCTTTTTCGATGGACCTTCAACTAAAATACGTTGCTCAGTGGCAAACATTTTACGGCTGATATCTTGCGCCATTTGCGTAATACGGTTTTGTAAAATGTATAAACGCTCTTTCTTTTCAGATTCTGGTACATCATCAGGTAAGTCAGCGGCTGGCGTACCAGGGCGCGCACTGTAGATAAAGCTAAAGCTCATATCAAAACCAATATCATTGATAAGGTTCATCGTCGCTTCAAAATCTGCTTTTGACTCGCCTGGGAAACCAATAATAAAGTCAGAGCTCATACTTAGGTTAGGGCGAATCTTACGTAACTTACGAATGGTTGATTTGTATTCAAGCGCCGTATGACCGCGCTTCATTAATGCAAGAACTCGGTCAGAACCGCTTTGTACAGGTAAGTGTAAGTGGTCAACAAGCTCTGGCACATCAGCATAGGCTTCAATGATGTCAGGTGTGAATTCTACTGGGTGTGATGTGGTATAACGAATACGGTCGATACCATCAATTGCCGCTACATAGCGCAGTAAATCTGAGAAATAACAAATTTCACCATCGTGCGTTTCACCACGATACGCATTTACGTTTTGGCCTAGTAGGTTTACTTCTCGTACGCCTTGCTCGGCAAGTTGTGCAACTTCAAGTAATACGTCATCAAGTGGGCGGCTTACTTCTTCACCACGCGTGTATGGTACAACGCAGAACGTACAATACTTAGAACAACCTTCCATAATCGATACGAACGCGCTTGGGCCTTCAGCTTTTGGCTCAGGCAAACGGTCGAACTTTTCGATTTCAGGGAATGAAATATCAATTACAGAGCCGCTTTCTTCTTGCACTTGTTTGATCATTTCAGGAAGACGGTGCAATGTTTGTGGACCAAAAACAATGTCTACGAAAGGTGCGCGTTGGCGAATTGTGTCGCCTTCTTGTGATGCTACGCAACCACCTACACCAATCACAAGATCAGGGTTGTCATCTTTTAACAGTTTCCAACGGCCCAACTGGTGAAATACTTTTTCTTGTGCTTTTTCACGAATCGAACACGTATTTAGAAGAATAACATCTGCATTTTCTGCTTCTTCAGTTAATTCATAACCATTGCTAGCATCTAATAGGTCTGCCATTTTTTGCGAGTCGTACTCGTTCATTTGACAGCCCCATGTTTTGATATGCAGCTTTTTACCCATGTTTTCGTGCCTCAACAAATTACTTACAGCTTAAAGGACGCGTATTTTATCCTTAAGCGTAGGTGGATTCAAATATGTTTGCAAAATCATCAGTGCTTATTTAGAAAAACAATTTATGAGTTAAATTTAACGCGATTTTTCTAAAAAAATATGAATCAAAATCAAACTTTTGTTAGAGGCTTACGTTAGAATAGTCGGCATATCAATCTGAAGGATTATGTCTTATGAGTTTATCTATTTGTATTGTCGGTGGCGGCATGGTGGGCGCAGCGGCCGCAGTGGCGCTTGCAAAACAAGGTCACACCATAACGCTAGTGGAAAATAAACCAATAGATGCCGTAAAAACACTTGAAGATGAACAAATTGATATTCGCGTGTCTGCACTTAATCTTTTCTCTGAAAATCTGTTGCAAGACTTAGGCGCATGGCAATATGTTAAGGCTGCGCGCAATGTACAATATAATCGTTTGAGTGTACAAGATCATCACCAAGCACCCTTGGTATTTTCCAATGAAGAAATTGGCGAGACTCATCTTGGACACATTATTGAAAATAGCATTATTCAGGCGAGTATCTGGCGTGCGTTTGCTGATTTAGCGATTTCAGTAAAAAGTGATTTAGGCCCGTTAGAGGGAATACTCGAACATAGTAACACCGTGAGTGTGTGTTTTTCATCACAGACGATAGACGCTGATTTAGTGATTGTTGCTGACGGTGCACGCTCTAAAACACGAGAACTGTTGGGTATTGGCACTACCGGTTGGCAATACCAACAAGCCTGCATGGGTGTGTTAATAAAGCTAGATGCACACGAGCAAGACATTACATGGCAAGAGTTCCAGTCTACGGGTCCTGTTGCATTTTTGCCGATGCAGGCACCTTATGCGAATTTAATTTGGTATAACCATGAAGATACACTAAATAAGCTCGCGACTGGCAGTAAAGCGTCACTTAAAAGCGCGATTTTGACGCATTACCCTGAATTACCGGGGGATTTTGAGATTCTAAATACAGCGGTGTTCCCGTTAACACGTCAACATGCAAACAATTACAGCAAAGGACGATGTGTATTAGTCGGCGATGCAGCACATGCAATTAACCCGCTTGCAGGGCAGGGCGTAAATCTAGGTTTTAAAGATGTGGCACAATTAGCTAGCAGTTTATCAAAAGAAGCTGATGTATTGAGTGCGTTAAAAGATTATGAGAAAAAACGACGCTTACCTAATCTTGCTATGATGAGCATGATGGATGCGTGTTATTTTGCATTTTCTAATGAATTAACACCGTTAAAGTTACTGCGACAAGGCGCTATTGCTGGACTCAATAAAGTCAGTCCGATAAAAAGTCAGATGCTAAAATACGCGGTAGGCCATTGTTTATAATGGCCTTTTTTATGCTTTTTTGTTTTTAAGGATCGATGAGTCCTCTAGAGACACTAGCAAGTCAATTCTCTTTTGCCGAAATCTAATTAAACGTTTTAGTTACACTTAGCTTGGCGTATTATTTGTTACGCTCTCGAGAGTACCATTCGTTATGGTTATGAACATTTCCCTAACCACGCTGAAAACACTATTGGACTGAATATCGTTAGATTTTCGCTTGCGATAAAATGCCTGTTTAGATAAGCCCGCTTACCCCAAATTTCATTCATCTAACGCTACGTATGATCATAATCTCAAAAGAATAGGTATTTTGCATAACGTTTTTAATCTAATTAAAACCGAGTCGTTATGGCGTAGGGAATAAATGTTGATTGTTAAGACTCGACAGTTAACAGAATAGCGTTAGCTTTTGATAACAGAGATAACAGAGATAACAGAGATAACAGAGATAACAGAGGAGATATAATTGAAAAATGGTGCGGAAGGAGAGACTTGAACTCTCACATCCGAAGATACTGGAACCTAAATCCAGCGCGTCTACCAATTCCGCCACTCCCGCACATGGGTATTTTTCAACAAATAAACTGTTTTGGTAGTCATGTTAAAAACATGGTGGCTACGCCCTGATTTGAACAGGGGACCCCATCATTATGAGTGATGTGCTCTAACCAGCTGAGCTACGTAGCCAATGGCTGGAGTACCAGGATTTGAACCTGGGAATGGCGGGATCAAAACCCGCTGCCTTACCGCTTGGCGATACTCCAACGAATACTCTTTCGAGTAAGTGATTAGTTTAGTTCTTATCGAGAACATGGTGCGGAAGGAGAGACTTGAACTCTCACATCCGAAGATACTGGAACCTAAATCCAGCGCG
>NZ_LKBD01000004.1 GCF_001399975.1 Pseudoalteromonas sp. P1-9
ATAATCTTTTTGAGTTCTCTTGGATATAGGTTTCATAACATTCTCCAAATTTAAGTTGGAAAAGTGTCAACCGTATTTAGGACTGGTCAAGCACATGAAAAAGGGGCTAGTTCAGCCCCTTTTTTTATGTTTAAAACATTGAAAAGTAAGCTAAATAGCAGCTTCGTCTTCTTCTTGTGTACGAATACGTACCACGCGCTCAATCTCAGAAACGAATATCTTACCATCACCAATCTTGCCTGTCTGCGCCGTTTCTACAATAACATCAACCGCACGGTCTACATCTTCATCGGCAAGTACAATATCTAATTTTACTTTCGGTAAAAAGTCCACCATGTACTCGGCACCGCGATACAGTTCGGTATGCCCTTTTTGCCTACCAAAACCTTTCACTTCGCATACCGTCATACCTGTGATGCCGATTTCTGACAGCGCTTCACGAACGTCATCGAGTTTAAATGGTTTGATAATTGCTTCTATTTTTTTCATAGATATGTTTCCAATATGCTTAATGCCACCATTCTATCGCGTTAACTAATCAATTCAAGGTATTTACTTATAGACATATTGGTAATTATTTTCATCAATATAAATAACTGTTCTAAAAGAATTATACAATCTACTAGTCTGGATTTTTCAAAAGCGTATAATTACTAAAGGAGGTACAAAATATGAAATATGTACAACAAGGTATCACATTACTTGAGTTAATGATTACGTTAGCTATCTTAGGTATTGTAACTGCAATTGCGCTGCCAAATTTAGGCCCTATGTTAGAATCAGATAGAGCTAGCACTTTTATCGATGAATTCACCAGAACAATAAAATACGCGCGTGCAAAAGCAACTTCTACAGATGAATTTGTTGTAGTCTGTCCCATCGCCGATCCTGACACAGGAGGCTCATGTACCTCAGATTGGAAAAATGATCCTATCGTTGCATTTGTCGATAGTGGCCAGGATTTAAACTTAAATAACACTGACGATCAACTTATAAGAGTGATGTCTTTACCAAGTAGTAATGACAAAGTTAGCCAAGACAAAGGTTCAACAGCTATTACCATTGATGGGCAAGGACGTGTCAACCAAGAGCATCAATTTGTAATATGTCCTAACGGTAAAAATGACAATACCTCAGCACTTCAAGTCAGCGTTTCTGGTAACACGTGGAAACTTGGAAGCAATGTTCTTACTTGCGGAACTGTTTAAATAAACTAATATTGAGATAAGAATTTTATTTTTGTGAGGCTTCAAGGATGAAGCGCTATAATTTAGGATATTCTCTCATTGAAGCACTGGTTTCGCTCGTGCTTGTTGGTATTTTATCTAGCATCACAATTCCAAACCTTTCTCGGTTTCTCGCTCAAAATCGACTCGATAATTCAATGATGACCATTTTAAAGTCATTACACTTGGCTAGAGGTTACGCCGTCACCCATTCAACCAACATTACAGTATGTCCATTAGTATATGGCAGTTGCAGCGAAGAATGGCAAAGCGACATCTATATATTCGAAGATCACAATAGCAATTTATCTTTAGATGAAGGTGAGTTCATAATAAGATTCATTGATAAAACTCACCCAAGTGATGAACTAAGCTATCCTCGCACAGCAATCACATATAGACCCGATGGTACAATTAACTTTATGCAATCTGGCAGCTTTATTTATTGCAATAAATCTTTTCCAGGTCTTACAGGAAATCGAATTACTGTAAGCCAAGTCGGAAGGGTACGCATTAAAGATTCTGATAAATGTAAAACACCTACCTTGTAAAATTTAAGGTTAACTCAGTCGACTAGTATTGCTATGTAACTCCACCCAATTTAGTACAGATCTTTCACAGAGTTTTATGCAGTTTCAAGATAACTAATTGATGTCATAGCGCCAAGTGAATCATGAGGGTGTTCATAATTATATATCTAACCTCTCATCTATGATTTCTCATACTTCTTGCACAGACTCAAACAAGTATAAGTCTACCTCTCCTTCGCGATAACGTCGATTAAACCTTTCTACAAAGCCATTTTTATAAGGACCTCCTTGTTTTATAAAATCCGGCTGATGTTGTTTTCCATAGCCCAAGTTTCAAGCGCTATTGAGGTAAATTCTGGACCATTATCTACTCTAATTTTCTTCGGTTTATCGCGCCAAGCAATAATGTGCTTTAGCATCCTAATCACTCTCTCAGCCGTAAAACTAATATCAGCTTCAATGGCTAATGCTTGCTGGTTGAAGCCATCGAATACATGCTATGTACTAGAAAAGCAAAAAAAGCGCCTATAAGGCGCTTTTTTGATAAACTTTATTAACTTGCTTACCTATTCCAGCAAGTATTATTTCCACCTGAGCCTGTTGCGGTCTTTTGTCCTAGTTCGTTAATTTTAAAACCTGAACATTCTGGGTCTTTAGTCGCCGGATAATCTAACGGCGAAGCCGTTACAGAAAATGAGCTACCATCAGACGTTAGTGTTAAAGTAAAGAGTCCAGAGTCACTTGTACTGATTACCCCTAAATCACTCAGCGAGGCTGTGTATTTGTGATTATCCGCATAAAACTGTTCTTGTCGATTAGCTATATCGAGTAATGACGACATTGCCTCAGCACGAGAGCCCTTATACAAATAATCAACATATGAAGGGTATGCTATTGCAGTTAATATTCCAATTATGGCAACCACTACCATTAATTCGATCAGCGTAAAACCAGCTATCTTCTTCATACCTAATTAACCTTATTCGTTATTTCTTTGTACAAATAACTGCGGTGTGTTTTAAACCCAACAAAGCCGCCCGTGAGTTTAATTTCACAATTATTATTTTCGTCACATACTAACTCTGGCACTGCACTATCGTTAATCGATTTCGCTTTAATAATACCCGAATTATTTTCACCGGCGCCAATACCGATTAATAAAAATTGAGATTTAGCATCACTGTCTTCAGAGTAAACTAACTCAGGTGTAGGTGGTATACTATCACCGGTTACGGTATATGCATTCTCATAAATATTAACGCCATAATGCAAGTGAAACGCGTACAAACGCCCTTCACCACCAGTCAAAGAACATGAAGAACTATCTGTTGTACTTGCCATAAACGTTGGGAAATAAGCAACACCACCAATAATGGCCGGTTTTGCTAGCGCTTTTTCACCAACGCCAGTTAACGAATATTTCCAACCGCTGTAACTCGCAAGTTGCGACTCTTTTTCAATAAATTTGTCAGGACTTTTAACCAAGCTACCAAATGTATTCGGATCGATATCCATCAAATCAATCGCTTTTATTGCGCTAGGAGCATTTGTTTTGTATGACTTTGTAATCACATTTGTATCACGTATCATAAATAACTGATCAGTATTTGATGTATCCATCGGCGTTGTGCGATTACCGCTGCCGACCACAATCGCTTCAAATGGTACTGTCATACGCGTTGAATTAACAACATCACCATCCACAGAGTACGATGTTACTTTGCTGTAGTAAGTCCTCGCAACTTCTGGTTGATAAAATAAATTAGCAGAAAGACTTGCAAACTCAAATGCCGACCAATCAGTCGTATTAGTACCCGCTAGGTCAATTCGCCAGATTTTTCCGGCTACATCTGCTGCATAAAGCCTATCGGTATAACCATCATAATCCGAATCTAGCGTGGCGATTCTGCCTACAATACTATCCTTTCCTGCAAATGAAATATCATCCGTACTCCATACTTTGTCGCCGGTTTCAGCATCCACCAAATAAACACCTGCACCAACAGTATTAGCGCCACCTTCTTCAAATTGCTTTTTATCATAACCCGCACCAAACACTAGCAAAGGCTTGTCAGCATATGAAGGGTGATTAACATAAATAACTTTTGGCTGAGACCATGTTTGCCCTAAACTTGGGTAATCTGCATTCCCTTTACTCCATAATAACTTAGGGTTTGCACGGTCAGAGATATCGAGCGCATAATAAGTACTCCCGCCTCGGCGCATACCAAAAAAGGCCCAAGCTGTCTCTCCTGAGTTTACTTTGCCATCACCGTTACTGTCATCATGGTGGATCGTTGGAGTCAAATCCATACCATACAACTTACCTGCCGCATTATCCATTAATGCAGGTTGAATGCTAAATAACTCAGAGGGTATAAATGACCAAACTTCAGTCGCTTTTGTAGCACTTGTATCTTCAAAGAAGTGAACAAAGCCAGCGTTTGTACCAAATAATAAGTGGGTTTTATCTTCTTCACTTCCCTCGTATGTGATGGCCGCAGGTTTTGAGTGGAGTGCATCACCCATAATATGCTGACGTAATACAATGTCGTCACCACTACCACTCTCAATACCGCGCATCCAATTAATCAAATCTTTTGCTTGTTGCTCACTTGCCTCTCCGCCGTAATAATCGTTTAGCGCTAATTTAATTTTTGATAAAACATTCGTATTCTCGCTATTAAAATCGCCATTACCTACGTCTGTGAAAATTTTGCGTTCTGCTGGTGATGTAATTTGAGCATTTAACCCACCCAACGCCACATTACCACCATCAACATCTGGGGCGTCCCCTTCGCTCGGGTTATAGTCAAGCCAAAATGTTTTCGCATGTTTGTCAATTTCACCCTTGTCATTAATTGCTGGTGAATCAGTTTGGTCAACTACACTATGCTCACTGATTTTCAATTTTTTGATATTACCATTCCAGCGAGTTGATCCTATAGGTGAAAACAACGAATAGTAAACAAACTCCTTAGTACGCGTATTATCACTCTGGCTTGCCGCAACCGATGGTGACGTAAAGTTACCCGATAGTTCAAGAATTTGGTTCAATGTCGCTTTAAGGTTTTCATTCAATTTAGTTGGATCGGTGGTATCATAATACTTTCCTTTTCCTTTTTCTGCCGCCGCTTCTAACATGCCCTCACCTTCATCACTCATCCCGTTACCAAAACCTATGGTGTAGGTGTATACATTGTTAACTTTGGTATCTTTTGAATATACGTCATTCTTAGCCATATACTCCGCTAAGCGTGGAAAATGTTGGAATTTAGTGCTTAATGTATGTTCTTTATCATTGTCATCTTTGTATGTTGCGTCTGTATATTTAGCATCTGGCAACAACGTTTCGATTGACCCAGCCGCACTGTGATAACCACTATTGTCACTGGGGTCACCATCAGTCATCATAATAAAGTAGGCATTATTATCACAACGTGGTTGGTAACTGCCGCCAGGGCCTGTTAGGTTCGCAAAAGGCGATATATACGCACTTCCATTTTCAATTGATGTGTCTCGATTCCAACTCAATTTGTCTTTCTCGAACACGTTTTTACCACTAAAATAACGGTAAACTTGAAAAGCAGAATCGGTGATTGGCGTACCATTGGCGCCATTGAGGCCATTAATGATAGTTTTTAACTCAGCCTTAGATTTACTTCCGATACCTGCTACAATATGGCTTGTTGTATCTCTAAAAACACCAACCCCAAAATCAACATCAGCGGCAGTATTAATTACATCTGTAACAGCCGCTTTCGCCACTTTCAGACGACTGTCTGCACATTGTGCTACTTCTTGGTAATCTTCATTGTAAAGTACTGTTTCTTCATAGCACTTTCCGTCGTCGCCAGGGTTTACACTACATTCAACCTTTTTTTGCCATTTATATACAGGTTTTGTTTCTACTTCGTACTCAGCACAATATTCAACTGTCTTTGTTGCCCATTCAGCACAACGCCTCCTACCCCAACGTTTGCAATACCACTCTTCTTTGGTGTCGTACCTAGCACATACGTCTGTTTCTTCCTCTGTATAATAGTCTAATACTTTTCTCGCACATCTTGTTCCAGACTGAGAAGAAAACAGCATACTACCAGAGGTATCAAACATCAGCATTACCCGCGCTGTTTCTTTTTCTTTTAAAAGGGCATTAAGGTATATATCAATGTCTTCTGCGAAGACCTTTGAGCTTAGCGTTAACATAGCAAGCAACATACTTGCTATTACTGTTACTTTTGATAAAGCAGATATTCTCATTTTAAGATCCCCCCATTTCTTGGGCTATGCCCGTGTTAATTGTCATAACATGCTTATTGCCTTTACCATAAGACTGTGATGTAGTCAGTTTTAAATAATTACATTTCATGTCTGGCGTTGGTGCAAAGTTTGGCGGACAATCTAATAACGGTATATTGATATTTTGATTCTCATAAGTCATAACTACTTTGCTGCCACTGCTTAGTAACGTAGCTTCACTGTTAGAGTTATCTTTCTTTTTAATTTCTAAAAACTTGCTATTACCGCCTTTAGCAAGCTCAGTTTTTATTACTTTTTCAGTATCGCCCCGGGCTGAAGACTCCGTGCGATATGATTCTTGCGTAGCGTTGACCATTTTACTATCCAAAGCACTGCCACTCATTACGCTAACAGCTATGCCTGACACCATTAATATCATCAGCATTGCTGCTACTAATACTACGCCTTGCTGCTTGTTTAAATTACCCATTGGTCACTCCCTACATTAACAAGACGAATTGTTGAAGTTAAAAGCTTACGGCGAAAACCATCATTACGTGTAATAGTACGTTGATGCTCTCCTTCTCCCCCCAAAATAAATGTTTGATTTTTGGGCGGGTTATTTCTATCTTCTTCTAAGGTTCTAACCAGTAAGAAGACCTGAACACTTGTAACAACTGCGCTTTGTTGATCCCAATCAGAAGACGACATTTGCTTAGTTGTTTTATAAGTATCAACGCGATCATCATCATTTGTATCTAAGCCAAATAGTAAACGAATGTTTTCTACCCCTTCCATTACGGTTTCTGACACCATCTCACCATTAGCTAAACGCATTCTTTTAAGTGTGGGTACAACCACATTTTTGCCATTCAAGGTATATGTTTGATCTTGAACAAAATACACGTTATGCGAATATTCCCACAGCTTATTATTGCCACCTGGGTCGATTATCGCTCCAGTACCTCTTAAAAAGCGTGCAGTTTGAGGGTTTGCTATAAAATAGGTATTTGATGTTGCCGTAGCAGTGGTAATTTCCTGACCTAATACATGCTTTAATTGCAGAATATCGCTGCCGGTCAATGGGCTTTTTACACAGTTTAGTTCTGTTCCTGCTTCGGCTTCTTTTGCATACATAACATTGAAAGCTTCAACTGCTCCAACTTCTGGGAAAGTGCCGTTATTATTACCTTCAAAACAATCTGTAGTGGGGGCTGAGGGACTTGCCGCTGCAAGTACAAGGTCACTTGGCGCGTTGCCTATAAAATTCCCCCAAAAGCCAGCCAACTCAATATCTCGTTTTAACATATCCATTGCTAACCGACCTGACTCTTGTAACTCGCCAATATCCATGGTGTCTGATGTTGTTACTTTCATACCTAAGTAAGTGAACATAACGCCTGCCAAAATAAATGCTCCCACAAACAGTGAGATCATTAGCTCTAGCATAGTAAAGCCATACTGTTTAGCACTGATTAACATTTTCATTTATGCGGCCCTCATAAAAACATAACTATCAAGCACAACGGTTCTGCGATTAGCTACATCTCCACACTGAATATCTTTATTTGTTGTTTCACTAAGCTTTTGCCTTCCTTGCCAAGCAACAACTACACGAAGAGAAACTCCGTTGTCGTCGGCTGTTGGTGTAATGCAAACAGTGCCATTAGCCAGTGAGCCTGTATTATCAGCAACACGTAATGCTTTTTGCCATTGATATAAATCATATTCTGCCATATTGTCTGACGTGCAACGGGTATTTAAGCAGTTCTTAGCAATTGGCGTATCTTGATAACTAAAAGTTTTACTATAATTTGCGATAATATTAGCGGTGTCATTAGCGCGAATACGCTCAACAATATCATTAGCAAGCGCCAACGCTGCACTACGTTGGTTAGCATCGTAACTGGCTTGCTTTGCGTTAGTTTGCAACGCTACGGTGCCAAGTAAACCAACGGTCAAAATAATAAAAGCCACAAGCACTTCTATAAGTGTGAAGCCTTTATTTACGCGTTGCCTTGGTAATGAGGAAAAAGGTGACGAGTTTGCTCTCATTTTTCATTCATCCTTTAAGCTGAAAATTTTCTAGCTTAATAATCGCTGAACGAAAAATGAAACTCAATTAACAGGGTGTTAACGGTTAAGATTTCAGATAAACGGTAGTTATTGCTGAATTAGCTGTTTAATATGTGGCCACTCGCGCCTACTAACTTCAACTTTTTCATTGAAATCTAATAGTTTAAGCCAGTGCTTGTTGTGGTCTTGGCCAATTTCGGTCAGGTAGCTTTGATTAACAATTGTGTTGCGGTGCACTCTCACAAAGTAAGATTCAAATTCTGATAATAGTTTTTTTAACGAACCTTCAATTAACACGCTTGTATTTGGCGTAATGACACGCAAGTATTTGTCTTCTGAACGAACGAGTCGAACATCAGATACCAACACACTTTTATTTATTCCACTTTCGATAAACTCAATAGCGGCCTGTTGCTTTAACGCAGTTTGCGCGCGATGTGAAATTTTCAGACCATCTATCGCTTTTGCAAGAGCAACTTCATCAATTGGTTTAACTAAATACCCTTGCGGTGCTACGGCAAATGCGGGAAGCGCTTTATCAGGGTAAGCGGTGATAAAAATAATCGCGGGCGGTGGGTTAAATTCTTTTAGTTTTTCAGCAAGTTCTATTCCTGATAAACCGGGCATTTCAATATCAAGTAATGCTAAATCTGGCACTAAGTTATTGCACGCCAGTAACGCCTGCTCAGCGTTTTCCGCAAGCGACACTATGTTAAAGTCTGGCCTTAATTTTTGCAGTAAACGTGCGATCCGCGCGCGCGCTAACGGTTCGTCATCAACAATTAGTACATTCATTGCTATCTCGGGATCACCAACTTAGTGCGAAAACTATCGCCTTGAACAAAATGAGTCAATTTTGCCCGTTTACCAAAATACATTTGTAGCCGCTCTTTAATATTCTCAACCGCAATACCATTGCTAGGCCTTGATTTAGACGCTTCAGGCAAATACGGATTATCGACAATGAGCGACACCGAACTGTTACTTACTAATAATTGCACAGAAATATGCGATGAATTCACACTTGGCTCAACGCCATGGCAAATCGCATTTTCTAAAAGAGGCTGAATAGTTAACGCTGGTATTTTAAGTTCAGGTAAGTGCTCTGGAATTTGCCAATCAACCGTTAACCTATCACCAAAACGCCAAGACTCAACCAGCATATATTGTTGGGCTAATAACACGTCTTTTTCAAGTAAAATCGCTTCATCGCAATGCATTGCAGCACGGGATAAATCCGCCAGCGCTAAAATCGTTTTTTCAGCATCTTGCGCATCGTGATACACCAATTCGGCAGCCATATTAAGACTGTTAAACAAAAAGTGCGGCCTGATCCGCGCTTGTAACGAGCTTAACTGCGCCTTGGTGGCGACTTGCTCTGAATGGCTGCGCTCCGCATGCATAATGCTAAATTGCGCGTAAAGCATTGCGATTATAAACGCAATAAGCAAATTTCGTGTTAGAAATTCAAGCAGCGAAATTTCATCTAAAATATCAAACCAATAAACAAAGTAGCTAGTTGCAAGTGTAAAACCACATATAAGTAGGACAAGTACAATTAGTTGCTGCTGATAACTCGCTTTTTGCAACTGACTTTTAAGCAAGTAAATTGACGTTAAACTGGTGAGTGAAACAAAATGAATAAACAGGCTAACGGGCGCGAGAGCGAGCCAAGGATCGCGGTGAATAAGTGGCGAGAACGTTAAGATAACAGCCAAGAGTTGGCCGACGATAATTACCGCTAACAGTGCGCGGTCGTTAAGTAAGCTTGCTAATAGGTCGCCTTTAATTTGATTCATCGAAATCATTAGCAAGCCTTGTCGTTATCTCAATTCAGCAGGTACCGCAAAGATGATATTTTCTTCTTCACCTGGGTTTTCAATTGCTTCCGTGCCCCCCCACGCTTTGAGTTGGTCTACTACTTGTTGCACTAATACTTCTGGTGCAGATGCTCCCGCGGTTACACCAACGCTCGTCACGCCTTCAAACCAAGCTTGCTCCATTACGCTTGCATCATCAATTAAGTGTGCTGGTGTTCCTACCTTTGCACTAAGCTCACGTAAACGATTTGAGTTAGAACTGTTTTTAGCGCCAACCACTAATACTAAATCACTCTTGTCAGCTAAATCACGCACAGCATCTTGGCGATTTTGTGTTGCATAGCAAATATCGTCTTTACGCGGGCCATGAATGTTTGGGAATTTTGCTCGCAGCGCATCAATCACATCGGCAGTATCATCCACCGACAGTGTTGTTTGGCTACAATAGAACAGGTTATCCGCATCTTTAACTGAAAGTGTTGCCACATCTTCTGGTGTTTCCACCAAGTAAATGCCACCGTCATCATTGTCGTACTGCCCCATAGTACCTTCCACTTCTGGGTGACCATGGTGACCAATTAACACGCATTCTGTGCCTTTGCGGCTAGCACGTGTTACTTCCATATGCACTTTAGTAACAAGTGGGCAGGTTGCATCAAACACTTTAAGCTCGCGGCGTTTGGCCTCTTTGCGAACGGCTTGCGATACACCGTGAGCGCTAAAAATAACAATGTTATCGTCAGGTACTTGGTGCAATTCTTCGACAAATATTGCACCGCGATCTTTGAGACGATTAACCACATATTTGTTATGCACAACTTCGTGACGCACGTAAATAGGCGGCTTAAATAAGTCTAAAGCACGTTCAACAATGCTAATCGCTCTATCAACCCCTGCGCAAAAGCCACGAGGGTTTGCTAACAAAATTTTCATTAATTTCGCACTTCTAAAATTTCAACTTCAAACTCAACCTGTTGTCCCGCTAATGGATGATTAAAATCAACCGTTACAGAATCGCCTGCTACTTCACGAATTAAACCAGGAAGGTCGGTGCCATCAGGTTGTGTAAACGCGATAATTGCGCCTACTTCAGCCGGTGTATCTGAACCAAATTTACTGCGGTCAACATAGTAAATATTATCTGGGTTAGGCATACCAAACGCATCTTCTGGCGCCAGCGTAAAGCTTTTTTCATCACCTTGGCATAAACCTAGCAAACACTTTTCAAAATTTGCAGTTAAGCTACCATCACCCATCACTAATTTAGCAGGTTTGTTATGAACTTTCGTAGAATCGGCAGCTGAGCCATCTTCTAATTTGATTGAAAAGTGAAAAATTACTTCTGAGTTTTCACCAATCTTTAAATCTGTCATTTATCGCTCTCTTTTTGCTCAAAAAATGCATCAAGTAACAATAATCCTGCACCAATACTAATCGCCACGTCAGCAATATTAAATACTGGGAAGTCATACTGCTCATAGTACACATGCAGGAAGTCAATCACGTATCCATGTACTAAGCGATCAATCAAATTACCAATTGCGCCAGCTAACACTAAAGCATAAGCACCGCACAGCAACTTGTTAGTAGCAGGTAGTTTCTTTAACCAGTAAATTAACAGCACACTAATCGTTACTGCAATTGTGCTAAAGAAATAACTTTGCCATCCACCTGCTTCGCTTAAGAAGCTAAATGCAGCACCATAGTTGTGCACATAAGTGAAATTAAATACTGGCAGAATATCAATTGTTTGGTAGAGAGACATTCCTGTGCTCACTATCCATTTAGTAATCTGGTCTAGTGCCAGCAAAATGATGCTGAGCACTAACCAAATTAGACCACTACGTCCTTTTAACACACAAATCCCCTATGCAAATTGACGAACTTCACCTTCGCCATCTACGTTGCTTACACAACGGCCACAAATATCTTTGTGTTCTTCGTGAGTGCCTACATCATCACAGTAATGCCAACAACGCTCACACTTTTCTGCCGATGTTGCTGCGACCGAAATAAACAAACCGTCAATTTCGCTTGCAACCGCATCTGCTGGACGGTTTTCTTTATTTTCAACAACCGCTTTTGAGGTAAGCAATACGAAGCGTAACTCATCGCCAAGCGCATTCAGTTGCGCTTCAAGCTCTGAACCCACATACAAGGTTACTTCTGCTTGCAATGTTGCGCCGATTTTCTCTTCTTTACGTGCAGCTTCAAGTACTTTGTTTACCTCAGCGCGCACTTCTAAAAGTTGCTGCCAGAAAGCGTTATCTAGCTTAGCTGAATCTGCTTTCACCAGACCTTGGTACCATTCGCCTGTAAATACAAACTCATCACGCTTACCTGGTAGTACTTGCCAGATTTCTTGCGCTGTGAAGCTCATGATCGGTGCCATCCAGCGCGTCATTGCTTCAGCAATATGGTAAAGCGCAGTTTGACATGAACGACGTGCAACACTGTCAGCCTTTGCAGTGTACTGACGGTCTTTAATAACATCTAAGTAGAATGAACCAAGTTCAACGGTACAGAAGTTCATTAGCTTTTGTGTTACTACCAGCATTTGATATTCATCGTATGCTGCAACTAGCTCGTCTTGTAATACAGCGGCACGGTCTAAAATCCAACGATCAAGAGCAACCATTTCATCTGCTGCAACCATATCTGTTTCTGGATTAAAACCATTTAGGTTCGCTAATAAGTAACGTGCAGTATTACGGATACGGCGGTAACGATCTGCTGAACGTTTAAAGATTTCGTCCGAAACTGTCATCTCTGCTGTGTAATCAGTAGACGCAACCCATAAACGCAGGATATCTGCACCCATTTTGTTCATGATATCTTGCGGCGAAATTACGTTACCCAGTGACTTCGACATCTTGCGACCATTTTGGTCAACGGTAAAACCATGTGTAAGCACTTGCTTATATGGTGCATGACCATTAATCGCAACTGATGTCATCATTGACGACATAAACCAACCACGGTGTTGGTCAGAACCTTCAAGATATAAATCTGCAGGGCCTGTTAGTTCTTCACGTGCATCAACAACACATGCGTGTGTTACACCTGAATCAAACCAAACATCTAACGTGTCTTGTACTTTTACGTATTGCGCTGCATCTTCAGCACTTAGTAGCTCAGTTACTTCTAAGTCATACCAAGCTTGAATACCCTTTTCTTTTACCTTTACAGCAACTTGCTCGATAAGCTCGGCAGTATTTGGGTGTAGGCTACCAGTATCTTTATCAACAAATAGTGCAATTGGCACCCCCCACGTACGCTGACGTGAAATACACCAATCTGGGCGGCCTTCAACCATGTTCGCAATACGGCTTTCGCCCCACTCTGGTAGCCACTGAGTCTTCTTAATTTCGTTTAATGAATCTTGACGTAAGTTCGCCTGATCCATACTTACGAACCACTGCGGTGTTGCACGGAAAATAATTGGCGTTTTATGGCGCCAACAATGCGGGTAACTGTGATTAAGCGCATGATGATGCATTAATGCGCCTTTTTCAGTTAACACGTCAATTACGTTCGCGTTTGCTTTAAATACATGTTGGCCTGCAAATAGTTCTGTATCAGGTAGATACACACCATTGGCACCCACTGGGTTAGCTACTTCTAAGTTATATTGCTGACCCACAACAAAGTCTTCTTGACCGTGACCCGGTGCAGTATGAACCGCGCCCGTACCAGAATCAGTCGTAACGTGCTCACCTAAAATCACAGGAACAGTGAAATCGTAGAATGGGTGGTTTGTTTGCAATAATTCAAGGTCTGAACCTTGGCAATAACCAAGTGCATGGAACTTATCCACGCCATAACGATCCATTGCATCTTTTACTAAGTCAGATGCTAATACTAAACGCTGTTTACCTTGTTCAGTTTCAATTTGAACTAAGCTGTACTCAAGACCTTCATGCACTGCAACCGCACGGTTAGCAGGCAGTGTCCAAGGTGTTGTAGTCCATATAACAATGCTGATATCGCCTTCACCTTCATGACCATCCGCTAAGTTAAACTTAGAGATAAGAGCAGCTTGATCAGCAAAGGTGAACTTAACGTCAATTGCAGGTGATTGTTTGTCTTGGTACTCAACTTCCGCTTCAGCAAGTGCTGAACCACAATCTGTACACCAATGAACTGGCTTAGAACCTTTATGAAGGTGACCGTTTTTGATAATGCGGCCTAACACGCGAATCGCGTTTGCTTCAAAGTCGAAGTTCATTGTTAAATAAGGCTTGTCCCAATCACCAAATACACCAAGGCGTTTAAAATCGGTCTTTTGGCCTTCAACTTGCTTTTTAGCGTAGTCGCGGCACTTTTCGCGGAATTCGGCAACAGATACTTTTTTACCTGGCTTGCCTACTTTCTTTTCTACTTGTAGCTCAATTGGTAAACCGTGGCAGTCCCAACCTGGAACATACGGTGCATCAAAGCCTGAAAGCGTCTTAGACTTAATAATAATGTCTTTAAGAATTTTATTTACAGAGTGACCTAGGTGAATATTGCCATTTGCATACGGAGGGCCGTCGTGCAAAATGAAAGATTTCTTGCCTTTCTTAGCGGTGCGAATTTGACCATATAAGTCTTTTTCGTACCAAGATTTAAGCATTTGTGGTTCGCGTTTTGCTAAGTTACCACGCATTGGAAACTCAGTTTCCGGCAAATTTAAGGTATGTTTGTAGTCGCTCATTTAATTCTACTTTCCGTATCGGCTACTAAATTAAATCAAAATAGGCTTTTGCTTCGTCAACATCACGCGAAATTTGCGCTGTTAACTGGGCAAAGCTATCAAACTTTATTTCATCTCGAAGTTTATGCACAGGTGCGACTTCGATAATCTGACCATAAAGGTCACAATTAAAATCAAAAAGGTGCGCTTCTAAAAGGGTGCGCTTGCCATTAAATGTTGGCTTAGTGCCAATATTAGCAACCCCGTAATAAATCTTATTCGCTACTGTGACTTGTACACAGTACACACCACTTAACGGACTAACTTGTCGTTTAAGCGGAATATTTGCCGTCGGAAAGCCTAGTTCTCGCCCCTTCTTCCAGCCATGTACCACTTTACCAATAACACTGTAAGTTCGGCCTAACATTTCATTTGCCAGATGAATATCACCTTGGCTTAGTGCTAAGCGAATTGCAGTACTACTCACGCGACAATCTTTTTGTCGCAAGCTTGCGGTACTTTTTACATTAAAGCCATGCGTTGCACCGCTTATTTGTAACATTTGATAATTGCCACTACGACCTTTACCAAATCGAAAATCATCGCCCACAGTTAACGCTGCTACGCCGAGTTTTTCAACCAGTACGTGTTCAACAAACTCGTCAGCAGATTGATTCGCAAATTTCTCGTTAAATTTTATGCAAATAACACGGTCCACGCCTAATTGAGACAATAACGCTAGCTTGTCTCGTAAACGTGTTAAACGTGCTGGTGCATCACTTTTTCTAAAATACTCTTGTGGCTGAGGTTCAAATATCATTACCGTACTGGGTAATTGATATTGTTTTGCATCTTGAATTAGCCCTTTGATAACCGCTTGGTGACCTAAATGCACACCATCGAAATTACCAATGGTTAATACACAGCCTTTATGTTTTGGCCTTATATTGTGTATACCGCGGATTAACTCCATTACGTACTAGCAAACCTCAAAAAAAGTGAATTAAAATTTAAGCGCCCGATTATAGACTTTTTTTACTCGATTATCAGTTAATATTTTTTATTTGTCTGAATCGCACACCCATGAGCACAAGCAGTAAAAAATATACAACCACTGCGACCACGATAAATCCACTTAACAAAGCCACTTGTTGCATAAAGCCTCGCTGCTGCCATTGGAAATAGTGCTGTAATTGATAAACAGCTAAAAACATTAAAATACTGGCTATTAAACACTTAACGAAAAACCACACGGTGCTTTTCGACACCCCATAAACGCCCTGTTTGTGCAAAAAATAATAGAGTAAAATTGCATTACAGGTAGCGGAAAGCGATGTTGCCAGCGCTAAACCTAAATAGCCAAACATTGGTGCTAGTATTAAATTAAATACCATATTTAATACCATTGCGGCTACGCCAATTTTGGCTGGTGTTTTGGTATTTTGTTTCGCGTAAAAAGCGGGTGCTAATACCTTAATCAACATAAAGCTTAACAGGCCAAACGCATACGCAGTAACACCCATTGCCACCTTTTCAACATGATTGCCGCTGGCCATAAATTCCCCATGACCAAACAACACATTAATAATCAGAGGCGCTAACACAATTAAACCAAAACAGGCGGGAATACCAAGCCAAACAACAAAACGTACGCCCCAGTCGACCGTAGCTTGGAATTGTTTAGGATCATCATTGACATGTAGCTTAGACAAGGTAGGCAAAATGACTGTCGCAATACCAATACCAAATAAGCCAAGTGGAAATTCAATTAAACGGTCAGAATAATAAAGCCAAGCAACTGAGCCGGTAACTAAAAACGACGCAATCACAGTATCTAACAACAAGTTAATTTGGCTTACCGAAACACCAAACATTGCAGGTAACATTAACGTGCGCACTTTCTTTACGTTTTTATCGCGCCACGCAAATGTTGGTTTTACCAGCACATTATTTTTTCGTAAAAATGGCAGTTGAAATAAAAGCTGTACTAGGCCACCAATAAACACGCCAAGTGCCATAGCAAATGCACCAAACTCAAATTTATCGTGAAAGTAATATGCGCAACCAATAATAGAGATATTTAATAAAACAGGCGTAAAAGCGGCAACCGAAAACTGATTGTAGACATTGAGTACTGCGCCAGATAACGCCACGAGGCTAACAAAAAACAAATAAGGAAAGGTTAATTTAAGCATTTGACTGAATAGTTCGTACTTAAATCCTTCGGCACCGCCAGTAACATATTCGTTGTACCAACCCGGTGCAAATATCGCGGCAACCACACCTGATCCTAACACCCCCAGAATTGTGACAATTAATAACACTGTACCGAGTGTGCCTGCTGCTTGAGCTACAAATACGCGTACCCCATTGTCGCCGTCTTTTTCTTTTACTTCAGTTAATACGGGTACAAACGCTTGAGCAAACGCCCCTTCGGCAAAGAGGCGACGTAAAAAATTGGGGATTTTATTGGCAAATAAAAAAATATCAGCAGCAGCACCTGCGCCGAGTAAATGAGCCGTAACCGCGTCGCGAACCAATCCTAGAATACGGGATATAAAGGTCATTAAACTCACAACCATTCCCGAACGAAATAGGCCTTTTGCCACTGCTCCCCCTACGCTTTAATAACCGACAATAAAATTAAGTTGCTCAGTATGCCACAAACTTCTTATGGGGTGACACACGCGTATGCAGTTTATAACGATAAATTATCGTGTGAAGTACTAGTATTGCTAAGTGCTTATTTGATATACTCCCGCCACTTGTTCGGTTGAGGCAAGCCAGTACAGCAATTAAGCTAAACTAAAGTACAAAAGTCATTGACTTTTGCTCTTAATGTTGGCATATTCCTCGGCCTTTAAATTAAGCTTATTTTAAGATTGTTAGGAGCAAACCTTGGCTAACATCAAGTCTGCAAAAAAACGTGCTATTACGAGCGAAAAGCGTCGTCAGCACAACGCAAGCCGTCGTTCAATGATGCGTACTTTCTTCAAGAAAGTAGTTGCTGAAATCGAAGCGGGTAACAAAGAAGGCGCACAAGCAGCTTTCGAAAAAGTAGTTCCAGTTTTAGACCGTTACGCAACTAAAGGTCTAATTCACAAGAACAAAGCAGCTCGTCACAAGAGCCGTCTTGCTGCAAAAATAAAAGCACTTTAATTAGTACTTTATTTTGCAAATAAAAAAACCGGTTAACACCGGTTTTTTTATGTCTAAAATTTGTATCGCAACTAAATTGCCAGCTCAGGCAGTAGCTTCTTCAAAATACCTGCGATCTTTTTTGGTGAAAACGGTTTTACCACAAACCCTTTTGCGCCACGTTCAATTGCATCTTTAACATTTTCAACCGTTGAGTGCGCCGATACCATGACCACGTTTGCCTCGGGTGAAATCTCGTTAATTGATTTGATCAATTCTTTACCGTCACCATCTGGTAATTCAATATCTAAAAAGATCACGTCGTATTGATGGTTTTTAATCTGTTCCAAACACGCTTGTGCAGTTGATGCTTCGTCTATGTTTGCTAAACCAAAGTGAATCAGTGTCTGGTGAAGAAAGTTTCTCACTGTCCCTACATCATCAACTATTAAAATAGCGTGCTCACCACTCATAAATCGTCCCGTATTTATTAATGAATTATAATGTTAAACTTATATACTTATAATTCAGATCACAAATTAATGACACTATTGTCAAACGAAATTATACATATGTCTATTAAAATTAAGCGCCAGTCGCTGATGGGCGACTCGGCCAGCAAAAAAAAAGTTAAACAAAGAGCCACAAAAAAACAACCAGCTCAAAGCCCTTCGCAGGCTGAAATTCAAGCCGCACAAAAACAAGTAGCAGCTAAGGTAGAAGCTAGGCCAAAAAAAAGCTTATGGTTAAGTTTAGCCTTTATTGCCCTCGCCGCTTTAATTATTCCCAAACCACAATTAATCTCGTACCAAAAGCTTAATGTAGTAGGTACAAGTATCTATTGGCCTGGTTTTTTAGGTCTACCAGCAACCATTTTTGATTCCGACCTCACTCTTGCAGGCGAAATAGACCAAGGAAAGATCTTTTTATGCGATAACATTAATCAAAATGTAGGTTGTCATAAATATCAAGTAGTTAAGCAGGAAGGTTTTATTTCTGTGATCTTGAGCTTTTTTTCGGATTAGTTTTTTTTATTCTAAAATTGTAGATTTTCTCGTTTGAAGAAAAGCCGGAATGCTCCGATAATTCGCGCCACTTAGTATTATCGGAGGCACCAAAGTGGAAAACTTAATTTTTTTATCAACAAACCTAACAATCGTCGCTTTATGTATTGGTGCATTTTTTATTAGTAATACTAAGGTTATCAAGCTATTTGCCGCAATTTCATTAGTTGCACTTTTTGTTATGCAAAGTATGAATACTGCGCCACAACAGCATTTATCAAATATCACGCTTATTCTGATTAATGCGTTTTATCTATTTAAAGTTTATACCCAGTATCAACTAGAACAGAATTAAGCATAACGATACAATAGTGACATGATTTCCTAACCATTTGGGGCCATATCATGTCACATTCCGATTCTGACCTTTTTTTACAGCAAATGGCTGATGTAACGCCACTAAAGCAAGACGCTGTTTCAACCCCAACCTCTAACGCCAAGAACGCGCTAAGTAATTTCTACAAGCAACAAAGCTCAAAGCAAATAAGCTTGTTAAATGATGCATTGAGTAGTGCAACTGTTGAATACGTTGAACCCGACGATTACATTAGCTACAAATCTTCAGGCCTTCAGGCTGGCGTATTTAAAAATTTGCGACTTGCCAAATATGATATCGATGGAAAAATTGAGCTTCAAGGTCACTCCATCAAAGAAGCACAGGATAAGTTAATACAGGAGTTGTCGGACTGTCATCGCCGCAACATACGTGTTGTGCTTATTAAACACGGTGTTGGCAAAGAAAATAGCGAACAACCAGCTAAATTAAAAAGCCATGTAAATGCGTGGCTTGTGCATTTCCCGTTTGTACTTGGTTTTCACACAGCACAAACTCACCACGGTGGCTATGGCGCAGTTTACGTACTGTTGAGTAAAAACGAACAAGCGAAGCTTGCAAACAAAGAAATTCACGCAAAAAAATAAGGCTCTATTGAGCCTTATTCTGCATTTGTTACTACTGTATTTTGGTTTACGGCTTCATCAGCCTGAGTGAACCAAGCACTCACTCCTAAAAAAGCAACCAATAAAGCGACTGAGCTTAATTTGATCCCTTTTGCCATTGCGCGGTGCATAACTCCCCCAATAATTTTGTTTTTTTATTATTGTTTTAGTACATAAACTGTACTGGAGAATCATTCTAAACAATTTACAAATTTTAACAACCCATTAAAACGCTGGTTTTACAACCAGTAGTTTAATAACCTAAGCCACAGTCTACGGTGTTCATTAGTGCTTGCCCCGCTTTTAATCTCAAATAGTTATCACACAACTGACGTGTCACTGTATCAACATTGCTAAGCGCCGAGCAATGAGGGGTAATAGTTATTGCGCTATGCTGCCAAAATGCATGCGTTTGCGGCAAAGGTTCAATACTAAACACATCCAAAATTGCATGCGCTACTTGACCTGAATCGAGATTCGCTAAAAGGCTTTGCTCATCGATTATATCGCCTCGTGCAACATTAATAATCACCACGCCTTTTTTGGTTTTTGATAAAAATGCATGATCAATCATATTGCGGGTATGTTTAGTTGAGGGCAATAAGCACACAATATAGTCGGCATCACTCACCGCTCGAGCTAAATCATCTTGCGCATAACTAGTAATGCCTTCTAGTGATTTAGCGGTGCGCGACCAAACACTAACATCAAAGCCATTTAGTTGCAGTAAATTTGCGCTTGCAGTACCTAACTGCCCTGCGCCAAGAACTGTTACTTTATTTCCCATTCTTGCGCGTTTTGGCTTCCACAGTTTTTCTTGTTGCTGCTTAACGTATAATTCGATTCGATGTTGATACGCTAAAATATGCGTAAGTACGTAACGGCTCATATCACTCGCTAAGTTATCATCAACAATACGGGTAATTGGCACATTGGGTAAACCATCGTATTGCAATAAACTGTCTACGCCCGCACCAAACGACGCAATCGCCTTACAATTAACAAAGGGTGCCAACGATCCTTTCGGTGGTTGCCATGCAACAATGTATTCAACCGCGAGTGCATCACTCACTTCTGGCCACACCTGAATTTTAACGTCAGGCAATATACCGTGAAATTTTTCGATGAGTTTATCGAGCTTACGGTTGGGGATTACTAATAAAATACTCATAAACGAACTCTAGGCAGTCAAAAACTTAATCTAAATCAAATTCTAATGTGGATAGACCGTATTTGACTATCAAAACTTGATCTAGAACAGCTTTTAATTTTTCTAGCTACCGATAATAGCCACATCAAAACAAAAGATGATTCGGGAGATTATCGATGAAAAAATTACTAACTACAGCATTACTAACTTCAGGTTTAATCGCAGCACCAGCAATGGCAAAACTAAGCGTAAACGTAGGTGCAATCAACGTAAACCCTGACAGCGGTACAAGCTACTTAAATGAAATCCCAACTGCGGGCGTTTCAGTAGACAGCAACACTCAGCTAGGTATTACATTTGACTACGCGATTAATGATAACTGGGTAGTAGAGTTAGTAGCAGCAACACCGTTTAGCCACGATATTTCTGGTGAAGGTAAAATTGGTGACTTAGCTATCGGCGGCGCAAGCATCGGTTCAACTAAACACTTACCACCATCACTGTTTGCACAATACCACTTCGGTAGCGCTGGTGACAAATTCCGTGCATTCGTAGGTGCTGGTGTTAACTACACTATCTTCTTTGACAGCGAAGCGGGTGCAGACCTAAAAGCGGTATTAGGTACTGATGATGTTAAACTTGAACTATCAAACTCATTTGGCTTAGCAGGTCAAGTAGGTGCAAACTACATGATCAATGAAAAATGGGGTATTCACGCAATGGCTTCTTACATCGACATCGATACAGATGCTGAAGTATTTGCAGGTGGCAACAAGGTATTAACGTCAGACGTTGCAATCGACCCATTTGTATTTATGCTAGGTGCTAAATACAAGTTCTAATTAGAATTTAAACCATAAAAAAATCCGGCAATTGCCGGATTTTTTATATCTTTTAAAAGCTGCTAAAAAGCAGCTTTTAACGAAAAAGACTTATAGGTCGCCTTCGTTTTCAGAAAGGAATGCAGCAACGCCAGCTGGGCTTGCGTCCATACCTTTTTTACCTTCTTCCCAGCCAGCAGGACATACTTCACCGTGCTCTGAGTGGAATGCTAGTGCGTCAACCATGCGAAGCATTTCGTCGATGTTACGACCTAGTGGTAAGTCGTTAACTACTTGGTGACGTACGTTACCTTCTTCATCGATTAGGAAAGAACCACGGAAAGCAACGCCAGCTTCTGGGTGCTCAACGTCGTATGCTTGACAGATTTCGTGTTTAACGTCAGCAACTAGTGCGTATTTAACTGGACCAATACCGCCTTCGTTAACTGGCGTGTTACGCCATGCGTTGTGTGAGAATTGTGAATCGATAGAAACACCGATAACTTCTACGCCACGCTTTTGGAATTCTTCAAAACGCTTGTCGAAAGCAATTAGCTCTGAAGGACATACGAATGTAAAATCTAATGGGTAAAAGAAAACAACTGCTTTTTTACCTTTGATTGCTTCGTGTAAGTTGTAGCTATCTACGATTTCGCCGTTACCTAAAACTGCTGCAGCTGTAAAGTCTGGTGCCTTGCGGCCTACTAATACGCCCATTATTTTCTCCAATTATTTATAATGAAATATCCAGTTTTGATGATTTATCATCATCTCTGGCAATAAATATAATGCCAAAATAAAAAAAACCAAGAGGTCTTGGCTTTTATTTTTATACTGCAGAAAGTGTAACGAATCGATGTAGTTAAAGATAATCAATTAAAACGATAAGGCCGTTCGATAAAAACGATTATGATACAAATCACACAATTGTGCGTTCTAGGTTATCGGCCGGTGTTATTTTTACACGACGCTTTTCTTAGGGTATGTAAGAGGTATTAACTTCCTTGCAACTTCAGCAATAAAAACAAAAAAGCCAGCAAATATGCTGGCTTTCGTTGGGTAAGCGTGAATTTAATTACGCATCTTGTTCCATAATATCTTCAGGCATAGTTTCTCTAATTTCTTGCCATAAGGCGCCTGATTCTAGACCATATTTACGCACTAAGAAAATAGACTCATCAAACTTGTCTTGCTCTGCTAGTGCTTTTAATTCTGCAAAAAACTTAAGCGCTAACTTACGCGTGCGCTCATCGGCAAAATAATGGCGGGCAATGCGCGCGTAAAAGCCTTTAAAACCATTTAGCGTTAATACGTAAATTGGGTTACCACAGGCAAATGCAAGTTCGTGGTGCATGCGGTAGTCGTAATCTGCAAACGCTTCGGCAGTGTCGGCTAAATCATCAGCACGGGACAAGGTTTCTATTACTTTATCTGGATTTGTTTTAATCGCTGAACGCGTATAAATAGCACTGATATTGGTACGCGCTGAAAGCAACTGGTCAATTAGCTCGGGTACTTTCGTTGAGTCTAATTTAGCAAGCGTCTCTAAAATATTAAGACCCGACGTTTCCCAATAATTATTAACACGTGTTGGCTTACCGTGTTGAATGGTCAACCAGCCGTCGCGCGCCAAACGCTGTAGCACTTCACGTAAAGTTGTACGTGTCACACCAATAAGCTCTGAAAGCTCTCGCTCTGCTGGTAAAATTGAACCTGGCGCAAATTCGCCGTTCCAAATCGATTCAACTATGTATTCCTCAGCAAATCCCGCAGGGCTTTTGGCTTTAAAAATTCTCATGAAGTGTCCAGTCGTTCTTGTAATGCTTTTTTAATCAAACTGATTGTACCAGATGCGATTGTTTGCACAAGCAAATAAATGCATAAGATAAAATAGTCTGTAAACTGTTTTTACCAAAGCTCTGTTAATGTTTGTAACGCATTTCACAATCTAAAAATCACACAAACCTTGGTATTTACGCCGTTTTACAAAATTCCAACGAAAATTCGTGCGAAGCAGTGGCGTTTTTTTTATAGTGTGCCCCATTATTAACGAATTTTTAGTAACGCCTATGTTTTCAAAACTTGCTCATTGGCCGGAACAACGCTTACCTTGGCTTTTATTGGCAGGCATCGCGCTTATCCTTGAAGGCGCAGCACTTTTCTTCCAATATGCTATGGATTTAGGGCCATGCGTAATGTGTATTTACCAACGTACCGCAATGCTGGGACTATTGTTTGCAGGTATTACAGGTGCTATTAAACCGCAAAATGTCTTTGTTCGTGTTATCGGGTTTGCATTTTGGGCTATTTCGGCAATTTGGGGTTACTTAATTGCTGCAGAACATATCGCTATGCAAAATAATACCGATCCATTTGCCTTTGCAGGTTGTGCCTTTGAGCCGAACTTCCCTGAGTTTTTACCACTGCATCAATGGATGCCATGGTTTTTTGAAGTCACCGGTGATTGCGGAAATATCAGCTGGCAATTTCTTGGCTTGAGTATGCCTGGTTGGATGCAAGTGATCTTTGCGATTGCGAGTGCGGTATTGTTTGTTGTGTTAATTACGCGTTTGGTTTTCGCTAAAAAGATTTAATATGTATTTCTCAACAAAAAACATTCCTGAATTAGATGGTTTATCAGTTCGACAACGACAAGAAGTTATTCACTTAGCCGTTGCGAACTTGCCAGCCAGTAAAAAGATCACACTCAATGTAGTAAAAATTGCGTGTTTAACACCGATATTTTTACTGTTAGCAAATATCGAATCTTGGTGGCTGCTTTTATACTTACTAATTGTGGGTTTGTGCTATCCACTTATTACTACACCACTTACACTAATGTTTATTAAGCCGCTGCTTAAAGAGGCGCGAACTGAGTTCGAAAACAACAATAAATAAAGGGGCAATCGCCCCTTTTTTTTATTTAAAACGTTACTCTGCCTTTTAGCTTGGCGATTGACCTTTCACCAAACCCCTTAATGTCATTCAATTCTTCAAGGGATTTTATTTTTCCATTCTGCTCACGATAGTTGATAATTCTGAGTGCTCGTGATTCGCCAATGCCAGGCAAGGTTGCCAACTCTTCTGCATTCGCAGTATTTACATTAACGAGCTCTACTTTAACAACTTCTTCAACGTTGCTCTTTGTCGGCTTTGTCACTTGTGACTCTGCACTCACAGAAAAGGTAATTGAAGTAATAGCTAATAAGAATGCGCCAAGTACTGGCAGTGAAAGTAATTTCATAACGCGCTCCTTTGCGTTGAGGTTCAAACCATTTGAACGTTTGTGAGAGTTATAAAGCGTTTGCCTTACACTTTTAGGTATAGGTTAAAAATTCTTATTGTCAAAACCCTTCCGCCTAAAGCGATGAGTGATATAATTTTGTAAGATTTAAGAAGGGTACAGTATGATCTCTAAAAACCAACTAAAACAATTACGTGCGTTATCTCAAAAAAAACAGCGTAAGTTACAAAATTTATTTTTAGTGCAAGGTGAAAAAAACGTACTCGAATTACTCGACAGCAATTTAGTTATTAAACAGCTTTTTGCTACCCAAATTTTTTGCGATAAGCACGCATCACAATTAAATGGCCTCAATATTATCACTTGCGACGAAGAGGAGCTTGCTAAGGCAAGTACGCTAGTTAGTAATAATGCTGCCATTGCGATTGTTGAAACGCCAAAACAAAGTGAGCCAAATAGCCAAGGTATTTCCATTGTACTTGATGGTGTTGCCGACCCAGGTAATTTAGGCACTATTATTCGCGTGGCCGACTGGTATGGAATTAATGAACTGATTTTAAGCCCTGATTGTGCAGACCCGTATAATCCAAAAGTTATCAGCGCGACGATGGGCAGCTTTACCCGCGTCAACATTATTCAAACTGAATTAACTGACTATTTTAGAAAACAAACTCGCCCTGTTTACGGCGCGTACTTAGGCGGCGAAAACATTCACGCAACACAGTTTGAAAGCGACTTAATTTTAGTGATGGGCAGCGAATCACACGGTATTCGCGAGCATATTGCCAGTGCGATTAGCAAAAAAATAACCATTCCGGCATTTGGTCAGGTTGAATCACTTAATGTTGCTATGGCAAGCGGCATTATTCTTGATAACATAAAACGCTGCCAAGGATAACCATGAAACTCAATTGCGATTTAGGGGAAAGTTTTGGTCAATATACATTAGGTTGTGATGATCAAGCCATGGCTGTAATTGATATGGCAAACATTGCGTGTGGTTTTCACGCTAGCGACCCTAATGTAATGGCACACACACTGAGCCTAGCGAAACTTCATAGTGTTGAGATAGGTGCTCACCCAAGTTACCCCGACAGGCAAGGTTTCGGCAGGCGCAGTATGCAACTATCAAATACCGAGCTGACCAATTTACTGCACTACCAAATCGCAACGCTAGAAGGCATGGCAAAAGTACAAGGGCTTAGCCTTAGCTATGTAAAACCACACGGCGCACTTTATAACGATATGATGGCCAACTCTGAATTGCTTGCCATCATTGCACAGGCAATCGCAAGTTACCCCTGCGAGTTAAAGTTAATGGTACTAAGTAGAGTTGATAACAGCCAAGCAATTCAAATCGCACAGAAAGCCGGCATTGAATTACTCTTTGAAGTCTTCGCTGATAGGCTATACAACCCAGATGGTTCGTTGGTATCACGCAATCTTGCAGGTGCTGTGCACGATGAAACCAAGCTACTTGAGCAAGTGAGTGAAATGAAGCAATTTGGTGCGATTACCACCCGTGATGGCAGCAAATTAACACTGCAATGCGACTCGCTATGTGTACACGGTGATAACCCTAGTGCGGTTGCTCAAATAGCAAAAATCAAACAGATTATTGCTAGCAATGAGTAACCCTAGCTATCGCATTTTTGATGCCAGTGAACATGCGGTTTTAATTTATTTTAGTGACACTATTTCAAGTGAGCAAACGCAAAAGCTCGCTGCTTTTTCACACGCTTTAAAGGCCTCACTGGGTGAGTTAATTGTTGATGTGACCATTTCCTACACTAGTGCGTTAGTTACTTATCAAAGCCTTAGTATTGATCATTTTTCAATAAAGCAAAAAATTAAAAGCATACTTACCCAGCTAAACGATACTGCATTTTCAGTAAACCAAATCGAGTTACCCGCCTATTATCATAGCGAAGTAGGTGCTGATCTAAACGCCATGGCAAAAGCAAAAAATCTCACTGTATCCGATATTATCAAATACCACAGCGAACAAATTTACAGTGTATTTGCCATTGGTTTTGCACCGGGTTTTGCATTTTTAGGTGAAGTAAACCCAATACTTGCCACTCCACGCCTTGCAACTCCCCGTAAAAAAGTAGCCAAGGGTTCGATCGCCATCGCAGATAGGCAAACTGCGGTTTATCCAGCCGCTTCTCCGGGTGGTTGGAACCTTATTGGTAACTGCCCTGTTTCACTATTTGATGCTGAAAATACACCTCCTTTGCCTTTTAATATTGGTGATAGCGTGAAGTTTATACCTATTGAGCGTAGTGAGTTTATTCGCTTAGGAGGCCACATTGACTAGCGTACTCAAAGTCATCAATCCGGGGCTCTATTGCTGCGTTCAAGATTTGGGGCGATTTGGACAAAACCATTTAGGTCTTACCACAGGTGGATGTCACGACCCTTACGCCTTTAAAATTGCCAATGCCCTTGTCGGCAACCCAATTAATAGCCCAGCACTTGAATTAACGCTTGGTGGCTTTCGCGCGGAAGTACTAGTGCCAATAACGATTGCACTTACAGGGCCAAATGTTGAGTTTACAGTTAACAATAAAAGCCAAGCGCTTTGGCAAAGTATTCAAGTAACACGGGGTGATTTAATTGAAATTGCAACGCCCCATACTGGTTTAAGGCACACGCTTGCAATTTCAGGTGGTATCAAAGCACAGTCACACTTTACAAGTGTTAGTACCGTTTTACGTGAAGGGCTTGGCTGCAAAATTGAAGCAAACACACCAATAAAACAACAAGTACCTCGTTTTACAAAGCACAAGAGGTTACCTGCTAACTTATTACCTAATTATTGCCAAAACACACCGCTTAATATGGTACTTGCGCTGCAACATCATGAATTTTCAACGGCCGATATAAACCGCTTTCTAAATTCAAGTTATACCGTAACTGTGCAAAGTGACCGCATGGGTTATCGTTTACAAGGCGCAGTATTAGAAAGCCCAACCGGTGCGCGCTTTTCAGAAGGCATCAACCTAGGTGCCATACAAGTGCCCGCCGATGGTCAACCTATAGTACTTTTAAATGATCGCCAAACCATTGGCGGCTATCCGAAACTTGGCTCAGTCACCGCATTAGATTGTGCAAACTTATTACAAAAACGCGCGGGTGATGAAGTGGCGTTTAATGCGATTAGCATTGAAAAAGCGCAAACCCTTAATCACCTCGCCCAAGTAAAATTACAGCGCGCGCTCGACACCTTAAACTAAAAAAGCGCCTTACGGCGCTTTTTGTGGTTGGGAAATCTGTTTTAAAGTTTATACTTCTTCAAGTAACTCTTGCGTTGAGTTAATGGCAATTTTACGTGGCTTATGCGCTTCTGGAATTTCACGAAGCAAAGTAATGTTCAATAAACCGTTTTCTAAATTAGCGCCAACAACTTTAACATGATCACCTAACTGGAATTTGTGCTCAAAGTTTCGCTCAGCAATGCCTTGGTGAATAAATTTACGCTCAGCTTGCGATTCTTTTTCTGCTTTCACGCCCGATACTTTTAGCGTGTTTTTCTCTGTTTCAATGGTTAACTCAGATTCTAAAAAGCCTGCAACAGCCATGGTGATTTGATAGTCATTTTCACCTAAAAGCTCAATATTGTAAGGCGGAAAGTTTGATTGTTTGGTATTGCGGCTCGCGTTATCCATCATTTGAGCTAAGTGATCAAAACCGATGAACGAACGATAAAGTGGAGATAGATCTAAATTACGCATAGTATATATCCTCATAAAGCGATAATTGTCTTAAAAACGACTCTCCTAAAGCGGACAAGTCTTAAATAAAGTCAGGCAATTCAAATTGTTACCTGAATAGAAAACCCTTATGGCGTCTTCATAACTAGATATGTGGTGGCTAATTTCTTTTTCAAGGTATTAATTTAAATTTTTTTAATTAACCACCTAAACTTCATCTTTAGAGAACACTTCAACCCTATGAAATTAAAAATAAAAAGCATTATTTCAAATATTTTATTTTTTTCTGTGATTTTTTTTGTGATCACTACTTTTCAGCAGCGAAACTTACTGAGTAACGACCAACCAGCACCCTATTTTAATTTAGAGACACTAGAAACCGGCGAGCGAGTATCCATTAAATCGTTACAAAACCAACAAACGGTGGTTTATTTTTTTGCCCCTTGGTGCACCGTATGCAAACTCAGCATGCCGAACCTCGATAAACTGGCTAAAAACGGCAGTATCAATGCCATAGCAATTGCCGCTGACTATGAGAGCAAGCAACAAGTTGAAGCATTTGTAGATGAACTATCCCTCAGCATGCCGGTGCTATTAGCCGATAGCCACACCGCTAGTAATTATAAAATTTCTGCCTTTCCCACTTATTATGTGATTTCAGAAGATTTAAAAATTATTGCCAAATCGATGGGCTATTCCACAGAATTAGGCCTAAGAGCTCGCAGCTTTTAGACAAAATAGCAACTAGCCATTAAAATACGCGTATCTTAATTTGCATTCGAGAATCCAATGCCTAAAGCATGCGCGTATCACATCTTAGTTAATACTGAAAAACTCTGTTTAGAACTAAAAGAAAAGCTTAAAAAAGGAGCTGACTTTAACAAGCTTGCTAAACAACATTCAAGGTGCCCGTCGCGCAAACGCGGTGGCGACTTGGGTGAATTTAATAAAGGCGATATGGTAAAAGCATTTGATGATGTGGTTTTTAAAAAGCCATTATTTGAAGTGCACGGCCCTGTAAAAACCAAATTTGGTTATCACCTAATTAAAACGGTATACCGCACTTAATTCTCTAAAAATAGATTATTAAAAACCACCCATCGTTATTTGCGAATGATGCGATTGAGTTTATCAATTTCACAAACTCACCTTTCGCTGACACAATGGGTTCATTAAATTTAAAGAGGAAAGAATAATGTTTACAGTAATTTTTGGCCGTGATGGCTGCCCATTTTGTGTTCGCGCAAAAGAATTAGCAGAACGTTTAACCCAGGAACGTGATGATTTTAAATTCCGTTACGTAGATATTATTAAAGAAGGCGTATCAAAAGCGGATTTAGAAAAATCAGCTGGCAAGCCTTGTGAAACAGTACCTCAAATCTTCTTAGATCAAAAACACATTGGCGGCTTCACCGATTTCGAAGCATACGCGAAAGAGCACTTAGGCTTATACGCTGAGTAATACCAATTCAGTGATGTGTATAAAAAGTAAAAAAAGCAGCCATTGGCTGCTTTTTTTGATGTTTAGAATGCAGTAAACACTTAAACAAGTTCTTTTACTTTTTCCCAAATTGCAACTACATGACCGCGGTCTTCATCGGTTAGTTCGCCATTGCGATACGCTTTAACCAATGATTTTTCAATTTTTTCATTTAACTCTTCGCAGCTTAAATCATCACCTTCAACTTGCGCGTAACCTACTTGCAAATCAAAGTGGCCACGTAAGTAACCACTTGCAAACAACTCATCATCGGTCGCTGTTTCAACCAGTTTATCAAAGAACTCATTGGCCTTATCAACATACGCTAATAATTGCATTTATTTTTCCTCTTCAAGGCCCACTGCATACATCACATGATCGTTGTATCCAGTTACCACTTTTATAAAACCTGATAGTTCGTCATCTAACACGCTGTCGCCTGTATCACAAATAAGCGGACGGCCGTTAAGTGCTTGCAGTTTGCGTTTAGTTGCAACCACAATAATATTTTCTTTACCTACTTGGCGAATAAGTTCAGGGCTAAGCTGCTGATTACCACGACCAAAGATATGACCTTGCCCACCAATTAAGGTGATCACAATTTTAGTCGGCTTGCCTTTGGTTAAATCAATTAATTGCTGTGCGGTACAATCTGCAGCAATAACGTCTTGATCGAGCACGACATCGACACCGAGTAAGGTGTTTTCAAGCCCCATTTCTTCCATTATTGCAGCAACGGTCGAGCCTGAACCCATTACATAATATTCGTCATCTTCCATTTCTGACACAACATAGGCAGATAAGTCAGCAAGTACTAACTCATCCGTTTCTTTACCGCCACTTTTTACTGCTTGCACGTAGCGTAATTCACTTGGCACCTGCATTTCACCATAACGTTTGGCTTTTACAACACCTTCCCGAAATGCCGATTCATCAATATCCATTACATCCGCATCTGAAAGTGTAACCAGCTCGCCGTTTATCAGCATTTCAACAACGCGCCCTGCTGCTTTCGGTGTAATCGCATATACGCCAGAATGAATTTTACAACCAGCAGGGATACCAAGCACAGTCGTATTATCGCTAACCGCACTACACACATTACGCGCTGTACCGTCTCCACCAGCAAATAAAATTAAATCGACACCGTATTCAATTAAGGTTTTAACCGTTAACTCTGTATCAGCAGGTGATGTCTGTTCACCAACCGTCAACACAACATTAGTAGTAAAACCCATTTCTTCTGCAAGGGTTTGCCCCATTTTGCCACTTGGAGTAAATATTTGAATGTGTTCTTTATACGGCAAAAGTACTTCAAGTGCCGCTTGAGTGCGTTTATGAGATTTTGGCTCTGCACCAAGCGCAAGCGCCTGTTCAGTGACATTATCACTGCCTTTTAGACCAACACTGCCACCTAAACCAGCAACAGGGTTGATAATAAGGCCAAGTTTAAACTGCTTCATCATTAATTAATTCATCCTGCCAAGTAAATTGTGCACGTGTTAATGGGTATGGTGTGTGATAAAAATCGCATAATGCTTTAATCAAGGTTTCAGTACGGCTGTTAAACCCGCTCTCAAGTAACTCACATACCTTTATGTAAACCTTACGCTGAAATGCAAAGCGACACGTTTGTGCACCGTTTAAGTTATCTGCTGATACATTAAAATTAAAGCCAGCTGCCACACTGAGTGCCCACTCAATGGCTTGTGGGTGCACTTCCACTTTTTCAAATTCGGCCTGTTGTACTTCATCGCGCCCATCTGTGCAATACCAGTAACCGTAATCTTCTAATAAACGTCTGGCCTCGCCTGCTACTAACCAATGCGCCACTTCATGCAGGCCGCTAGCATAATAGCCATGGGCAAATTCAATGCGATGAAATGATGTATTGCTATCTGCAGGTAGATAAATCGGTTCGCCATCGCCTTTTACTAAACGCGTGTTTAGTGTGCGCTCAAAACAGGTATTAAAGATGATAATTAAATCTTGATAACGATGCATAACGATAGGTACAGCAAAAAATTGCATGCATTTTAGCAAAAATAAAAAGGGGCTGAAATAGCCCCTTTTTTAAATATCTACGGTAATTATTCCGCTTGCCCTGGAATTGGGCCAGGCTGCACATTGACATGCTTGTTTTGGCCCTGATGACGCAATAAGTGATCCATCAAGGTGATTGCCAACATTGCTTCTGCAATAGGAATTGCACGAATACCCACACAAGGATCATGTCGCCCTTTGGTTACCATCTCAACCGCTTCATTTTGCGTATTAATGCTTTTACCCGGTACCGTAATGCTCGATGTTGGTTTAAGCGCAATAGATGCCACAATGTCTTGCCCAGTTGAAATACCCGCAAGCACACCGCCTGCATGGTTTGAAGTAAAGCCTTCAGGGGTGATGGTATCACGATGCTCTGAGCCTTTTTGCTCAATCACTTCAAAACCGTCACCAATTTCAACGCCTTTTACCGCGTTAATGCTCATCAGTGAATGGGCAATTTCAGCATCTAAACGATCAAACACTGGCTCACCCAAACCCACAGGTACATTTTTCGCAACCACAGTAACTTTTGCGCCAATTGAATCACCTTCTTTTTTCAGCGCGCGCATGTATTCATCAAGCGCATCTAGCTTAGAACTATCTGGAAAAAAGAATGGGTTTTCTTCAACCACAGACCAATCAAATTGCTCTGCTTTAATTGGCCCAAGTTGCGATAAACATGCATTAATTTCAACACCATGAAATTGTTTTAAATACTTTTTAGCAATTGCGCCTGCGGCAACACGAATGGCTGTTTCGCGCGCTGACGAGCGACCGCCACCACGGTAATCGCGAATACCATATTTATGCCAGTAAGTATAATCACCGTGACCTGGACGATATACATCGGCAATTTTTGAATAATCTTTTGAACGCTGATCGCCATTTTCGATAAGCAAACCAATGCTGGTGCCCGTCGTTTTACCTTCAAAAATACCCGATAAAATTTTAACAGCATCTTCTTCGCGGCGCTGCGTAGTGTAGCGACTTTGCCCAGGCTTACGTCTGTCTAAATCGATTTGTAAGTCAGCTTCACTAATTTCTAATCCCGGCGGGCAGCCATCGACCACCCCACCTAGTGCAATACCATGGCTTTCGCCAAAGGTACTCACCTTAAATAATTGACCAATACTATTTCCGGCCATAACGTCTCATTTCCTCATTCCCAAATGGCAGCGTTGGTAGATACAGTGCCGCCAAACTGCGTTTTTTACTTGGTGATTACCCTAAATGTGCAATTAAATCTTGTTTATTAATTGCAAACACGCCTAAGCCGCCGTGTTTAAATTCAATCCACTCAAATGGCACACCAGGATAAAGCGCTTCCATATGTACCATAGAATTACCTACTTCAACAAATAACCAACCGTTATCAGTTAGATGCTCCGCCGCTTCATTTAATAATGTACGAGTAACATCAAGACCGTCTTCACCTGACGCTAGACCTAGTTCAGGCTCGTGATGGAATTCATCTGGCAGGTCGCCCATGTCTTCAGCATCAACATATGGAGGATTAGCCACAATTAAATCGTATTTTTGGCCAGGCACACCCGAAAACACATCCGATTGAATAGGGAAAACACGATGGTTTAACTGGTAATTTGAGATATTAATATCCGCTACTTCTAATGCATCAAACGAAATATCAACCGCATCCACTTCGGCATTTTCAAATGCTTGTGCCAGTGCAATCGCAATACATGCCGAACCGGTACACATATCTAAAATTCGGGTAACTTCTTGCTCTGGATCGAGCCAAGTATCAAACTTTTTATTGATAAGCTCAGCAAACGGGGAGCGCGGAACTAATACACGCTCATCAACATAAAATGGTAGGCCTGCGAAATAAGCTTGATTTGTTAAGTAAGCAACGGGCACGCGTTCATTAATGCGCGCCGCAATTAACGCCACCAGCGTTTCTTTTTCAGACGTAGTCAATTTGCTAGTCGCAAGCTCTTTTGGCGCATTAATCGGCAAACTTAATGCTGGCATAATTAACTGTACAGCTTCATCCCACGGGTTATCAGAACCGTGACCAAAGAAAATACCTGACGCAGCAAACTGACTGGTCGTCCAACGTAACCAATCATTAATTGTATTTAGCTCTGTAACGGCTTCTGTTTGCATTGCCGAATCTAAAAATGCCTGTTCCATAATCAAGTTTCACTAGTGTTTAAAAGCACTATTGTAACGGTTTAAAGGCGCAATACTCTAGGTTTTTTACATATTTTTGGATACAATCCCGCCATGAAAAAAGATCACTCACTTTCCGATGACGACATTGCCCTTTTTCGCAGTGAAATGTCTGGCTCAAAAAAAATAAGCCAAGACACAGTCCACTTTAAAAAAGCGCAAAAAGCACCTGAGCAGACTACCAACACTAAGGTAAAACAGCTCGATGCTGAGTTTTATTTCTCGGATGAATATATTCCAGACATAGATACATCGGGTACCGTTAACTTTGTTAAACCCGGTGCTGATAGCTATTTAGCCAAACAACTTCGCCGTGGTGACTTTGCTCCTGAACTTATTTTAGATATGCATGGCATGAATAAAGAGACGGCAAAGCTGGAGTTAGCAGGCCTTATCAGTGCGTGTAAGAAGCGTCATTTACGCTGTGCATGCATCGTGACAGGTGTTGGTGAGCGAGTATTAAAACACAAAGTGCCGCATTATTTAGTACAACACCCTGATGTACTGGCTATTCATCAAGCGCCGCTTGAATATGGTGGCCGTGGCGCATTACTTATTTTAGTGGATATTCCAGAAGATCCTTTTTTCCGCTAATGTTTAGCGCTAAAAACAAAAAATGACTCAATTGAGTCATTTTTTAACTAACCTTTTCACCAACATCAGGTAAATGCATTGCAACTAACTCAGCCAAACCTGATTCTTCATTATAATGAATCTCAGCAACCGCAGCTGTTGCAAAAATTGGCATATTATCAGGGCAAAATTGCTCAACGATATAACTCACAATTGGCATATGAGCAACCAAGATCCAGTTATTTAAGTTAGGTTTGTAACTGATCATTGCTTTAATCAGTTCCGCAGCGTTTTCAGCATCGCCACTTGGAATAAAATCGTCAAAGCTGTCTTGATAACGAATGCTTTCTTGTTTTGCCGTAACAATTTCGGCCGTTTGCAAAGCACGAAGATAAGTACTTGTTAGAACAGCATCTATTTTACAATCTTGCTGTAATTTACTCGCCATTGCGGCGACTTCAAGTCGACCTATATCCGTTAGCATTCTGTTTTGGTCATTTACCGTCAAAGACTGTGCTTGACCATGACGCATAATAAAAATTTTTTTCATAACAATGCTCATTAAGGCAAAACCGTAAAACTACAAAAAATAACGACTTTGCTATAGCCAAATCTATGATATGTCCGCTATATTAGCTTTAAAGCAATAAAAACTCAGGTAGTTTTTAGTTTAGCTGTGTTGCTTCCAGATCCACTTCAATCGTGTTGATAAGCGATTATTCTTTTCTTTATTAGATACGGAGCAAACCTTGATAACCAGCAGCAATGATAGCAGAATTTATCAGTCCCTAAAACTGGATAATGGTCTAAAAATCTTAGTGATTGAAGACGCTGCCAGCGATAAATCAGCGGCGTCACTTACCGTAAATTGCGGCCATTTTGACGACCCTATCAGCCGTCAAGGTTTAGCGCACTTCTTAGAACACATGCTATTTTTAGGTTCAGAAAAATACCCTGAGCCCGGCTCTTTTTCACAATTTTTATCGCATCATGGCGGTAATTGTAACGCGTGGACAGGCACAGAGCATTCGAGTTACTTTTTTGAAGTCCTGAACGAACATTTTTTACAAGCGCTTAGTCAGTTTGCTGATATTTTTCATGCACCGCTTATTTTACCGTCTGCATGCGAGAAAGAGCGCAATGCCATTGATGCAGAATTTAAATTAAAGCTGAAGGATGATTCACGTCGCATTTACCAAGTCCATAAAGAAACGTGTAACAGTGCGCACCCATTTGCTAAATTTTCGGTCGGCAACCATCAAACCTTAATTAATAAAAACGAATGCATTAGCGAAGAGATCCGCGCTTTCTTTTTAAAACACTACCAAGCACAAAACATGACCTTAGTGATTTCAAGCAATACGCCTTGCGAACTCATTAAGGTTAAAATAACGCAACTATTTAATTGCCTTAGTGGCAACCCTGAACGCGAAAAACCCAGTATTGAAGCACCACTTTATCTGCCTGAAAACATGTGCCAGTCGATTTATATTGAGCCACACAAACATATGCAAAAGCTCATTGTATCGTTTGCGCTGCCCAGTATTGATAATTTTTACCGTGAAAAAACAGTAAGCTTTATCGCCCACCTAATCGGCTACGAAGGCGTAGGCTCACTTTATTCGGTATTAAAAAAAGCGGGATGGATTAACGGGCTCAGTGCCGGTGGTGGTATTAATGGCAGTAACTTTAAAGATTTTAACATTAGTATTGTACTGACCGACGAAGGCGAAAAACATAAAACCGCCATTGTGGAATACCTGTTTTGTTACCTGCTGCTGATTGCCAAAGCCGAAACCCCGTTATTGGAGCGTCTTTACCAAGATAAAAAGGTGCTGATGGACATCGCCTTTAATAATCAAGAGAAATCCCGCGTATTGGATTGGGTAAATAGTTTAAGTGTGAATATGCATCACTATCCAGATGAACACTTAATTTATGGCGATTACATAATGACAGGCTTTAATCGCTCGCAGTTTGACAATGTGTTCACGCTGCTAAATGCCAATAATATGCGCCTGATTCATATTCACCCAGGTGTGCCAACCGATGCCAAAGCAAAGTGGTATGGTACGCCTTATAGCATCAAAAAAATATCGCAACCTTGGTTAGACTCACTGGAAAAAGTAGATGCGAACGCCGTTGAACTAATCCTGCCAACCAGCAATCCTTATTTAACAAAGCCGGTTGTGCTGCATCCGATAGAGCATAAACATAAAACACCAGAAAAACGCGTTTCAAGCGACACGTTCGAATTTTGGTATAAACAAGATTCCACCTTTAGAGTCGCCAAAGGTCATTTTTACTTGGCGTTAGACAGTGAAATTACGGTGCAAAACATTAAAAACATGGCGATGACACGCCTGTTTGCAGACCTTTTTATGGATAAAGTCGCTGAGCAATTTTATCCGGCAGAATTAGCGGGCATTAATTATCAGCTTTCAGCTCACCAAGGTGGTTTAACGCTGCACACTTGGGGATTAAGTGGTAATCAAATTGAATTAATCGGTGAAATTTTAAATGAATTATTGAGCTGTAAATTTGACTCGATTCGCTTTTATGAATACCAACGTCAGCTTGTTCGTCATTGGCAAAATGGCAACCAAAGTAAACCTGTTAGTCTTTTATTCTCAGAATTGAGCGCTACATTGCTACCGTGGAATCCAACGCCGTTAAAACTCGCCGAAGCGATTGAACAAATCAGTTTCTGTGAGTTTAACGCATTTTGTAGTCAGTTATTTGAAGCCCTGCACTGTCAAATTCTAATGCATGGCAACTGGACACCATTAGAAGCCGACGATTGTGTGGCACTAATCAGAGAAAAACTAAAAACGCGCACCACTATTGCTGATTTAAACCGTCCTATCGTAACGTTAGATCACCAACAAGAGCAAACCCACGATGTGCCTCACCCAGACAATGCGCTGGTAAGTTACTTTCAAGCAAGCTCTGATTCAATCAGCGAAAAAATCAGGTTAATGGCACTAAACCATTTAATCAGCCAAGACTACTTCCACGATATGCGTACCGAAAAACAGCTTGGCTATTTAGTTGGCTCAGGCTTTGCGCCTTTAAATAATCGCGCTGGTATCGCATTTTATATTCAGTCGCCAGAAATCGCGTCCGATATTTTAGCCCAGCACAGCAATCACTTTTTAGCCAATTACTATCTACAAATTAACGCCATGAGCGATGAAGATTGGCAACAAGCTAAACAAGCATTAATGATGCAAATTGTTGAAAAAGATAAAAACCTACGCCTCAAATCACAGCGGTTTTGGCTGGCAATCGGCAATGGTGATGGCCAATTTAATATGCAATACCAGTTGAAAACTGCGCTATTGCAATTAAGTAAGGCGCAATTAGTAAGTTATAGCAAACGTTTGTTTAGTGAAAACAGTACACGTCTTGAGCTAAAAACCAAAAAAAAGACGGTAAAACAAGCAACTAATTCCGAATCGGTTAAACAAGCTTTGACACCATAAAGACAATCCCTTAGTGTAAGGGAGTTAAATACAATGCGTTAAGCCAATGCCCAATAAAATAATAAAAATAATTGCTGGGTTTACTGGTTTGTTTACTGCTTTTTCAAGCGATGCACACCAACCCACGCTACTAGACTCCAAGCTGGTTATCCCACTTGCGCTCGCAACATTGAGTTTGCTGATAGCGCTAGTTGCTGTTTTGCGCCTGCGACGCTCACAACTTGCCTTAAAACGTTCAGAACATCGATTTAAAAACAGTATATTAGCAAGTGGCGATGCTGTTTGGGATTGGCACATTAGTGAGCATCGTTTAGAGCGCATTAATGACGGCTTATTTAATGCCATTGACCACACTCCCGATTTACCACCTAATAAATCAAATATCCATCCATCTGATTTACCCCACGTTGAACAAATCCTTAAAAAGCACCTGTCAGGAGAAGTTTCGCATTTCGAAGCGAGTTACCGAGCGAAAGATGCAAACGGCGATTGGCGTTGGGTACTCGATAAAGGCCGCGTAATTGAAACGGATGAGGACTTAAAACCACTTAGAATGATGGGCACGGTTAAAGACATTGGCTCGGTAAAACAAACCCAAGAACGTTTAAATTTGCTGGCAAACTGTATTGAAAACCTCTCTGATCCTATTGTTATTTTCGATGCGAATTTTAATATTGTCGAAGTAAATCAGGCCTACTTAAGCTATTTTGGTGGCACTACTGCAAATCACATTGGCACCCCTTACCGACTCCCAGGTTACGACAAAAGCAAAACAAGCCAGCTGTACAAAGCAATACAAAAAAAATCGCACTGGCATAAAGAACTAACATTTAGCAAAGACAGGCAAAGCACGTTCTTCTCACTTTCTATTGACCGCATTGATAACAAAAAGTGCAATCTGCGCCACTACATTGCGGTTTACAACGATGTAACCGACAACAAGCAAACTGAATTGGCACTGCAAAAACTGACCAATCGCGACCGCTTAACCGGCCTGCCAAATCGTAATCAGTTCTTTAGTAATATGAAATCCCTGGTCGGTCGCAAAAACCGCCATGCATTATTAGTATTTGATTTAGACAACTTTAAGAAAATTAACGATAGTTTAGGCCACCACGCGGGTGATATTTTATTGTGTCGTTTGGCATCGCGTCTATCCAAACGTACGCGTGAGAGCGACCAGTTCTATCGCCTAGGCGGTGACGAATTTGCGCTTGTAATGCAAAACACCAATGATATTCATACTATTACACAAGCTGCCAAAAGCTTTTTAGCGCTGATTGAAGCGCCATTCCATATGTCTGGGCACGAGCTTGTGATCACCTCTAGTGTGGGCATCGTGCTCTTCCCTGAAGATGGTAATACACCTGAGCTACTGCTTAAAAACGCAGACACGGCAATGTACCATGCAAAACAACATGGTAACCGTTACTTATTCTTTAACGATGCCATGAACCGCCAAGCGGTTAAGCGTCTACAAATCGAAAACTTAATTCGTTATGGCTTAAAAGAAGACCACTTTAAAGTGTTCTACCAACCTAAAATGGACATTAACAGCGGCGAGCTTGTCGGCATGGAAGCGCTAGTGCGTTTTATTACACCGAATAAAGGCTTAATAAGCCCAGCCCAATTTATTCCAATCGCTGAAGAAACCGGCCAAATTGTTGAAGTAGGTGAAGTGGTGTTAGAAAAAGCCTGTCGTGACGTAAAAGACTGGATTAACCGCGGCTTATTTGATGGTCGTGTGGCAGTGAACCTTTCTGCAAAACAGTTTATGCAGCCAGATCTCATTGGCAGTATTGATAAAATACTAAAACGCGAAGGACTCGCGTCGTACTACTTAGAACTCGAAATCACCGAAGGCACTATCATGGAAGATCCAAAAGACGCTATTCGCATTATGAATACGCTAAGTGCTCGCGGTATTCACCTGGCTATCGACGATTTCGGCACGGGTTATTCATCACTCGCTTACCTTAAACAATTTCCGCTAAACACATTAAAAGTCGATAAAGCCTTTATTGACGACATGGGCAATGAAAAAGGTAAGAATATGGTCGATTCAATCGTCACCATAGCCCACAATCTTGGCTTATCTGTGGTAGCTGAAGGTGTTGAGTACGAAGATCAAGTGGAGCAATTAAAAGAACTAAATTGTGCGACAGTACAAGGCTATTTTTACTCGAAACCGCTTTCACATGAGCAGTTTGAACAGTTTCTGTTAGCTCGCTGTAAAGAAGCGCACTTACCGCCAAGAGATTTGGAACAAGAAGTAAAGCTCAGCCTAGTGCAATAACTCACTAGGCGCTCTGATTTATGCACTAATACGTGTAAAAACAAAGCCTAGTGACTTTCTTAGTAACATTCGTTGTTTAACATTAATTACACTATATACCGCAGGCCCAGTTAATAACCCCGCGATCGCCCAGCGCTTGCCAACTAATCCAAAGCGGCCCGCCACAACAGCGCTCATATAACCATTAATAATTAATAACGCGAATAAATACCAAAGCATCGCTTCTCACCAAGCACAACATAAAATCGGGGCGCTATAGTACAAAAAAAAGCTCAAAAAATCGATGATTAATTGAGCTTTCAGGATTAAATCTATACTAAACGTTTACTGAACAATAAACCTTAACTTGCGCTTGCCTACTCTGTATAAAACGCTTGTTTAGCTTCTGCCATCGCGATTAATGGCTCGCACGGTGTAAAGTGTTTGTTGTACTCTGCAAATGTTGCCAAGCGCGATGCCAAATGCCCAGCGCCTAACGAATCCATGTAACTAAATGGACCACCAAGGAATGGTGGGAATCCGATACCAAATATTGCACCAATATCACCATCGCGTGCACTTGCAATAATGCCTTCATCTAAGCAGCGTGCTGCTTCGTTTAGCATTTGTGCAACACAGCGCTCTGCAATTTCTTCTTTATTCAAGCGTGGGTTTTTACTAACGCCAAGCAATTCATAAACAGACTCATCGACTTTTTTATCTTTCTTATCGTAAACAAAAAAACCTCGGCCGCTTTTACGACCTAAGCGACCTGCATCAATTAAGCGTGAGAAAGCATCTGGCGCTTTAAAACGCTCACCCAGCTCTTTTTCGAGAATTGGGGCAATTTTAGAACCAATATCAATGCCTACTTCATCAAGTAGTGTCATTGGGCCAACTGGGAAACCAAACTCTACTAAGGCTTCGTCAATCTTTTCAATTGGCTCACCAGCAAGTAATAAGTTTGCCGCTTCGTTAACGTAAGGCGCTAAAATACGGTTTACATAAAAACCCGCTTTGTCTTTTACAACAATCGGTGTTTTACCTTGCTTGCGTGCAAAGTTTACAACGCGTGCAATAGTCTCTTTCGCCGTTTTCTCATGAGGAATAATTTCTACCAGCGGCATTTTTTCCACCGGTGAGAAATAGTGAAGACCAATTACGTTTTCAGGACGCGCTGCATTTTCAGCAATTTGACCAATTGGTAGCGAAGATGTATTCGACGCGAAAATGGTATTTTCATTACAATTTTCTTCGATATCAGCAACCATGCTTTGCTTTAGTTTTAAATCTTCAAATACCGCTTCAATGGCGATATCGGTATTTTCAAAACCAGCGTAATCGGTGCCACCCGTAATGCGTGCCATTTGAAGCTGCAATTCAGCTTTAGATAAAATACGGCGTTTTTGCTTTTTGTTTAGAATTTTAAAGCTGTAGTTAAGTGCACCAGAAATGCCTTTTTGTGCAATGTCTTTCACTCGTACACGGGCACCTGCTTTGCATGCACTTACATGTGCAATGCCCGCGCCCATTAAACCACCGCCTAGCACAGCAACATTTTCTGTTGGCTGCGATTGCTCATTCCACTCTTTTTTCATTTCAGTGGTGGCAAAGAAAATACCGCGTAATGCTTTTGATTCTTTGCTCATTACCAAATCAGCAAAGCCTTGTGCTTCAATTTCATAGCCTTTCGCTGGTGCCATTTCAGCAGCAGCGCGAATTGCTTTAATTATGGCAAATGGCGCTGGGTAGTGACCACCTGTTTTCTTCTCAACATTCTCAGTTGCTTTTTTGAAGATAATATTGCGACCAAATGGGTTCGACTCGAGTAATTGAGACACTTTACCAAGCTTAGGCTTAATGCTCTTACGCTTGCCTTTAACAGCAAATTTAAGCGCCACATCAAGTAGCACACTATTAGGCACTACATCATCAACAAGGCCTGCTTTTTTAGCTTGTTTAGGGCGCACTTGTTTACCTGTTAGTGTCCATTCAAGTGCTTTTTGAATACCTACCAGTTTAGGTAAACGTTGGGTACCGCCGCCACCTGGTAATAAACCAAGTTGCACTTCAGGTAAACCTAACTTGGTATTGCTGGCATCACTGGCAACACGATAATCACACGCCAGTGCAAACTCTAGACCACCACCTAAGGTTGCACCATTCATTGCTGCAACCGTTGGGAAAGGCAGTTTTACTAAATCAGCAAATACGCTGTGACACGTTTGTGATAAATACAGCGCGTCATCGCGAGTTTTAGCGTTATCCAGCATTTTAATATCAGCGCCTGCGATAAAGTTATCCGGCTTGCCGCTGATGAATACCATGCCTTTAATATTTTGCTCAACACCTTGTTTAATAACCGCATTAAGGTCATCAACAAAGCTGTCGCGCAGGGTATTCATTTTTTCCCCTGCTACGTCAATGGTGACAATCGCAATGTTGTCATCATTAACTTTAAAATCAAATACTGAGTTCGCTTGTTCAGCTGTCATACTATGCTCCCTCTAAAACGAATGCCGCACCTAAACCACCTGCAGCACATGCTGTTGTTAATGCAAGGCCACCACCACGACGATTTAATTCATTTAAGCTTTGTGTAATTAAACGTGCGCCTGTTGCTGCGAACGGGTGACCATAAGCAAGTGAACCACCGTTTACATTAAACTTATCCATATCGATTTCGCCAATCGCCTTAGAACGGCCTAACTTCTCTTGGGCAAATTTATCACAGCCAAACATCTTCATGTTAGCAAGTGCTTGAGCTGCGAATGCTTCGTGCATTTCAATTAAATCAAGATCTTGTAACGTGATACCCGCTCTATCAAGCGCCATTGGCGTTGAGTGTGCAGGACCCATTAGCATATCTTCATGTACGTCAATCGCGCTAAACGCGAAGCTACGAATATAACCTAAAATTGGGTAACCAAGTGCTTTCGCTTTTGATTCGCTCATCATTAACACAGCTGCCGCACCATCAGTTAGTGGCGTTGCATTTGCAGCCGTTACCGAACCATGTTGACGGTCAAATACCGGACGTAATTTTGCGTAGCCTTCAACTGTTGAGTTTTCACGAATGTTGTTATCGCGATCAAGGAAACCTTTGTAAGGCGGCACATGTGCAGTCATTACTTCGTTGCTTAGTAAACCGTCATTCCAGGCTTTTGCCGCAAGCGAGTGTGAGCGATGCGCCATTGCATCTTGATCAGCACGGCTAATGTTATGAGTTTTCGCCATTTGCTCTGCGGTTTGGCCCATTGAAAGACCCGTTGAATATTCAGCTACCGCAGGTGGTACTGGCAGTAAATCTTTAAAGCGCAATTTCGAAAGAATTTTAAATCGCTGACCAAAGGTACGCGCTTTATTTAAATCAACAAGGCTACCCGCTAATTTTTTACTTACGCCAATTGGTAAAACAGATGATGAATCCGCGCCGCCAGCAATACCGACATTTACAGAACCGGCAATAATTGATTCCGCTACGTTGGCAACTGCTTGGAAACTAGTCGCACATGCACGTGACACAGAATACGCATCTACCGATACTGGCATGCCAGTACCCAGTACAATTTCACGCGCAATATTTGGCGCTTCTGGCATTTGAACAACCTGTCCGAAAACCAGCTGATCGATTTCATTTTTATCAAGATTCATGCGTTCAAGCATTTCATTTACAACCATTTTACCCATATCTAATGCAGGTACGTGGTGGAAGTAAGTAGCTTGTTTTGCAAATGGAGTTCTCAATCCGCTGACAACGGCAATTCGGTCGCCTTTTGTTGTTTTTAGTATATTTTGTTCAGACATAGGTTGTTCCTCTGGTTACAGGTCTGACCTGTTATCAAGTTTATTGATTCTAAACAAGGTATCTTTGTTTGCCAATAGCAAAACGTAAGTTTTTGTCAACCACCCTTGCCGACTTCCCTTTGCTGTGATCGCGGTAAAAGTCTTCTGCTAGCTATCGCGTTAACCACAATATTCATTGAATAACATTTAATCACAAATTAAAACAAAGGATTACGGGGGCTCTCTGTTTTTTCACCGAAATAAAAGTAACAATTTCCATATTACAAACACGTTAGATGGAGAGCGCTATGAAGCTAACTCAATACATAAAACTGGAGCTAGGCACGCAATGGACCGCTAACACGATTTCAGAACAAACCCAAGGTGCACTTAGCAAGCGTACAGCTAATAATTGGTACAATGGTGAAAAACGTCCCATTCTGGAACTGGTTATCGACGGTTTAAAATACCGCAAAATGCAAAGTGAACAAAACAGCAACGAAAGCGCCTAATACGCACGAATGTTGACATTATCACTGCCAAGCTGCATTTCTTATGCAGCTTTTTTTGAACTTTTTATTACTGCCACCATCTTAGCCTCTGTTGTTCTTGCCTCATAAAACAAATGCGAAGATCAACACACCTAATTTTTCCCGATACATTTATTAACGTAAGCCCTTGGCTTAACTAACAGCTTAAGTATAATCTAGCGGTTAAGAACTATTTAAGCCAATTAAAACAATAAGGATAGCGACTAACATGGCGGTATCAGCGTTTGTTCAGCTACAAAATTATTTAGACAGCCAAATCATTGGCCAACCAGAACTTACTCAAGCACTTTTACTAGCATTACTTGCTGATGGACACCTACTTGTTGAAGGTCCTCCAGGTCTTGCTAAAACCCGTGCAGTAAATGCGTTGGCAAAAGGTGTTGAAGGCAATTTCCAACGCGTACAATTTACCCCCGATTTATTGCCGGCAGATATCACAGGAACCGATATTTATCGCCAGCAAACCAGCGAATTTGTATTTGAAGCAGGACCGTTATTTCATAACCTTGTGCTCGCTGATGAAATTAACCGTGCGCCAGCAAAAGTTCAGTCAGCTTTATTAGAGGCCATGGCAGAAAGGCAAATCACGGTAGGTAAAAAAACTTACCCACTGCCAGAATTATTTCTTGTTATGGCAACGCAAAATCCGCTAGAACAAGAAGGGACTTACCCGCTTCCAGAAGCGCAGCTTGACCGTTTTTTATTACATCTTAGTATTGATTATCCAGACGCACAAAACGAGCTCGACATATTACGTCTAACCCGTGGTGAAGCGCTGTCAGATGAGCAAGTTAAAGCACCTCAAATTTCGCAACAAACCTTGTTTGAATCACGCAAGCAAGTGCTTTCAATGCATTTATCAGAGCCACTTGAACGCTATCTTGTGCAACTGATTATCGCAACACGCCAAGCTGAAAAGTTAAGCCCAGAATTAGGCCGTTGGATAGAATACGGCGCAAGTCCGCGCGCCACAATTGCGCTTGATCGCTGTGCCCGAGCTCATGCATGGCTCGCCGGTCGTGATTTTGTCGCACCTGAAGACATTCAAAGTGTATTTGCTAATGTGCTACGTCATCGCATTATTTTATCTTACGAAGCGCAAGCTGATGGCGTAAGCAAAGATGATGTACTAGCCGAGATAATCGCACGCGTGGTAGCACCTTAAACCCATTATGAATACACAAACTGCACAACTCGCCGAACTGCAAAGCAATGGTGTGGAGCTCTCGCTCAATGAGTTGATGGCGTATCACAACAAAACTACTTTGCTTGAACTAACGCCAAAACGCAAAGTGAAGCACCACAATGCCGGTCAATATCTTGCGCCACATAAAGGCCGAGGTATGGAATTTGCTGAAGTTCGGCATTATCAACCGGGTGATGATGTGCGTGCTATCGACTGGCGTGTTACCGCTCGCACCGGAATTGCACATACCAAGCTATTTCAGGAAGAAAAAGAACGCCCCGTTTTTATTTTGACCGATTTTAGCGACAGCATGATTTTTGGTTCACAGTTGCTGCTTAAGTCTGTACAAGCCGCTCATTTAAGTGCACTGATTGCATGGAGTGCCATTCAGCGCGGCGATCGCGTTGGCGGGTTAGTGTTTAATCATAATGCCCATTGGGAGCTAAAGCCCGCCTCACGCCAAAGCGCTGCATTAAAGCTGTTTCATAATTTGCAGCTTGCCCACCAAGCGGCATTAAGCAGTAAACTCGACGGCGAATCGCAAACGCTAAATGATCAATTAAATCGTTTAGTACACTTAGCAAAACCAGGCTCCTTGGTATACCTCATTTCGGATTTTCATCATTTAAGTGAAGATATGGCAAAGCAATTACTGTTATTAACCCGCCACTGCGAGTTAATTGCCTGCCCTATTTTTGACCCTATGGAACGTACGCTGCCGAATGTTGGCGAGCAACTTTCACTAAAATCAGGTAATCGCCAAGCAAGTTTACCGCTGGCTAATGCTAAATTTCGCGAAAGCTACGCGGCAAAAGCCCATGCCCAACAAAATGCGCTCTATCAGCTATTACATAAATCAGGGTTAGCGCTGATGCCTTTTAGTGCAGCGCAATCAATCACCGAACAATTAAAGGGATAATGATTTAATGGCGACACCAACATCTCCGTTAGATAATTTGCATGATGTTATCGCACCCGCGACAGTGCCTTGGTGGCCTCTTTCGCTGCCTGCTATAGCAATCATTGCAGTAGTCCTATTGCTACTCGTTATTGCCAGCTATGCAATTTACCAACGTCATCTACTCAATAAAGCTAAAAAACAAGCAATTAAAGAAAGTAAAGCATATCAATCTTGCGATTTAGATAATGTACAGGCACTTCATTTATTATTGAAACGTCTTGTAAAACATTACTATGGTGCAGAAGCTGCCAGTCAAAGTGGTGAAAAATGGCTTTATCTTGTCGCTGCAACATCAAAAACAACGCTCAGCAATGAAGAGCTAATGCGCTTATATCAAGCCGAAAATAATGAACCACTTACCGATTTCCACAACAAGCTAACAAAGGCTATTTATCGTTTTAAAGTAAAAGGGGCGATTAATGTTTGAGTTTGCTTGGCCATTTGCCTTTTTATTATTGCCGCTGCCGTTTTTACTGCGTAAGTTACAAAAAAGCAAACAAGTCGCAACCGTTAGAACAACGGCGCTCTACCATAATCCGGTAGTGCAAACCGGCAACATATCGCAACCAACACGTTTTTCACTTTGGCCTTGGCTAATCTGGGCATGTTTATGCGTTGCCCTCGCCCACCCTAAGTACTATGGCGAACCGATTCAGTTACCCAACGAAGGGCGTGAAATTATGCTGGCTGTCGATTTATCTACCTCAATGCGTGAGCAAGATATGCAATATCAGGGGCAGTACATTGACAGATTATCTGTAGTTAAAGCAGTACTTAATGAGTTTATTACTGCCCGCACTGGCGATCGACTAGGCCTTATTTTGTTTGCCGATACCGCTTTTTTACAAACGCCACTCACCCGCGACTTAACCACAGTAGCTAAAATGCTAGAAGAAGCGCAAATTGGCTTGGTGGGTCAAGCCACCGCAATAGGCGACGCGCTCGGCCTTGCTGTGAAGCGTTTTGCTTTAAAAGAAGACAGTAACCGCATACTTATTTTGTTAACCGACGGACAAAATACCGCTGGTAATTTAAGCCCTGAAGAAGCGCTGATCCTTGCGAAGGATGCGGGAATCAAAGTATATACCGTCGGTGTAGGTGCCGACAGCCAATCAAACTTTTTTGGCTTTCAAATGCAGCGTGGCAGCGCATTAGATGAAGGCTTATTAACAGAAATTGCACGTGATACCGGTGGCCAATACTTTCGCGCAACCGACGTGGCGAGTTTACAACGCATTTATCAAATGCTTGATCAGTTAGAACCAATTAGCGATAACAGTGAAACCGTAAGACCGCAAAAAGCATTGTTTTATATTCCATTATTTATCGCAGTGCTACTGCTATTCACGCAAACATTAGTAAATAGTATTCGCAGCTTAACAACACGGAGTGGCGCATGACGTTAGAATTTATTCGCCCTGAAGCCTTTTACCTATTACCGTTAGTAGCCTTGGTAATGGCATTACAGTTTATTAAAAAACGTAAACATATTAGCAATAGTCCCATCGCCCCACACCTTGCACAATTTCTGTTAGACGGTGAAACCAAACACAGCAAAACCAATTCTCTGTGGTTAAGCTTGTTTTTATTTGTCAGTGTTGTCGCACTTGCAGGACCGAGCTGGCAATCACAACCGTTACCAGTTTATCAAAGCAAACATGCGCGCGTGTTAGTGATGGATATGTCTCGCTCAATGTACAGCCAAGACATAAAGCCAAATCGCTTAACACAAGCGCGTTTTAAAGCGCTTACACTGACCGATATTTTGAAAGAAAGTGACTTAGCTCTTGTAGCTTACAGTAACGATGCTTACACCATTTCTCCACTGACGTCAGATCACCAAACGCTCGCCAACCTCATTCCGAGTTTAAGTCCAGAAATTATGCCTGTACCGGGTAGCAATACCTTTGCTGGTATTAATTTAGCGGTCGAATTACTCAACCAAGCAAGCGTGACCAATGGCGAGATTTATTGGATCACTGATGGTATTGATGATTTTGATGAAAGCCGTGACATCGAGAAACTATTAAATAAGCACAATATCAAACTCAATATCTATGCGGTTGCAACAGAGCAAGGCGCGCCAATTCAATTGCCAAACGAAGGTTTTTTAAAAGATAACTACGGACAGATTGTCATTCCAAAAGCTAACTTTAGCTTGTTACAACAACTTGCCTCAAATACAGGTGGTAAGTTTAATTACTATCAAGTAAGCGATGCCGATCTTGCCCTATTTAAGCCTACCAGCACTAATCAAGAAGATGTAATAAAGCGTGAGCAAACCAGTCAACAACCCATTGATGGCGGTATTTACTTGGTATTTTTACTTATTCCACTCGGTTTTATGATGTTAAAACACCAACCTAAATTTTTATTAGGGCTTTGCTACCTATTTATATTTAAACCAAGTGTTAGTTACGCATTGTCACTACCGAGCTGGTTATTAAATGACGAGCAAAAAGCGCATAAAGCGTATCAACAGCAAGATTACAAAGCCGCAAGTAACGCAAAGACCGCGAATTTATCAGGCTCTGCGCTTTACCAACAAGGTGACTTCGAAAACGCGCTCAAAAAGTTTAAGCAAGATAGCAGTGCAGAGGGACTTTATAATCAAGGTAACGCGTTAGCAAAATTAAACCGCTTTGATGAAGCGATTGACGCTTATGACAAAGCCTTAGCCCAGCAACCTGAATTTAAGCAAGCGCAAGAAAACAAAGCCTTATTAGAAGATTTGAAGCAACAGCAGCAAAATCAACAATCTCAAGATGGTAAAAACCAAGAGCAAGATAAGCAGCAACAAGGCGACAATCAGCAACAACAAGACCAACAATCAGGCCAACAAAACCAGCAATCAAATGAGCAAAACCAGCAAAATGGTAAGCAATCTGAATCTCAAGACCAGCAAAATCAAAATGGCGAAAAAAGCGAAGGTGAAAAGCAAGGAAATAACAATCAGCCGGATATGAAAGCTGAGAGTTCGCCTGAGCAACAAGACCAAAAAGAACAACACGCTAACCCTTCAGATAAAGAGCCTGAACAACAGCCAGAGGGTGAAGCTGAGCAACAATCCGAACAACAGCAACAAGCTGAGCAGCAAATGCCACAACAGCAGGCTACGCCAGCGCCCGAGCTAACCCCTGAAGAAAAAGAGCAAGTCCAGATTATTAATCAGCTACTACGCAAAGTACCGGATGATCCGGCTATTTTGTTACGCAATAAAATGAAATTAGAAAGTCAAAAAAGATATCGTCAGCGCATCCAGCAGCAAGGAGTTGAGAAGTCATGGTAAGTCGCTTAGTTGTTTTAATTAGCCTTGTATTACTGCCTTTGCAAGCGATAGCAGCACTCACTGCTAGTGTTGATCGCAACCCAGTATTAGCGGGTGAATTCTTTAATTTGACAATTCGTGCTGAACAAAATGTAAAGGGTGAACAACCCGATACCACACCACTATTAAAAAACTTTGTAGTGGGTCCTACATCAGTGCGCAGCAACACCAGCATAATTAACGGCCAAGTAAATCACACCACACAGTGGCAAGTGGAATTAATGGCACGTAACCCTGGCACGTATGAAATACCCAGCTTTTCTGTTGCCAACATGCAATCTAATCCGCTTAGCGTTAAAGTCGTGCCATCATCAACCGCTGATAACCAAAGTAAAGATGTGTATATCGAAACGAGTATGCAAAGCGATACGTTATACGTACAGCAAGCTGGCGTATATACCGTTAAATTATTCCTTGCCAACGACTTAACTGAGGGGCAATTAGGCTCTCCAGAGCTAGAAACCGCTAATGTATCCCAGCTTGGTAAACAAAAAGAGAGTTACGAAATTATTGATGGCATTCGTTATTTAATTATTGAGCGTAATTACCTTATTCAACCGCAAAAAAGTGGTCAATACACTATTAAGTCGCCTTACTTTAAAGGCCGAATTCGCGACAATTACCGCACTCGTGCGGCAAGTGCTGTGGGTAAAGATATTCAGTTAAACATTAAACCTATTCCACAAAGTAGCTCTGGCAACTGGTTACCAAGTGAACTTGTGACCTTAAATGAAGAGTGGCAACCAGAAAAGCAGAGCTATCAAATTGGTGAACCAATTACCCGTACCATTACTGTTACGGCACTTGGCATTACTAAAGAACAATTGCCTGAAATCAATTTGCCAACAATTAATGGCGTGCGCAGCTATTCAGACCAAGCGGAAAGCAATAACCTAGTACGCAATGGTAAAGTTATTTCACAAAAAGTTGAGTCATTTGCGCTTATGCCTCAAGCTCCGGGCAGTTATACTTTGCCTGAGGTTCGCGTACCTTGGTTTAACATTATTACCAACCGCACAGAGTACGCCACACTTCCTGAGCGCAAGTTAACTGTGGTTGGTGACCCTAACTTTGTGCAACCAGCCATCTCTGCGCCAATTCAGAACAATACGTTACCTGAAAGTACGCAAACAAACACAGCGAATCAAACCACGTTTGAAACCCCATTTTACTACTGGCCGCTAGCCATTCTGGGCTATGTATTGTGGTTAATCACCTTAGTTATTTGGTGGATAAAACGCAAACCGGCAACGCAAACAGGCAATAACGATGTAACGCCTAAGCAAAGCATAACCCCCTTGCCTCAACTCAAAGAAGCGTTAAAACAAAATAATCAACGCGCGTTTTATCATCAATTGGTAAAACTGTGTACGCTACATACAGGCAGCGCAGATTTAACTAAACTCAACAATATGGTGAACAACTCGCAATTTGCTGAGTCGGTAAATCACTTACAAGCAAATTTATACGCAGGTAAAAATCACGCGGTCGACCTAAAGTTTATTTACCAGCAGATAAATAATTTAAATAAAAAAACCAAAAGCGAGAATGAGTTAACCCAACTCTACTAAAATAGTTTCAATGTTTGGAAAGAAAAAACAGCAACGTCAGGTCTTAATTGACATGGCTGATAAACAAAAACGATATGAAGCGTTAGTGAATGTGTATCACAAAGAGCTATATCGCTTCGCATACTGGTTAGCAGGTGACCCAACGGTTGCCGAAGACCTTGTGCAAGAAACTTTTTTGAGGGCTTGGCGCTCGCTTGATTCACTACTTGACCAGCAAGCAGCTAAAGCATGGTTAATCACGATTTTACGTCGTGAGAATGCGCGCCGTTTTGAGCGTAAACAATTTGATTACAGCGATGTTGAGCAAGATACGCTATGCGATACGCAAACCCTCGATATGGAACAAAACGCAGAGCGTTCACAGCTGCAAAAACGCATAATGCAACTCGATGAAGAGTACCGTGAGCCCTTGCTTCTGCAAGTAGTAATGGGGTTTAGTGGTGATGAAATCGCATCCATTTTATCACTTAACAAAAACACCGTAATGACACGACTATTTCGTGCTCGCAACCAATTGAAAGACAATTTACAACCAAGTTTACAAAGGGGGATCAACAATGGATGAATTAGAATTACGACGTCGTTTATATGCTGATCCTAATACCAGCGACAAAGACGTGCTCGATGCACTTGAGTCAGACCCAGATGCACACGCATTTAGTAACGAGCTAAAAGCCCTTGATAACGACATTGAGCAAGCGCTTAACATCCCTGTGCCAGAGAATCTCGCTGAGCGCTTGGTGTTAAATCAGTCATTGCATGCGTTTCAAACTCAGCGTAAAAAAACACGTGTTCATTTAGCATTAGCAGCATCTGTGGCGTTTTTATTTGGCGTGTCGTTCACTTATTTAAATATGGGCGCACCGCTTAATTTAGAGCAACACGCACTTGCTCATGTTTATCATGAGCCAAGTTCACTCACCAATGTAAATCACAACTTTAGTTTACAAGAAGTAAATGCAAAGCTTGCCAGCTTTGGTGGGAATTTTAGCGAATTACCAAATCAAGTAAGCTACCTTACGTTTTGTGATTTTAAAGGGCAAAAAAGCCTGCATTTGGTGTTTCAAACAGAGCAAGGCCCGATGACACTGTTTATTGTGCCAAGCGAGAATCAATATCGTACCGAATCTTACTTTTCGGACGAATCATTTGATGGTGCGACTTACCAAGGTCATAAAGCAAATCTCATTTTACTCGGTGAAAAAGGCCAAGCACTCTCACCTTACAATGACAAATTGCAAAATTCACTGCAATGGCGCATTTAATAAAAAATAGAGTGTAACTTAAGCAAAAAAACAGCAGGTATTAACCTGCTGTTTTTGTTTGGGCTGTAAGCTAAACGTTATGCCAACGCGGTTAGCAAAACGTATAGCCCACTAGAATGATTAGCTATTTAAGTGAACCGCTATTAGCCATAGGTATAACTTGCTTGTAAACCTAATTGTAAACCTAGGCCCCAGTAAGCAAGCAAGAACAAGGTCCAGCCAATCATAAAGGCAATTGAATATGGGATCATTAACGCGATTAATGTACCAATACCGGTATTCTTAACATACTTTTGACAATACACTACCACTAGCGGGAAGTAAGGCATTAATGGCGTAATAATATTCGAGCTTGAATCACCAATACGGTAAGCCGCTTGTGTTAAGTCTGGCGAAATGCCCAGCTGCATTAACATAGGTACGAAAATTGGCCCTAGTAGCGCCCATTTTGCACTACTTGATCCAACAAACAGGTTCACAAAACCGGTTAAGAAAATAATACCCACCACAGTTACTGCACTTGGTAGCTGCATTGCTTTCAGTATTTCGGCACCTTCAATAGCGAGTAATGCACCAAGATTCGATTGCGAAAATGCAGCAATAAACAGTGCACAGAAAAACGCCATAACCACATAATATGCCATGCCATGCATTGCTTTGGTCATTGCATCAATCATGTCTTTACTTGATTTAAAGGTACCCACCACAAAACCGTAAACCGCCCCAGGGATCCAAAACACCAAGAAAATAATCGGCACGATAGATTGCATTAGCGGCGCTTTAAAATCAGTAAGTGAGCCCTCTTTACTACGAAGTGGTGAGCTTTCGCCCCACGCAGCATAGGCAAGTAGTGCAAGACCAGCAATCATAACAGCTGATGCAATGTAAAAGCCTTTGCGCTCGGTGTCATTAATTTGGTCAAAGCTCGGTAAGTCATCAGTGTTACCATCAAGCTCAACCTTGTTTAGGCGCGGCTCGATAATTTTATCCGTGATGTACCAGCCAAGTAGCACGATAAATAAACTCGACGCCGAAGTGAAATACCAGTTATTGAGAGGATTCACCTCAATAGTAGGGTCAATAATTTGCGCTGCGCTTTGGGTAAAGCTTTGTAGTAACGGATCGATTCCCGATGGAATAAAGTTAGCGCTAAAACCACCACTTACACCGGCAAATGCTGCGGCAATACCAACTAAGGGGTGACGCCCCATGGCATAAAAAATCACACCCGCAAGCGGAATTACTAATACATAGCCCGCATCAGTTGCGGTGTGGCTCACTATCGCAATTAAGATTACGCAAGGTGTTAATAGCGCCTTCGGTGTGCGTTTTAACATTAGCTTTAGGCCAGTGTTAATGTAGCCCGAGTGCTCAGCTACACCTACACCTAGCATTGCAACAAGCACAACACCAAGCGGCGCAAAGCCGGTGAATGTTTTAACCATATTCGCTAAAAAGGCGGCAAGGCTATCACCAGTAAGTAAGTTATTAACAACTATCGCTTCGCCAGTGCGTGGGTCGATTGCTGAAAACGTGTAATTTGAAAAAATTGCAGAAAGTACCCAAATCAATAACATTGAGAACAAAAATATCATTGCCGGATCTGGCAATTTATTTCCTACATACTCAATACCATTAAGAAATTTATCTATGGGTTTTACTTTTTGTGTCTGTGCATCAGTGTTACTCGATGACATGGTATTTCCCTAATAGTTATTATTCTTGCTAATTTATCATATACGATGTGGCGATAAAGGAAACTTAATTTGTTTTAACGTGACATTTAATTTGCGTTTATATTCTAATTTCACGGTGCTACTATGCGTGCCTTTTAACGATTTGGTAATTTTTATGCAGGTAATAAAAGAGTTTAATTTTGTTGATGAACTCGCGCTCAATCAGCATCAACGCGTATTGCGCCCCGCTACACGCGCTATTGTAACCAAAGGCCAAAACATTTTATTACTGCACACCGAACGTTATCGTGATTACTCTTTGCCCGGTGGCGGAGTTGATCAAGGCGAGAGCTTGCAGCAAGCGTTAATTAGAGAGTTAACCGAAGAAACCGGCGCACGCGAAATTGATAATATTACGCCATACGGCTTAATTCGTGAGTTTCGTACTAATTACAAACAAACAGACCAATTAATCGAAATGCTCTCTTATTGCTTCACGTGCACAATTGACGATGAATTTGACCAGCAAAATTTAGAAGATTATGAGATTGCCAATGGCATGACGGTACACTGGGTAGATATAAAAAAAGCCATTGCATATAACAAACAAACAATGGCTGAATCAGATAAAAAAGGCATCAGCATAGTGCGCGAAACCTTTTTACTTGAACATATTGCAGAAAATTTGCTTAATCCTTCGTGCGGATAAGCAAGACTTATTAATGAAGCGCCGCTGTATGCGGCAGCTTTGCACAAATTTCCGCTTCAGCGTGCAAAATCTCTTCTAAACGTGCATCCACTTCAGCTTTATCAAAATATTCGTACGCCAGCTCGACAAACAAAAATGCGTGCTTTTCTTCTGATTTTGCGATGGTAACGTAAAAGTCTTTTTCTTTACCCTCTGCAAGCGCTTCAGCTACTAGTGAGAAGCGCTCGTAACCACGGGCCTCAATTACCGCAGCAACCAGTAAGCGGTCGAGTAAAAATACGTCTTTACCTTGGCGAAATAGCGCACGTAAGTCTTTTACATACGAATCTTTAGTGTCTTTGCCTAGAGTAATATCGCGCTCCAACAAAATTTTCACCACTTGCTTAAAGTGGATCATTTCTTCAAGCGCTAAGTCAGTCATTGCGCGCACTAATTTGCGGCGATCTGGGTAATGCGAAAGCATTGATAGTGCCATGCCCGACGCTTTTTTCTCAGCGGCTGCGTGATCTTGTAAAAAGGTATCAAAATCGGCCATTACCGCTTCAGTCCAAGAAAATGGCGTTTTGTATTTCAGTTCAAACATACTTGGCTTAATGTTAGTAATTCAAATTAGCCGCAGTTTAATGGTCAGCTTCAAAGATGTCTATTTTAAATCCGCTTTACCATTGCGTGTTGAGTCGAGTTTTAGCGGGCTTTTGATTTGCTTCCACGCCGTAACTTTACCGTTTACATTGAGCTGTTCAAAACCGCCTTTTTCTTGTTTACCCAGAAACGAACAAAATTGCTGATAGCTGTTATCATCAGACAAGTTAACCACTAAGTGCTGGTTATCGATGTGCTGAAAAAAGTCCATTACCTTGGCTTTATGCGATAAATAACACTGTGTTAAATGCGCATCATCTAACATAGTTTGCTTATTTAGCGGATAGAAAATATCGCCATAACAGCGTTTTAAGCTTGGAAAAAAACCACCGTGTTCAATTAGCAGCCTATCTGCCATACGCGTTAACAAAACTTTGATTGATGGCAACCAGCTTGCTAAATCCCGCTCAAGGTAAATAAACTTTGCCGTAGGATATTGCTGTAGCAGCGCCTCATAGTCGTTAAAAACCGGTGTGTCTGCGACAAACTCAGCACTATCTAACGTTGATTGAATATACACTGTATGCGCCGTTTTAAAGCCTAATGCGAGCGCAGCGGCACACACACTCGTTGTGCCAGTGCGGGGTAAGCCTAAAACAAAGATTTTCTGACTGCTAATAAGACACCTCTTGAGTGGTCTGATGAGTTGCGATAAGCTGAATAATATCACGTTTAAACAATGCGCTTATTATGCAACTACATAACTTAAATGGACACATACAATCGATCTATTTAGTAGAATATCCAGATAAATTAATGCTGTTGGACGGCTGCTGCCGCGCGGATTGTGAACTCGTTGCACGCTTTATTACACAAGAGCTAAAGCGTCCATTATCGGATCTAAAATTGATTATGGTTACGCATATGCATCCTGATCATGCCGGTGGTGCACACAAACTGCGCCGTATGACAGGTGCAAAAATCGCCACATCAAACGCACCTGGTCATTGGTATCAAGGCTTTGATGGCATTATGATGCACATTACCGATATTTTATTGGCGCGTTGGGTTGCCAATCGTAAAGGTAAAAAACAAGCTTTTATGTGGTACCCACGTAAGCTTAAGGCCGATATTTATTTGCCTGATGGTGTTAGCATTCCTGATTTTGATGAGTGGCAAGTACATCATAGTCCAGGCCATACTGACAGAGATATTTGCTTGCATCACATTCCCAGCAATATGATTTACGTCGCCGACCTTATGGTGAACGTAAAAGGAAAGCTGATCCCGCCTTTTCCAGTTTTTTACCCCAAGCGCTATCTTAATTCATTATTGATGCTAAAAACTTTAAAGCCAACCTCAGTGCTACTTGCCCATGATGGCAAAATAAATTTCGCTGACATTGATTTTAATTACTTACTAAAAAAAGCGCCAAGTATCCCGATGACACATTGGCGCTCTGTAAAAAGTAAGTTAAAGCAAATTACTAAAAGTTAAAGCCTAAGGCTTATTAACCACACAGCTGTTATACAATGTCATCCATTGCTCATAGCTGAGAGATGACGCTGTCTGACAAGTTTGCGCTTTAATTTCTTTTAGCTTGCCCGATACACAACCGGGTCTGAAATCGTGACGCATTGCAAAACGCTCTACCTCATATTGCTGCATTTCGCTCATGTAGGTCACAGGATAATGCTCACCATTACATTCGATTTGGTTGCTATTTCTTGGCACAGTACTACACGCACTTAACGCGACAATCGCGCTTACCAAAGCCAATAATTTATATAATTTCATGCTAACTTCCTTGCAGTTTTTCAATCACTACGCCAAGTTTTTCAATGCGTTGGCTCATGCCTAAAATAATGCGATCTTTTATCTTATCGCGAATTGCGTAAGGCAATTTTTGCATTGCAGTATGTGAAATAGCCAACACGATAGTTTCAGTGTTCGCTTTGGCATTAATACTGCGACTATGTGTTTCGACAAATGATCCTTCGCCAACAAAATCGCCAGGCTGAATAGAAACGAGCGATGGTTTATGCTGCTGTTTAAACAACACTAGCTCACCAGACAACACAATATAAAGGTGATTATCGTGTTCATTTTGTCTAAATACCATTTTGTCTTTTTTGAACAAATGCAATTCAGAAAATGATTCAACCACCATTTGCCTTTCTGCTAATGTAAGCGTTTTAAAAAATGGCAGGCGGTTAACCAACTCCATTTTTTTGATTAGGGGAATTTGTGTGATCAGTGCCACTAATTCTCTCCGTTACAACGCGTTCAAGTAGTTTAACCCGCCACGAATTGCGGCAACTTGTGCATCAATGCAATTTTGCTCATCCGCTTTAGGGCTATCCGGATAAACTTCTGTGGTAGTGACATATATCGCATCAGTAATACCAGCGCACAGAGATAAACCTTTACAGTCATAGTCGCATACGCCAAATTGTGAAATCGCTACGCCGATTAATTCACCATTTTCATCCGCCGGCGCAATATGGGTGACTTGTTCAACTGACTCAATAATGGCTTTTTGAAACGCCGCTTGAGGACGTTTTGAATCGCCTACCAGATAAAACCCATCAGGAATATTCCAATTGGTATGCTGAACGCCATCACGTGCTGCTAATGCTGGGCGAAATTCAGAATTATCCGTATCTGTGGTTTCATGCAAATCAATATGCATTAAAAAGTCACAGTTAAGTTTGCTTAAGTAATTTAATACCGCCTGAGATTCAGGTGCTGGGGAATCATTAAAAAAAGACCGATTTGGATCGACGGCATAAGAATTCCAGCGATTAATGGTTTCAAATCCCCACGGGCTAATACAAGGTAGAATCACAAAATTAAACGCATCTTCAAAGTCTTTGACATCGTTTTTAGCAAATGCCAGAGCACCCATTACGCCGCTAGTTTCGTAACCATGTACTCCACCTGTAATTAATACACATGGCTTATCTTGTTGCCAAGATTTAGAACGCAGAGCGAACAGAATGAGATCATCACCGTAAGGCAACTGCCCATAACTTTCAATATCAAATGCATCGGTTAGTTGGTTTATTTGTGAAACCACCAGCTGATTATAATCACGCTTTTTTTGTTGCTGATTTAACCATTGTGACTTTTCTGCGTCATTCCACTTTTGGCCAGGAATACCTATGGCGTATTTTTTCATATTATTTAATTAACTTATAAGTCGTTTTAAGAATCTTTGTCGCATCATTGTCATTCTACATATTCAAAGTTGAGAATGACATTGATATTATAGAGAACATGTATTAATGATACTCATAACTCAAATGAAACTATTAAAATCAAGTATTAACATCTCTTGTTTGTGCATATATATAATTTTTTCTAAATATTCGTTTGCCGTTAGCTCTGTAAATGAACTGACAAAGCAGAACTTAATCGCTATTGACAATTCAAATGAAGGTTCAACAATCTCTTCATTTATCAAAATGAAATTAACTCATAAAGAAATAGAATTTCACGAAGAAGATGATGTTATTTATACCTCATCAGTTAATGGAGTGGTAAAAAGTCAGATTTTAATTGATGCCAGCAATCCGAATACATTTGAAGAATTAGCTACAATTTTAAATAAGATAGATAAAAATATAAACACAAGTAATTCTAGGATTGTTATTCTTTTAAACAATTCTGATGACATATTAAAATCACTGTCTAAAAGTGATATAACAATCTCATTGGATTCGCCCTATCCGAGTATTATAGACTTTTATGGTCGAAGTATAATTAACATTCAATTCTCAGAGGGAGTTGAGTATGAGGGTGAAGCTTTAAAACTATCTCAATTTAGTAGTACTCAAGATAACAACTTCCCTGTTTTGGCCAGTATCCTAGTTGAGAATATCACTCCCGAATTACTTAAGAAAATAAAGCAAAGAAGTGAACATCTTAAAAAAGTAAGCCGTGTCCGATCAGAAAAGAAATCAGTCGTTAGCTATGCATTTCTAAACCAAAGCAACGGGTTAAAAATAATAGCTAGTGGTGAATTCTTCGGTCATGACAAAGAAATAATGAATATTAATGCGATTAGTTATATAGCATCGCTCTTTAAGGGGCTACCAATAGAGCTAAATCAAAGCGGGAAAATTGTTAAATATTTAAACAGTTTAATAGCATTAAACCCTTATGCAGTAAGGTTTGGAGAGTTAGCATTCAAAGATGAAAGTATGGGGCCTGTTACTCTTTGGCCTCATGCTTTAAATGGTGATGAAAACCACACACATCTAGAACTTCATTCCAGATTACCATATGGAAAGAGCATTGAAGAAATTGAAAAAAATATATTAGATATATCGCAAAAATGGAAAGCACATTTTAAGGTCTCGTCCTTAAACATAAAAATAGAATCAATCCCTGCTACTAAGACGACCAATCCTCGGTTCAATAAAATATTAAACTCTCTCGAGCTAAAAAACGAAGACAATTATTTTAATTACTTTTCCAGAGAACGAATGCTAAGTGACTCCTTTAATAACGGTGTTTCTCTTTCGATTGACGAAACTAAGTTAGAAAAGCTTCTTCAAATCTTAACACAAAGCTGATTGATTCAAGTGTACTCTCGACTGAGAGTACACCTAACTCAAGGTGCTCACCCTACTTAAAGCTTTGGCGTTGCGCGATATAAATCTTTTTTTAAGGAAAGCATCAACAAATTAAGTTGGTCATTCGGTTTTAAATCAGACTTCTGCACTTTTTCGCTGTAGTTGTAGCGTTCTTTTAATTCTTCGGTCACGGCTGCTAACTTGTTACGTGCCATACGAGATTTAGCTGCGAAGTTTAAAAATTCATCAGGCTCGATTGTGTAACCTTCGTATGCCTTTAATAAACGATGACAATCTTTTGCGATGGCGTAATCTCTAATTTTTTCATCCAGTACCATGCACGTATTATTAACCAGTTCGTAGCGCCATAAGTTCTTTTGCTGCCAAGCATACATATCTGGTTTTAACATTTGTCTGGCTTTTTCTGCACGCACACCAGCTAGAATTCGGTCGGCGTCTTGTTCAATTTGTTTTTTATCCGCGTAAAAATCTTCCTTGTTGGTCTCACTAGCCTGAACCAATATAAAAACGATTTCTTGTAGTTCTTGATACTCACGTGCGATGGCTCTATCTAGCCACTTTCTTAATTCTGGGTTGTTATTTTTCTTCTTAACATTTTTACCTTCGTCAACCGCATGTAAAACCTGCGCGTTGTATTTTACTTGCTGTATTACCGAGTAAATATCCCATGTATCTGCCGTAGTGGTATAAATAAAGTCTGCAGCTTGTTCATTTTTAAAATAAGGCTCAATACGACGATATAGCCCAGTGACGTCCTCTAGTTTCTTGGCACTCACGACGGCTTGATAGTCAGATTCATCGGTATAGTATGCATCACGGGCAAGAAAGCTATGGTGGTACGAGGAAAAGCGGTCTTTCTCAGTTTTACTTTGCTCAAGTAATTTATAGCTTGTGCTAATTTTTTGATACAGCTCTTGGTGCTGCTTTGAGCGATCTTTCGTAAGCTCAATTGTCAGTAGCTTTTCGTGTAGGTTTTTATTTTCTAAATTACGTTTAACAAATTCAATGTTATCCAAACTATCGGGATCGCCACAACCAAGTAAAGACAAGGCTAAACATGCCGTAATTGTTAATTGTTTCATACTACCAACCTTATAATTATTATTTTCCTCAACCTCGATACAAAAAATTAACAATTATTACAGTTGAATTCAATATAATTTATCTTAGGTACAAGAAATATAGAGTTTAGACTCTAATTGTCGTTTAGATTTGTATAGGGGAAATGTCGACTAAATGGCCTACTGTTAACGCCATAATGAATTAACAAGCAGCCATGAGTGTGAACTTATTTAGTTGTTTAGATTATACTTTTTCATCTTTTCAACTAACGTTGTACGCCTTACACCAAGCACTTCAGCAGCGCGCGCTACCACGTTTTCATTACGCTCAAGTGCTTGTTCAATTAAACACACTTCTAATTCTGCTAAATAGCTTTTTAATTCGATACCTTCTACAGGCAGTACTGCGGGTTGACTTGTATCAAGTGGAGTATCAAATGCATCGCTGTCGTTTTCTTCAAATTCACCAAAGCCTTCACTAAAAATATCGTTGAGAGCCTGACGCTCTAAAATCTCTTCTGGATATTCAGGAATATACTCTTCCACATCAATATGCTGATATTTTTTCGGCAGATCAGACACATCAACCACTTTTTCCGGAAACATAATTTGCATACGTTCCACTAAATTAGAGAGCTCCCTAACGTTACCAGGCCAACCATGCTCTTTTAAACTATCAAGCGCTCGCTCGGTAAACTTTACGTTTGCACCGCCAACTGCAACGTTGCGCTTAATCAACTCTTGTAATAATAAAGGAACATCGTTTTTACGCTCACGCAACGATGGATTTTCAATGGGAAATACATTTAAGCGATAATATAAATCTTCACGAAACGCGTCTTCTTCAATCATGGTTTCTAGATTGCGGTGCGTGGCTGCGATGATACGAACATCCGCTTTTATTGGCTTGCCGCCACCCACGCGTTCGTATACACGCTCCTGTAAAACTCGCAGTAGCTTAACCTGCATTTGGCTTGGCATATCACCGATTTCATCAAGGAATAAAGTTCCCCCTTGTGCCATCTCAAATCGCCCTTTGCGCGTAGAAATAGCCCCTGTGAATGCCCCTTTTTCATGGCCAAATAACTCACTTTCCAGTAAATCACCGGGAATTGCGCCACAGTTAACCGGAATAAATGGCCCATTGTTGCGATTAGACAATAAATGAATATTGCGTGCGACAACTTCTTTACCTGTGCCCGACTCACCTAAAATAAGTACATTCGCGTTTGTTTTTGCTACTTGTTGGATTAAAAAACGAATATGTTCAATTTCAGACGTCGCACCAATTAAGCCGTCAAAGCGTTTTTCATTCTGCGAATTGGTTAAGTTAGGTAAATGACGTTTGTATTCTTGGCAGTCGCGCAGCAATTCAGTCGTTGGCGCATAAGCGAAGGGCTCAGCTAAAATGCCAATCACGTTAGCCAACGATAATAGCGGTCGTAGCGTTTCACCAATTAGAATAAAAGGAGTCTCTGGCTGGCTTTTTATCAGCGTTTCATGATCATGACCCGTTAACGCACCTAAAAACACCGTTTCCACATGATGTAATGCTGATTCTTGCACGTCTGTTGCGGTTACCACTTTCGCGTGTTCTCCAATAAAACACAGTGATGCAACTAACTTATTTGCTCGATTCTCGTTTTCGTCAATAACCCAAGTGGAATTGGTAAGGCTCATATACGGGCACAATTATAATGTTATTCTAATTATTTTTTTATTGTAACGGCTTAGACCGATGTTGCAAGGTACAAGTGGCGGGATTTTGGCGTCAATTCAAAAAATTGACACCAAAGTTTGATTTATCACAAGCAAATTAAAGCAAGCCAAGTACTTGGCTTGCATTCTGATTTGCCTGCCCGAGCAATGCGATAGATGCCTGTGAGAGAATATCATTAGCGGTGCGTTGAGAAATTGCTTGAGCAAAATCAGTATCTTGAATGCGGCTTTGTGACGCAGCCACATTAATCGCATTATTCGTCAACCCACGAATATTCTGCTCAAACGCGTTTTGACTAGCACCTAAACTAGCACGATTAGAATTAATATCATCACGTGTCTGTTGAGTCACACTAATGGCAGCTTGAGCGCCAGCTTGGGTCGAAACGTCAATAGTAAGTACATTAGAAACAACACTATTATCACCTGGATTCAAGCTTTGGGTTTGATTTGCATCTGCACCCACTTGAAAGGTTACCTCATTACCGTCAAACAATTTTGCACCACCAAATGTAGTGTTTTCATAGGTTTCAGTAATACCTGTTTGTAGTTGCGATATCTCTTCTTGAATTGCATTTCTGTCGGCGTCTGTTAATGCGCCATTTGCAGCTTGCAATGACAATTGCTCAATACGAGATACCGATTCATTTACCCCAGCGAGTGCACCCTCAGCGACTTGAGCATATGAAATACCATCATAAGCATTTCGGATAGCTTGGTTTTGACCGTTTTGCTGCGCTTGCAACCTGTCAATAATTTGCAGTGCCGCTGCGTCATCAGATGCTGAATTAACCCGCTTTCCGCTAGCTAATTGTTCAAGTAATGTTTTGCTTTTTTCCTCTGAGCGATTAAAAAAAGCAAAATTTTGATTTTGGATCTTCATACTAGGTTGCCTCCTACCCGTAATCTGATGGAATTATATCAATATTCAATTAGTACAATTATAGTACAAGAAGCTTCTTTTTTACCCGTGACTAAAGGGTTTATTGACAAACTATTGGCATATTTAGTGCTTAATAAGCTAAAGTAATGAAAGAATTATTAATCTTTGTGAAATTCAGTAAATACAGTGGGAAACACTATGTTCGACAATAAGACAATTTTAATAACAGGTGGAACAGGATCTTTTGGCAAAAAATATGTCAAAACATTGTTATCACTTTATAACCCTAAAAAAATTATTGTGTTTTCTCGCGACGAATTAAAGCAGTTCGAAATGCAACAAGATTTCAACCAAGATTGTATGCGATATTTTATTGGTGATGTTAGAGATAAAGAAAGACTCAATCGAGCAATGAGAGGGGTTGATTACGTCATTCATGCAGCAGCTTTAAAGCAGGTTCCAGCAGCTGAATACAACCCAATGGAATGCATTAAAACAAACATCAATGGCGCTGAAAATGTGATTGATGCAGCTCTCAACAATGACGTTGAAAAAGTCATTGCCCTATCAACTGACAAAGCAGCAAATCCCATTAACCTTTACGGCGCAACAAAGCTTGCGTCAGATAAACTATTTGTCGCGGCAAATAATATCGCCGGTGGTCATAAAACCACGTTTTCTGTAGTGCGATACGGTAATGTTGTCTGTTCTCGAGGCTCAGTAGTACCTGTTTTCCAAAAGTTTATCGATGAAGGTAAAGCTCACATTCCTATTACGCATGAAGATATGACGCGTTTTTGGATTAGCCTACAACAGGGCGTAGATTTCGTTCTGAAGAACTTTGAACGTATGCTTGGCGGTGAAATTTTCGTACCTAAAATTCCGTCAATTAAAATCACCGATTTAGCCAAAGCAATGGCACCTAATTTACCACTTAAAATCATTGGCATTCGTCCTGGCGAAAAGTTACACGAAGTAATGTGCCCAGCCGATCTATGCTATGACACATTTGAATACGACGATCACTTCGTCATTGCACCGGGCATCAAATTCAGCAGCAGAAGCAATGACTTCACTATTAATGCGATTGGTGAGAAAGGCAAAGAAGTTGAACCTGGCTTTGAATATAACTCATTAGACAACCCTGACTATATGACAATTGAGCAAATTGCCAATTTTAATATTGAGGCACTTAAGTGATTCCCTATGGCAAACAAGATATCAATCAAGACGATATCGATGCTGTTGTTAACGTTTTAAAATCGGATTACTTAACGCAAGGTCCAGCAATTGGTCGATTTGAACAGTCGGTTAGTGAATATTGTGGTGCTCAGTATGCAGTTGCGGTTAATAGCGCAACGTCAGCATTACATATCGCCTGTTTAGCGCTTGGTGTCGGCAAAAGAGACTATGTTTGGACTTCACCAAACTCATTTGTAGCCAGCAGTAACTGCGCGATTTACTGTGACGCAACCGTAGACTTTGTTGATATTGATGTTGAAACAGGGAATATCTCGATTGCTTCACTTCGCGCGAAATTACAAGAAGCAAAAAACAGCAACAAATTACCTAAAGTCATTATACCAGTGCATTTTGCGGGTCAATCATGTGACATGGCAGAAATTGCAAAACTGGCAAATGAATACCACTTTAAAATTATCGAAGATGCATCTCATGCAATCGGTGCAAAATATCAAAACTCGCCAGTAGGTAATTGCCAGTTCAGCGATATTTGTGTTTTTAGTTTTCACCCGGTAAAAATCATCACTAGCGCCGAAGGCGGTATGCTAACAACCAAGTGCGGTAATATCGCAACCAAGTTAAAAAGCTTGCGTAGTCATGGCGTTACAAACCAACCAGAAGAGCTCGAAAAAGATAATCAAGGGCCTTGGTATTACGAGCAACAATCTCTCGGTTTTAATTATCGCATCACGGATATTCAAGCTGCTCTTGGCCTTAGTCAAATGAAACGCTTAGATGAATTTGTTACCAAGCGTCACCAACTCACAGCGTTATATACCAAGTATTTACCAACTAGCCTAACGCACCTCATGCAATCACCTGATTGCTATTCTTCTTATCATTTATATGTGGTGCTTTTGGATAATGCTGCAAAAAGAAAAGAAATCGTTACCCAATTACGTGCCAGAGGTATATTTGCTCACGTTCACTATATTCCAATTCATTTACAGCCTTTCTACCGCAATTTAGGCTTTAGAAAAGGTGAATACCCAAATGCGGAAGAATATTATTCCAAAGCCATTACTTTGCCGCTTCACCCAAATTTAACTGAAAATGACATTATCTTTATTTCAGACACATTAAGAGAACTAATGTGAAGCTTGCAATTGGTACGGTACAGTTTGGCCTCGATTATGGAGTGAGTAATAACACTGGTCAAACATCACAGAAACATGTAAAAGCTATTCTCAACTATTCCCAGAAACAAGGGATAACCCTGCTTGATACAGCCGCTGCCTATGGTGATGCTGAAAAAGTTTTAGGACGTGCCAACGTTAAAGATTTTGAACTTGTGTCAAAACTGCCGCCAATTAAATCTGATAGTTCTAGCCAGCAAGCTCTCGCTTTTGCTGAAAACTCATTACAGACCACGCTCAAGAATCTACAATCAAATCATATTTATGGTTACCTATACCATCATTGCGAAGATATGCTCACCTATGCAAGTGTCAGAAATTGGCTCACTGTTAAACAGCAACAAGGTGTAATATACAAAATTGGCGTCTCCGTCTATAGCCCAGAGCAAGCAGCTAATATACTTGAACACTGCCATATCGATTTAATACAAATTCCATTAAATCTGTTTGATCAAAGGTTTATTCATTCAGGCATGCTTAAAAGGTTAAAAGATAAAGGGGTTGAAGTACATGTGCGCTCAGCCTTTTTACAAGGCCTATTACTGATGAATAAAACACAAAGACCTAGCTATTTTAAGGGTCTCGCTAGTCACTTCCAACAATTAGACAAGCTCTGCACCGAAAACAACCTATCACAGCTCGCTGTGGCACTTAACTTTGTAATGCAGCAACCACAGGTTGATAAAGTAGTAGTAGGAGTTAATAACCAAGCACAGCTCGCAGCAATTATTCAATCTTTAAACCTACCACTACCGAAATGTGACTGGCAAAGATTAAGCTGCGAAAATGAGGCGTTTATTAACCCAAGTTTATGGCAAATCTGATAAGATAGATGTACGCAATAAACTATAGCTTGCTGATATCATGATAATGAATCGCAGGTTTATGTGCTTGACGAATCAGTGTTAAAGTTTTTTCTGGCCCAAGATTAAATAAGCAATCAATGACACCAAGGTGAGAAATGAAATCACCAAAAAGCTGCTGATAGTGCGGGTGTTCAAAGTTCTGATAAAATACATCGATACCATTTTCAGCAAGTTGACCACCTGGCTGGTGTTGTTCTATATAGGCTTTTGCACCGATTGGCGATAAATAATGAGTTGTCTTTAAGTTTTGACAAATACTCACCAACCTTTGGTCTTTTACCCCTGCTATTCCCACAAGTTCTGAGGCAGTTATAAACTGACTGGATATAGACATATACTCAGATAATAATTTAATTAATCCGATATTAAATTGCCCTAATCGCATTCTGTCTGATGCTAAATAATATGCGCTAAGCTTAGGGAATAATTCATTAAAAAATGGCGCTTTGCGATAACACGCTTCAATACTTTTTAAATGTTTCTTACGCCAAGGATGACCTTTAGCAAACTCCGTAGTATTGATCTTTGCCTCCATGCGCCCATTAGGTGTTGCTACGGCGCATGTTAGCATTAACTCGCCACTAGCACCTTTAATACGATTTCGCACATGCCAATCACTCTTCTCTAGTTTCACATCATCAAGAAAAACAAAAGTGTCTGAGCTATCAATAAGGTCAAAATAGCCAAGCCAAGGTAAATAAGTAGGTTGCATGACACTAACAATCATAACGCTATTGGCTCCGCTTGTTTATTTAGTTGCATGGTAAACTCATAAGGGAAACCACCTTGTTTCGTTACATAATCGTGTTTTAATAAAACATAGGGGGTTAACTGCTTTTTACAGTGTTCAAATAGCGTAAGCGGCGAAATATAAAATAGTTCAGGGTCTTGAAACTCCACAAAATCAGATAAGGCATTAAAAATAACCGAGCGCCTACACGCATTAAAGCTCATTTCAAGTGTATGGCTTAAAAAGGCAAAGTTATCTGCCATCTTATTATTAAAAATGCCACTGATCAGAATATGATCATAATCGTTCGGTAACTGCTGTTTAAAGATATCAAATTCAATAAACTCGGCACGCTTATCATCACTATAAGCTTGCTTTGCAAAATTAATAAACTCGGGCACAAAGTCACAACCTAAGTAACGTCCTTTAAAGCCTTTTTCTCTTAAGTAACCTAACATATCACCCAGCCCACAACCGAGATCAATAATGCTATCATGTTCGTTGATCAAAGCATTAAATATTGCAAATCTAACTTGTTGAGATGCCTTTGAAACATGTTGAACAGCGTTATGGCTGGCACCATGTTGTTGATATAGCTTTTGGTAATAGGCTTTTAAATCTGTCATTTTAATGGGTACTCATTAATACATTGCACCATAGCATCCAACTCTTGTTGCGTCGTTTGATGACGGACAAACAAGTTAATCATTTCGCTACCGATACGCTGCGCATTTGGACAGTTCGCCGCGGTTTGTAAATCACTTAAGCTTTTATAATGTGATGTAAAAATAACATTATTATTTGCAGCATATGCTAAAAACTGAGACCTATTTTTAACTAGAAGCGGATAACGCCAATACACTAACTCATCGTTATACGGCATTTTCGTAAATGCCGGGTGCACTATTTCCCGCTGTAAAAACGCAATATTCTGTTTACGTTGAGCGATATATTTAGGCAAAGACTCCAGTGCAGAATTGAGCTCTGGCAGAATCGATATTTCATCAAAGCGGCTCATATTATTGCCCGAGAGAAATTGATTAAGTGATACCGCAAACTTTTTACTATTGACGAGTACAGCGCCGCCATAACCTAAATTGATTGGCTTATCATAACCAAAACTTAATACAGAAAAATCTCCAAAGCTTCCGAGTGCTTTACCGTTAAAGTAAGCGCCATAGGCAAGGCAGGCGTCTTCGATTAGAATCAGCTGCTTGTTATTTGCATACGCAGTTATTGCTTCAATATCACAATAGTGGCCATAGCCATGCACAGCAATAATAGCCGAGACCTGTTCGTTATAAACAGCATCAATATGCTCTACTTCCATCGACAATGAGATTAGAGATACATCAGCAAGCACAACATCGAAGCCTGCAAGTTGAATTGCAAAGAGTACAATCGGGCAGCAACTAGCAGGCATTATTACCTTGCTATTTGGCTTTATTTGCGCAGCATGCAAGGCAGCTATAATTGCCATACTGCCAGAGCGCGTCAATATCGCATGCTGGCGTTGACACATGCTTGCCAAACGCTGCTGCGTCTTACCTAAAGCCACAAGCGGATATCCTTTCGATAAGCCGAAAGGGCAAAATCACTCGGTTGAGAAAGCACTTCATATTTTTTTACTAAGGGTGAAACGGCTGCCTGTAATTGCGTTAAGTCATAAAAGCGCCACTGAGAATAACGATGAATATAAGGTATTTTCTGTTCGTATTCTAAGTTACTACCAGATTTAATTACTACTTCGAACTCTGCATCAAGTACATCACCAATCAAGATTACACCTCCGGGCTTAACTACGCGGATCATTTCTTTGATTACTTCAATGGCATACTCTTGGCTTGGAAAATAATGAAAAATGCTGTAGCTCAATAATTTGTCAAATGCATTTTTATCAAATTTAAGTGATGTCGCTTCGCCACAATAGAACTCGCTATGAGGCAATAATTGTTGCGCTTTATCAATCATGGCTTGTGCGTAATCAACACCCGAAACAGTTGCACATTGAGCTGCTAATTTAGATAATAACAACCCGCTACCACAGCCCACATCAAGTAGTGAGTCACTTTGTACGAGATTAAGCTTTTGCTTTACATCTAACGCAAGCTGCTGCCAGCTTTCATCGCTTTGAGGGCGTCCGACTTGTACTTTAAAATCATCAGATGAACTTGCTTGCTGTTGCCATTCAGACTGTTTTTTTAGAAATTCACTCATCACTTACCTCTAATATTTTTTGCGCTAAATGGCGTGTAGAGTCAATGCTAAACGTTGATTTTTGCTTTTCAAATTGATGTCTAAATTCATCGCTTAAAAACAAACTCAATCGATTTTCCAATTCCGTTTGCTCTGTTGCTGTAGAAAGACCTAAATCATAACATAAGCCAGCCTCAGCCAATATTTCGGTATCGAGTTGCTGTTGTTTTGTTTGTGAGAAGGCTGCGTTAGGCAATAAGCAAAAACCCGCTTCATATTTCGTCAGACCACCGCCTGAAATCACCATATCAACTTTGCAATATAAGCCTGCCATATCATCAACAAAATTTAATTGCGTTAATCGGTTATTTTTACAATCAAATGCACATTGCTCACTGGCCACTAATATAACTCGCTTACCATTTACTAAGTTATCAAGCGCACATAGCAAACGAGCGGCAATTTTATGCCTGTCATGTGCGCCAATAAACAATAAGATTGAACTAATCTCTCTCGCTGCACTTTCTATTTTTAAAGCGTGTGCACGCACTGCTTTCAAGTCTTCATGAAATGGAAAGTAATTAAGGTCCAATAGGTGACGCTCGCTAACCTGACATAGTGAAGCCGCCTGATAGCGAAAATTAACGATTCGTTTAATAAATTCAAAATTATACTGATCAAAGTCATCAATGATTACGAGTTTTGCACCCGCATCATGTAACTCTTTTAATTCAACGTGCGTAAAATGATAATCATCGCAAACAATGATTGGATGTGAGCACAGTGGTAGTTGAGATAGACATGCAAATCCAGATTGTTCAAGACGAGAACGTGCAAATACATCAAACTGACCATAAAAAGCCAAGCTCGCACTTAATTTTTGTAACGCCAAAGCGAGATTAAAGCAGCGCGAAAAATGTCCTAATCCCGTTTTTTGTGTGCCATGACAATAAATAATGACATCAAAACTCACTACAGAATTCCTGTATTTCTTGCTGCGCTAATTTAAGCACATCACCTTGCAACCAACATCGGCCACTAAAGCGACCGGACAAAATAAAATTATCAAAATGCTGAGTTAATTGTTGGTAATGAGCATCCGTCAATTTTGCAAAATCATGGGTGGGTACTGGAAATGTATTATGTATAGTCTGCTTCAGACTCGATAATACTTGTGTACTTTCTGCTATAAGTCCCATCGCTTTTAAGTCTTTTAGACCTTGTTCTAGGCTAATCTCTGACGCGCCTTCTTTACTGCTTAAAATTTCAGCTGTTAGCTGATATTGCTTATTTTTACGAATATTATGGTACAAGGTGATTCTGAAGATTGGCGAACACGCGTCCCAATTCCACAAATAGTGTGCAATATCATTATTAGGTTTAGTATCAAGTGTATAATGCAGTAAATTAGCCGTTCTAAAACTAATTGGTGCCGTTGCAATCTCTAACTGTGCGGCTTTTAAAGCAAAAATGGGCGGCGCACTCCAATACACCAACTGGCAATCTAACACTTGCCCATCACTTAACTGCACACTGGTAATTACCTTGGCTTTACTATTTATTTTTACCACTTGCTGTGAGGTGAGAATCTCGACGCCAACTTTTTGCGCTTTGGCAGTCAGTTTATTAATCCATACTTCTGCGCCACGCTCCCCTTTTGGGTAATAGTACTCAGGTAATAAAACGCCTTGTTCTGCTAACAAGGTTTCATATTCTGCTGCACTGTGAAAACCAAGTTTGCTATCAAAACTTGGATGTGTTTTTAACACTTGAGTTGTTGCTTTATCAAATGCTTTTATTCGGCCAGCACCAAAGTAATTCACCCCAGTTCGCACCGCAAGGGAGGCGCAATCTACCTCACTACCATATAGCTTTTTAATTATTGGCTCAGCAAGATGCTGATAGAATGTCGGACCTAGTGTTGAATTTAAATAAGCTTCGATACTGCTTGAATCAGGAGTATCTACCAATTGCATAAACTCACCAACCCCTTGTTGGTACAAAGCAGCTGGTAACTTACGGGCATCAATTGTTTGCGTCGTGTTATCCCAACTACCTGCAAAGTAGTTGCCTGTGACTAAAGGCGATAGAGCATGCCAATTTTCACTAAGGTCCTGCTCGTCAAATAGAATTTCATCTATTTCTGCGACCCCTGTTTTTTCAGGAATGTGTGTACCTTGATCGTAGCTATTGCCAAGCTCATCTGAGACGCTCGATAACAAGCCACCTAACTGATCACCTTGCTCAATCAAATACACTGAGTCGAAATGCTTTTTTAGTAAGATAGAAGCTGTTAAGCCACTGATCCCACCACCAACAACGCATGCTTTCATTCTACTTCTCCGTCAAACCCGTTACCACATCAAAGGTAACACGATCACCGTGAGAAACATCTCGGGCGACGGTTTTACCTAGAACATCATCATAGTATTGGGTATGTAAGCCAAACCCCGGCCGTACCGATTGAATATCTTTTTCTGTTATCACAGCGCCAGCGTTTAAATCTCGGCAAAAATACAGTGAACGTCTAGCAAGAATGTTTTTCTGTGCAGACTGGGTGATCGTATAGTTGACTGTACCTATAGCTTGTTCAGCATCCCTAACCGCATCTACCAATTGTTTAAACTCTTTTTCATCGAGTGAAAAAAACGCATCTACCGAATCATCTGATTTATCTAAGATAAAGTGCTTTTCTATAATCTTGCCACCTAAAGCAATGCTAGCAATTGGTGACACTAATCCTAGGGTATGGTCTGACAAGCCAGAAACACAATTGAAGCGTGTCGCAATATCCGCGATAGTTGCTAAATTACATTCCGAAAACGGCGTAGGGTAAGCCGTTGTACATTTTAAAATAGCAAGTTGCTCGCAGCCATTTTGTCTAAGGGTATCAACAGCCAGTTCAATATCACTTAGTTCAGCAATACCTGTCGATAGAATAATAGGTTTGCCAGTACTGGCAACCTTCTTCAATAATGGGATATCTGTAATCTCTGGCGAGGCAATTTTATAGACTGGTGCGTCGAGCGATTCGAGCAAATCAACTGCACTGGCATCAAATGGGGAAGAGAAAATATCTAAACCGATTTTTTTGGCTTCTGCAAATAAGGTTTCATGCCATTGCCAAGGTGTATAGGCTTTTTCATACAGCGAGTACAGTGAAACATGTTCCTGCCACGGGTTATCTGAAGGCAAACAAAAATCAGGCTTAGTTGAATTAAGTGTAATGGTCTCAGCACGATACGTTTGAAGTTTAATGGCATCTGCACCCGCAGCTTTTGCCGCATGTAATATTTCAATCGCCTTGTCTAAGTTGCCTCCGTGGTTAGCAGACATTTCAGCAATAATATAGCAAGGTTCATTAGCACCAATATCTCTACGATTTATTATAAACTTACTCATTTACATTCCCACTTATTTCTTGCTGTAGAGATATTGCTAACCCTTCATTACGTGTTATATGCTGGTTTATTGCTTTAACTTCAGGGTGGCAATCGAAATACGCTTTAACCGCAGCATAATCCATATTAGCGATGTCCTTATTGCTTTGATACAAGGTCGCTATAACTTGCCAGTCTTCGAGCGTATCTAAGGTGTAGCGATAGTGACTATCGTCGTGCTTATTTGCCAACTCAACACAATTAAATTGATTTTCATTATTTTCATAGAAATGCAAGGTTACATGCTCTTGCTCAGATGGGCGCAGCTTATTGATATCAAGCTTTGCCAATAAGCTTGCCTTAACAACTTCACAATCAACGCCTTCGGCAAATTGCTCACTTAAGTAAGCATAATCTGCCGCTTGCGAGTTAAAGTAGTCGATTAATTGGTCGCATATTTCGGCATCAAGTAAAGGGCTATCACCGGTTATGCGCACAATGGTATCGCATGGGTAATGGTGTAACGCAGCCTGAAAACGTGCTAGTACATTGACCTCATCACCTTGAAATACAGCAACACCATGAGATTTAAGGTAGTCAACTAACGCTTTATTCTCAGGTTTAGTTGATGTAAGCACGACAATATTATCGATTCGTTTGCACTTTTCTAAACGCTGCACTATGTGCATAATCACTGGCAACCCATTGAGAGATTTCATAACCTTGCCCGGCAGCCTTGACGATCCCATTCTTGCCTGGATAAATGCGGTCGTGCCCATGTTAATTGAGCCTCTGGAAGCCACTGTGGCACACTTGATGCTCCAGCAAGGTCTCAAGCGCAATCCCGTTATCCATTGCCTGCTTAATAAATATAAATACGTCTTTTACCGCTGCTAAGTATTTATCGACAAGCTCTGGTGTATGGGCAATCGATAAATAGATCACATTGCTGGCTAAGAAACCTCGCTTTAGCATTTCTTGTGTAAAGAGCGTTTTGGTCGCCAGCGGCTCTTCCCCTGGAAAAATAAATATTGGCACACTATCGATACCAATAATACCTAGTTCAAAGCCTGTTTCATCAATAATGGCTTCAAGCCCAGCTTTTAGGTACTGCCCTATTTGATTAAGCTTCTCAGGAACGTGCTCTTTTTCAAACACTTCTAGCGTTTTAAGTGCGGCAACGAAGCCGACACGTTCAGTCCAATATGAACTACTAATAAACGACAATTGCGCCGCATCCATTACATTATGCTTACCAATAACCGCACCGATAGGGTGACCATTGCCTAGCGCTTTGCCAAGCACACAAATATCTGGTTCAATATCCCATAATAAATGTGACGCTCCGGTATTTAAACGAAAGCCAGAAGAGATTTCATCAAACACTAGTACAATATTATGCTGATCACAAAGGGCTCGAATTTCGCGAATGAATGCAAGATCAGGTTGGCCGTGACGAAATACTTCCATCATCACAACTCCCAAACGATCGCCGTGTTTTTCAATAATTTGCTTAAATCTGGCAATATCGCCCTCTTTGAAGGGTACAACCGAGCCACCAAGTTGCTGCGGCACACCTGCCGGTTGAAGACCTGGCAGTAATTGTTCATCAAGGTTATCTTTATCAACAATGTTGGTTGCTAAATACCAATCATGCCAACCATGATAGCCACAAAACGCGACCATATCGCGTTTTGAATACGCCCTTGCAATACGAATCGCTAGCGCACAAGATTCTCCCCCAGTGCGGGTAAAACGCGCCGCTCCTGCCCAAGTATGCATTGCTAACAGTTTTTCAGCTAATGCTACTTCTTCTGGACAGTTTAAACTCGCCATACTACCATTTTGGATTGCATCAACAACCGCTTGAGTAATCTCAGGGTGTGCATAACCTAAAGAACTTGTTCCTATTCCCATAATCGAGAAATCATAATAGTGATTATCGTCTAGATCCCATACTTCACAACCGTTTGATTTGCTATAATAAGCAGGCCAAGCTTCGGGTAAAAACATTTCTGCACGCTTTGACAGCAACTGATTGCCACCTGGAATGATTTGTTTTGCACGCTGCCAAAGCTTAGCGCCTGAATTTTCTTTAAGAGACAAAGTAAAAGCTCCACAATACATTGTTTTTCAAGAGATCATCTGCAATATTTACACCAGCATGATATCTTTTAAGTGTAATAATAATGACAGCAATTAAAAAGCGCTTATTTATATTCGTATGCGATATTGGCGCCGCGCAAATCATCAGAACTGTGTTTAGTAAGTTATCGGCGAAGTTTGCGATAAGTTTATGTGTAAGCCAAAGTGCCACAAACTATTTTCAAAACTATCCTAATATTCCTCACAAAGTAACAAAAACAAGTGATGAAGCACTCGTGCAACTTAAAACCATTCAACCCGAGCTTGTCTTACTCGGCACGAGCAATCAAAATCAAATTGAGCCTCACATTATCAAAGCCGCAAGACAACTCAAAATTAAAACCGTTGCTTTTGTTGATCAGTGGCAAAATTATCAGGTTCGTTTTAAGCAATTTAATAAGTTTGTTTTACCAGATAAAATAATTTTACCCGACAACAACGCTATACAAGAGTTTAAAAAGGAGGTAGGTGACCACGGTGACCTGGCCTGTGGTGGACAACCCTATTTAAGATCATTGACATTAAGGCCATCTGCAAGAAAAGTAAAAAAGCAACAGGCTAAGACTTTATTTATTAGCGAGCCGATAAGTAGCACCTTAAACCGCCAACAAATTCAACAAATTTACGGGTATGATGAGAAAGTAACATTCTTTGCAATTTTGAAAGTTTTAAGGCATTTACGGGCTAAACAAACGTTAAGTGTCAAACTTCATCCTAAAGAAAACAAACTAAATCGGACAAAATCGGCTTATCATTGCCGCTATAACTCGTTTAGTCATCAACAGTTAATGCAATATGATTTAGTTATTGGGATGGCATCCACTGTGTTATTAGAAGCCTATATACTCGGGTTAAACGTTTACGTTTTTCAACCACAGGCAAGTTCACAATTTGATCATTGTATGCTAAGCCGGTATGGGTACTTAAGGCGATGTACGACAAGTAGAGACTTACTGTTATCAATAAGACAAAGAGTTAGAAAAAACAGACGTTTGGATTTCTTAAAGATTCGCGATGACAGGTTTATATCTACAATAAGCTAATTAACGCGGTTGAGATCAAGGCTCATATATAGCCCGTCTGGCGTTTCTTTATAGTTTACAAAGCCAAGCTTTTTATATGCTTGCACTGCCGCTATATTCTCCTGCTCAACCCCAAGTAATATACGGTTAATACCGTAATGCTCTCGTAAGTAAATTGAGGACGCCATAATCACTTCACCCGCAACCCCTTTTCCTCGCCAATCCTTCTCTCCAATTAGGATCCCCATAGTCGCTTGCGCTTTTGAGCTTTCAATCGGCTCATACTTAATATTTCCAATGTGTGAACCATGATAAAAAATACCTAAAAATAAGCATTTTTCATCCGCTCGCTTTGCTGCAATATAGGTTTTTAATTCTTCAAGTGAGTGTGCAAGCGTAACAATAAACTGCTGAGTGTGCGGATCAGCAAACCAACTCAAATAATGCTTAGTGGCATGGTTAGGGGTTAATTCAATTAGCTCGAAACGTGGTGTCACAATCGGTCGCATAATATTCCCAATTGCCTGTTTTTATACGGAAGGCTTGCTATAGTCAAAACTATAGTCACTGAGTTTATGCCAACGTTCACGGTAATTTTGTGGTGCATCCTTTAAAAACGCAATCCATAAATTAAGTGTTTGTTTATAAAACGGCATAATTTCTTTTTCATCGCCAAAATTATATAACGTACTTAACAATACAGATGAAGTATAAAGAGCTTCCCCCTCCAAAATTAAGTATAAATGAACATAACGGCCACCAGTTTTGAACGAGTAAAGATAGCGTAAACTTTCTAATAGATTGGCTAAGGCGTCGCTACGGTTATGCATTGGTTTTTCTAAAAACTCTACCATCATGCCACACATTTCAGTAAACACATCAAAGTCCAAAAGTGCCTCAAGATTAAGGTCCGTATCAATTTCTTTAAAGGATGATGTCTTGATAGTATCGATTACTGCACGCTTATCACCTGAGTGGGTTAATAAGATATCACTTGAACGAAGTGGAATTGTATTTTCAATATAAGTACCGTCACTGCAATTAAAGCAGGCCAAACCTGTTCCTTGAAATGACTGTAATAAGCGCTCCATTTGTTCTTTACCGGTATGCATAAAGTGGTCTGTAATTACTGACTCGGCAAAGTTACCTTTGACGCGTATTTCTTTACCCATTTTCAATGGTTTATGTACCGTAGAACCAGACTGATTATAATAATAACTTGATTTAGAGTGATGATGTTCTGGGTCCACATAGCCGTTATCTACCCCAAATAGGTAGATTTGCTTAAATCGCATGGCCGTAAAAAAACTTAATGCCGTATTACCTACTAAAGGATTACAATAACCAATCGTCGGTGTAATGGTCTTATGTTTTAAAAACTCACCTAAATGGAATAAACTCGTACCTGCTTCGTTGCCTTTTAACGCAACACCACACCAACCAAATAAGTCCAGCACGTCTGGGTACATCACATTTAAAACTAAAAGATTTATTTGTTCACGTTGCTCATCTGTTAACATGTAACTCAAAAAATCATAAGTAGCTTTAGTTCGTTCAAGAGCAACATGGAAATCAGGAATAATACCATGCTGGATGAGTGCAGTTGACGCTGAATTACAAGCAACCACAATGACCTTATCTTGAAATGCTTTTATTGTTCCAATGTCATTATCAAGCGATGGTCCGTTAGCGACAATAAAGATTGGATAGTCTGAAATATCCTTTGGCACATGTAAGTCCCGCGCTATAACTGAAATATCTTTTTCTGTGTTTTTAACCGTATGAGCAATACTCAGCAATGCATCATCATAAAACCCCCACCCCATAAAAAACTGATGGAAATTCAAACGTATTTCCGCAATCAAATCATTCACTTTTTTTGATGGGTAGTGCTGATAAAAATATGAGTGAGCAATACTATAAGCACCTATGTTTTGTGCCCTTTGATACAAGGTTTCGTATAGTTCATCTTCATGCACACCGATACCTAAATAGAGTGAGCCACCTTGTTCATCGACAGTTAAAAGAAATCGTTTCCAATCGAAAGTGAATAAACTAGCAAAAAAGTAGTCCTCGTTAGGTTCAAAAATACTAATGTAAGCTGCAGTTGTTGCTTCTATTAACGATTGAAGGTGATAACCAAGACCTACACCAAAAATAACAAGGCTTGGTATATGCTTGTCTACTTTATTGTTAACCTCAAGAGACTCTTTAGCTTGATTGTAAACTGCGCCAATATTGCGCATCAAATCGACGTGTAGAAAATTTGTTTCATTGACCAAATGCTCTACAGCAGATTGATTAATACGGCTTAGTTCTGGTTTAGCCAGTGAGGTTTTCACTTGCTGAGCAACCTGCGTTACTGGATTATCAGAATACATAGGGACTGCAGTATCATAATCGATCAGGTTTGCCGTTCCATTCGCATTCACAAAAAGGTTAAATTTTTCTGAAGGGTTATGCGTCAAAAATTTGTCAAATATATCTGGGAAGTACTCTTTAAACGCTAACATATTATTTTCAAACATTAGGTTTCCACGTTCAGCAAAAAGCGCTTCTTGTTCTATTCTCCCTTGGTTATCACTTAATGTTTGTGTTAGTTGGTCGATTTGCTGTTCTAAAGAGGCCATATTAAAAATCTATTTGTATTGAGTATATTTGGATATTTTTGCGCTGTTACGCTTGAATTTTGTAATGTCAGAGGCAACTAGCTTTTTTTCTTCTTGCAATACTTGAACCAAGTCTTGATATGAATCAAGTTGAGATTCTAATCGCTGTAACTGTTCGGCAGAAATATTTTTTTTCTGTAGTTCAGAAGTAAAACACGCTTTGAATTGAGCCGACAGCTCATGACAGAGCTGAAGGTTATTGTCTTGGATGGCTGTTGTCAGCTGTGACAACACATCTTCAAGTTTAGCCTGCATGAGCATCGGCTTGAGAACTCATCACTTGCTCTCTCACTTCCACAGGAATTGCATCCCAACCTGATTTGATTTCTTTCACTAAAGATGACACTTCTTCAACGATTTGCGCATCATTATTCATACTAGCATCGAGCAATCTATCAAGCATATATGAATACAATGCATATAAGTTTTCGATGACTTCCCCACCGACTTCAAAATCTAAACAACTGCGAAGTCCTTCTATAATTGCACTTGCACGAGATATATGCTCTGCTTTTGCTTCTAAGTTATTACGCTCAATAGACACTTTTGCCATTACCAGCTTTTCAATTGCACCTGCCATTAGCATTTGAATAATTTGATAGCGATCAGCACCAGCTACCTTCGTTTTAAGTGCTTCTTTTTGATAGTTCTTTACTTTAGCGTTATACATAAATTACCCTTTATTTTTTAGACGACGTAAACCCAGGTAAACTAGCCAACTGAGCGCTGAGATAAGATTGTGTTGATTGCATCTCTGCCAATAGTACATCAAGTGATGAATACTGTTTACGCAACCTTACCTCAAGCTGCTCCATTCTATATTCGTGATTTGCAACATCATCTTCAAGATCATCAAGTTGTAAGTTTAACGATGACTCTCGTTCTTTGATAATGCCTTTTGAATCAATATAGTTGTCAACCAACCCTTGAAACGCACTCGCGATACCATTTTCACCAGCAAAAACCTCGCCAACTTGATCATAATAGTCATCCAGAGACTCGTTAACACTGCGAACTAATGATGATTTTTCAAGATACCCTTCTTTATCAATACCTAAACCAATATCAAATAAGGTTTCAAATGGTTCAACACCTGACAGAGCTGTTGATAAGGAATTATTTAATTGGTTTTGTAACGCTCGCATGGACGCATCACCATTCAATGGATTGCCGATACGCGTTTGAAAACCAATGTTGCCAATCAAGTTATTGTAATTAGCAATGAACTCATCAATCAAAGCGTTAACTTCTGTTTTATCATAGCCAACTGTAATTCGAGCAGTATCGTTATTGTCACTGACCTGCTTGGCAGTGATAGTCATATCTTGCACCGCATCGGTAAAGGTATTCGAGTCGTTTGTAACAGTGATACCATCAACTTTAATGATGGCATCTGTAGCTTGATCAGTTGCAGCGATTGCAAGCCCTCCTGCACCACCGGCATTAGCTACTGTGGAAACCGCATCAAGCTCAGCGATATCATTGCTTACAACGAGATCATTTCCAAGACCAGTCTTGTTGGAAGTCAGTACTAATTTTGATTCGGTACCAGTATTTATAATGTTTGCAACCACGCCAAAATTTAAATTTTCATCATTAATTGCATTTCGAACATCCTCAAGTGTTGCACCAGCATCAAGGACAACATCAAAACTTGAGCCACCAGCTGCAAAACTTAACGTGCCACCCGATGCTGTTACTACATCGGTGCTCGCACTGAATCCTGTATTTGAAACGGCACGACTACCTTGGGCTAATTGCACAACTTCAATATCAAATTTACCTGCCGTAGAGTTTTTAGTTGTACTCACACCAATGATTTCGCCTGAGGAAGGCTGAGTAATAGAGGCAGTCCGCTTGTTAAAGTTATCGATGTCGCTTAATTTTTTAACCGTTGATTCAAACTGAGAAATGGCAGAACTGATAGTATCTATCGAGCTCAACTCTTTTTGAAGTGACTCTTCTTTTGTCGCGAAAGCTTGAAGTTTAGGAATATTCTCAGCGTCAAGGGAAGCCTTAATAATACTTTCCAAATCTAAACCGGAGCCGACTCCTGCGGATGTGATACTCGCCATATTCCAACCTCTCTAAAATTCACTTCAATCCACTCTAAACAGAATCGTTAAATAAGATCCCCGTTTGAGTATTTAACTTATCGGCCAAATTCTCAAAAGCTTTAGCAACTTCCCGTATCTCCTTAGGTGGGATCTCACGAATTACTTCATCATTTGACTTATCAATTACTTTTACCACAGGTGGTTCACCTAACTCATCAAATTCGAAAATTAGATTTGTTGAGCTAACAGGTATAAAGTCATTAATCTTTTTTAAATTATCTTTTATTTCTTCAAAAAAACTTTTATCTTTTAACGCCGCTGTACTTTCATCAGGTCGCAACAACGTTTGAGTTAAGTTTTTTTCATCTTTAGCACGATCCGTACCAACAACGGGTTTAGTTTCTTGAGCTACAGGTGCGTTATTAGTATCGAATACACTCGTTAACGGTTCTTGAATAGTATTCATAACAAAGTCCTCTTTTCACAAGTATAGCTTAAGCTGATTACAAAGAGGCTCACTTTCAATGTAATCAGCTTGAGCGAGTCAATTATCCAAGTAAAGAAAGCGCCACTTGTGGTCTTTGGTTAGCTTGGCTCAAAATTGACGTACTTGCTTGTTGCAAAATCTGGTTACGTGTCAACGCAGCAGTTTCTGCAGCAAAGTCTGTATCACGAATACGTGAACGCGCAGCACTCAGGTTCTCAGATACATTTGCTTGGTTTCGAATTGTTGATTGGAAACGGTTTTGCACCGCACCAAGCTCTGCACGTTTTTTATCTACAACTGCAATTAACGAATCCATACCCGCCATTACAACTTGTGCATTTGTCTGCGTTGATACACTCACAGCCGTAGCAATGAACGTATTCGCAAATGTTTCTGTTATAGCTGCACCATCAATGTCTGATACACCTGATGCTAGTGCTGACAATTCATTGCCTGTTACCGCACTTGCAACACCAGCTATTCCTGAAAGAGTAAAACCGCCGTTTGCAGAAACACTATTAATTGTTGCAGTACCACCAACATTTTGCATCGAGAAACCAATAGTTTGAACTGCATCAGCACCCACTTGGAAATTCGCATCATAACTACCATCTAGTAAGTTCTGACCACCAAATGTCGTATCTTCAGCAACACGGTTTACTTCTGATGATAAAGAGCGAATCTCTTCTTGAATCGCTAAGCGGTCCTCATCGGTGTTTGAACCATTTGATGCCTGTTGTGCTAATGTACGAATACGTTGGAACATACCCGTAATTTCATCCATAGCCCCTTCCGCAGTTTGCGCAAGTGAAATACCATCATTGGCATTTCGGATACCTTGATTCAGACCATTAATCTGACCATTTAGGCGGTTAGAAATTTGCATTCCAGCCGCGTCATCTTTAGCACCATTGATACGCAAACCCGAAGATAAACGTTGGAACGAGGTATCTAACGCACTACCTGATTGAGATAGTTGGCGTTGAGCATTAAGTGAGCTCACATTTGTATTTACATATAAAGCCATAATTGCCTCCGCTTTATTAATCTAAGTGCTTATTTAGAAGTACCCCTACTTAAAAATAAGCCCAAATTAGAATCCTAATATAGGGGTTCTAACTGTTTTATCGACAACTTCAGTGAATGCTTTAGAATTTTTTTTAATTTTTTGAACATTTTTTCACAGGCCAAAAAAAACTCCCAATTGGGAGTTTTTTTAATTGTTCTTCTTAGCCTTGAAGTAGACTAAGCGCCGCTTGGGGCCTCTGATTGGCTTGTCCTAAAATAGTCTGACTTGCTTGTTGTAATATTTGCGCTCGTGTCAATGATGCGGTTTCCGTTGCAAAGTCAGCATCTTTAATTCGCGATTTTGCCGCACTTAAGTTTTCTGCAATATTAGCTTGGTTACGAATTGTCGATTGGAAACGATTTTGCACCGCACCAAGTTCTGCACGCTTTTTATCAACAACCGCAATCAATGAGTCAATACCTGCCATCACGACCTGTGAGTTTGACTGAGTTGATACGCTGATCGCAGTTGCAATAAATGTATTCGCAAAGGTTTCAGTAATGGCTGCACCATCGATATCAGACACACCTGACGCCAATGCTGAAAGCTCATTACCTGTTACCGCACTAGCTATGCCCGCGATGCCTGATAACGTGAAACCGCCATTTGCACTCAAACTATTGATTGTCGCAGTACCACCAACATTCTGCATACTAAATCCAACTGTTTGCACTGCATCAGCACCAATTTGGAAACTGGCAGAATAGCTACCATCGAGTAAATTACGACCACCAAATGTCGTATCTGTTGCCACCCGGTTTATTTCTGAGGCCAGCTGGCGAATCTCTTCTTGCAACGCTAAGCGGTCTTCATCCGTGTTTGAGCCATTTGCAGCTTGCTGTGATAAAACACGCACACGTTGTAACATTGACGTCATTTCATCCATCGCACCTTCTGCAGTTTGTGCAAGTGAAATACCATCGTTTGCGTTTCGATTACCTTGATTTAAACCGAGGATCTGCGACTGTAATCGATCGGAAATTTGTAAGCCTGCCGCATCATCGGCTGCACTGTTGATACGTAAGCCCGATGATAAACGTTTGAATGCTGTATCAAGGTCATTTCCTGAACGATCCAACTGACGCTGAGCATTTAGCGAGCTTACATTTGTATTTACATATAAAGCCATAATCTTACTCTCTCTATCTCTACTTATATGGTTAGATATGAGTAACCCGGTAAACGCAGTATCTTAAGTACCACTTGCAACATTGCCTTAGGGGTTTAGGAAAATACTTGCCAGCTCACTACAGGTGAGCGGCAAAACACTACCTAAGTTTTCCTACATATCTTTATTCGAAGAGATTAATTCAATTACTGTGCCAAAAGTGTAGGCAAAAGAAAAAGGAGCCTTGGGCTCCTTTAAAAAGAGAGTATGAAAGTAAGGGTAAAATATAGCAGCGTCAGAAAACTTGATTTATACTTGGTACTATATTTGCTTATTTAAATTTTAGTACGAGAGACCCATCTGGCTTCTTAGTACTTAACTTATTGGGATATTTTAGCAAATGCCTCCGCTTTAAATACCCAATCCAATGCCCTTGCCTACTACCCCATTTGGCGAGGGCATTTTCTTTATTAACCTAGTAGACTTAATGCCGCTTGTGGACGCTGGTTAGCCTGACTAAGAATTGTTTGACTTGCCTGTTGTAGAATCTGGTTACGAGTCAAAGCAGCTGTTTCTACAGCAAAGTCAGCATCTTTGATTCGTGATTTTGCAGCATTTAAGTTTTCAGAAACATTCGCTTGGTTACGGATCGTTGATTGGAAACGGTTTTGCACAGCACCAAGTTCTGCACGTTTTTTATCAACAACCGCAATCAATGAATCCATACCTGCCATCACCACTTGCGCATTTGTCTGTGTAGAGACACTCACTGCTGTGGCAATAAAAGTGTTCGCAAACGTTTCCGTGATTGCTGCACCATCAATATCTGAAACACCTGATGCTAATGCTGATAATTCATTGCCTGTTACCGCACTTGCAATGCCCGCAATACCTGAAAGGGTGAAACCGCCATTTGCAGATAAACTATTAATAGTTGCTGTGCCGCCGACAGTTTGCATGCTGAAACCGATTGTCTGAACTGCATCAGCACCCACTTGGAAACTTGCTGAATATGAACCGTCAAGTAGGTTTTGTCCGCCAAATGTTGTATCGGTTGCTACACGGTTAACTTCTGCAGATAATTGACGAATTTCTTCTTGTAGAGCTAGACGATCTTCATCTGTGTTTGAACCATTTGCAGCCTGTTGAGCCAAGGTACGAACACGTTGAAACATACCCGTTATTTCATCCATTGCACCTTCAGCTGTCTGTGCAAGTGAGATACCGTCGTTAGCGTTACGGTTACCTTGGTTTAAACCATTAATTTGTGATTGTAAACGGTCTGAGATTTGAAGACCTGCCGCATCATCAGCTGCGCTGTTGATTCGTAGACCTGAAGATAAACGCTGAAAAGACTGATCTAAAGCGTTTCCTGAATTCATTAATTGACGTTGAGCATTTAATGAACTTACGTTTGTATTTACATAAAGTGCCATGACTCATTCTCCCGAAGTAAAAATAACTTACTTTCATTTCTCTGGTTTAAGATAAAGCTTGAAGTGTTAATTCAATATCTTCCTAAGTTACTTTTGTTATCGGGCGGCAAAAAAAATCCTTTAGCTTATTTTTTAAATTTTTTATTAAAAAACAATGAATTAAAAAAAGGTAAAAGGTGGCTTATTTAACTTATCGACTATAATTTAAGTTACTTTAGCTTATTTAACTTCTTTGTAATGGGAAAATAACGCTTTTTACATAAAAAAAGCGAGGAAAACCTCGCTTTTATATCTAAAAAATTATGCCTAACGAATGTAATCAAACAGTGAAAGTTGCGTTAAACGGCCAAAAGTTGCCTGAGAGGCCTGAAGCGCAGTCTCCTCTTTAGTTAAATCAGATATTGCAGCAGCCATATCTAATTCGACCAACTTTGCTTTGGATTCTTTGTGATTAATATTGATATCAGATGTAGAGCTAGCCAAACGTTCAGCCACATTAATGCGCCCGCCTAAGTTTGCCTGAGTGATCGATACTTGATTTTGTGAATTCGTTAATCCCGTGATGCCATCCGCCAAAAACTCTTGATAAGCATCATTAGATAGCCCCGGTATACTAAGACCTGTAATTAATTCTTCTAAGGTGTTAAGCATATTTTTCTTTTCAGGTGGTGCTAAGGCAAAGTCTGAAGTACCAGGTGCGGCACCAGATACACTTATTTCCATGCCCTGAAACTTTATGACTTCACCTGTAAAATTACCTGCTGCCACTGGTGTGCCGCCAAGTGTAATAGAATATGTATCTGGTACACCTGCCGATACAGTAACTTGTAGGTTATTATTTGCAGGTACCAATGGGTCGTAATTTGCCTTGTGGAATGCATCAAATTGAGCTTGCTCTTTTACATAAACAGAGCTGCTAGTAATTCCCCCCCCTACCGCCGGAGTATTTGTATCAACATTCAATCGTGCATCAACATTTTCAAATGCATCAGCACCATTATCACTTGATCGAAGGGTTACACCAACTGCCAGTTGCATTTCATGGTTGCCTTGATCCCCCTGATAATCATAAGTACCAGTAGCACTATTAAAAATATAAGTTTGTTTACTGTCCTGAAACCCAGAAAAGATAAACTTTCCATCTTCAGATTTCGAATTCATAAGGTCATATAACGTCGCCTGAATTGATTTCATTTCCTCAGCGATGGTTTCTCGATCCTGTTCAGATAACGCGCCATTGCCCGCTTGAACAGTTAGTTGATAACCTCTTTGTAATGATGTTTTGATGTTCTGCAAAACACTTTCTTCTGTTTGTAGCTTGCTCGTGAGGTAACTATTATTTTTCTGGAATTGATCATTGATATCGATTCGTTCACTAAAAAGGAGTGCTTGCGCAGAAGCCGCTGGATCATCTGAAGGGCTTAAAATTCGCGTTTGCGTCGATACCTTCTCTTGCGCTATCGCTACTTTTTGCTGATTATCTAAAATCTTATCAAGATTATTTTGATACATAATGTTATTTGATAAACGCATACTTTTTACCTCGCAGCATTCAATAGGGTATCAAATACAGTGCCCGCGGTACTTAAAATTTGCGCCGAGGCCGCGTATGACTGCTGATAGCGTAATAGATTAGCAGCCTCTTCATCCAAATTAACACCTGAAATAGACTCATACCATGCATTCGATTGTTCTGCTAGCGCTTCAAATGCCACTTGATTTGTTTTCGCTGCAGAGGTTTTAATACCTACATCAGTGATTAAGTTACCGTAGGCCTCATTCAACTTCGTTAAATTATCCCCTCCTGGTGAAGTAAGAATATTTGCTCTAACAAGCTCTTTATCTTGCAACCCAGCGAGTGCCAAGCCATTTCGATTGTCATCAAACCCATCAGTATTAAACTCAAGGGTAAAAGAGTCTCCTGTATTGGGTACTCCCTCAATATTAAAGTCGAATCCATAGGTATCATAAGGTGCACCAGCTTGATTTAAGACATTTTCATAGGGTGCAGTTAGCACTACTGTATTTGTTACAGGAGGTGAACCGTCTGTTATATTAAATTCATTAGGGTTAGCGGTTTTTATAATAGTAATGGCGCCATTGGTTAATGATGGCGGCGGACCTACAGTAAACCCTGGTGCTTGTGTATCTGATACTAAACCACTTGAAATACTGCCCGTACCTTGGTTATTTAAGTTACTACTGGTACGAATAGGTGAGGCTAAAGCCAAATCCTCGGGTCGAGTAGTTGCTAATTGAATATTCGTTGAAGCACCTGAATTTAATTTGAGCTCAAATTGGTCACCAACATTTGCAACACCTGTCAAGTTTATTTGAAGGCCAAATAACTCGCCGCCAACTGCTGTGGTAGAGTCTGCTTGTCCCGCTACAATATTAGCCACAATCGGTGTACCTACAGGATCGCCATATTTATCAAGTGCGGAGACAGTGATTTCGTTTGCTGCTGTATATTCAATTAAGAAATCAGATGCAGGGATCTCACTTCCTTGGCCTGGTTCTAGCGTTCCTGTAATTTGTCCTGTGCCCGTATTTGCTGCGAAGGCGTAGGCTCCTGAAGTGGGAATCGTAAATAAATCACCACCTAACTCACCATCAGCATCTAGGCCAAGCTTATTTTGTTGATTAAACGCATCAGCCATCGCCAAACTAAGCTGACCTAGTTTATTCTGTGACGGGATTAATATTTCCTCACGATACGCTAATAATCCACCTATTTTTCCCTTTAACACACTGGTATTTACTTCCAGTGGAATTGCTTTTCCTGAATCAACATCAAGTTTCAAATCTTTAAAGTTAGGGTCAGGATCACCCGACAAGGAAAATAAGTTGAATGCCCCATTCTCCATGACGACAGCTTCACCGGTGCCCATAAATACTAATTTCTCACCATTTGGTCCATCTAAAGTCTCAACATCAATATATTCAGAAAGCTCTTTTATTGCCAAATCCCGTTGATTAATGGTGCTATTTAATGCACTGCCATCGGGACCGGAGGAGCCTGAGGCTATTGCTAAATTAAGTTCGCTAATTTTTGTAATAAGACCATTTGCTTCATCGGCATAAATTTCAAGTTGGTCATTCACAATAGTCTTTTGATCAAATACGATGCCTGACAAACGGCCAAGTTGATCGATGTACCCTTGTGCATCATTAAAAAAGAGTGAACGACTCACCGTTGATGAAGGCTGGTTTAAACTTTCTTGCAATGAACTAAATAACGAATTAATACTGGTTGATAAACTATTAGACTCTTCAGCAAACAAGCTATCTACGCGAGCAGATTCATCAACAAACTGATTAAAAAAAGCCAGATTGGATACATCTCGATTGAGCTGTTGCTGGGCGAAATCATTAACCAATCTTACAGTTTGTCCCAAACCAACTTGGTTATCGAACAGCGTTCTATGTTCTGTGCGCTCTCGAACATAACCTTCGGTATTGACGTTGGTAATGTTTTTACTGGTAGTTTGCAGTAACTCTGAACTTGCACGTACACCTGAGTTTGCAATGTTAAGTAGATTAAAAGACATTAGTTAGTGCCTCCTAAACTTGTTATCGAACTTTTCTTCATATTGTTTACATTTATTCCTGAAGCGACAGCATTGAGTGCTTGCGTAAATTCACTGCGCTTTAGCACATCTTTAATTTTATCTGCGTAATTAGGGTCAGTTGCATACCCTGCTTTTTGTAATTCATCGAGATACTGAGATGGGTCAGACGTTGTTTTCAGTGCTGATTGATAGCGTGGGTTTTGCTGTAAAAAGTTAACAAAATCATCAAAGCTTTCAGCAATGCTTTTATACGCTCTAAAATTAGATTGTTTTTTAACGGCAACGCCTTGTTCAAATTCAAGCGACGCTTTAGCTGCTTTATCACCTTGCCATGCTCGGTCAGCTTTAATATTGAAAAAATTATTTGAGCTTTGCCCATCACTCTTAGTAATCACATGTTTTCCCCAGCCTGTTTCAAGCGCTGATTGCGCCAACATAACAGCTGGACTTAACCCTATTTTTTCAGCTGCGCTTTTAGCGTGCTGCCAAAGTTCAGAAACAAACGACTGCTCATTTTCAAATGCGGTTTCTTCACCTATAGTATTTGTCTGTTTTGGTGAATCTGTATTTGCGGTATTCAATGAAGGCTTTTGCATTGGCGCTATTTGGTCTGTTGAAAACAAACTTGCAGGCGTATATTTTCCTGGCGTTGGTGAAAGTTGCTGGACGATAATATCGGCTAGCCCTAATGCACCACTTTGCGAAAGTTCCATAGAAAGCTGCTGATCGTGCATATCACGATAAAATTTAACGCTGCTTTCATTAAACGGGCTATCTTCGTCTTCAAATGCTTCATTGGCTTTACGCATACTTTTAAATAGCATTTGGGTAAAAATAGATTCAAACTGAGCTGCAACTTGCTTGAGCGCCTTTTTATCAGGATCGCCTTGCAGCGCTTCTTGACGTATAGAATCTAAGTTACTCAAGTCAAAGAAACTTTGTTGATGATTTATGTTGTTACCATCCATAAGTCAGCTCTCATTCAATAAATTGGCTACGAAACACACTGATAAATCAATGCAAAAATCAAGCCAAAGAAACCAAACTAGAACGCTAAACAAAAAAGCCCTGCAATGCAGGGCTTTAGTAACAATCTTTAAACTTAAATCACGATTAGCTGGCCACTTATTGCGCCCGCCTCTTTCAGCGCTTCAAGTATTGCCATTAAATCACCGGGCGCCGCGCCGACTTCGTTAATCGCTCGCACGAGATCATCTAAACTCGCACCTGGATCAAATACAAAGGCGCGGGTATCATCGCGTGCAACATCAATAATACTTTGCTCTGTAACAACCGTTTGCCCACCAGCAAGTGCGTTGGGTTGATTAACATTTTGCTGCTCTGCAATCGTAACGGTCAATCCACCATGGGTGATTGCAGCGGGCTCCAAAGTAACATTTTTACCAATAACGATAGTGCCTGTACGCGAATTAACGATAATTTTTGCGCTGTTATCAGCTGGTTCGAATTCAAGGTTTTCTAAGGTAGCGAGGTAAGCTACGCGCTGCGCAGGGTCGCGTGGTGCTAACACTTTAACCGACGCTGCATCCATTGCTGTGGCAGTATTTGGACCTACTAAATCGTTTATCGTATCAGACAAGGCTTTTGCAGTAGAAAAATCAGGACGGTGCAAATTAAATGTAATGTGATCACCTTGGTTGAACGGCGACGCAACCGCACGTTCGACAATCGCTCCATTTGGCACGCGGCCCACAGTTGGTGTATTTACTAATACTTTACTGCCATCAGCACCTTCGGCGCCTAATCCGCTAACCACCATGCTGCCTTGTGCAATTGCATACACGTTGCCATCAACGCCCTTTAGAAAGGTTTGAATTAATGTACCACCGCGCAAGCTTAATGCGCTACCAATTGACGATACGGTAACATCGATTGTTTGGCCCGGTTTCACGAAAGGCGGTAAATCAGCATGTACAGCTACTGCTGCGACATTCTTAATCTTAGGCTTTAAGTTTGCAGGTAAAGTGATACCAAAACTGCTGAGCATGGCTTTAAAACTTTGCTCGGTAAAGCTACTTTTTTCGCCTGTGCCAGGCAAACCAACAACTAAACCATAACCAACAAGCTGGTTACTACGCACCCCTTCAACAACGGTCACATCTTTAATGCGTTCTGCTGTTGTTGGGAAACTAAAAAGGCTAAGAAGCGCGATAAAACCAATAGCAAAATTACGCATGCGACCTCCTAAAAAGGGTTTAATGGGCTTAAGAAGAACTGAGCTAACCAGCCTGCTTCTTGTGCATCTGCCAGTGCCCCTTTACCAGAGTACTGAATACGTGCGTTTGCAATACGGGTAGACATCACCATATTGTCAGCACTAACATCCTTCGGACGAACGATGCCTTCTAAACGAATAAACTCTTCACCGGTATTAAGCGTGAGCCACTTTTCACCGCGAATAACTAAATTACCGTTTGGTAATACGCGCATCACATTAACTGAAATATTACCGTTTAGACTATTTGACTGATCTGACTTCGCATCGCCTTTATATGAGCCCTCTGAACCAACACCGTATTGCAACGCATCACCATTGATCGTCACTGCATTACCGCCAAATCCAGTAACCGGTGATAGTGCAAAATCCGTTTCTCGGTCAGTTTCCGTTTTTGCCGTTTTTGATGCCTGAGTTGATTCACTCAGCACTACGGTAATAATGTCACCTTGGCGCAGCGCTTTTTGGTCTGAATAAAGGTCATTTGAGTAATGTATATTATAAAGTGAGCCCGTATTTACCTGCGACACATCGGTATCTTCAGGATACAGCGGCGCATAATACGGATCATCACGTTCGACGAAACGGTTTGCTGTTGTCACACAACCGCTTAAAAGTACGCTGCCGATCAATGTTAATAGTAACTTACTCATGCTAACCACCTATTAAAGCTGCTGATTAATGTAACTCAACATTTCATCAACCGAAGAAATCACTTTTGAATTCATCTCATAAACGCGCTGCGTCTCAATAAGATTTACCAACTCTTCGGTTACATTCACGTTTGATGTTTCAAGAGAGCCCTGCACAATCACACCTAATCCATCCACACTCGGGTTACCTTGCACTGGTGCACCACTTACTGCGGTTTCTGTGTAGAGGTTTTGCCCCATAGGCTCAAGACCTGATGGATTAATAAAATCAGAAATAGTGAGCTGACCAATTACCGCGTTATCTGCTTGCCCTGCGATACGCACTGATACTTCGCCATCTTGCGATACAATAATCTGCTGTGCATCGTCAGGGACGTTCATTTCTGGTTGTAACGGATAACCTGCACCCGATGTTACGATGCGACCTTCTTCATCTGTGGTAAATTGGCCATTTCGCGTATAGGCAAGACTACCGTCCGGCATCGCAACTTCAAAAAAACCCTGACCTTGAATCATCCAGTCCATCGAGTTATCAGTTGTTAGCATATTTCCTTGTGAGAAATTCTTTTGCGTAGCAACTACTTTTGAGCCCGCACCTAACATTAAACCCGATGGCAGTTGCGTATCTTGCGATGAGCGACCACCCGGTTGATTAATATTTTGATAAAGCAAATCTTCGAAAATCGCACGGCTTTTTTTGTACCCTACGGTGCTCGCGTTTGCTAAGTTATTTGATATTACAGACGTATCGGTTTGCTGCGCATCGATACCTGTTTTACTGATCCACAATGCAGGATGCATACTAACCTCCAAAAACCATTAATAAATTCGCATAAGAGAACTTTGGCTTTCGTCAATTTTCTCTGCGGTTTTCATCATTTTGACTTGCAACTCAAACTGACGTTGGTGTGAAATCATTCCCACCATCTCATCAACTGGGTTCACATTAGACATCTCTAATGCACCGCTAGTTACTGTCATATTTGGGTCGGTATCCAGTTCCGCCCCATCTTTATTTCTAAACAAGCCATCCAACCCTTTTTCTAAAGGTTGAACACCATACGCACTGACCAACTTTAAACGGTCGATATCTTCAATAAAATTTGCAGGTGCGCCTTGCGGCCTAACTTGGATCATGCCGTCTTTGGCAATTTGTACTTTTTCAATCGGCACAGGCAAAATAACGGGACCCGCTTCACCGATGACAGGTAAGCCATTAGCTGTAAATAGCTGCCCTGTTTCACTCATGCGTAAATTGCCTGAACGAGTGTAGGCCTCGTCACCATTTGCATCTTGCACAGCAAGCCAACCGTTTTCACCAACCGCAATATCAAGTTCACGACCGGTCATAGATAAGGCGCCAGCACTCAAGCGTGAGCCCGGTCTTTCTTCCATCGCAAATACGCGAGTTGGTAAGCCTTCACCAAATGCCTGCATAGAACGTGCTTGTTCTAAATCAGCTTTAAACGCAGTGGTTTTTGCATTAGCCAAATTATTAGCTTTAACTGCAATACCCAACATATTTTGTTTAGCGCCCGATGCAGCGACATAAAGTAATTTATCCATCGACTCGACCTAATAGTGATCACTAATAGTTAGGTAGAGCAAAAATGATGCCAATCGCAATGATTGAAAATTGACGCTATTGAGAAATAACAAATTAAATAAAAAAGAGCTGAAAAATCAGCCCTATAAAGAAGTGAATTACGCTAACTAAATTAGCGGATCTGTAAGATGTTTTGTTGCAGTGTTGAGTTAACTTCTAAAGCTCGTGAGTTCGCTTGGAAGTTTCTCTGCGCAGAAATTAAATCCACAAGTTCGTTGGTTAAGTTTACGTTAGATTGCTCAAGCGCACTTGAATTAATCGTACCTAATGTGCCAGAGTTAGGCTCACCTGCTATTGGCTCACCGGACGTTAAACTTTCTTTCCACGCCGTATTGCCTACCTGTGATAAACCTTGTGAATTAGCAAATCGTACCATAGACACTTGACTAATATAGGTTGAATCTCCATTACTGTATGACGCAACGATCTTACCATCGGTGCCGATATCAATACCCGTTAAGCGCCCTACTGTTGCACCATCTTGTTCAAGCGCTTTTACCTCAAAACGACTCGCATACTGAGTTGGTTGTTTATTTGCAGTACCAGCTTCATCACGCCAATTGATGTTTACGTCATTTGGAAAGGCCGCACCATTAGTTAAAAGACTAGATAAGTTACCCGCAGTTAATGAAACCGGATCAAATGTGGTATTTGGGGCCGTAACTGGTGCTGATGGTAGACCGCTTGAATCAAATGTGAATGTGCTAACAGGACCTGCTGCAGGATTAGTACCTGTATTATCAAACTCTTGACCATCTAATGTTGCACGAACTTCCCACTGGTTATTAGTGGCCGTTTTAACAAAGTAAAACTGCATAATATGCGGCTCACCAAGTGAATCGTATACTGTCGTAGATGTAGATGCATTAAACGTAGCAGAATCTGTTGGATTAAATGGCGCTACTGTAGGCTGAGTTGCACCTGCATCTAAGTTAAATGAGGTATACACATTATTTGTTGCGCGTGGTGCACCTGATGCATCCGGAATTTGAATCGGAGAAGCTGTGCTTAAACTTACAGACGTTGTATCACCATTCGATGGGTCTACAGGGAAACCACGTAAAAAGTTACCTTGTGCATCGACAACGAAATTATCTTTGTTAAGTTTGAATGCACCAGCACGTGTATAGGTATAATCTTGCGATGATAAGGAATCAGTCATCGCAAAGTAACCTTCGCCGGTAATCGCTAAATCAAGCGCGTTTTGAGTAAACTGTAATGAACCCTGATTAAACTGTTGTGCAACAACCGTTGTTTGCACACCGTCACCATTTTTCGTTTTGCCCGAACTAAATACCGACGCAGCATATACATCTGCGAATTCAGCTCGTGACTCTTTAAAACCTGTTGTGTTTACGTTCGCAATATTGTTTGCGGTTACATCGAGATCTTTTTGTGCCGCAGCTAATCCCGTTAATGCAATATTAAAACTCATAATTCACCTCTTAAACTCGCAGTCCTGATTGTTAGAAAACTGCTTACTCGGAGTTATTTATTCAACTTTAATGCCAAGATTAACCTTGAGCGATTTCGACAACATCACTTAAATTAATCGAACCAGCGCCCGTGTTAAGTACCAAGCCATGTGTGCCTTTTAAACTAACACTTGAAATGTTCAAAAACGCACCAGTTGGAAAACTCATATACTCACCATCTGCGACTCGTCCTTCCGCCGTCATCGCGTAATTGCCAGGTGGCAACGGATTACCGCTTTCATCTTTGCCATCCCACTCAAACTTTGCTGCGCCCGCTGTCTTCGAACCAATATCCAGCGTGCGAACAACCTCACCCGCTGCATTTTTGATTTTTACCGTGACATCATGAGCCGAGGTATCCAGCGCCACACTGCCAGTCGATGTTTTGCCATCTCTTAGTTCTAGCACTGTTGATGGAACCAGTGCATCTTTACCAACCAAAGTTGATGCTTGTAGTGCAGAATTCGAAGTCATCGTTGAAGCAAAGCTTTCAAAGTTTGCATTCAATTGACTAATACCATCAGCCATCGAAAAGCTAGTCATTTGCGCAATCATCTGATCGTTATCCGCAGGTTTAGTCGGATCTTGATACGATAACTGCTGCGTTAACAATGCAAAGAAATCTTCTTGTTTTAGCTGATCGTTATCATTTTGTTCAGGAACACCTGTCGGTGTTTTCCATTTAACTGAATCAATAAAACTGTCGTTACTCACGTTTGTTGTCATGATCAGCTCCTATTAGTTTTGACCCATGCGCAGAGTACGAGACAGCATTTGTTTCGCTGCATCAGCTACTTGAACATTGGTTTGGTAATTACGTGATGCAGAAATCATATTTGCCATTTCTTCCACAACATTGACATTCGGCTTATAGATAAAACCATCTTTATCAGCCAGCGGATGCTCTGGATTGAATTCACGCTTAAGTGGTTTGTCACTTTCAACAATACCAAGCACCTTTACTCCAACCGCTTCACCTTGTTGCGCGTTGACCGCTTTGCTCAATTCTGCAGAAAAAACAGGATGACGCGCACGGTAAGTTTCATCAGCACTTGAACTCACTGAGTTAGCATTAGACAAATTACTTGCAGTCGTATTTAAACGCACAGATTGTGCACTCATGCCAGTACCAGAAATGTTAAATACATTATATAGACTCATAATTATGCCCCTTGCCCACCTAGTGCTTTTTTCAAGCCTTTAAACTTACCGCCTAAAAAGTTAATGCTTGCTTGGTACTCCATTGCGTTTTGAACATACTTACTACGTTCTTCCTGCATATCCACAGTATTACCGTCGCCGGTATCAGGCTGAGTGGGTACTCGATACAAGGTGTTACTTTCTAAACTATTAATAGATAGATCGAAGTGTTTTTCGTGAGTGGTCGACAAGCGCTTAGATTGGCTCGATTTAGCCTGCTCAAGGGCTTTTGAAAAATCGATGTCTCGCGCTTTGTAGTTTGGCGTATCTGCGTTAGCAATATTGGTTGCTAGCACTTCTGCTCTTTGCGAACGAGCAAGAGTAGCTTGCGGATGAATGCCGAGTGCTCTGTCAAAACTGATAGCCATAACTTCTCCAAAAAAGTGACTTTGAAGAAGTCATGCAAATAGTAAGCCAGAGCTACTGACTAATTATTTTTTTTGATAAATGATACCGGGATTACAGCGGATCATTTCAAAATCCTCGCTTAATCCAGTCATAGATTCTGACGCGCCTAGAAATAAATACCCTTTAGGGCTAAGGGCTTGGTGAAATTGTTTAATAATTTTTGCTTTAACTTCCGGTGAGAAGTAAATCAACACATTACGACAAAAAATGATTTCAAATTTACCCATAAGGGCATACGAATCTAACAAGTTTAAGTGGCGAAAGCTCACCATCCGCTTTATATCATCGTTCACTTTTGCCATACCGTGATCCGAATCCGTAAAAAACTTGCGACGTCTTTCAGGTGATAGGCCTCGTGCCAGCGCAAGCGAATCGTATTCAGCATTTTTACAGATATCTAACATGGTGTTAGATATATCTGTACCAACAATATTAACGCCCGCTAGTGCTCCTGGCTTTGACTGCTTGAATTCAGCGGCACTCATAGCGATTGAATACGGTTCTTGCCCTGAAGAACTTGCTGCTGACCAAATTTTAATAGGTCTGCGCAGCTCCGACAGTTCAGGGAAAAGTTTATTTTTAAGCAATTCGAATGGGTATGTATCACGAAACCACAGAGTTTCATTAGTTGTCATTGCATCAACAACCGCAGCCCTTAACTGACGTTCACGCGGGCTAAGCGTTTTAGTCACTAATTCTGATAAAGAGTCGACATCAAACCTTGCCATTAAAGGTGCAAGACGGCTCTTTACTAGATACTGTTTATTGTCACCTAGCACAATGCCACATTGCTGCTCTAAAAAGCTTTTAAATTGCTGATATTCTTTATCATCTAAGTTTTTGTTCAAGTTTATTACTCGCTGGTCTAATCTTCATGAACCCACTTTTTAACCGCAGTAGCTAGCTCGTCTGGGTTAAACTTCGCAATAAAATCATCAGCTCCGACTTTTTCAACCATCGCCTGATTAAATACACCACTGAGTGATGTATGTAATATAACATGAAGCGGTGCTGTTCTGGGATCAGCCTTTAGTTCCGCTGTTAACGTATATCCATCCATTTCAGGCATTTCTACGTCTGAAATAAGTAGGGCCACGCGTTCAGTAACCACACTTTGGCAATCTTTCTCGGCAATTTCTTTCAGGCGAACGAGCGCCTCGCGTCCATTTTTTGCCACCTCAGTTTGCACACCTAAAGGCTCAAGTGCACGTTTCACTTGGTTTCTCGCAACTGTCGAATCATCGGCAATAAATACAATACGCTCACCAAGGTCTTTTTGCATTTCACCATCTGAAACCAAATCAGCGCTCACCTCGGTGTTTACTGGGCAAATTTCATTCAGTATCTTTTCTACATCCAGTATTTCAACGAGTTCCTTTTCGATTTCAGTTACTGCAGTTAAATACGAATAACGCCCCGAACCTGACGGGGGTGGCATAATTGATTCCCAGTTGATATTAACGATACGTTCAACCGAGTCGACTAAAAAGCCCTGCACTGAACGGTTATATTCAGTAATGATAATAAAACAATCTTTTGTATCTTGAATTCCTGGGCCACCAATAGCTAACGAAAGATCGATAACCGAAATTGTTTGCCCACGTATATGCGCCACACCTTTAACATAATGATTAGATTTTGGCATTGCCGTTAAGTTAGGACACTGTAAAACCTCACGTACTTTGAACACGTTAATTCCGAACCGCTGCCTGCCTTTTAACTTAAACAGCAACAACTCTAGCCTATTTTGACCTACGAGTTGCGTTCGCTGATTAACCGAATCTAAAATGCCTGCCATTTCAATCTCCTAACTTGAAGCAATGAAAAGGAATACTTCTTGCTTCTTTGTTATTGTACTACCGTATAACATTGATGTGCCATAATTTTGACACTCGCTAGTTATACCTTGTTTTACCCATAAAGCATAGTCGAAACATTATGAGTTTGTTTAAAAAAAATCTTTATTTCTTTATTTTAATACAAATTGCTGCGCTTGCTATGACTTCACTCAAAGCAAAGGTTTACAGTAAGTTAGAATTGCAGCAAATCGCAATAGATTATGTTGCGGATAATAGACAACCCAACCCTAACCGACACCCGAATTCGCAATTGTCGATTACGGCATTACCGCTCGATACTCGTATCAAAACACGAACATGTCAGCGCGAGTTACAAGTAAGTGCCGCAAACCCTATCAATACTAATCGGCAATCTACTATAAAAATTAAGTGTTTAGATCAAAATAATTGGCAAGTTTTTGTGCATGTAAAGCAATTAGAGCTCATTGAAGTGATTACAGCTGCAAAAGGGATCAGTAAAGGACAACGAATTACCGCGCAACATTTAACCAGCAAGCAAGTTGCAAAGCATTTAACGCGTTCGAATCAATTTAAATCGAGTACTAACTTAGTAGGTAGCCGCAGTAAACGAAATGTTCGTGCGGGACAAACTATCAACTACAATTATATTTGTACTATTTGTAAAGGCGATAAAATTACTATTTTGGCAAGCTTTAAAGGCATGACAATTAAAACGCAAGGTGAAGCGCTTGAAGATGGACGCATAGGCGACAACATTAGTATTCGCAATGTAAAATCTAAAAAGAAAATTCAAGCAAGAGTTTTAAACACTGAGCTGGTAAAAGTCACAATTTAGCGCTGTACTCTAGTAGAAATTTCAGGTTAAATAAGAGTTTACAAATTTAATAAAAATAGTGCATTTTTTATTAAAGGTTGTACCCGAGATGCCGATACATAAGATGTGAAATCTTAGTAGAGAGAACTGTCATGGTTAATCAAATAAATCAAGGCTCAAACAGCCAAGCAAACGTCAGGCTTGAAAGCTCTAAGCAGCAAGCGTCTGAAACTGCTAATAAACAAGTGCAAGTGAATACTGCTACTGCAAAGGCAACTAGCGATTCAGTAAGCATTACACCGCAAGCTCAACAGCTTAAAAAGCTAAATGAAAAAGCGGAGCAATCATCAGGTATTGATGAGAAAAAAGTAAACGAGCTTAAAAAAGCGATCGCTAACGGCGAGTATAAAATTGATGCAGAGAAGCTTGCTGAAAATATCAATAAGCTTGAATTTAAACTTTTCGGTCGATAGTTTATGAATCTAGAACAGATATTAGCGCAACAACTTGATGAGTTGAATACTATGGCTGACATCCTAAAGCAGGAATTAGAAGCGATAGTTGCGCGCGATCATGAATCGTTGATATCTGTTGTTGAAAGCAAAGTTGCATCGTTGCAGTCAATTCAGCAACGTGACCAACACATTGCCAAATTAATTGTTCAAGACGGTATTGATAAAGCTGAATATCAGCCAACAATCAACCAAATTAATCAGGTATTAGCTGACTGCAAAAAGCAGAATGACGTGAATCAAGTAGCAGCAAATCAAAGCCAGATTGCTTCACAAAAATTAAAAAATATCTTGTTTGGTAAAAGTCATACCGGATACGACAAAACGGGCAAATCTTTCTCTCTACCTAACCCGATTGCTCGCGGGCTAAAAGCGTAATCTGAATTTACTAATAAAAAGTAACCTGCTAGTAGTAGGTTACTTTTTTTACGTTTCTTGGTTTTGTTTGACCAATATATAAGTCATGCACCAATTTCATATCTAGCTCAACTTCTGTTGCATACGTATCACCCACAGCGTAGCTTTTGGTCACTTTCGCACCACGTACAACACCTTGTACACGTACTTTCAAAATATCATTACTAGCGATCAGACCTTTAACGCTCGTTTGCGCGTCAACTTTTTGTCCGTAGACTTGTTCCGCGAGCTCACGATAAGCCTCAAGCTTTGATGCCTTCATTGCCATAATCGATTTTTGCTCTATTGTTGTACCGGGTTGCAAACTGATCGGTGCATACCCTACCGCATACAGCACTGGGTAGTTATCTGGTGTTTGGTATTCATATTCAATATGTTTATCAAATAGTTGGCTACAGCCACCTAATAAATATAAGCTCGTTACCAGAGTTGATGTTTTGAAAATTGATTTCAACATGTTGCCACCATACAAATGCATATTACATTTGAATTAGCAATTTTCGCGCCACTGTATAGTTTGGTACAGAAATTGAATATACAGACTAAGGTTTAAATTGAGAGCTGCGCTATGCGACATCTAGTATTACTTCTTTTTATTGTGAGCTTTTCGTCCCATGCAATTTGGTATGAATCAACCGGCCAAGCCAAAATACGCAATGGTAATGTTGAACAAGCTCGAATGATGGCAACCGAAAACGCTATTCAGCAAGCTCTACTTTTTTCAGGTGCGCAAGTTACTAGTCTACAGCAAGTGGTAAATGGCATTTGGCAAACACCAAGTACCCAAGTTTACTCTCATGGCGCAATCGATCAGATTGAAGTAATTGATGAAATTCAATCAGACAACACGCTCTCAATTACACTTAGACTAGATATTTTAGATAATAGCGAGACTTGCCAAAATTCATCGATTAAAAAGAATGTGGCTCTAACAAGAACAGGTTTTAAGACTCCAAGCCATGCAACGTATGGTCAAATTTTTGAATTACCAAAAGCATACAGCGAAAAGCTCGCAAAGCATTTGTATCAGTTTACCCATTTATTCAACACAAAAGCCGATATTAACCGTAAGCTTAATACCAAAAACCTGTTTACCGCTCATTTTGATGCCGACTCAAGCGCCCTTATTCAACAAATTGCCGACCAAAACAACAGTCAGTTTGTCTGGATTTCGCAAATAGAAGACTTATCTCTTGGTGAGCAACAGAGTTCATCGTTAGCATTTTGGCAAAATAAAGCTTATGAACGTTTTTTCTCGATTAATACGGCGCTATACAATGGCTTAACTGGCGAACTACTGAAACAAACACACTACGATACATTTGCCACCTGGCAAACCAAAAAAACAGCCCGTATCGATGTGAACAGTGAAAAATTTTGGACCATGCCTTATGGACAAGCAATATCAGATATCAATTTAAAGCTTGGCCAAGATTTAGCAAGCTATCTTGCCTGTATTCCAGCGCAAGCACGTATTTTAAGCGTCGACCACGATACCGTGATCATTAGCCTTGGCGCTGAGAATAATCTAGTGAAAGGGCAAAAGCTGCAAGTAGCACTGCGCAAAGGATTTAATCAAAAGCAGCTTATTATTAATACTGATTACCAGTTGAGAGTCACTCAGGTAAATCAAAACACCGCCATTGCCCAAGTGATAGGCGACAAACTCCTGGCAAATGTACAAATTGGTGATTTGGTTACGTTAGCAAGCTTCTAAGGGGCTAGAGCCAGGACAAGCTTAGCATTTAGTTTCAATAACCTGTTCTATCGCAAAATAACTCGGTTTAAATACGTAACCTTCAAGAAATACGTTAATCACGCGGCTACAAAACAATAAAAGATAGCTCGATTTAAAAGATGCTTGATGACGTTCAAATAACAATTAAAAAAGACGGGTTAAAACTTTATAGACTTTAATGGCGTTCCCGGCAGGAGTCGAACCTGCGACCCTTCGCTTAGGAGGCGAATGCTCTATCCAACTGAGCTACGAGAACAATATCATTTATTCAAGATTATCAAAGAGTAAAAAGAGAAAGCAAGCAACTTATAGGAAACGAAAGTTTACCTTTATGTGCTATTCATCAAATGCAACACTGTACGGAATTGTGTATTTGGCGCTAGCTATTATACGCTGGTCGCTCAAGCTAGTAATGCGAGAGTTAACCACCACACCGTTACTTTTATATAGTAAAGTACCACTTAACACGGCATTTATAACACCTTGAGAGTTTAGCTGTTTAACATCACGAGAATAGGTGTAATCACCATTACCATCTATGCGAACAACTGGCATGACTTTATGGTCTACTACATTTAAACCATATGCCTGAACTTCTGTCAGCATCGATTCAGCAAGTTGATTTCCAAATCGACTTGCATACTGCAAGTTATCATCTAAATCAACAAATGATGTTACGGCTAAGCGAACCAGCTCCGGCTCTACATCAAGGTTAGCCATCAATTTCATTGCGATTTGTTCCGCATATTCATCAAGCAAATAGTCATTAATTGGTGCAATTCGATTCGCTGGTTGATGTTGTGCAACAGGATACACTTTCTTCTGTTCTTGAGATTGTTGCACTGTAGTTTGACAACCAGAAGCAAGTATTGCTACTCCCGCGATTAAATGTTTCATAAATACTGCCCTAACCTTTTCGTAACGGAATACCATCGTTGTTTTTGGTATTTTGCAGTGACTTTATCGCATAATCTGGCACAAGCCCTTGCGCTGACGCCACTACTGCTTTCGACTTTATGCCAATGATTCTAGCATTGACTAAATATCCCTTCTGATGCTTCGTTAGGGTACCTGATAACACATAATCTATTGGTAAATCCGAACGTAACTCCATGTAGTCCCGACTAAAAATATAGTCTCCTTCCGTACTCACTCGGAAAAAATCAGTGGTCTTGTAATCCAAAACAGGTAAACCTAGCTTATGAATTTCATGAATAAAACTTTCAGCAATCTGATTACCAACTAAATTAGTTTTTTGTAAATCACTATCAAGCAGCACAAAGCTAGTCACAGCAATTGGAGTACTTTGGTTAACGTATTTAACATTATCTGCAAGTTGATGCATTAATCCTCGAACATAATGGTTAATATTTTTAATTTCTTTAACCGTCCCCTTATTCGCCATAAACGAGTCCGCACTGTAAGCTTGAAAACGACTATCTACTTGCTCCGTTGTTTCGTCACTAGCTGCAACTGTTGTATTGTTACCCAATGTAGTACATCCAACCACAACAGCAGCTATTGATGCGACCCCGATTGATTTAACCATGCGACCCTTCATTAGTATGTACTCCTATAAAGTTTTCCATCACGTAACGATATCTTGCTTTGCTGCCAATTAACGTTAGCTGGGAACATTTCGGTTGCTGCCGAAACAACCCGTTTATCAGATAAGTCTATTAATCTTGCACTCACTAAAAAGCCCGTTTCAATCTTGCTGATTGTACCTGTTAAAAAATAATCAACAGCCAAGTTGTCAGACAACTGTGATTTGTCGCGTGTCAGCATAATGTCTTGGGTATCGGCAATTGTGATGTATTCTGAAGTTTTAAATTCTATAACGCTTGCACCAACTTGCGTAAAAAGTGTCTGAAGACTTGCTTGAACTTGATTGCCAAGAGTCAACAATTGCGGGTCTTGTTTGTCTTTAAGATCTTGCTCTGGCAAGAAAGTCCCCACTGCAATACGATTGTCTGCATTTAACTTAGGCATGGTATCAAACATAGTTACGGCAAGCTGCTTTGCAAAGCTATAAACATTTCGTTCAGATACATTGGTTTGATTGAATACTTTAGCTTCAATTGGCTGTGTGATTACAGGCTCACTTGAGCAACCCAACAGTATAAGGCTAGTAAAACCAATGCAAAAAATTTGTTTCATTTGTGACACCTTCAAACACATTGACATTACAAAAATAAAGCAAAAAAAATGCCACTTTGAAGTGGCATTCTCAAAAAGTATTTAAAAACTATAGTAATGATTGAATATGGGCCTTTAACTCATCTTTAAGGTCATCACGACGCAGTGCATATTCAATATTGGCTTTCATATAGCCAATCTTTGAGCCGCAGTCGTGGCATTTGCCTTTCATGTAATAGGCATCGACTTGCTGCTCTTTCATTTGCATTGCAATGGCATCGGTAAGTTGAATCTCATTTCCCGCGCCTAACGGTGTTTTCTTAAGTAGCGGCCAAATGGATTGATCTAGAACGTAACGCCCTACCACTGCAAGATTAGAAGGTGCTTCATCGCGTTTTGGTTTTTCAACAATATTTTTGATTGCGGTACTGCCACCAGGTAACAGCTCATTGCCATTAATATTCACAATACCAAACTTATCCACGTCTTCATCAGCAACCTTTTCAACCATTATTTGACTATGGCCAGTTTCATTAAAACGGGTAATCATGTCGGCAAGGTTATCTTTATTTAAATCGCAGCTCACGTTATCTAGAATTACATCAGGTAACACCACGGCAAACGGCGCATCGCCAACGATTGGTCTGGCACACTCAACAGCGTGACCTAACCCTTTTGCTTCACCTTGACGTACGTGAATAATCGTCACGTCTTTTGGGCAAATCGCCTGAACTTCTTCAAGTAATTGACGTTTAACGCGGCGCTCTAACGTCGCTTCTAGCTCAAAACTCGTATCAAAGTGGTTTTCAATCGAGTTTTTACTCGAATGCGTCACCAATACAATTTCTTTGATGCCAGCTGCGGCAACTTCTTCAACAATGTATTGAATTAATGGTCTATCGACGATTGGAAGCATTTCTTTTGGAATAGCTTTGGTTGCTGGCAACATACGTGTGCCTAAGCCTGCTACAGGAATGACTGCTTTCATTATTATTCTCTTCCTTAATTGTAGTTATACGGCAAATGGGTATTTAATCGCCTCGTGATATTGATAGCCTTCCACCGTAAAATCATCGGTAGTCACCCAGGCTTCAATATCTTCTAGCGTTTTAATATTTGGGTTAATGGTTAAGCTTGGTGATTCAAACGGCTCGCGCTTTAGCTGCACATCACGCATTAACTCAAGTTGGTTTTCATAAATATGGGCATTTACGATTTTATGGTACGCCTTACCCGCTTTTAATCCGCAGATTTGTGCCATTAATGCTAATAGTACAAAACATTGAATCTGATTAAAGTTAAGACCAAGCGGCACATCACAGCTGCGCTGATAAGATGTTAGATAAAGCGTATCACCTAACAACGAAAAGGTATGAGTATGCATACATGGGCGTAAACAGCCCATATCAAACTCACCTGGATTGTAAAAAGTTAAGATTTCGGCGCGATCATCAACGCCATTTTTAAGGTTATCAACAATCTTTTTCAATTGATCAAGCGTTGTACCATCGGGCTTTTGCCAAGCACGCCCCTGAACGCCATAAACACGGCCCATATCATCTTCACCTTTACGGTGCGGATTGTTTAGCCACGCGCTGTTTTCATTAGCATTGGCATTCCAGGTATTACAACCAATCGCTCTGAATTGTGCGGCGTTGTCGTAGCCACGTAAATAACCCAATAACTCGGCTATCGCCGCTTTATAAAAACTTTTACGAGTGGTGATTAACGGGAACTTATTGTTCGCTACATCGTATTCTAGATCAGCGTTTATCACCGTTAGGCAGCGAATACCGGTGCGTTTATTTTCTACCCAGTGGCCTTCATCAACAATACGCTGACATAACTCTAAATATTGTTTCATGCATTACACTCTTTTTGTTGGCGTTTTGCAGCCCAGAACATTAAACCAAGGCCAGCTAAAATCATTGGAAGCGACAAGATTTGCCCCTGCGAAATAATACCGCCATAAAGGCCTATATGTGCATCTGGTTCACGGAAGTATTCAACAATAAACCTAAAGAAGCCGTAACCAAATAAGAATAAGCCACCAATAACACCTTCAGGGCGCGCCTTTCTATTTACAAACTGAATGATCGCAAAAAGCACTAAACCTTCTAAAATAGCTTCGTAAAGTTGCGACGGGTGGCGCGCCACAGGGCCACCTGTTGGAAATACCATCGCCCAAGGCACATCAGAGGCACGGCCCCATAATTCACCGTTAATAAAGTTACCGATGCGGCCAAAGAACAAACCTAAAGGCACTAACGGTGCAACAAAGTCACCAACTCCCAGCAAGGTTTTATTTTGTTTTTTGGCAAACCAGGCTATCGCCGTTACTACACCAATTACACCACCATGGAACGACATGCCGCCTTCCCAAATTTTAAATAAATACAGTGGGTTTTCTAAGAAGTAGCTAAATTGATAGAAGAATACATAACCAAAACGGCCGCCTAAAATAACGCCAAGCATACCGTAAAATAATAAGTCACTAGTTTGCTCTTTAGTCCAACCACTATTTGGTTTACTTGCCGCGCGCGATGCTAAAAATGAAGCCGTTACAAACGCAATCAAATACATCATGCCGTACCAGTGCACTTTTATTGGACCTATCTCAATAAACACTGGATCAATATTTGGAAAATCCACTTCTTTCCACCTTTCCTTTTTAACTACTTAACATTCTAATTGCGACAATCACTAACAGCGCCGCAAAAATACGTTTTATTATTTTTACTGGTAAATACTGCGCCGCTTTTGCGCCAAACTGTGCAAAAAACGCAGACGTTAATACAATTCCGATTAATGCTGGTAAATAAACGAAACCAATAAAGCCCTCGCTTACATCATGATATTGCAAACCTAAGCTAATATAACCGACTACGCCAAAAGTAGCGATTAAAATGCCACTCAATGCCGCACAACCGATGGCTTTTCGCATATCGAGTTTAAAATGCGTTAAAAACGGCACTAACAACGCACCGCCACCAATACCCACCATGCCAGACACCGCACCAATAACACTGGTTCCTAGGGTTAAAATACTGCCGTGAGGCAATGCTGATTGTGCTTTTGGTTGATGCGGTAAAATCATTCGTAGCGCGATAAAAATAACGCAGCTGGCAAAAATCAACTGTAGCGTATCGTTACTGATACCTGTGGCAATCACGCCACTTAATAATGCACCAACTGATACACCAACTAATACCCAAGGGGCTATTTTCCATGGAATATTTTGATTTTTATGATGTGCGTAAGCGGAGCTTGATGAGGTAAATATAATCGATGCCAGCGATGTAGCGATAGCAACCACCATGGCTTGATCGGCAGGTACTAAATTTAGCGCTAGTAGAAGGTAGCTCAACACCGGTACAATAATTAATCCACCACCAATACCAAGCAGTCCAGCCAAAAATCCAACCAAGCAGCCAAGCGCCATACAACTAAAAAAAACTATCGAAATATCAGACATGAACAACCTAGGTTTTAGTGGACTGCGCTAGTATACAGAATTTGGCTTAATTTGTGATGAATTATAAATTCTCTTAATAACCGATGCACTTGTTTTGCGTTTTTTGCCGCCAAACAGGTCACCAACAGTTGTTCCATATCGCTGGCGTTTAAGCGTCGTAGTACGTATTTTACTTTATTAATTGCGCTTGGACTCATACTTAAATCACGATAACCCATAGCCACTAACAATAACGCGCCTTCAGGGTCAGCAGCCAGCTCACCACACAAACTAAACGGTAGCTGATAATCGATACATTGAATCGCAATGTCGTTAAGTACGCGCAATATTGCCGGGTGATAACTATCAAATAAATTCGCAACTCGCGCGTTAGTTCTATCTACCGCCAGCATATATTGCGTTAAGTCATTACTTCCCACCGAGCAAAAATCAACGCACTTAGCCCACTCAGGTAATAAATAAACACTCGACGGTACCTCAAGCATAATACCGACTTGCGGCATTTCTAACTTTCCTTGCTCAGGAAGCCACTCATCTTGCAACTCAAAAAAGGCTTGTTGAATAAGGCGCTTTGATGACTCCACCTCATTTACATCAGCCACCATAGGCAACATAATTTTTAAATTACCTAACCCCATATTGGCTTTCAGCATAGCTTTTACTTGCTCTAAAAAAAGCTCAGGGTGATCTAAGCTGATACGAATACCACGCCATCCTAAAAATGGATTTTCTTCTGAGAAATTAAAATAGCTTAAGCATTTATCACCACCAATATCCAATGTACGCATGGTCACAGGCGACGGATGGTAGGCTGATAGTATTTCACGATACCAGGCTTCTTGCTCTGCCAAACTTGGAAATGCGTTTTGTTGCATAAACCAAGCTTCGGTACGATATAAACCTATGCCATCTAAATACTTAGCATTTATCAAATCATTTGAAACTTCAAGCCCGGTATTGGCATACAAGCTTATTTCTTCCCCATCAAGCGTTACTGCCTCTAGCTGATACTCGGCATCAAATGCATCGTGCAAACGTGCATCTTCTCGCTTTAACTTGGAATATTCGTTAATAAGTGCTTTGGTAGGCGAAATATAAACACGGCCTGCATACGCATCTAAAATTAAAAACTTCTCTGCCACATGGGAAATTGGTAAGCCAGATAACCCCCAAATTGCGGGAATACCCATTGCACGCGTCAAAATAGAGGCATGTGAGTTTGCCGCACCACTAATGCTCACCACCCCAGCTAGCATCTCCCTTGGAATTTCCGCAAGCATGGTCGGTGTTATGGTATCGGCGACCAAAATAATTGGCGCATCAAAATGATGCTTTTTATATTCACTGTTGAGCAAATGATGTAATACGCGAATACCAATATCTTGAATATCAATGGCGCGCTCACGAATGTAGGTATCTTGCATTGCCATAAATTGAACAACCAAGCCTTCAATCACTAACTTTAATGCACTTTTAGCACACCAGCCTTCATAAATTTTAGCTTCAACTTGATCCCCTAAACTCTTTGCTTCAAGCAGTTGTTCATAAACGGTAAACACCGCCAACGTTTCTTGACCAAGATCGCTATCAAGTTGTGCAGCCATGCGACGAAATTCTTTACGAGTGGTTATGACCGCATGGTGGAAAAGTCGAATTTGTTCACTATGAGCATCGCATTTCATCAATTCTAATTGACTAAAATCGATACTTGGCGCCATCACATAGGCTTTGCCAAGTGCAATGCCTGGGGCTGAGCTTAACCCTTTTAAACAGGTAGTCTTTTGCTCAGATTCGCTAAATTCGAGTAAATGTTGAACTTCCGCATTCGCTAACTGCGCTGCCAATTGGGCTGATAAGGTAACTAAAAAAGATTCTTCATCTTGGCTAAATACTCTTGCGAGCTGTTGCTGCACAACTATTACGCCAAGGATCTTACCTTGATGCACAATAGGTACTGCTAAAAATGCGTTATAGTTTTCTTCGTCAACTTCAGGTGCAAGTTTGAATCTTGGGTGGGATTTTGCAAACGCAAGGTTGATGGCTTCTTCGCGCTGGGCAACTAATCCAACTAAACCTTCGGTGAAACCAATTCTGAATTCACCAACCGCTTTAGGGTTAAGACCATCTGTTGCCATCAAAACAAATGCGTCTTGTGCATAATCAGCAAAATAAACCGAGCAGCACTGTGTTTTCATAGTGCTTTTAACACTTGAAACAAAACACTCAAGCGCCGCTTTTAAATTACTTTGCTGCGACACTTTTTGCGCGATTTCTCGTAATGCTGTTAGCACAGTTACCTCATTAATTAGCGCCTATTCCGCCAGCCTTGGTCTTTTTTATGAAATGGCATTGCATGAGGTGCAAACTCTTTCATAACGCGGCGGTAAACGTCTCGTTTAAACGAAACGACTTGGCGTACAGGATACCAGTAACTGACCCAGCGCCAATCATCAAATTCAGGATGATTAGTTTTAGACAAATCAACGTCTTCATCGGGACAGCGTAATTTAAGTAAAAACCATTTTTGCTTTTGACCTATACACACTGGACTTGAATCTCGGCGAATTAAACGCTTTGGTAACTTATAACGTAACCAGTGTTTAGAGCTTGCAATGATTTCAACGTCTTCGGGTTTTAATCCAACTTCCTCATTCAGTTCTCGGTACATGGTTTGCTCGGCAGTTTCACCTTGGTCAACGCCACCTTGTGGAAATTGCCACGAGTGTTGACCATAACGTCTAGCCCAAAATACCTGTCCCTGATTATTACAAATAACTATTCCAACGTTGGCACGGAACCCTTCGGCATCTATCACCCGCATGTGCCTCTTTTAATTCTTAATATAGCTCGATTGTTCCATAATCCGTATCTAACAGCAAATGAAAAACCAGCATATACTCAGGTTACCCACAAGTTGTGAATAAAACTAAAAATAAACGCACATTTCTCAAACAAATCCACAATCACCTATTCAAAAAGCACACTTCTCCACAGATTCTGTGGATAACATTGTTTATATTTGTGTATTTAGTGCATAAATACAGCAGAGCAGTTAGTAAAACCACAACACCATAAAAAATATTTTCATATATATCAGTTATTTAAGCTATTTAAACACAATAAAATAGGCACATTCAAAAAGCAGTGCATTTTATAACCAAACAAAACAATCCTTTAAGGTTATCCGTAATCGGTAAATTTGCTAAACTGCGATTTTAATTTATAGCGCTTACTGTATGACTAAACCCCTACCACCTGCTAGTACCTCTGAACTTATGGCGCGCGTTAACGATATCGCTGGTTTAACGTTAGGAGAAGTAGCAGCAAGCTATGCATTCAACACACCGGAAAACTTATTAAGAGAAAAAGGCTGGATAGGCCAACTTATTGAGTATGTGTTGGGAGCGACCGCAGCTTCAAAGCCTGAACCCGACTTTGAACATTTAGGTATAGAACTTAAAACATTACCCATTTCATACAGTGGCAAACCATTAGAAACAACTTATGTGTCAATTACACCACTTACCAATTTACACGGTGTAACTTGGCAAAACTCAGTTGTGAAGAAAAAGCTGTCGCATGTTTTGTGGTTACCGATTTTATCAGAGCGCGAACTTGCACCAACAGACCGCATTATTGGCAATGGTTTTTTATGGCAACCAAGTGCGTTGCAAGAGGCACAGCTAAAAAAAGACTGGGAAGAGCTTACAGAGATGATTGCGCTTGGCAACATTGAACAGATTAACGGTCATTTTGGTCAAGTACTGCAACTGCGCCCAAAAGCAGCCAATAGCAAAGCCCTTACCCAAGCTATTGGACCTAACGGCAAAGAAATTTTGACCTTGCCACGGGGGTATTATTTAAAAACAGAATTTACCCGGCAAATATTAGCCGAACAGTTTGGCGTTGGGTAAAAGAAAGCTTTTAGAGTTCAGGATTAAGAGAGGAAACCTGAAATCTGAAAAATAAAAAACCGCTGCAAAACAGCGGTTTTTTATTCAGCTACAAATTAAGTGTCAATTACTGACCTTTAATTTCGCTACGACCATTGTAAATCGCTTTTTCAGCTAGCTTTTCTTCGATACGAAGAAGTTGGTTGTACTTAGCAACACGGTCAGAACGACATAGTGAACCAGTCTTAATTTGACCTGCCGCAGTACCTACAGCTAAATCAGCAATTGTTGCATCTTCAGTTTCTCCCGAGCGGTGCGAGATAACCGCTGTAAAGCCAGCTTCGTGCGCCATTTGAATTGCTTCAAGTGTTTCAGTAAGTGAACCAATTTGGTTGAACTTGATTAAGATTGAGTTCCCAATCTTTTCATCAATACCACGCTTTAAGATCTTAGTATTGGTTACGAATAAATCGTCACCAACTAGCTGTACTTTGTCGCCGATCTTATCTGTTAGTACTTTCCAACCTGCCCAATCGCTTTCGTCTAAGCCGTCTTCAATTGACACAATTGGGTAACGTGCAGAAAGATCCGCTAGGAAGTCAGCAAAACCTTCTGAATCAAATACTTTACCTTCACCTTTCAGGTCGTATTTACCATCTGTGTAGAATTCAGATGAAGCACAGTCTAGCGCAAGCGTTACATCTTCATTCATTTTGTAGCCAGCAGCTTCAACCGCTTTAACGATTACAGCAAGCGCTTCTTCGTTAGATGATAAGTTTGGTGCAAAACCACCTTCATCACCAACAGCTGTGTTTAAGCCACGTGCACTAAGAACTTTCTTCAGGCTGTGGAAGATTTCTGCACCCATGCGAAGTGCTTCTTTAAAGTTAGGTGCGCCTACTGGCTGAACCATGAACTCTTGAATGTCTACGTTGTTATCCGCGTGCTCACCACCGTTGATGATGTTCATCATAGGTACTGGCATTGAAAACTTACCCGGCGTACCGTTTAGTTCAGCAATGTGTTCGAATAACTCTTGACCTTTGTCTTGAGCCGCTGCTTTAGCGTTCGCTAGAGAAACAGCTAGAATCGCGTTCGCGCCCAGTTTTTCTTTGTTTTCTGTGCCATCAAGATCAATCATGATGCCATCAATGTCTTTTTGCTGGTGAGAGTTTTTGCCGATTAAAGCGTCAGCGATTGGACCATTGATGAAATTCACCGCATTTAAAACACCTTTACCTAAGTAACGGCTCTTGTCACCATCACGAAGTTCTAGTGCTTCGCGGGTACCCGTTGATGCGCCCGATGGTGCACATGCACGACCCCAAATGCCATTTGCTAAATGTACTTCAGCTTCAACAGTTGGGTTACCACGTGAATCCATTACTTCACGACCAATGACTTTTACGATTTCAGACATCTTATATCCTCTTTCCCATAAAGGTTGTTGTGCTAAGCCTGCGAAGGGTTCAAAATCACAGGCAGTTAAAATAAAAAAGCCGCGACACAGGTCACGGCTTAGTAATTAATTTTCGTCTTTTTGTTGCGCGTATGCTGCACCCACGAAGCCTTCAAATAAGCGGTGGCCATCGCGAGGTCCTGAGGTAAACTCAGGGTGGAACTGAGCCGCTACAAACCACGGGTGGTTAGGATGCTCAATCATTTCAACTAGCTTCTTATCTTCTGATAAGCCAGAGAAAACCAAGCCTGCTTTCTCAAGTTGCTCAACGTAGTGGTTATTCACTTCGTATCTGTGACGGTGACGTTCGAAGATTTCCGCTGCGCCGTATACTTCACGCGCTTTAGTACCTTCAATTAAGTGACACTTTTGCGAACCTAAACGCATTGTACCGCCAAGATCAGACTGTTCAGAGCGCTGCTCAACGTTACCTTCTTTATCTAACCACTCAGTAATTAAACCAATAACTTTGTGCTCAGCGTCTGCATCGAATTCTGACGAGTTTGCGCCTTCAAGGCCTGCCACATTTCGGGCAAACTCAATAAGCGCAACCTGCATACCTAAACAGATACCTAGGTAAGGTACTTTGTTTTCACGGGCGTATTGTGCCGTTAAGATCTTACCTTCAACGCCACGACCACCAAAACCACCCGGTACTAGAATACCATCAAGGCCTGCTAAAATTTCAACGCCTTTTGTTTCAACGTCTTGTGAGTCTACATACTTAATATTAACCGTTACACGGTTTTTAAGGCCTGCATGCTTAAGTGCTTCGTTAACTGATTTGTAGGCATCTGGTAGTTCGATATATTTACCAACCATACCAATCGTAACTTCACCGTTTGGATTTGACTCTTGATATAAAACTTGTTCCCATTCAGCAAGATCTGCTTCAGGTCTTTCAATGTGGAAGCGACGACATACTAACTCATCAAGACCTTGCGACTTAAGCAGCGCAGGGATTTTATAAATACTATCAACGTCTTTTAATGAGATAACGGCTTTTTCTTCTACGTTAGTGAATAACGCAATCTTTGCACGCTCATTTGGTGGAATAGCGCGATCTGAACGACAAATAAGGATATCAGGTTGAATACCAATCGAACGTAACTCTTTTACTGAGTGTTGTGTTGGTTTCGTTTTCACTTCGCCCGCAGCACCAAGGAAAGGCACTAGTGTTAAGTGCATATATAGTGCAGCTTCACGGCCAAGCTCAGTACCTAGTTGACGTAATGCTTCAAGGAAAGGTTGTGATTCAATATCACCTACCGTACCGCCAACTTCAACGATAGCAACATCATAACCTTCTGCACCATCCAGTACACGGCGTTTGATATCGTTAGTAATATGTGGAATAACTTGAATAGTTGCGCCAAGGAATTCACCACGACGCTCACGACGTAATACGTCTTCAAATACACGACCCTGCGTAAAGTTGTTACGCTTAGTCATTTTGGTGCGAATAAAACGCTCATAGTGACCTAAGTCTAGGTCAGTTTCAGCACCGTCTTCAGTAACAAATACTTCACCGTGCTGAATAGGGCTCATAGTGCCAGGATCAACATTAATGTAAGGATCAAGCTTTAGAATCGTTACGTTAAGACCGCGCGCTTCTAAAATTGCAGCCAATGATGCTGCAGCAATACCTTTACCCAAGGAGGAAACAACCCCGCCTGTAACGAAGATAAATTTTGTATTCATGTGAACCCTAAGATGTCAGGAATTAATAGACAATATTGCCGTTAAAGGCAATCAAAAAGACGGGAAAACATTATACTAAAAGTTGCCATTTTGCTCAAATGAAATTTACGCTTTCTCAAGCTTTTTAACACGCCGCCAAACCGCTTCCATTTCTTCAAGGCTTGCTTCTTTCATTGGTTTTGACTTGGTAATGGTTAATTCAACCGAATTAAAACGCCTTACAAACTTATTATTAGCGTTACGCAGTACCTGCTCAGCGTTAAACCCTGAATGGCGAATTACATTTACTAAAGCAAACAGTAAGTCCCCCAACTCTTCAGCTAACTTTTCATCTGGCCCGTGTGATTCTAGCTCTTCGCGTACTTCTTGAAACTCTTCTTCTACTTTATCAAGCGCGCCTTTTACTGATGGCCAATCAAAGCCAACACTGGCAACACGTTTTTGAATTTTTTGCGCGCGTGTCAGCGCTGGTAATCCATGTGGGATATCATCGAGGGTATTCGTTTTTGCTTTTTGTTTACGTTCAGCCGCTTTTTGTTCTTCCCAATTAGCTTTTAACTGCGCTTCAGAAAACACCTCTTCATTGGCAAATACATGAGGGTGACGGCGCACTAATTTATCGCAAATGGCCGCAACAATATCGTCAAAGTTAAATAACTGCTGCTCTTTGCCAAGTTGGGCATAAAAGATAATTTGAAACAGTAAATCACCCAACTCATCTTTAAGTTCAAGTAAATCCTCTCGCTCAATACAATCGGCTACTTCATAGGCTTCTTCAAGTGTATGCGGCACTATTGAGGCGAAATCTTGCTGCAAGTCCCAAGGGCAACCACCGTCAGGGTCGCGCAGTTTACTCATTATATTAAGCAGAATTTCTATATTATGACTTTGACTCATTAGGTTCTTACCGCCGAAAAAACGCCATCAACTTGTGATAGCTTAACTAACAGTTTATTCATCTGCTCAATATTGTTGATTTCAATCTTCATTTCAAAAATTGCGGTTTGACGCGCATTATTGGTTTGCAGATTCATATTCAGCACATTGGTTTTCTCATTAGCAAGCACTGACGAGATATCACGCATTAACCCTTGGCGATCGTTTGCTTCAATGCGAATCGTTACCGCATAGTGTTCACACACTTCATCGGCCCAGCTCACATCAATAAAACGTTCTGGAAATTGGCTTCGTAAATGTTCTAACTGCTCACAGTCACTTCGATGCACTGCAATGCCGCGCCCTTGAGTTATAAACCCTTGTACGCTATCGCCCGGCACTGGTTCACAACACTTGGCAACATGGCTTAATAGACTGCCTACACCATCAACAACAATACCGTTTTTATCGCCCTTGCGCGGTTTTGTTGATTTACGGAACTTAGGGAGCTCATCATCTTGCGGTAGATGTTTATTTTGTAAAAAGTTAATCAGCTGGTTTATGCGCACATCCGCAGCACCAACCGCAACTTGTAAATCTTCTATCGAATTCAAGTTAAAACGCGTCAATGCAGGTTTTAAGTCTTTGGTTTGCAAACTCAGTTTAGCAAGTTCCGCATCCAAAATTTCTTTACCAGCGGCAAGGTTTTTATCGCGGTCTTGTTGTTTAAACCAGTGATGAATTTTAGAGCGCGCGCGTGAGGATTTGACATAACCTAATGACGGGTTTAGCCAGTCTCGACTTGGGTTAGGTTCTTTTTGGGTAAGAATTTCAACTTGGTCGCCAGTGTGAAGTTCATGGGTAAACGGCACAATTTTGCCGAACACTTTTGCACCAATACAGCGGTGTCCAACATTCGAGTGAATGTAATAAGCAAAATCAAGCGGTGTCGCGCCCTTTGGTAAGTCGAGAATATCGCCGCGTGGTGTAAACACGTATACACGGTCTTCCACAACTTGGTTTTTAAGCTCTTCTGCAAACTCTTCGTCGTCGACAACTTCTTCTTGCCACTGTAGTAACTTTCTTAGCCAACTGATTTTTTGTTCGTAACCTGAGTTTTTACCCGGCAATGACCCTTCTTTATAAAGCCAGTGCGCGGCAACCCCAAGCTCTGCATCTTGGTGCATGGCTTGGGTGCGAATTTGTATTTCAACGGTTTTGCCTTCGGGTCCAAATACCACAGTGTGAATAGATTGATAACCATTAGCTTTTGGCGTCGCAATATAATCATCAAACTCTTTATTGAGATGACGCCAGTTAGTATGCACAATACCCAACGCCCCATAGCAATCTTGTAATTCGTTAACTACGACGCGCATGGCGCGAATATCAAACAGCTGGTCAAATTCGTAATTTTTGTTTTGCATCTTTTTATAGATGCTGTAAATGTGTTTTGGTCGACCGTAAACTTCGGCTTCAATGCCCGACTCGGCAAGCTTTGCTTTTACCAACGCCACCATGTTGCTCATGTAACTCTCACGAGCGATGCGTTTATCATCGAGTAGTTTAGCGATTTCTTTGTATTTTTCAGGATGAAGGTAACGCAGTGAAAGGTCTTCAAGCTCCCACTTTAATTGACCTATACCTAAACGGTTCGCCAGTGGTGCAAAAATGTTGTCTGTTTCTTTGGCGGCAATTACTCGCTCTTCTTCAGAGGCATTTTTTAGCTCGCGTAGTAAACACACTTGCTGAGCTAGTTTAATAACAACCGCGCGTACGTCTTCAACCATAGCCAATAACATACGGCGAATATTATCAATTTGCGTACTACCTTTTCCCTGGAAGCTTAGCGCACCGAGCGCCGCCATTTGTTCAACACCTTTTAACAGCTCAACAACTGATTTTGAAAAGTGTTTGCTTAAATGCTCTTTATCGAGCTTGCCGTTTAAATAAAGTGGCGTTAGAAATGCGGTTAACAGGGTTTCAGCATCCATATTAAGCTCTGCGAGAATTTCGACAATTTCCTTACTCGCAGGCAAATTGCTTTCAAATTCGTCGTCTAATTTTTTTTGCTCGCAATATGCTAGGCAAGAATCATAAGCACACTCAAGCTGCCGTTGCTTATCGTCGCTTAAGGCCAACATCTCTAGCCAAGCTTGAAAGCCTTCTAGATTAGCAAGTAAGTGCGATTGCCTAATGGATACCATGTCTATTAATTCTCCTTTTCAAACAACGCCATCGTTTCAATATGGGACGTATTAGGAAACATATTCATCAATGAAATTTTACTCACCTTAAAGCCCGCGTTAATTAAAAGCTTGCTGTCACGTGCCATGGTTACTGGGTCACATGCAACATAAAGTATACGAGAAAAACGCTTTAATTTAAGTTGAGTTAGAATATCAAACGCCCCCATACGTGATGGGTCTAGCAATAGTACCGAATACTCACGATTAAACCAGTCTTGCGACTTAATATTTTCAGTTAAATCTTGGCAATAGAAATCGATATTATTTAGTTGGTTATGTACTGCATTGCGTTTGGCAAACTCAATTGCCGATGCGACCCCTTCCACCCCAACAACGGTATTCGATTGTGTTGTAAGTGGTAAGGTAAAATTACCCACACCGCAGAATAAGTCGAGTACATTGTCTTGCTTAGTTAAGTTCAGCCACGTAAGTGCCTGTTTAATCATGGCTTGATTAACCTTGGCATTGACTTGAATAAAGTTATCAAAACCAAAAAACAAGGTTAATTGATAATCATCCAATTGGTAATAAGGTAATTCATCGCCTGTAAAAGTACCTTTTTCGCTATTTAGCACCAACTGCCAATCATTCTCATGGCAAATACGCTGGAGCTTTGCAATATCGTTATCTTTAAGTGGCTTAGTATGGCGCACAATTAAATAATTACCGCTTTCAACCGAACACAATTGCAAATGTGAAATCGCATCACCCGCTTTCAACTCTGGGAGCAAGTTACGTATTTCGGTAAAAACAGCCTGCCAAGGTTTAACCAGTACGTCGCAGCTTTCGATATTAATGATTTTCTTTGATTGCTTTTGTCTGTAGCCAACCAAAAAGTTATCTTTTTGCTTATCGTAAATTACCGCAATACGGCCACTACGACGATAATGAGTCGGGTCGCTTGCTAACGCATCACACCAAGGTAAATTATTTACCTCGGCGAATTTTTCAAACAATTTAGTTACTGCTGCCTGCTTTTCAATAACTTGCTGAGCAACCTCTAAATGCTGTAATTGGCAACCGCCACATTGGCCGTAATGTTGGCAAAATGGCGCAACGCGATGCTCACTTGGCGTAATCACCTTAACGGTTTGGTATTTTTCGAACTTACTTTTATTCGCCAATTGTTTAGCTAAAACAGTTTCGCCTGTTATTGCGCCTTCAACAAATGCCACTTTTTTATTGCTACGCGTTACACCTAGCCCTTCATGGTTCATTGAGTCGATACTTAATGTTTGTTTCTCTTCTGAAAGTTGCTTTTTTTGCGGTTTAAAAAACCTTGCCACTGTGATTACCCTATAAATTGTTTGCCTAATATCGCTTTAGTCTTTAACCTTAACTCAGTGTCATAATAATTTATTATAACAATCGCACCCGATGAGTAGATTTGGCTTAAGAGACTGGATAATACTATTAACTTTAGTACCCACCTTAACGGTAGGTATTATCCTAGGCAGTTATTTTACCTTAACTCGCTATCAAGAACTTAACGATTTTCTCGCCGAACAAGGGCAAACCATTTCCACACCGCTGGCAAAAGCCATAGAACATGCGCTAAACAGCAACAATATTGTTGAATTAAAGTCGGTTATTAGCAACACACACAATCAACACGCTCCGCTCATAAAATCAATTGTATTATTCAACGCCAATCATGAACTTATTCTCACCAGTAACTATTACCCTGAGATAGAAGAGTTTAAATTTGAGAACGGTAACGCATTGCCAAAACAGCTTTACATTAAACAATTTGAAAAAAGCATTCTGTTTTCGCTGCCAATTTTCGATAAAAACGCACTTTCACAAGACAGCTTATTAATTTCCCAGCATTTACCAGTAAAAGCCTATGTAAACGTAGAAATTAGTAACGATCGCGCAGTGATTGCGCGACAAAGTGCTTTGCTGTTTAGTATTGTGATTATTGGTTTAGCCGTAGCCATCGCGTTAGTAATTGCGTTTCGTTTTTCTAATCGCTTAAGTGACCCAATCAAAAAGCTGGTGTTTGCGGTTGACCAACTAAAAAGCGATGAATTAGAAACCGGACTCGATGAGCGTATGGCAGGCGAGTTTGAAATTTTAAGACGCGGACTTAATGATATTTCGGCCAATATGGTTACGCAAAAAGATGAAATGCAGCGCCATATCGACCAAGCCATTAGCGATTACCGCGAAACGCTTGAACAATACGAAACACAAAACATAAAGCTAAATTTTGCCAAGCGCGAGGCGCAAAGGGCAAACCAGGTTAAATCCGATTTCTTAGCGAAAATGAGTCATGAGCTCAGAACGCCGCTTAACGGTGTTATTGGCTTTACCCGCCAGTTATCTAAAACACCGCTCAATAAACACCAAAAAGATTACCTCGATACCATCGAATTTTCGGCTAAAAGCCTGCTCACTATTATTAGTGATATTCTAGATTTCTCAAAGCTTGAAGCGGGTGCAATGGAACTTGAGCATATTCATTTTCAATTGCGCGATACCATTAACGAGGCACTCACCTTATTAGCGCCGAACGCCCACGAAAAGCACATTGAATTATCGCTATATGTTGCTGATGGAATTTCCGATCATGTGATTGGCGACCCTACCCGCTTTAAACAAATTTTAATCAACCTTATTAGTAACGCGATTAAATTTACAGACAATGGTAGCGTTACTATTGATGTAACCGGCCGTATGTTAAGCGACCATAAACAAGCATTGCTTATTTCTGTCAAAGACACCGGCATTGGCATCGATAGCAATAAGCAAGATTCGCTGTTTTTGGCGTTTGGTCAGGCCGATTCCAGCATTACCCGTAAGTTTGGTGGTACCGGTCTAGGTTTAATTATTACCAAACACTTAGTTGAAGCTATGGGCGGTAAAATTTCCTTAAATTCAGCGCTAGGTAAAGGCAGTTGCTTTACCTTTAATGCTGAACTTGAAATTCCAAAACATCAATATGCGATAGACTTACCACTTGGTCCGTTAGAGCAAAAACGCGTGTTATTCTTTGAACCATTTGAACACAGCTTTGAAGCTGGCAAAGAATTGTTAGAAAGCTGGCAGTTAAATGTGACTGCATGTGCAACATTTGGCGAATTGGAAGAATCGCAAAATCAGGCTTTTAATTTTGATATTGGCCTGCTTGCTGTGAACATTGACCCCAACGACCTACACGCATGCCGCGAACTAATTAAGCGTGCACGGGAAAAATGTGATTACCTATACGTATTAGTTAATACCATATCGCATAGCTATCGCGAGGTGGTCATTAATGCCGGCGCCGATGCATGTTTGTCAAAGCCAATGAACCATCGCAAGCTGTGCCATACACTTGCCGCCCCATACAGACTTGATCACCCGACCATTAGTACTCCAGCAACAGATAAAGAAACATTGCCATTAAAAGCGCTTGTGGTAGATGATAACGATGCTAACTTGCGCTTAATGTGTGCACTACTGCGCGACAAAATTGAAAGTTTTGATACCGCACATAATGGCGCGCAAGCGGTTAGCCTTGCAAAAAGCCGCAAGTACGATGTGATACTGCTTGATATTCAAATGCCGATTATGGACGGCGTAACCGCGTGTAAACTCATTTTAGAATCGTCTCTTAATGAGCAAACACCGATTATTGCCGTGACTGCGCATGCCCTTGCTAGTGAAAAAGAATCGCTGTTAAGCAATGGCTTTACCAGTTACTTAACCAAACCGATCGATGAAGAAATTTTAATGAAAACCATCGCAGAGTTTGGTTCAAAAAATTATCAACCGAAAGTACAACCCGCCAAATTAATTAGCAGCGAACCACCGTTTTCGAGCAATATGATTGATTGGCAGTTAGCATTACAACGCGCTGGCGGAAAAGAAGACCTCGCGAACGAAATGCTGAGCATGTTATTGCTTAGTATTCCCGAAACACAAAAGTTAATTAGCGAAGCCTTTGGCGATAGTGACAGCAAAGAACTATTAAGTATTATCCATAAATTTCATGGCGCCTGTTGTTACACTGGCGTGCCCAAAATAAAAAATCTCGCAGAAACTATCGAAACCGCGTTAAAACAAGCACAAGCGCTTAAAGACATCGAACCAGAAATATTTGAACTGCAAGATTGTTTATCGAGTTTAATGCAAGATGCTGGGGCAATTCAGAGTGTAGAGTAAAAGTTTACTGTTAAAGTAGAGTGAAGATTTTGACGGGGACTTGTTAGTTTAATCTCTTCTAAATAATGGAATAAGTACTGGAATGTCGCTGCTTCTAAAAGCAGCGACAAACACAATTTACATTCTTGCTTCTAGCATTAAGCGTTTCATATCTGAAACCGCTTTTGCTAAGCCATCAATCGCTGCACGCGCAATAATGGCATGGCCAATATTAAGCTCGTAAATTTCTGGAATGGCGGCGATTGGTTTTACATTATGATAATGCAAACCGTGACCTGCGTTTACGGTTAAACCTAAACCTGCTGCGTATTTACAACCAGCGGCGATACGCGCTAGTTCTTCATCACGGTCTTTATCGTTTTCAGCGTCTGCATACGCGCCGGTATGAATTTCAACAAATGGCGCTTTTACTCGGGCACATGCATCAAGTTGCGATTCAATTGCATCAACAAACAGCGATACTTTAATACCGGCTGCACTGAGTTTTGCTACTGCATCGGCAATTTTTGCTTCGTTGCCAACTACATCTAGGCCGCCTTCGGTGGTCAGCTCTTCACGTTTTTCTGGCACTAAACATACGTATTCTGGATTTACCTCAAGCGCTATACCTATCATTTCATCGGTAACGGCCATTTCTAAATTCATACGCGTTTGAATGGTTTTTGCCATTACATATACATCACGGTCTTGAATATGGCGGCGGTCTTCACGTAAGTGAATAGTAATACCATCTGCACCAGCGTGCTCTGCAACGGTTGCTGCATGTGCTGGGTCTGGAAATTGCGTGCCACGGGCTTGTCTTAACGTTGCGATATGGTCAACATTGACCCCTAATAAAATATCTTTCATAAATTAAGATCCAAATAATTCTCGGCTTTTCAGTTTTTTATACCCTAAAAGCGGATTAAGTAAATAGCGTGCCAGTTGTTTTGCTAATGTGCGCGTTAGCTTATCAGAAAAGTCTAAGCATGCAATTTGTTGTATTTGCTTTCCACTTAAACCTCGGCGACTACCTTTTAACGACAACCAACCTAGTTCATTTTGATACTGGTAATACGTATCATCTTTCAATTCAGAGCCGTGAGCGTCAAAAGAAAAATCTAACCCTACACCTAGCGCTTCTAATAATTGAAATTCAAACGAACGTAAAATGGGTTCGTAGTCTTCATCATTCGCTAACTGTGTTAGATGCTGATGATACAGCCCATATATTTCATCAAGTGGTTCATTGATAGGTGTTAAGCGAGCGGTCAATTCGTTGAGATAAAAACCACAGTACAAGGCTTTATTTTTGAGTGCGACAAGGCTCTCAAGCTCGTATTGGTTTAAGTATTTGATATCGCCTTTGCCAACATATTGTACGCTAAGGCGACTAAATGGTTGTAGATTGGCTTTTTGTTTGATGCTATTGCGGCCCTTCACACGAGCCAACAAGCGGATATGACCAACACCTTGTACCAACAGGTCCAACATTAACTGCGAGTCGCTAAATGGACGTGAATGCAGTAAATAAGCTGGCACAAAGTGTTGCATTGATTAGGCCTTAGTCTTCACCATAGCCTAAGCTGCGAAGTGCGCGTTCATCATCAGCCCAACCTGATTTCACTTTTACCCAAAGTTCTAAGAACACTTTATTATCAAGCATATCTTCAAGATCTTTACGTGCTTCGCGGCCGATAACTTTAAGCTTTTCGCCTTTATTACCAATCACCATGCGTTTTTGTGTTTGGCGCTCAACCAAAATTAAGCCGTTAATTTGCCAAACGCCGTTATCCATCCATTTAAACTGTTCAATTTCAACAGTCACCGAATACGGTAGCTCATCCCCCATAAAGCGCATTAATTTTTCGCGAATCACTTCTGCCGCTAAAAAGCGCATTGAGCGATCGGTTACGTAATCTTCTGGGAAGTAAAATTCACATTGAGGCAAAGTGTTATGAACGTGCTGTTTGATTTGTTCAACGCGTTTGCCATGCTTTGCTGAAATTGGGATCATATCAAGGAAATTACCTTTCGTTGCTAACCACTGCAAATGTGGTAGTAACTCTTCTTTTTCCCTAACGTTATCTTCTTTGTTAATAGCAAGAATCACCGGCACACCACTGCCCATTACCTTAGTAAGTACCATCTCGTCGTCATCTGTCCAACGGGTACCTTCAACCACAAAGATAATCAGTTCCACGTCACCAATTGAACTTGATGCAGCGCGGTTCATTAAACGGTTAATTGCGCGTTTTTCTTCGCTGTGAAGACCTGGAGTATCAACATACACGGCTTGGTATTTGCCTTCAGTATGAATACCCATAATGCGGTGACGCGTAGTTTGCGGCTTACGTGAGGTAATACTCACTTTTTGCTCAACCAAACGGTTTAACAGCGTTGATTTACCCACATTTGGGCGACCCACAATGGCAATCATGCCACAATGAGTATCAATTGGCGCATCTAACAGGTCTTTATCAAACGTCATCTTTAATCATCTTCAATGCAAGCTCAGCTGCTTTTTGTTCTGCTTTACGACGCGAACTTCCTTTAGCTACTACTTGAGGTTTATTCTCAATTAAGCACTCAACCGTAAACACTTGGTTGTGCGCTTGGCCTTTAGTATCAATTACATTATAGCTAGGCAGAGGGATCTTGCGGGCTTGCAGATACTCTTGTAGCAAGGTTTTTGGGTCTTTTTGATTATGCCCTGGGGTAATTGCTTGTAAACGCGTTTGATACCAGTTGAGTACTAACTCACGACATGTTTCTATGTCTGAATCTAAAAATACAGCACCTATAATTGCTTCAACGGCATCAGCAAGCGTTGATTCACGGCGATAACCACCGCTTTTCAGCTCACCCGGACCTAGGCGAAGAAAGTCGCCTAGTTCAAATTCCACACCAAATTCCGCCAATGTTTGACCGCGTACTAGCGTTGAGCGCATACGGCTTAAATCGCCTTCACGGGCTTTTGGAAATTGATGATACAAAGCATCAGCTATAACGAAGCTCAAAATCGAGTCACCTAAAAACTCAAGGCGCTCATTGTGAGCACCTCGGTAACTTCTATGGGTCATTGCTTGCTCTAGCAAGCGAACGTCGTTAAAGCTGTAACCTATCTTCTTAAATAATAAGTTTACGTCTTTAGTCATTATTAACTTGTTAAAAGATTATTGAATTTTGCCAAGGCGTTCAAAGCGCACACCAGTTGGCACCCAAGACGGTAATAAACTGTCTTCGTCTTCTGAAAAAGTAAAGCTCATCCAAATAAATACTGCTTTACCTACTAAATTTTCTTTTGGTACAAAACCCCAAACACGGCTATCTTGGCTGTTATCGCGGTTATCACCCATTGCAAAATAATGGCCTTCTGGTACACGCCATTCGTCTTGTGCCGTACCCGCTTGCTGATAATAGCGACCTGATAATTCAGGCATTGCTGGGTTAATTAAAATATCGTGTGTTAAACCTGAAAGCTGTTCTGTTGCGCGAATTTGTGGCACACCAGCGAGCATAAACTCACCTTGATTGACAAGTTCACGTTCCATTTTATTAAACTGACCACAAGTTAAGCCTTGGCTATCACTTTGCCCAGCATTACATTTAGGTTTAATGTAAATTTCTTTATTCCGATAAATAATAGTATCGCCCGGTAAACCCACTACACGTTTAATAAAATCAATTTTATCGTCTTCTGGGTATTTAAATACAAACGGGTCACCACGCTCTGGCGTGCCAACATCCATCAGTTGCGAGCGCCAAACTGGGTCTTTTACACCATAAGAGTACTTTTCCACCAGAATGAAATCACCTTTTAATAAGGTTGGCATCATTGAGCCCGATGGAATTTGAAACGGTTCATACAAAAACGAGCGGAAAATAGTAATGGCGGCAACCATAGGAAAAATCGACTGCGCTGTTTCAGCAATTGAGTGCTGCGGTGCAATCTGCTCGATCACTTCTTCAGTTAACGGCACACCACTTGCGCCTTGTGCCACGGCAATACGCTCTTTACGCTTAGGCGCATAAACTAAGTGATCGATTAACCAAATTAGGCCCGAACCTAAGGTCAACAATACTAAAAATATTGAAAAATAACCCGCCATGTCATTAACTCCTTACTTGCCCACTTTCAAAATGGCTAGGAAGGCGTCTTGAGGTACTTCAACATTACCGAGTTGTTTCATACGCTTTTTACCTTCTTTTTGTTTTTGTAATAGCTTTTTCTTACGTGATACGTCACCACCGTAACACTTCGCGATTACGTTTTTACGAAGTTGTTTTACAGTAGTACGTGCAATTACATGACCACCAATAGTTGCTTGAATCGCAATATCAAACATCTGGCGCGGAATAAGCTCTTTCAGCGCTTCAGCTAACTGACGACCACGCGATTGAGATGCTTCACGGTGACAAATAATTGCCAGTGCATCAACACGGTCACCATTGATAAGAATATCTACACGTACCATGTCTGCTGGTTGGAAATGCTTAAAATTATAATCAAGTGATGCGAAACCACGGCTGGTTGACTTCAATTTATCAAAGAAGTCCATTACTACTTCACCCATCGGCATTTCGTAGGTAATCGCTACTTGGTTGCCGTGATAAGCCATTTTTGTTTGCATACCGCGTTTTTCAACGCACAGGGTAATTACGTTACCAAGGTACTCTTGTGGCACAAGAATATTCGCTTCAACGATTGGCTCGCGAATTTCCTCGATATTACCAACTGGCGGTAAATCAGACGGGTTATCGATGTGAATAACGTTGCCGCCCTTTTCAACAATCTCATACACTACCGTTGGCGCAGTAGTAATAAGGTCCATGTCGTATTCGCGCTCTAAACGCTCTTGGATAATTTCCATATGTAGCATACCCAAGAAACCACAACGGAAACCAAAACCTAGCGCAGTTGAATTTTCTGGCTCATAGAATAACGACGCATCGTTTAAGCTTAGTTTTGATAGCGCATCACGGAAGCTTTCATATTCGTCTGATGAAATTGGGTACATGCCCGCATACACTTGCGGTTTTACCTTTTGGAAACCCGGTAACGGAGCATCAGCTGGCTGACGTTGTAAAGTAATGGTATCACCTACTGGGGCGCCGTGAATATCTTTAATACCCGCAATAACAAAACCTACTTCACCCGTTCTTAACGTGCCTGTTTCAGTTTGTTTTGGCGTGAAGATACCTACTTTGTCGGCGATGTGAACTTGACCATTTGACATGATCTGGATTTTATCGCCTTTTTTCAGTTCGCCGTGTTTAATACGTACAAGTGACACAACGCCTTGGTATGGGTCAAACCATGAATCGATAATCAGCGCTTGTAATGGCTTTTCAGGGTCACCTTCTGGTGGTGGAATATTTTTAACAATATCTTCAAGTACCGCGTCGATACCTAGACCTGTTTTCGCACTACACTGAGTTGCACCCGTTGCATCGATACCTACGATATCTTCAATTTCTTCTGACACGCGATCAGGATCAGCTTGCGGTAGGTCGATTTTATTTAGAATTGCGAGTACTTCTAAATCCATTTCAATCGCAGTGTAACAGTTAGCAACTGTTTGTGCTTCTACACCTTGACCAGCATCAACTACTAATAGTGCACCTTCACACGCTGCTAATGAACGCGAAACTTCATAGGTAAAGTCAACGTGTCCAGGTGTGTCGATAAAGTTTAGTTGGTATGTTTCGCCGTCGTTTGCGGTATAGTTTAGCGTAACACTTTGCGCTTTAATGGTAATACCACGCTCACGCTCAAGGTCCATTGAATCCAGTACCTGCTGTTGCATTTCGCGATCAGATAAACCACCACAGACTTGGATTAAACGATCCGATAAAGTCGATTTACCGTGATCAATGTGGGCAATAATAGAAAAGTTACGAATGTGCTTCATATGTTGGATTCAATACTTCTAAATAAATAGGGTTCAAAATCAAAGCGCCGATTTTACCCTTAATTTGGGTTAATCACCATTAATTTGCGTGATTGGTAAGCTGATTGGGTGAATTTTTTTTATTTTAATGCGATTTTTAAGACCTGTTTGCTTCGCTTTTGCTAGCAAAAACCCGGTATAACCACCTAGCATTGCAGATAAAATTTGCCATCCTTCACTAACAACAAAAACATTCGCCGCAACTACGGTAAACACTAAAGCAAGCAGCAAAGGCACCATGTACGTCCACAACGACATTTTAATGACATGAGAATCATCTAAGGTTAAATCGACTTTTTGCCCGACTTCAAGCTCAGCATCACTTACAATCGTAAGTTCTGAACGTTTATTGGCAAATAGTTTAGCAAAGGTAAGCGAGCCGCATTTACCATCACAACCACTGCATGCTTGGGGTTTAGGTAATGCAAAAGTGACCAAAGTATTCTCTACTTTGGCCACCGTAAACGTTTTTTCAATCATTAGTTAGCGCGTTGAACTGATTCTGCCACTAGTTTAGCAGTCATTGGCGGCAATTGACCAATCACAGAGACTTCATAGCCTGGCGCTTGATGAATAAACACTGTTGTAGCACCTGCCGAAAGCGCTTTGCTACGACTATTACTAGCAAGCGGTCTTTGAATAAAGACCGACACTTCAATTAACCCGTCACTGTAAAGATAGTAATCGGCAAGCTCACCGTTTAAGTTTAACGTTTGACGCTCTGATTTTACCAGTGCGAAACCCGTTGGCATCGCATCAACTTGCCATGTTTCAATACTTTGCTCTTCTTTTACAGCGGTTACTGGCGAAGGCAGCTTTTGCTGACTCATTTCGATAAGTTCAACACTCGGTTGTTCACTGAAACTAACGTTAGTCATTTGCAGCTGCTCAACAATTTCGCCAGCTGCCGACACGTAGGCAGTTTTTAGTGGTAGTTTTGAGTGCTCGTCAAGCCACAACCAGTAGTTGAATTTTGCTTGGTCTTTAGATTCGATACGCACCAATTGTGCTACACGACCTGATATCCGTGACTTACCACCAATTGCAAAATGATAATTTGGTTCCAGTTCACTGATATCGTTAAAAATAATACTTGGGATCGGGCCAGCTAAAGACGAGCTGTTTAAAGAATAAGGTGGGTTTTGTGGCTCAAAATAGGTAACTATATTGCCAACACGCAACATTTCAACACCCGCACCGTCGAGCAGGCTTAAGTGCTCAAGTTCAGTGCCATTGTGATTTGCATGTCGCCACGCGTAAGGTTCTATATTATTTCGCCCTTTTACAACAACAAACGAGGCGGTAAAGTTACTGTTTTTGACCGTATTGGCCATTTCTAATAAAAGCTGTTTCGCTTCATTAGGTTCAGAAGCAAAGCTTGGCAACGCAACTACAAGCCAAGCTAAGACAACGAATATTCGCATCTACTGATTGTTCTCCAACTCGTCTTCTTTCGCTTTTTCAGCTTGAGCAATACGCGATTGTCTTTGATGCTCTAATAACAGCGCACCTAGACGTTTTTCTTCAAGCTCGCGCTGTCCTTTTTGAGCGGTTTCAAGCGCAGGTTCAGTTGAGTAACTTACTGGCGTTGCAGTACCACCAAAAGGCATGGTTTCTAAATTTTGCAGTTGTGGCTCAGGGCTGATGATATCTGCATCCTTGGGAACAGATTGCACGCCAATTACCGCAACAGCAGCAACACTTGCTGCAATTGCCATTTGGGCAAACGGTTTTTTCCAATTTGAGATTGCGACTGTGCTTTGTTGATTTACCGCAGCAACTTGCTCAGCAACGCTTGGCGCTTCTGGCACTTGGCTGTAAGTTTCTTCTTGTTCTAATGCCAGTGCAACTTGATCTGCGATATCGATTTGAATAAGTTCTTTGCCTTCACCACGCATTACATCACCAATCAGTGAATAACGCGATGCAGCGTGCTCTAACTCATCCCCCAAATGTCGGCTCTCTAGGCTGTGTTCATCATCAAACAGTGCCGATATTTGTTCTTTTCGTTTCTCATTCAAATTAGTCATAAAGTGACCTATGCATTATTTAAAATTGGATTAAGTCGATTATCGATTGCCTCGCGAGCACGGAATATCCGTGATCTCACAGTCCCTACAGGACAGTCCATTATCATGGCAATGTCTTCGTAACTTAATCCCTCTAATTCGCGTAATGTAATTGCCGTTTTAAGATCATCCGGTAAGCCGTCAATGGTCCTAAAAATTACCTGCTTTATTTCATCGCTTAGCAACAAGTTTTCTGGTGTTGAATTACTTCTCAGTGCATCAGCGCCATCATAAAATTCTGCATCATCCGCATCAACATCGTTGGCTGGCGGACGGCGCCCTTGTGAAACTAAATGATTCTTAGCGCAGTTAACAGCTATACGATAAAGCCAAGTGTAAAAAGCACTGTCACCGCGAAAACCAGGTAACGCTCTATATGCTTTAATAAACGCTTCTTGTGCAATATCAGCAACATCTCCATGGTTAGAGACGTAACGTCCAATTAAGTTCGCAACTTTGTTCTGATATTTTTTAACTAGCACATTGAATGCGTTTTTATCACCCTGCTGAACTTTTCTTACTAGCGCTAAATCCAAATCCTGCTCGCTCATTCGAGCCGGTACTCCTCTTAATTTATAATCTTTCTCTAGTTCCCAAGAGTAATGTCACAATATAGGACTCAAGGAGTTTGAAAAAGTTCGAAACATTTTATAAAAACTTTAAATCAATTTATCTTTGTTAATCCTAAACATAGATAAATAGACTGTCACAGGGTCACTTTAACACTTTTCCTTAAGCAAAATTAGCATAAAATCACGTTATCGCTATTTCTTCGCTGTTTTTCACATTCTGATACTACCTGGTAAAATAGACTGTGCGACTTTTGTCTTTTTATCATTGTCATAATTGATGTTATTATATGCCAAATAAATTACCTGCATTGTAAAGTGATACCTGTATGACAAATACACCACAGTTAACAACCGATGTTGTCATCGTAGGAAGTGGTGCTGCTGGACTAACCTTAGCGCTTACCTTAGCAAATCACTGTCACGTCACCGTATTAAGTAAAGGGCCATTAACTGAAGGCTCAACCATGTATGCCCAAGGTGGCATCGCCGCAGTATTTGATAAAGAAGACAGTGTTGAATCACACGTTGAAGACACCCTCGCAGCAGGCGGTGGACTATGTGATCGCGACGCCGTTCATTACACTGCAAGCAACGCAAAAACCTGTATGAAGTGGCTGATAGAACAAGGCGTACCATTTGATATGGATAAAAACGCCCTTGGCAAAGAACGCTACCATTTAACCCGTGAAGGCGGTCACAGCCACCGTCGTATTCTGCATGCAGCTGATGCCACAGGTAAAGCAGTACAAACCACGCTGATCGACCGCGTAAAAGAGCATGAAAACATTTTGTTGCTTGAACGCTATAATGCAATTGATCTAATCACCGATGAAAAACTGAATACCACAGGCAAACGCTGCCACGGTTTATATGTGTGGAACCGCATTACCGAACAAGTTGAAATTATTAGTGCTCGCTTTGTCGCACTTGCCACAGGCGGCGCCAGTAAAGTCTACCTATATACATCAAACCCTGATGTTTCTAGTGGTGACGGCATTGCAATGGCGTGGCGTGCGGGCTGCCGTGTCGCCAATATGGAATTTAACCAATTTCACCCGACTAGTTTGTATCACCCTGAATTACAAAACTTTTTAATTACCGAAGCAATGCGCGGCGAAGGGGCGTACTTAAAACGCCCTGATGGTTCACGCTTTATGCCTGATTTTGATGAGCGCGCCGAACTTGCGCCTCGCGATGTAGTTGCGCGCGCCATCGATTATGAAATGAAGCGCCTTGGCGCTAACTGCGTATATCTCGATATCAGCCATAAAGATAAAAACTTTATTATCGACCACTTCCCCACTATTTACGCAAAATGCTTAAGTGTTGGCCTCGATATTACCAAAGAAGCAATTCCTGTGGTTCCAGCGGCGCACTACACTTGTGGCGGCGTAATGACCGATTTTAATGGCAAAACTGATTTAGATAATCTTTATGCCATTGGCGAAGTCGCTTATACCGGTCTGCACGGTGCTAACCGTATGGCAAGTAATTCACTGCTTGAGTGCATTGTATTTGCACAAGCTGCCGCTAAAGACATTATGGCAAAACTTAATTCGGAACATAACGCTCCAAACATTCCAAACTGGGATGAAAGTCGTGTGACAAACTCTGATGAAGAAATTGTTATTACCCACAACTGGCACGAACTGCGTTTATTTATGTGGGACTACGTTGGTATTGTTCGCACCACCAAGCGCCTAGAACGAGCGCTTCGTCGCATTGAGTTACTGCAACAAGAGATTGATGAGTACTACACTAATTTTAGAGTAAGTAATAATCTGCTGGAGCTGCGTAACCTAGTTCAAGTGTCCGAGCTAATTATTCGCAGTGCGCTTGAACGAAAAGAAAGCCGCGGTCTGCACTATACGCTTGATTACCCAAATCAAACTGAAAACCCAACACCTACCGTGCTACACAAAAACGCATCAGCTTAAACATCTCGATAAACGGCTCTCAGTAGCCGTTTTTTATCTTTTGTAGATAACTTGTTTAGTAAAATCAGTTTATTACACTTACTTTTTTGCCGTTTAAAGCGAATTAATACAAACCATGCAGTTACGATACTAAACGAACTTATTTCACCGATTTTATTGCCGTCGTGCTGACACAATACACGCTCATCTTCGAGTAACAAATAACAGTCACTTACTAACGCTCTTTTTAGCTTAAAGAAGCAGATAATACTAACCAGCACGAGAAATACTAAAACAAGTAGAGCACAGAGAATAGTTTCAGCGGGGAGTAAAGCAAAGAAAAATATAGGCAGGTTAATGCCGAGATAAACACTCGGCACAATGTTAGATTTTGCGACGTACAACCTATACGCGGACACGATTTAAAATCGTTTTAACCATGTAATCTAGCTCAGCGTCTTCACACTTTTCATGCCCCATAAACCAAGCAAATAAATCAGGATCATCGGCCGTAAGTAAGCGTTGAAAAATTGCTTTGTCATTATCTGTTAATGCGTCGTAAGCTTCATCAACAAATGGTCTTAGCAACACATCAAGTTCCAACATACCGCGTCGACACGCCCAACGTAATTTAGCCTTGCTATCTAAATTGCTCATTTTATACCTCGTTAATTCACGCACCTTAATAGTAGCAAAAGCTAAGCATGCAATCATCAGGAATCTAAGTTAAAATCAAGGCATTAATTTTCAGTGGTAGGGTATTATGATAGTCGCTTCTCGCATTTCAGAAAAAATCATTCAAATTAGCGGACAAGACCGCAAGTCTTACCTGCACGGACAAGTTACACAAGATCTTAATTTATTAAACGACACTACCTTTTTATGGTCAGGGCATTGCAATGCAAAAGGTAAACTTTGGTCAGTACATAAGCTAATTGCGGAAAACGACGCTTACTTGATGTTAGCAAGTGACACTGAAGCCGAGCAAAGCTTTAGTGAACTTAAAAAATATGGTGTTTTTTCAAAAGTAGAATTTGCCCTAAGCGAGCAGCTTATTAGCCTTGGTGTAACAGCGCAAACCACCAGTGAAATTGAGTCGGCATTGGCGATTTCATTTACCAGCCACAATTTAGTGCAATTTGAATTAGGTTATGCGCTAAAACTAGCCGAAGGCTTAGTGCAACTTGTTATTGAAAAAGAAAAATTGGCTGAACTTGAAGGCAAAATTACACTTACAAATAATGAAAATGCATGGCTTGCAGCTAACATTAAAGCCGGATTGCCGCGCCTAAATGCCCAAACACTCGATGAGTTTGTTCCGCAGATGGTCAATCTACAAGCGATTGGTGGAATTAGTTTCAATAAAGGCTGTTACACAGGCCAAGAAACTGTCGCGCGCATGAAATACCTAGGCAAAAATAAGCGTGCAATGTACAGCTTATTTGCCGCCGAACAACACATTGAAACAGCAAGCGACGTTGAAGTTCAGCTTGGTGAAAACTGGCGTAGAGCCGGTAAAGTAATAAACACTGCGGTTACCGATGAAGGCACATATATTCAAGCGGTACTGCCAAACGACACGTCTGAGCAAGCTCAGTTGCGCGTAAAAGATCTTGAAGAGTCACGCCTTAGCGTGAGTGCTCTTCCTTACACACTTGAAGATTAGGTTTAATATGAAAATTGCACAGCAAAAAGTAGTAAAGCTTCATTACTCAGTAATGGACAAAGACAACAATGCCATCGACAGCTCATTTGATAACGAGCCGCTAGAGTTCATCATTGGTTCGGGTTTTTTAATTCCAGGTCTTGAAAATGCGCTTATTGATAAGCAAGCTGGCGATACCTTTACTGTAGAAGTTGAAGCAAAAGATGGCTATGGCGAGCGTCACGATGGTTTGATGCAAGCAGTACCTAAGTCAATGTTTGACGGTATGGATATTGAAGTAGGCATGCAATTTCGCGCAACGACCGATGATGGTGAGCAGACTGTTGTAATTATCGATATTCAAGAAGACGATGTGATTGTTGATGGCAACCACCCGCTTTCTGGTATTGATTTAACATTTGATGTTGAAGTACTTGAAGTACGTGACGCGACAGAAGAAGAATTGGCACATGGCCATGTTCATGGTGAAGGTGGCTGTGGCTCGCACCATGATCACAAACATGATGAAAATGGCGGCTGTTGTTAATTTACAGTACTAACAATAAAAAATAGCGCTTTAGGGCGCTATTTTTTTTGCCCATCTAATGCGGCGATTAAGCCAGCTTGATCATTTGTACCAAGCCTAATTTTGGTTTCATCCTGCAGCACTAATTCAACTGCCTTAAAACCGTGGGCTGAATACACAAACCCATCATGGCTAATACGTAAACCAATGCCATGTCGCCATGAATTCTCCACAGCCTGATACGAAACAACCTCTGACAAGGGTAAGGTTTGACCAAACCAGCCAAAAGCAAACCCCCATTTTATAGTGTTATCTTTTACAGTGACTGTCATGCCATGAAATAAAAATGCCACCAGCACCACAAAACCTGAAAAAATCAACAGACCTGTAATCGGGCCGATTAAATAAACCGCCAATAAGGTAAATGAAAAAATCCACGAAAGCAGCAGTAAAATAGCCCAAGCGATTTGTTTATGAGAATAGGTCATTAATATTCCAAGTTAGTTGAAGCTAAAAACAAAGGTAGCACTGGTTTCAGCGTCATAATTGCGTTTGCCTTCTTCAGGCATGGTGTTGTAACGATATAAATATGAAAACTTAAGACTAAGTGCACCGCTAATTTGGCTCACCAATGACGTCTCTGATTTGATGCGGGAGTTTAACCCACTTAACGAATGCTCCGCACTAATATCCTGATTAAAGCGCGTGCGTTTACTTACAATTCGCTCCCACTGCAGAGCTAATCGTAGCAAGTAACCTAAATCCGATTCGTCGGTTTCACTGACCTGATAATTAACCCCAGGACCGACATCTAAATCAATGCTGTCTTTACGATTTTCTAAAAAGCGCCAACCGTAACCAGCAACAAAGCTCGCTTGCTTTTCGATACCGCTAAATCTATCAAATTCATAATCACCGTATAAAAACAGTGAGTTATTTTTGTCTTCAAGTAAGTAGTTACTTTGCAATGAAGTGAAATAACGCGTGGCAGACAGCTCATCGCCTTCCTCATTATCGTTATCTTTTTTTACCAAGGAATCAAACTTCAATTGGTTGCGCCAATTATTGAGGTCTTGCATAATGTTAGTTTTGAGTTTTGCACTAGCAGTATTAGTGTTGCCTGTCGTTACAATAAAACCCAGTTCTAAATCACCAAACAAAAGTCGCCCTTTATTTTGCTCATACCTTTCATCACTTGGGGTTTCGCCATAAACGGCAAAGTCTTCAAACGGATCCGGATCCGCAGCGAGTAATTTCGAACAAAAAAGAACACAATAAAAAAACACAATCCAACGCATTTAATACTACTCTAACTCTCAATCCACCTAAGCTAAAACGACAAATTTATAAAAGTGGCTACTTCCACAATACGTGAACAAACGGCGCAGCTTTATCTCGACTAATTAAAATGCGCGCAAATAACACATCTTGGTTTTCAAACTCTAATCCCACCAACACTTGAATATACAGTTCTGGTTCAATTTCAAATTCGGTAAATTCTTGCCAAGACTCATCCGGCTCACTTTCTTCAATAAAGCCTAAATCTTCACGATATTGATTAAACTCAACAATATCTTGTTCAGACAAGTTGTCTGGCGCCAATTCAAGAAACACTTCATACGCGTGATTAGTCGCTTCTTCAATTGTCCATAGGTGATCTTGGTTGCTCATAACTCGACTCTTCGCATTTTTTGATAATTATATCAAAACAAAAAAGGCAAAGAAGTGCTTCTTTGCCTTATATTTTGTGATTTTAACGCAGACTACTAACTGTTAGCCTAAAATTCAGCTAATAGCAGTCCTTCCTGCGAAACAGTTACTCATGTGCCAGCTTTGCTTTCACCTTTTCACGCATACTTTGAATCAACGCATAGAATATTGGAATTAACAAAGTACCAAAAATAGTCGCAGCCAACATACCAGCCAGTACGGTTAAACCTAAACTAACACGGCTACCCGCACCTGCACCGGTTGCAAATACTAATGGTAACACCCCAAGTACAAACGACAGTGCCGTCATCAACACTGCTCTAAAACGTAATCGGGCTGCGTTTAGCGCCGATTCAAAAATACTATAACCCGCGGCACGCTGTTCCATCGCAAATTCAACGATTAGAATAGCGGTCTTAGTGGATAAACCAATCAAGAGTATTAAGCCCACCTGCGCATAAATATTGTTTGCCATACCAACCGTATAAAGCGCACTCATCGCACCAAATATCGCTAACGGTACGGCCGCAATTACCGCAAACGGAATCGTCCAGCTTTCGTACTGTGCAACCAAAAACAAGTACACAAAGATAATCGCTAAACCAAATAGCAATGGCGCTAAGTTACCAGCTTGAATTTCTTGCTTGGTTTGCCCTGCCCAATCATAAATGTAGCCTGTTGGTAATTGCGCAGATAACTCTTGCATCACCTTAATTGCTTCACCACTTGAGTAACCTGGTGCAGGCTGACCTGTGATGCTTGCACTGCGATATAGGTTGAAGTGATTTACGCTGGTCGGGCCCAATATTGGTTCAAGACTCGCAAGTGTCGTTAACGGCACCATTTCACCGCTGCTAGCACGTACATAGTAGTTATTTAAATCAGACGGATCTTTACGAAACTCAGTTTCAGCCTGAATCACAACCTGATAGGTACGACCAAATTGGTTAAAATCATTAATGTACAACGAACCGAGTTGCGCTTGTAAGGTCACAAACACATCGCTCAACGCAACGCCCTGCGCTTTGGCTTTATCACGGTCAATTTCTAAGAAATACTGCGGCACATTAGCGCGGAAAGTACTAAATACGCTAGTTAACTCAGGACGCTGGTTAGCCTCGTAAATTAAGCCGTTCATCACCTGTGCCAAATCCGCAGGCTCACGCCCTTCACTATCTAGCAATCTAAATTCAAAACCTGAACTCGTACCTAAACCTGGAATTGGCGGTGGATTAAAGACAAAAATTTGCGCATCTGGCATAGCAAACATCTGCCCCATTAAACGCGGGATCACTTGCTTCAAGCCAAGCTCTGGCGCAGTCCTATCCTCCCAATCTTTTAGTACAATTACGCCAAGACCGTTATTTGAACCAGGGCCACCAAGCAATGAAATACCCGATACAGTAATAATATCGGTTACCGCAGGGTCGGCTAAGATGGTTTCGCTTACTTTCGCCATTACCTCAGCAGTACGGCCGCTGGCTGCTGCATCTGGTAATTGCACATCAACAAACAAAAAGCCTTGATCTTCAGCTGGTACAAACGCGGTAGGAACTGCTTTGGTTAACCAACCTGTTGCAGCGAATAGCAACACTGTTACTAACCCTACACGCGCTGAGCGCTTTAACAACCAACCAACCGTCGATGAATACTTTGACGTAGAGGAAATAATGCCTTTTTCTACGGGTGCTAGCCATTTAATTGGCTTCATTGCTTTTTCACTTAGTAACAAAGTACACAGTGCTGGGCTTAACGTTAATGCGTTAATCGATGAAATAAGCACAGCAAATGAAATCGTAACTGAAAACTGCTTATAAAGCTCACCGGTAATGCCCGGCATAAAGCCAACAGGCACAAATACCGCAAGCAGCACCAGAGTTGTCGCGATAATTGGCCCTGAAACCTGCTCCATCGCTTTGCTCACCGCTTCTTTAATTGGCAGCTTTTCTTCTTTTAAAATACGCTCAACGTTTTCAATAACAACAATAGCATCATCAACCACAATACCGATAGCCAGTACCAAGCCAAACAAGGTAATGGTGTTGATTGAATAACCCATCAACATCATAAAGGCGAACGTACCAACCAACGACACTGGAATTGCCACTGATGGAATTAACGTTGCACGCCAATTTTGGAGGAATAAAAATACCACGAGAATTACCAGCGCAACTGCTTGATAAAGCGTTACCACTACCTCTTCTATCGAGCGATTAATAAATTCAGTTGTATCGTATGGCATGCTGTAGTGAAGGCCATCAGGAAAACGCTCAGAGAGAATTTCCATTTGTTTTTTCACATTCGCAGCCACTTCAGTCGCGTTAGCATCTGGCAGCTGATAAATAACTAAAAACGCAGTATCTTCACCATTTAATTTGGCAGTAAACGCGTAATCTTTAGAACCCAATTCAATACGACCAATATCCGACAAGCGAATAAAATCACCATTGTTTGTAGCTCTAATAATGGTATCGCCAAATTCATCTGGGGTTTTTAAGCGACCGCGCGCCTGAATGGAATATTCAAACTGTTGATTTTTTGGAGCGGGACTGGCACCCAGCTTACCTGCAGCAACAATTAAGTTTTGCTCTCGCAGTGCATTTTGTACATCCGCTACAGTGACACCGAGCGACGCCATCTTGTTTGGGTTTAACCAAATACGCATTGAATAGGTTTTTTCACCCATTACTTCAGCGTTTGCAACACCCGGAATGCGCCCAAGAGGCTCTGTTAAATAGTTTGTGGCGTAGTTACTTAGGAAGATTTCATCAAGATTTTCTTGCGAGCTGTAAAGCGTTACGCCCAATAACATGTTACTGGATTGCTTGCGCACAACAACGCCTTGACGTTTAACTTCTTCAGGTAAGCCAGCTTCGGCAAGTGCAACACGGTTTTGCACATTCACTTGCGCCATATCATCGTCAGTACCCACTTTAAAATACACGGTAATGCTTGCAGTACCGTTATTAGCAGCCGTAGATTCGATATACAGCATATCTTCCACCCCATTGATTTGCTCTTCAATGGGCCGGATCACCGACTCCTCAACAACCTGAGCACTCGCTCCTGGGTATACAGCTGTCACCTGAATTTGTGGTGGTGTAATTTGAGGATACATATTCACTGGCAGCAAATACAACGAAATTAAGCCAGCTAAGGTAATTACAATTGAAATAACCAGCGCAAATTTGGGCCGATTAATAAACGTTTTACTAATCATTTACGCCCCCTATTTTGCGCTGTTTGTGATAACACCGGTTACCGTATCAACATTCTTTTCAACTGGGTTTACTTCAACACCTGGGCGCACTTTTTGTAGCCCTTCAATAATAATGCGCTCACCCGCTTCTATGCCCGAGTTAACGACCCACATAGCATTAATGCGACGGCCTAAATCTACATGTCGCGTGCTCACTTTGTTGTTGTCATCAACCACTAATAAGAACTTACCTTGCTGATTTTCTTGTACCGCTGCTTGTGGCACTAACGCCATTGACAATTTATTTTTACTCTCAGCAATCAGCTTTACAAATAACCCGGGTAGCACAATACCATCAGGATTTGGGAAAGATGCCCTTAGCTCAACCGTGCCGGTGTTGCGGTCTATTTTTGTATCGGCAAAATCTAGCACACCTGCCTCGGCATATTCGCTGTTGTTCGGTAAACGAATTTTTAAATCGAGAGGTACTTGATCAGGACTTTCAATATTTCGGTGTTCTTGTAAGTAGGTAGTATAAAGTGCCTCTTCAACCGAAAAGTTAACGTAGATAGGGTCTGTTGAGGTGATGTTTGCCAGCACGCCACTTTGCGGGCTTACAATATTACCTACATCAATATTTACGCGACCAATTTTCCCATCAAACGGCGCGACTATTTCAGTGTAACTTAAATCCAATTTAGCTTTTTTAAGTGCCGCTTCGCCCGCTTTTACCGCTGCTTGCGTTTGCGCAGCATTAGTAATCAGCTTGTCTAAATCAGATTGTGAAATAAAACCCTTGTCCGCGACTTCTCTACCTCGTTTTAAATCACGCGCAGCACCTGCCGCTCCAGCAATTTTTGATTTTAGGTCCGCATCAGATTGCGCTAAAAACGCCTCGTATTCGCTAGGATCAATTTTTAGCAGTAAATCGCCTTTTTTAACTTCAGAGCCTTCAACAAATTTTCGCTCTATTAATTCACCTTGCACACGGGTTGTTATATCGGCTTCTTTCGATGCTTCGGTGCGCGCAGTAAACTCACGATAAGTACCAACTTGATCATTATTAACGGTATAAACCGAGACCGCTGGTGCTGGCGCTTGTTGCACAACTTCTTCCTTTCCACAACCAGTCAAGGCCAGTGGCCCTAACAACACACAGCTGACAAAAAACGCAGCTTTGGTTGGGTAACTAATATTTTTATACTTGGACGTAAACATGCAACTCTCCCTTATCACAAATAGAGCAAATTTTTATTCTCGATGAAAAATCCGAAATTTCTAATAATATCTTCTGGTTATCAATCATAATACGACTGCACATTAATTGTAATTTAATATTTAACAAAATCTAATCAAATCAGTAAGTGGTGTTTTTAGCCACTTGTCAGAGCGGCTATTTTGCTGAAAAAATATGAACCTAGGGTGAAGTTACATGCTTTACAGACATAGTAAGACACGTTAACCTCGAACAACCCAACAGGTCGGATGAGAATAATAATGAGCCATCTTGTCACCCTAAATGTTGAAGCTGGCGTTGCCACCGTCACATTTAATCGCCCCGATAAACTCAACGCACTGAGCTATGAAAGTTTTTTACAGCTAGCGCGCATTATTAAGCAATTGAAAAAAGACAAATCGTTAAGATTAGTGATTATTGATGCCATCGGCAGTGATTTCTGTACCGGCCTTGATGTAAAAAACATCAGCCGTTCCCCTACTAAAATGTTAAAACTGCTATTCAAATGGCTTCCCGGTAACGCAAATCTAGCGCAGCAAGTCACCATAGGGTGGCAAGAAATTAAAGCGCCGGTAATTTGCAAAATTCATGGCCGCTGTTTTGGTGGCGGTATGCAAATCGCACTTGGCGCTGACTTTCGTTTAGCGAGCCGCGACGCCCAATTCGCCATTATGGAATCGCGCTGGGGATTAACACCAGATATGGCAGGCAGTGTAATGTTGCAAGGCCTAATGCCTTACGACCAAGCCCTAAAGCTCACTCATATGGCCGAACCAATTAGCGCTGACACTGCCAAAACAGTCAACCTAGTGACACAAGTATGCGACGATTTAGATCTCGAATGCGAGCAATTAAAAGCGGCATTGTTAGCACAATCGCCCGATGCGTTAGCTGCAAACAAACGCACTTATCAAAAGCGTATGTTCGCAAATCGCCGCCCATTGTTAGCAGCTGAAACATTTAATCAGATACGTATTCTACGCGGCAAAAATGTAAAACGTGCCATTAGCAATCGCTTAAAAGGAGAAACTAAGCCTTTCGACAATTCGGCTAATTGGTAGCGACTAAAGAACAGTATACCGACCTGCAAGCTGTGATAGGCTATTGCTATGAAATACATTGTTAGTTTAACGATTCTAGTAACAGCATTAGCCCTTGGTCATGGCCTGCTTTATATACTGAAATTTAGTTTTCCCCCAGCGGTGCTCGGTATGGGCATATTATTGCTTGTGCTCAAATTAAATATTGTGTCACTAAAGCAATGTGAAGCAATTGGTGCATTACTGCTGAAATACTTCCCACTTTTTTTCATTCCCGCTGGTGTTGGCATCATTCAGCATTTAGACCTGATTAAAGACAACCTGTTTTTAATTGTAGTTTCAATACTTACCGCCACGGTGGGCACTCTATTTATTGTAGGAAAAGTCGCAAGCCTGCTTTTCGCATCTAACGATAAGGAACAGTCATGAGCCTGCTTTTGATTGTTTTGTCTCCGCTTTGTTTTTTTGCTTTCAAATGGTTGCAGACCCATTATTTAAAACACAGCCTTTGTAACCCTATTTTATTAAGCATTGCGGTAATTAGCGTGATTTTAGTGTGGGGTGATATTCCCTACACTGAGTTTGCCACAATTAACACACCGTATTTTTGGTTACTTGATTCAGCAATTGTTGCGCTAGCGATTCCACTGTACAAAGAGTCGCGCACTATAAAACAACATACCTGGCGCTACATTTTATGCAGCGCCACTGGTGTTTTGGTTTCGTCGATCATTGCCATGCTTGTCGCCTATTTACTTGGCGCTAATGAACAGCTCATCGCAAGCCTTGCACCCAACGCAGTAACAACCCCCATTGCCATTGAAGTTAGTAATCAACTTAACGGCATAAGTGCTCTTTCGGCTGTTATTGTTATTTGTGTCGGTATTTTTGGCGCTGTTTTTGGCTTACCGCTACTCAAACTATTTGGCGTAACACATATACCCAGTCAAGGCTTAGCGCTTGGAGCAGCTTGTCACGCCGTTGGTACAGCACGTGCCATTGAAGTTGATGAACGTATGGGCGCATTTGCATCCGTTAGTTTAGTATTAAGCGCCATATTGACCCCACTTATTATCCCTGTAATCTATACCTTAATAGACCTGATACTATTAAACTAACTAGTCGGTAATCAAATGTTACTAATACGCTTTTTTATTATAGGAGTCGTACTTGCCATGGCTGGATGCGCAACAAAAATAACGCCAAACACAAGTACACCTAGCTATGCAAAAGAGGCAGCAAAAACAGGCCGATTAGCTGAATTTATTAGCGATTTAACACATGATAAACAAGGGCAAACCGGCGTTTATACGCTGGGGCAAGGAGTCGATGCCTTTGTATCACGCGTGAGTTTAATCAATGCGGCAACCAGCAGCATTGACCTACAATATTACATCTACAATAACGACATTACCGGCAACCAAATCAACTATTCGCTATACAATGCCGCAGAGCGTGGTGTGCGAGTAAGATTATTACTTGATGACTTGAAAGCCTCAGATCACAATCCTCAGTTACATATTTTAAACCAACATGAAAATGTTGAAATTCGCCTGTTTAACCCCTCGCCAAATCGTCGCAATAAAGCTCTTGGCATTCTGACCGATTTTGCAAGGCTCAATAGTCGCATGCACAATAAATCGCTCACCGTAGATAGCTTGGCATCGGTGATCGGCGGACGAAATATTGGTGACGAATATTTTAGTGCAAGTCATGAAGTAGAATTTGGTGACTTTGATTTATTACTAATAGGTGAAGCAACACACGATGTAAATACGCAGTTTGACGTTTACTGGAACAGTGAGCAAAGTTATCCATTAAGTGTATTTCATCCTAAAAACTACTCAGATGATGAAATAGCATCTTTCTTAACACAATGGGAAGAGCAACTTACAGATACCAAACTAGCTCAAATAGATTACATACAAGCGCTGACACAATCACAGTTTTTGGAGTATTTTTCGCAAGGTTCTCTACAATTTTCATGGGGTAACGCCGATGTACTTTATGACCCGCCAAGTAAAGTTAACGAAAAAGGCCTAACAAGCCCGCTCCTTGACGAGCTAGAAAGCGCTTTTGCCAATACCCAAAAAGACCTATTTATTATCTCTCCCTATTTTGTACCGGGCGATGGCGGCACAAAATACTTAATCGATATGGTTGAGCGTGGCGTAAATGTAACGATTCTTACGAACTCATTAGCCGCCACCGACGTTGTTGCAGTACATTCAGGTTACGCTCCTTATCGCGAAGCGCTGTTAAAAGCGGGCGTTACGCTTTATGAAACAAAAGTAAAACCGAATTTTAAACCGTCAGCATGGCGCGGCTCTACTCAGGCGAGTTTACACGCTAAATCAATTATCTTTGATAAACAGCAAACCTTTGTTGGCTCATTAAACCTCGACCCTCGCTCAATGTTTATCAACACTGAAATTGGCGTGCTGTTTGAAAATGAGGCACTTAGCAGCAAAATTGTTAGCGCATTAAATGATGCTGTGGCCAATTCAGCTTACCGTGTACAGCTCGCTGACGACAAGCTAATTTGGCTTGATATGGATACGCAAAAAACCTTTAAAAGTGAACCAGATGCCAGCATTTGGCGTAAGATAGGCGCATGTTTTTTCCGCTTATTGCCTATTGAAGATCAACTCTAACCGTCGACTAAAGTTGACTTTAGAGACGACTGGTCTAATAATACCCACAAAGTGTGTACGTAAATATTAACCCGAATTATGAATAAGCCCGATACCAAAGAAGCGATATTGGCGGCAGGTCATGCGCTGATCATCGAAAAAAGTTACAACGGATGTGGCTTAAAAGAAATCCTTGATAAAGCCGGAGTGCCAAAAGGTTCATTTTATCATTACTTTAAGTCAAAAGAAGATTTTGGCCTTGCCCTCATTGAGCGTGCCCAAGACCAAAGCCATGACTTTATGCGTGAATACTTGCGTGATCGAAAATTCTCACCACTGCAGCGCATTCATAACTGGTTTAAACGCATTCAGCAATTTCATGAAGAAGATGGTATTGACTGTGAGTGTTTAGTACCCAAGTTGATTTTGGAACAATCTCAACTCAGTGAAAATATGCGCGGTGGCATAAAATGCGCGCAAGACTTAGTTCACAGCATGATGGCGCAAACCATTCGCGAAGCGCAACAAGAAGGCGAAGTAAACAAAAACCTCGACCCACATAAAATCGCTGCATTTCTGTTTAATGCCAGCCATGGCGCAGCAATACAAATGCAAGTAGAGCGTTCAACTGAGCCATACGACAACTTTGTTGAAATTATTTTCGAATCGATTTTAGTGCCTTAATTGGCACTTTTTGTTTGTCTGTCAAAACTCCACTAGACCACTTGGTCTAGAAAATAATTTTTAAATATAAATAACAATTTCATAAGTTTACCCAAATAATCCAATCTAAAATTACTATTCAGCCTAAATTCATCTTGCAACAACTGCCAAATTGAATGACAATTCACTAGACGACTGGTCTACTCAATTGGAAATTACAATGACATCTCCACTTTCTTTTAAATATATCGCAGCAACATTGAGCTTGTTGTTGCTGGTTTTCAACGCAAATGCGCAAGTCGTTCGCTTTAGTGAAGCAAGCGAAGCGCAATTGCAACCACGTAAACGTGTTGTCGGCACGTTAAAAGCATTCAATCAAGCTAATGTCGCTTCAGTAGAATCAGGTAAAGTAGTTAAAGTACTGGTTAATGAAGGTGATGTTGTTGTAGCAGGTGATGTGCTGGCAATACTCGACACACGCCGATTAGACGCAGAAAAGCAGCGTTTACAAGCTGAGAAAATGCTAGCAGATGCCAACCTTGCACTGGCAAAAGCTGAATTTACGCAAGCAGAAGAAGACTACCTTGCTTATAAACAATCAGCGCAAAAAAGCGCCGTATCAAAGCAGCGTTTAAATCAAAGTAAAACCCTCACTATTGCGAATCAAGCACGTGTTATCGCTGCAACACAAGCGATAAAAGCACTGTCAGCACAATTAAACGCATTGCAGGTGCGTATTGATGACATGTCAATTCGCGCGCCATTTGATGGTCAAGTAACTAATCGTTTAGCTGAACTAGGTCAATGGTTAGGCAGTGGCGATCATGCATTTACTTTAACCTCTCTCAATAAATTAGAAGCTTGGTTAGATGTGCCAGAACGCTTTGCATTTTTAGCGGGTCAAGCACCAAGCGAAATTGCCTTGCAGATTGGCGATGAGCTAGTTCAAGCTGGCAATATTAAAGTACTTAATAGCGTTGATGAACGCGCCCGTACTTTTCGCGTGATTGGTCAAGTAAATGGCAAGGGTTTAATGCCAGGCATGTCGGTAAGCGCTTGGTTGCCAGAAGGTAAACCTCGCACCACGCTTATTGTGCCAAAAGATGCATTGGTGAATCGTGGTGGTAATTACTTAGTTTATAAAGTAGTACTGCAAGGCGACAAGCAAATTGCACAACCAATTTCAGTTAACGTGCAGTTTCATCAAGGCGACAAGGTGGCAGTGTATGCACCACAACTTGCACCAACCGACAAAGTTATCACTGAAGGCAACGAGCGTCTAATGCCAGGCCCTGTTGTTGCGGTAGCAGATACCTCTAACGGCAATCAACAACATTTAAAGTAGGCACGTTATGAAGATTGTAGAAAGCGCGGTTAAACAACCTATTAGCGTAATCGTTGCTGTAATTTTATCGGTACTGGCGGGCGTACTTGCCTTTACCCAAGTACCCGTTCAAATGACCCCATCAGTTGATTCAGTAGTCGTCAGCGTGCGTACCTTTTGGGAAAACGCAAGCCCTGAAGAAATTGAATCGGACGTGGTGATTGAGCAGGAAAAAGTACTATCCGATGTAAACGGACTAATTTCTTTAACCAGTATCAGCCAAACCTCTGCCGCTCAATTGCGTTTAGAGTTCGAAACTGGCACCGATATTAAACAAGCACAAGCAGAAGTAGTACAAAAGCTTAACGAAGTACCCGCCTACCCAATGGGTGTATCGGAACCGACCGTTGAAGGCGTTGATCCTATGTCGGTGGATTACATCGCATGGGTGGGCCTTGCAGCAACTGATCCGAGTTTCGATAACACGACTTTGTATGATTTTATGGAGCGTCGATTACGTCCGCGCCTTGAAAACATCAAAGGTATTTCCAAGGTAGGAATTTTAGGTGCCCGTGAACAAGAGCTGCAAATTCAAATTGACCCAGTAAAACTGGCCAATTTTGGTATTACCTACAGCCAACTAGTAGACGCGATACAAATTACCAACACCAATTACTCTGGTGGTCGTTTGCCCGATGGTAAAAATGATATTCGCGTGCGCGCAATGGGTCGCTTTACCGATGCGGCAACCATTGAAAATATCGTTATTCGCAAAGACAACCGTGGCCCGGTTTATGTTAAAGACATCGCAACAGTAAAACTCGATTACAAAGATATGCGTGATTGGGTGCGTGCCCGTGGCGTTAAAATGCCATTTTTCAACTTTCAGCTGGCGCATGGTGCTAACTTACTTGAAACCATGAACTCGCTAAAAGCGGAAATTGCTGAACTTAATAAACCGGACGGTATGCTTGAGCAACACGCTAAGAAGCTAGGTGTAAGTGGTACTTTTGAGCTTGTTACTACGTGGGACTCATCAAGCTATGTTGAAAACGCCATTGATTTAGTACAAAGCAATATTATGGTCGGTGGTTTACTTGCCGTAATTACGCTACTGCTATTTTTACGCTCACTGCGCACCATTGGTGTTATCGCTATCGCAATTCCAATTTCAGTGATTGCGTCTGTGGTAATTTTGGTTGCCCTGGGCCGTTCAATTAACATTGTATCCCTTGCGGGCATGGCATTCGCGGTCGGTATGGTGGTTGATAACGCCATTGTGGTAATCGAAAATATTTTCCGCCATTTAGAGATGGGCAAAAAGCCGCTTAAAGCCAGTGTTGAGGGTACGCAGGAAGTTGCGGGTGCAGTATTTGCGTCAACCATGACAACGCTCGTTGTATTTGTGCCAATTTTAACCATTGCCGATAGCGCGGGGCAGCTTTTTCGCGATATATCACTTGCCATCATGGCAGCAGTCTTTATTAGTTTTGTCGTATCTGTCTTAGTTATTCCGGTAGCGGGCGCTTACTTTTTACGTGCGCGCAGTGAGTCAAAACAAGTAAAATTGAGAACAGGTAAACTGGCTGAATTAGAGAAAAAAGCAGCGAAGTTACCAAACAAAATTGGCGCCTTGTTTATCGCAATTTCGAGCACAACAAAACGTAAAGTTACCGTTGTAACTAGCTTTGCAGTCGTAACACTTGTGGGTATTGCACTGCTTATTCCACCGCTTGATTACTTACCAAAAGGTAACCGTAATTTTGCTTTCGGTTTTATGGTACCGCCGCCGGGTTATAACCTTGATCAAGTATCAGAAATCGGTAATCGCATCGAAAAAGTGATACGCCCAGCTTGGGAGGTCACCGGTGATAAATTCCATGCAGAAACTGTTATTCGTGGTGGTGAGCCAGATTTAACGCAAAGTACACCTGATATTCAATTAATGGATGGCAGCACCATTAAAGCGCCTGAAATTGACCACTACTTTTTGGTTGCGATGGACGGTCAAATCCTCCATGGCATGATCCCAAAAGAAGCGGATAAAACCATTGATGCGGTAGATTTTCTAAACCAAACATTAATGGGCGTAAACGCACCCGATGTAATTGGCTTTGCTTTCCAGTTCCCACTTTTTAATACGGGTGGTACAACGGGTAGCGCAATTCAAATCGACTTAGTTGGTGACGATTTGGTGCAAATTACTAATGGCGCAACGGCGTTACTGTTTAAGTTAATTGGTAATTATGGTCCTTATGCAACCATTCCAGAACCCGCTAACTTTTTATTGCCAACACCAGAGCTTTCAATTAAACCGCTAGATGAGCGTTTAGCAGAGCTCAACATGACACGTCGTGATTTAGGACTCGCTGTGCAAGCAAACGGTGATGGCATTATTATGATGAACAGTTTTGCGGTTGGCGGTGAATTAAAAGATCTTAAGATTGTAACCAACGCACAGCAAGGTGATTTTCCAATTGATGCACTAATGCAAGCGCCATTGGCTACACCGCAAAGTCAAGTGGTTGATTTACAGTCTCTTGCGCTTGTTGAACGCACGCAAACGGTTGACCAAATTAAGCACGTTTCACGTCAGCGCGCGGTAACCTTACAGTTTACACCGCCTGCTGGCATGCCACTTGAGCAAGCTATCGCCTCTGTTAACAGTATGGTTGAAGAGTTACGCGGTGCGGGTGCGATTTCACCGGCTGTTGAAGTTAACCTAGCTGGTAGTGCTGGTAAACTGGCTGACCTTAAAAAGTCGCTGTTAGGCGATGGTAGTTTGTTTGGCACCTTGAGTTCGAGCCTATTTTTGGCAATGTTTGTAGTGTATCTGGTAATGGTTATTTTATTCCAAAACTGGAAATACCCATTAGTAATTATGGTAAGTGTACCGCTTGCAACACTAGGTGGCTTTATGGGCCTTGCTGCTGTGCACTGGGCAAGTGTGTTTGACCGTTATACGCCAATTCAAAACCTTGATGTGTTAACCTTATTGGGCTTTGTAATTTTGGCGGGTGTGGTTGTAAACAACGCAATCTTAATTGTGCACCAAGCGCTTAACAACTTGAAGTACAAAGGATTAAGTGCACAACTGGCAATTAAAGAGTCGGTTGAAAGCCGTGTTCGCCCCATTATGATGTCAACGCTTACCTCGGTTGGCGGCATGCTACCACTGGTGTTAATGCCAGGTGCGGGTAGTGAGCTATATCGTGGTTTAGGTGGTGTTGTGGTTGGTGGCTTAGTGGTTTCAACAATATTCACTTTGATTTTAGTGCCAGTCATATTAAGCTTCTTACTTAAGGATTCTGATATTAAACAAAATTCAGAAGACACCGATTTAAGGACAGCCGCTTAGATATGGAAATCTAAATTGATGACTGACCAAAAATCCCAGCACTTGCTGGGATTTTTTATGCCTAAATAACACACACTATTGCAACAGCTCGACAATCTTTGTCTATAGTAATTAAGTGGCTTGTTAAAAATAAGCGAACTAATGATTGAAATAGATAACAAAATACTGAGCGATGTTGCAACTGGTTTCACCATTCCAGCTAAGCCTGATATTTTGCAAGCATTGCAAGATGAGCTAAACCACGAGCCTGAACTTTATCGCGTTGCAGACATTATTGCTGCTGACGTGGCAACATCAGCTGCCGTACTCAAAATTATAAACAGCCCCTACTACGGCCTTGCCAGAACAATAAGTGATATCCGCCAAGCTGTAATGTTTTTAGGTCTTGAGAACATTACCAGCTTAGTGACTGGCTATTTACTTAAACAAGCCTATGACCAAAGTAAATGCTCGTTACCATTAAATCGTTTTTGGGATAACGCCAACGACATCGCTAATGTGTCGTGCATTATTGCACAACATTTAAAATCGCCCTTACCACCCGAAAATTTACACTTAATTGGTTTGTTTCACGATGCGGGTACACCCGCGATGGCAATTCGCTTTGAAGGCTACACCCATTTACTGCAAGAGCACCGTGAAAATGACAGCAACCCGTTAATACATAAAGAAGAAAAGAAATACAAAACCAATCACGCGGTTGTTGGCTACTACTTAGCCACGAGTTGGAACTTACCTAAACAAATTTGCCAAATAATTCTGCAACATCACAGTAATGATTTTTTTAATGCCTCAAACGATAAATTTGAGCGCAGTTGCTTTGCTTGTTTACGCTTGGCTGAAAACCTAGTGCATGTCGCTAGGCACTTTCGCCCTGAACCTCAATGGCACGCAATAGAACAGCGAGTATTAGACACCTTACAACTCGATGAAGATGACTTTCAAGACCTGAAAGAAGATGTAGAAGAGTATTTAATTTCATCGCATTAATAATAACTAACAAATTCAACAGGATTTACAGCCCCTTGAAAACAAAAAACCCAGCACGTGTGGCTGGGTTTTTTTATAAGATGTTGCTTAGTCCGCTTGCGGGCGCATATGCGGGAATAAGATTACATCTTTAATGGTTGGTGAGTCAGTGAATAGCATTACTAGACGGTCGATACCAATACCTTCACCTGCTGTTGGCGGTAAGCCATATTCAAGTGCTTGGATATAGTCATCGTCAAAGTGCATTGCTTCATCATCACCGGCATCTTTTTCTTCAACCTGACGTGCAAAGCGCGCTGCTTGATCTTCTGCATCGTTAAGCTCAGAGAAACCATTTGCTAATTCACGGTCGCCTACGAAGAATTCGAAACGGTCAGTGATAAATGGATTTTCATCGTTACGACGTGCAAGTGGCGACACTTCCCACGGGTACTCTGTGATGAAAGTTGGCTGAATTAGTTTGTGTTCAGCTGTTTCTTCGAAGATCTCACATAAGAACTTACCTGCACCCCATACGCACTTTTCAGGTACTTTAACGTGTACTTTCTTCGCGTAAGCAACTAACTCATCAAAGTGGTTTTCTGGATCTTTGAAGATATGCGCAATTTCTGCTGCATCTGGACCAAACTTGATGATGGCATCAGCCATTGATAAACGCTCGAACTTGCTACCGAAGTCATATTCGATTGTTTCAACAACTTCACCTTCAGCGTTTTTAACTGTGTTGATAACCGTTGTTGTACCTAGTACATCTTGTGCAACGGTACGTAACATGTCTTCAGTTAAGTTCATTAGGTCGTTGTAGTCAGCGTACGCTTGGTAGAATTCGATCATCGTGAATTCTGGGTTGTGACGCGTTGAAAGACCTTCGTTACGGAAGTTACGGTTAATTTCAAATACGCGGTCAAAACCACCTACAACTAAACGCTTAAGGTAAAGCTCTGGTGCGATACGTAAGTACATGTCGATGTCTAACGCATTATGGTGCGTTACGAATGGACGCGCCGTTGCACCACCAGGAATAACCTGAAGCATTGGCGTTTCAACTTCCATAAAGTCACGTTCAGCTAAGAAACGACGAATACCTTCAATCACTTTTGAGCGAATGCGGAAAGTCTCACGAGTATCCATGTTAGTAATCAGGTCAACATAACGCTGACGGTACTTCGCTTCTTGGTCTGTTAAACCGTGGAACTTCTCTGGTAATGGACGTAGTGACTTAGTTAGTAGCTCGTACTGAACCATATCTACATAAAGGTCGCCTTTACCTGATTTATGAAGCGGACCCGATACACCGATGATGTCACCGATATCAAGTTGGCCATATTTTTCTTTTAAATCTTTTTGTACGTCTTTAGACGCATACGCCTGAATACGACCTTTCATATCTTGTAATACAAGGAAAGGACCACGTTTTGCTAAAATACGGCCGGCTACTGAAACTTGGTGGTCTAACTCGACTAACTCTTCCTTCGATTTATCACCAAACTTAGCTTGTAGATCTGCTGTGTAATTTTCACGGCGGAAAGTATTCGGGTGACCATTAGCTGAGCAATTCTCACGAATCGCATCTAGCTTGGCACGACGCTCTGCAATCAATTTATTTTCGTCTTGAATTTGATCTGTCATGTTATAGCTCTAAGTTGCTTGGTTTAAATTAAAGGCCAGATTTCAGGCTGGCTTCGATAAACTTATCTAAATCGCCATCTAATACGGCTTGAGTATTGCGGTTTTCAACCCCAGTACGTAAATCTTTGATACGAGAATCATCGAGTACGTACGAACGAATTTGGCTACCCCAGCCAATATCCGATTTTGCATCTTCTTGTGACTGCTTTTCAGCATTCTGTTTATGCATTTCAAGCTCAAACAATTTTGCTTTTAATTGCTTCATCGCCTGTGCTTTGTTTTTGTGTTGCGAACGGTCATTCTGACACTGTACTACCGTGTTGGTTGGTAAGTGAGTAATACGTACCGCAGATTCTGTACGGTTAACGTGCTGACCACCCGCACCCGATGCACGATACACGTCGATACGTAAATCGGCTGGGTTAATATCAATTTCAATATTGTCATCCACTTCTGGATAAACAAACGCCGAAGCAAATGAGGTATGACGACGACCTGTTGAATCAAATGGGCTTTTACGCACTAAACGGTGAACACCTGTTTCAGTGCGTAGCCAACCATAAGCGTACTCACCTGATACGCGTACCGTAGCACCTTTAATACCAGCAACATCACCATCGGTCGCTTCAACGATTTCCGCTTTAAAGCCTTTTGCTTCAGCCCAACGTAAATACATACGCAGCAGCATGTTACACCAGTCTTGTGCTTCAGTACCGCCCGAACCTGACTGTAAGTCGATATAGGCATCGTTACCATCTTGCTCACCAGAGAACATACGACGGAACTCGAGCTTATCAAGTTGTGTCATTAAGTCTTCAAGCTCAGACTCTGCTTCTGCAAAGGTGTCTTCGTCTTCGGCTTCAACAGCCAGTTCAACTAAACCTTCAACGTCTTCAGCGCCTTGCTCAAGATTTTCAATAGTTTCAACAATTGCTTCTAGGCTTGATTTTTCACGGCCTAATGCCTGTGCTTTTTCAGGCTCATTCCATACTGCTGAATCTTCTAATTCGGCATTAACTTCTTCTAACCGCTCTTTCTTAAGAGGGTAGTCAAAGATACCCCCTAAGTTGGTCGGTACGTTCGCGAATTTCCTTGATTTGGTTAATCACAGGATTCACTTCAAACATCACATCACTCCAACAGGTGTTTTGCCCGAATTCTTGGCAATAATCAAAGGCGGGAATTTTAGCAAAAAAAAATGGTTTTGATTAGATTCAAAACCATTTTTTCGCATAAATATTTCTTATCTATGCCAATTGTATTTCGCTAACCAGTAATTGCAGCGAAAACTTGCCTCTAAACTCATTAATATCAAGCTGATAGGCTAAACGCACTTTTTCGGCTGCGGTATTTGGCCACGCCCTTAAATCAACATTAAAGGCAATCGCGTCCACATCTAAGCCCGACGCATGTCGTAATACTAATTTTAAATGTTTTTCGCCCACCATACGCTGTTGAATAACATAAAAAACATCGTCAAATAGCGGCTCAGGAAAGCTTTGGCCAAAAGGCCCTGCTTGCTTCAGTTGGTTGGCGAAATTCAAGTTAAAACAATCAGCTGGCAAATTACCATCAGTTAATAGCACCGCGTGTTTATCTTCTTCGGCTAGCGTGTTTGCTACCGCGTCTGTGTAAATTTGCTTAAAGCGCGCAAAGTCGCTTTCTAAAATTGATAAACCCGCCGCCATTGCGTGACCGCCAAATTTTAAAATTAAATCGGGGTGTTTTGTTGAAATCGACTCCAATAAATCACGCATATGCAACCCCGGAATCGAGCGACAACTGCCTTTAATTTCGCCATTTTCACCCTGGGCAAAAATGACTGTGGGACGGTGATATTGCTCTTTTAAACGCCCCGCCAAAATACCAATAACACCTTGATGCCAATCATCTTGATATAAACATACCGCATCAGGAATTTCTTTCGCTTGTGACACCAAACGCTCTAGCACTGCGTTGGCTTCTACTTGCATGCCTTGTTCGATTTCGCGACGCTCTTGATTAAGCCCATCAAGCTCTGCGGCAATACGCCTTGCTTGATTGCCATCGCAGCTCAGTAAACACGCGATACCTAAACTCATGTCATCTAAGCGCCCTGCCGCATTAAGCCTTGGTGCAATAGCAAAGCCAAAGTCACTGGCTTGCAGGCGATAACTATTTCGGTTGGCAACCTCAATCAAAGCTAAAATTCCGGGGCGAGTACGACCTGCGCGAATGCGTGCCAAACCTTGGTATACCAAAGTCCGATTATTAGCATCAAGCGGCACTACATCGGCTACCGTACCCAGTGCAACAATATCCAAAAGACTCGCCAAATTAGGTTGCGCTAAGCCGGAGTTTTCAAAATAGTTTTGCTCTCGCAACGTGTGACGAAGTGCCACCAGCAAGTAAAACGCAACACCGCATCCCGCCAATGCTTTTGATGGAAACTGACAATCAAAGCGGTTTGGATTAACAATTGCATCAGCGTTAGGAAGCTGCTCACCTTGCAAGTGATGATCGGTAACAATCACTTGAATGCCAGCTTGCTTACAAATTTCAACTCCCTGCAAGCACGAAATGCCGTTATCAACTGTGATGAGAATATCCGGTTTAATTTGCACTACTTGTTCTGCAAGTTGCGGGCTTAAGCCATAGCCTAAGTTAAAACGGTTTGGCACTAGGTAATCAACATTTTGAAAGCCAAACATTGGCAGGCCTTCCATTAACACCGCGGTACTGGTTGCACCATCAGCATCAAAGTCACCGACAATTAAAATTTTGGCGTGGTTTTGCAGCCCATTAATTAAGATATTTGCTGCAACATCAATGTCTTTCAACAAGCGAAAATCAAGTAACGACGCCGCGCCATTATCAAGTTCAGTATTGTTTTTAATGCCACGAGAAGCATAAATTTGTTTAATGACAGGATGAAGCGAGGCGTCTAAATGACTGTCGTCAACGCGTGCACGTGTTTGAATAGTTTTTTGCATGAACCGTTTTTTAATAATCTCAGACTAAAAAGGGCCTTAACGGCCCTAATTCGATTAAAGGTTATCTTAACCTTTTTTGCTATCAAGAATTTGCTTTAACTGGGCAGCTGGCTGGTAACCTGGAATAAGCGTGCCATCTTCTAAAATGATTGCTGGCGTACCCGTAATACCAAAGCTTTGACCCATTTCAAACTGCTCTTTTACCGGTGCATCACAGGCTGCTACGTCTACTACGTCATCACCTGCTTTTGCATCAGTAAGTGCTTTAGCCGCATCTTTTGCACACCAAATATCTTGTAAATCGTCATAACCTTTACTTGGAATACCTGCACGCGGATACGCTAGGTATTGCACCGTAATGCCTGCATCTAAGTAATCATCCAGCTCGCGGTGTAATTTACGACAGTAACCACAGGTAATATCGGTGAAAATAGTGACCTTATATTTTTCATCTTTTGCAGGGTAAACAATCATTGAATCAGCAAACTGCTTAACGCCTTCTACACGCAAATTACCAAGTGCAACTTCCGTTAAATTTTCTTTATTTTCTAAATCAAGTAACGTACCTTGCAGTAAGTATTTACCGTCTGCCGTGCTATATAACACGCCACGATTGGTTAATACTTCATACAAACCTTTTACAGGTGTTTCTGCTACACCACTTGCTTGTAGACCGATTTTTTCAAATTCCGCAATGATTTTCGCTTCGATTGGATCAACACTCGCTGCTGCGACACCATTTGCTGAAATATTAAATGCCGCACTCAACAAAGCAGCTGCGATTGCTAGTTTTTTCATTTGCTATCTCTTTTTTAAATACTGGGGCTTATAAATATTTAGACCGTACTAAGCCACATAAAATTCCGTATTTTGTCATCAAGCTCTTGGATGATGCGTCTGATGAATGGATTTTAACCTTTCTTTTGCTACATGAGTATAAATCTGTGTGGTCGATAAGTCACTATGGCCTAACATCATTTGTACAACACGTAAATCAGCACCATGATTGATCAAATGTGTGGCAAATGCATGACGCAAGGTGTGTGGCGATAATTCCGTTTGAATATTTGCAACTAATGCATAGTGTTTTATGCGATGCCAAAAGGTTTGCCGCGTCATACCAATACCGCGTTTTGACGGAAAAACAAAATCAGTCGCGTGTTTAATTAATTGCGGGCGTGCCAACTTAATAAACGCTTCAATGTACTCAAGCGCCACTTCCCCCATTGGTACTAAGCGCTCTTTATTACCTTTACCTTTTACAAATACCACAGCTTGGCGCAAATTAATTTGCTCCATGCGCAGGCCAACTAATTCACTTACGCGAAGCCCTGTTGCATACAACAGTTCAAGCATAGCTTTATCTCTTAGCTCAATGGGCTCTTCGAGATTAGGCGTATCAAGTAAAGCTTCAACTTCTTGTTCCGTTAGCGTTTTAGGTAATGACTGACCGAGCTTTGGCTGCTCAATATGGGCAAGCGGTGAACTGGAGAGTTTTTTTAAACCAATGAAATACAAATAAAAGCGTTTTAACGCACTTTGCGCACGCGCGGTACTTCGCGCTGAAAACCCGTTATCTCGACGATAGGCTAAATAATCGAGAATAATGCTTTCATCAACATCAAAAAGCGGTGTTTTCGCAATAAAAATCGCAAATTTATTTAAGTCACTACGATAAGCCGCCAAGGTATTTTCACTTAAACCTTGCTCAAGCCAAAGGGCATCTAAAAACTGCTCTATCTGTTGGCTATTCTCAACACTTGGGGTTTGTTTTTCTGTCAATGTATTAATAACACATAGGTTAAGGTAAACTAGCGCCTATCATATCAAGCTCTCGGCAACGCACAAATTTAATATGAAAATTGGTTTATTTTTTGGCTCTACAACCTGTTACACCGAAATGGCTGCAGAAAAAATTCAGCAAATTATCGGTGAAGACATCATTTCACTTCACAATATTAAAGACGAGCCACTGAAAAACGCTGAAGAATTCGATTTCTTAATATTTGGTATTTCTACTTGGGACTTTGGCGAGTTACAAGAAGATTGGGAATCAATTTGGGACGATATTGAGTCGGTTAACCTAAGCGGTAAAACCATTGCCCTTTTTGGCATGGGCGATCAGCAAGGCTATGGCCAATGGTTTCAAGATGCATTAGGCATGCTGCACGACAAAATTAAACCACAAGGCGTGACCTTTTTAGGCTACTGGCCTAATTCAGATGATTACGAGTTTGAAGCATCAAAAGCATTAACCGAAGATGGCACACAATTTGTTGGCTTGGCACTTGATGAAGACAGCCAATACGAGAAAAGTGATGAGCGCATTGCTACTTGGGTTGAACAAGTGATGACAGAATACGCTGAAACGCTCTAGCTTCTTTCCTCAAAAGTTCAAATAGAAATCACGGCACAGTTGTTTATACGCTGTGCTGTACTCCCCACTCTCAGCATGAATAATCAATTCTTCTTCAACTAGCGTTTGCAACTCATCATTATGCGCTAAACACAACAATACGCGTTTTGCTGCTTTCTTTTTACTAGTAAATACCCACAGCTTTTTTGTAATTTTCAAATTAGCGTTATCTGCGGCATTTTCAAATCGGCTTAACTCGGTTGTTGGTAATACCACACAAAATCGTCCCTTTTCGCTTAATAAACTCGCCGCTTTAGCACATAAGCTATCAAATGATAAACTATCCGTATGGCGCGCCGTCATCCGCTGTGCATTGTCACTTTTAAGTGAGTCATTAAAAAATGGCGGGTTTGACACTATCAAATCAAATGTTGTATTAGCTTGAAATTTTTTGATATCACCTTGCCACACGTTTAAATCCGTCCAAGGCGACGCTGAAATATTTTCTTTGGCTTGATTGTACGCTGCCAAATCAATTTCAACGGCTGTGATCGCTAAACTGGGCGCACGCTGCTTAAGCATCAAAGCAATTAGCCCCGTACCTGTGCCAATATCTAATGCTGTTTTTGCACCTTCAAGGGGTGCCCAAGCGCCCAACAAAATACCATCAGTGCCAACTTTCATCGCACATTTATCGTGGTTAATATGAAACTGCTTAAAAGTAAAACCCGACATTGCGGTAAAATGCCCTCTGCCCTATTGCCTGAATCGGTGTATAATACAGCTAATTTTCCTTTATGTTTATTTCCTTATGCACTTTGCTGACCTAGATCTTGATCCCAAATTATTAAACGCCATTGAAAAAATGGGTTTTGATAAACCGACTAGCATTCAATCGCTCGCAATTCCTGCAGCGATGAAAGGTCGCGATATTTTAGCAAGTTCACCAACCGGTACTGGTAAAACCGCTGCGTTTTTACTTGGTTCAATGCAATACTTGATTGATTTCCCAAGACGTAATCCTGGTTTTGCGCGCGTACTTATAATGACACCAACACGTGAACTCGCCTATCAAGTGTATGAACAAGCAAATGCCCTCGCTGCGCAAACTCACCTTAAAATTGGTGTGGTAACAGGTGGTATTAACTACGGTAGCCATAAAGAAATTTTTGAAAAAAATAACGACATTCTGATTGCTACGCCTGGTCGTTTAATGGATTACTTAAATTCAGAAAACTTCCACGCAGAAGATGTTGAAGTACTTATTCTTGATGAAGCCGACCGCATGTTAGATATGGGTTTTCGGAAAGAAATGCTACGCATTTGCGATGAAGCAAAAAACCGTAAACAGTGCTTTTTATTCTCAGCCACACTAGAGGGTGACAGCGTTGAGCTATTCGCAGAGCGCATTCTAAATGATCCTGCACTTTTAGAAGCAACGCCATCACGCCGTGAAAAAGGTAAAATCCACCAATGGGTGCATTTATCAGATAACCGCGAACATAAAGTGGAACAACTTGAAGCGATTTTAAAATCGGAAGAAGTTGAAAAGGCCATTGTATTTGTTAAAACACGTGAACGGTTAGAGCAGCTGGTTGGCGAGTTATTCGCGAAAGACATTAAAACTACCTGGCTGCGTGGTGAAATGCCTCAGGATAAACGTTTAGCCGCACTGAAAAGTTTTGATACAGGCCGTACAAACGTATTGATTGCGACTGACGTTGCCGCGCGTGGTATCGATGTAGCTGATATTAGCCACGTAATTAACTTTGATATGCCGCGCACCGCCGATATTTACGTTCACCGCATTGGCCGTACAGGCCGCGCTGGTAAAAAAGGCACAGCGATTTCATTTATCGAAGCACATGATGTAGAAATTTTGGCAAAAGTTGAGCGCTATACTGAGCAAAAACTTAAGCGTCGCACGATTAAAGGGTTAGAGCCAAAACACAAAGAAGCAAAATTACCGGCGAAAAAGAAAAAAGACCCAGAAAAAATAAAGGCGAAAAAGAAAGCCAAGAAAAAAGCGAAAAAGAAATAAAAAAGCGGTGTTATCACCGCTTTTTTATTCTTTAAAGTCAGCACCTTCGTGGCGCAATAACCACGCCTTTCGCTCAAGGCCACCACCATAGCCTGTCAACGAGCCATCCTTACCAATCACACGATGACACGGTACAATAATAGCAACCCGGTTCATACCATTTGCAGTTGCGACAGCGCGCACCGCTTTAACGTTATTAAGCGCAGTTGCTTGCTCTGAATAACTGCGTGTTTCGCCAAATGGAATAGCTTGTAACCCTTGCCATACACCTTGTTGAAATTCAGTACCCGGTAAATCTAGGGGAACGCTAAACTCTTTGCGCTTGCCTGCAAAATATTCATTTAACTCTGACTTACACTGTTTAATATGTTCATTTTCACCTTGTAAAATCACTCCATTCAAGCGCTTTTGTAAATCGTTAAATTCTGTTTCCAGCATACGCCTATCAACAAACTCAACCAAGCAGACACCATTATTCGTTGCGCAGATAAACATTGGGCCAATGGGTGTGGTGTGGCGCGCAATTAAGATAGCTTGCTTCTCTTTACTTTTACTTGGGTTAAGGCCTGTGGCTTTTTTAAAGGTGTAGGCAAACCCGCTTAATGAGTTAAAACCTGAATCTAGCGCCGAATCTATCAGTTGCTTGCCATTTTGGATTTCTTGATAAGCGGTATTTATACGCACCATGCGTTGATAAGCTTGAAACGTCATGCCATAGTGTTTTTTAAACCAACGCCTTACCAGCTCAGGCTGTATTCCAGCCTCTTTTAAATGGTAGTCTGAAAGCTTTTCTTGGCCTTTTTGCGCTAGCAATTTTAACGCTGTAGCAACTGGCTCTGGCATTGAGTGGGCATTTTGTGTTGGCTTACACACCTTACACGGGCGAAAGCCCGCATCAAGGGCATCTTTTACCTCTGAGCAAAACACGACATTTTCTTTTTTTGGTTTGCGTGCACTGCAAGTCGCGATACAAAAAATCTGTGTGCTGGTAACACAGGCATAAAAACAGCCAAGATATTGACTGTTTTTATCTACCAATGCTTGGTAATACTCGTTAATTTTTTCAGGTTGGGTAATTTTCATAAAGCCAATCATTTGGTGATTTTAGCCAAGCGTAACCAAGGCTAACATTTCACTCAACCGAAAACTGAACAAGTATATTTTTAGTGTTACTGTGACTTACTTTCAGGCAAACCAATTTCATCCAACATCATCATTAAATGTGCAGCGCTCCAACTAAAATTAGTTGCGCCTTGTTGCTCACCAGTAAAAGGATGATAGTTTTCACGAATACTGTCATTTTGGCTAAGGCCTTTACTATTACTAATCAGCTTTTGTAAAAGCTGCTGCGCGTCACTTTTATAGCCATAATGCCTTAGTGCACTTAGTGCGAAATACACTTGATCGAGCCACACTCTGCCGCGCCAATAAACATCTGCACCAAATGCTGGGTTTGTGATAGCTGCGGTAGGAAATGGCACATAGGTATTAAACTCGTGCTCACTCAGCATGGTATTGATAACCTTTTTCGCATTTTCTGTACTTGCCACTTGGCTAAATAACGGCGCCCAACCTTCTGGGCCTTTGCCGCGATGCACCAGCAATTTACCTTTGCATTCACTCGATGACTGCGGAGTATTATCAATGGCTAAATCATAATAAAAGCCAGTTTTGCTATCGTAAAAACACGCATCAATACGTGCTTTCAAGGTTTGATAGTCTGCTTGGTATTTTTGTGCATCTTGGTTGTTGCCTAACTGTTTTGCCATTTGCGCAAGTAGGCGTTTTTCCATTGCTAGATAACTGTTTAGTTCAACCGATTCTTGGTTAATTGAGTAGCCAACCAGTTGACCACCACGCATGTTTTCAAAAATCTTAACTTGCCAACCAGCCTTCGCTTTTACCATATCACCTTGATAAGTTTGAATGGCATATCCTTTAAACTGCTCATTTGAAATAAAACCAAAACGCGCCGCATTATCCATACCTGACTCCCAACCTGCAGCATGTTGTACAGGGATATCAAACGCACTTATTTGAGGGTTATCGAGTAAACTTAAATACAGCTGATTGCCGCTGCATAAATACCAATTATCTTTCCCTTTTTTGCACGATGCCAAAACAGCAAGTTGCGCAGTTGCTTGAACTGAGAAACGCATCTCTCCTTCTTTTGTGGTATGTGTATCATCAACCGTGCCACCATATTCAATTAAACCATTGCCATTATGATCGCGGTTTAAATACCACCACTCATGATACGCTTTTAATTTTGGATACATTTCAGCCAAAAACGCATCATCATTACTTTTTGACACAATTTGCCAAACTACCCAAGATGCCAGTGGCGGCTTAGTATTTCGCTCATTCCAATTACCGCCATCGCCACCGCGCGCTTTTGAGTAGTTATAAAACACTGCATCAATCACCATACCCTCATCTTGCTGACGAAGTGTATCTTTATCCGTTATTTGATAGTCAAACATGGCGCGTACATTATCTTTAGCAAGCTCAGGCATTATCTCTGCAAGTGCATAGGCATGCTTCCAGCTGTCCCACGCCCAAACGCCATTAAACCAACGGGCAGTCACCGATGGTGTTATGCCATTATGTTTAATTGCCCCTGCGGGGCTACGCCAATTGCCAACTAAAGTTTCTAGTGACTTTATTGCTAACCTTTTTGCTTGTTCGCTGTGCTGATTTGATAGTTTATTTGCAAGTGACTGCCATCTGGTTTTCGCATTTAGATAGGCGGGCTTTTTACTATTCAACCAAGCGCTTATTTTTACATCTTCGTTGTCGCTTTCTTGCTGATTGTGTGTGTAGCTAAGCACTGTAGTCAGTAACTTTGAATTTGCAGGTAAAACCGTTAATGCACTTGTACTTCTGTAGCTTTGTTCAACCGGATTAAACACTGATTGTGACGCTATTGAGCGCGTAATTTTGAAGCGAGCGTTATGTTGATTAAGTTTGTGCCATGTATCGCGAGTTTGGTCAAATTGCCATGCAATTGCTTGCTCTGAAGTTTTTGGTGTTACTTGCCAAAAATAATCATCATCGTCGCTTTTCCAATGCTTTGTAAGTTGCCCTTGCCACTTTAATGTAAGATTAAGCGGCTTTTCGGTTAAATTAGTAATATGTGTATCAATTACACTGCTACGCGTTGATACAAAACTTAAATAAATATCGATGCTAAATGAGTTTGAGGTAAAGGTTTGTTTGTAGTATCCAAGCCGACTTGAAATGGTACTTGGTAATTCTGAAAGACGTTGATATTCACCACCATCAACAGCAATCGATAGCATCTCAACATATTCAGCAAAATAAAGGGTGTATTCTTCAAACACAATGGCAGGCCCCGCAAATCCACCCACCTTTTCTTGTGTTGGTAATAAAAACCCATGCCAGCTACCAAGATCAAATAATGGGTTCGCTTGTTGATTACCATAGCTATCGTAATATTTTGCGCTTTGTGGGGCGCCTTCACGATTTATTTGTGAAAGTGGTGATGCTTGTAAACTACAACAAACAACAAGAAAAGCAGCGAGTAATGTTTTCATTCTAAACAATATTTTATTTTTGTATACATTATCCACAAAGTAATGCAAAAAACAATCACAATGCGATGGCACTTAGCGCATCACAAAGATTTGAATTGAGTTAAACTAGTTTCTAAAATAACGGCTAAAGCCAATTTATTGGCACTAAAATGGCTAGATTATAATAATAATGAAAATTCGATATTTTACTTTGATAGGTGTATGGCTGCTTTGTGCAAGTGCAAAGGCTGCCGATAACCTACATAACTTTGAAGATGTGTGCCCCAACTTATCAGCACCCGATTGCAGCGCAATATTGCTTGAGCAACAAAGTGAGTATGCGCGCTACAGTACCGATTGGTATTTTATTACGGCTCATTACTTAGATTTGCTGTATGAAACTACAAATCTAAAACCGCTGAAAAACCTGACAGAGCAATATTTAAATTCAGGCCATACTCACCCTGTTACATTTCAAACTCAGCTCTATTTTTACGCCGCTAAAGCGTTTGATATTTATAATGAAAAAGTAAAAGCCAAAGAATATGCAAAGCAAGCGCTTAAATTGGTTAGTGCCACGTCTGAGAGCTTTCCAAACCCATTGCGTATGGTCGAAATTGCCAATCTCGAGATGGTATTTGGCGATAAAGATACTGCAACACAAATGCTCAACCGCTTAGCCCAGCAATACCGAAAAAGTAAAGATGCTAAACTACAACACGAAATCTACGGTAACTTAGCAAACGCCCTTTATTCGCAAGGCCAGCTACTCGAATCAATCCCGCACAGAAAGAGTACGCTTTTTTGGGCTCGTAAACTTGGGTTTACCGATACCATTACCATGGCAAGCGGCAACTTAGCGCGCACCTACCAATTAATTGGCCAATTACAGCTAGCAAACGATACTTATCACGATGCAATAAGCAGCTTTAAAACTGAAGAAAGCCCTAACTATTCGATTTTTCAACTGCGTTTAGCTGAGATAAACACCGCACTTGGCGACATGCAGGCTGCAAAACAACACATAGCTAAAGTTAAATTTACTAAACTACTGCCAAGCCACCTTACACTTTATCACCAACTGGCAATTAAGCTTGAACTAAACCCAACCGCACTATAGCGCGTAACTTGTTAATACGGCGTAGGCGGTTAATAATTGTGGTATTAACAGAAGAATGTAGTTCTAATATGTCGATTTTTATACTAGCGCTGTTTATTTTATTGCCCTTTGTCTCATATTGGGTATTCCAACCTGTCGCTAATATAGATGTAATTAGTTTTGCTTCTGAATTTATAATGGCGATTGCGGTGCTTGTTTGTATTTTCAATTTGAAAAATTTTCGACAAAGCGAACGTTCAAACAACATTCTTTTTACTGGTTTTTCAATTTTATTAGTTGCGCTTTGTGTTGATGCACTTGATGAATTAGTGATCTTTCCAAAAGTCATCACTATCGTTATTGAAGATCTCTTTCAAATTATAGGTTTATTGCTGATTGTGTTTGGCATCAAACTATGGCTTGAAAAACAAGAAGCACAAAATAATACGCTATTAAGACTTGCCACCACCGACCCGCTAACAGGCGCTTATACACGCCGCTATTTTATTGATAAAGCGAATGAAATAATGCAAAGCGCCAACCCACGGTTTTGCATTTTAATATTAGATATTGACCATTTTAAAAAGATTAACGACCAACATGGTCACAATATAGGTGACTTAGCACTCGTTGAGTTTTGCAATCTAATACAAAGTAACTGTCGCGAATCCGATTTATTCGCACGCTGGGGCGGTGAAGAATTTATTATATTGCTGCCACATATTGCAACGTCTTCAGCACACAGCAAAGCCGAATCACTGCGTACGCAATTAGAAAAAACCGAACTGCATTTATCAAACGCAGTATTTAATATGACTGTTTCGATTGGTATTGCTGAATACTCAGCAAACGTGAAAAAGCTTGAGACGTTAATCGATGTCGCTGATAAACGTCTCTATCAAGCCAAGCAACAAGGCCGCAACCAAGTTGTATCTAGTACAAATTAAACTTGCTCCGCGCGCAAAAAAACCGGTTCATTGGCTTTTTTCGTGTGCTCTTCGCTGTAGTAGTAACCTGCACAGTCAAACGCTAATAACTGCTCCATATTCGCTACTTGCTGTTCCATAATGTAACGCGCCATTAAGCCACGCGCTTTTTTCGCATAGAAGCTAATCACTTTATATTGACCATTTTTACAGTCTTTAAATACAGGTGTAATAATCTCACCGTTAAGTGCTTTTTTATCCACTGCTTTAAAGTATTCGTTTGACGCTAAATTAACGAGGATATTAGTATTTTGTTCAGCAAATACTTCGTTTAGCTTTTCAGCAATGATACTGCCCCAAAATTGATATAAATTAGCGCCGCGTGGATTTGCCAATTTTGTGCCCATTTCAAGGCGATACGCCATCATTAAATCGAGCGGTTTTAAAATACCGTATAGTCCCGACAAAATGCGCAAATGACCTTGTGCGTAATCCAGTGCTTTTTCGCTTAGCGTTGCAGCATCTAGACCTACATAAACATCACCATTAAACGCATAAATAGCTTGTTTGGCGTTACTATCATTGACTGGCGTTTGCCACTCGGTAAAACGCGCCACGTTTAAACCCGCTAGCTTGTCGCTAATTTTCATTAAGCTTGAGAGATCTTGTGCTGATAGCTCGCGGCATACCTCAATAAGCTCTTCGCTGTGCGCTAATAGCTCAGGTTGTGTATGGTTTTTACTTGGTGCAGGTGTTTCGTAGTCTAAATTTTTAGCAGGTGATATTACTGTGATCATAATTACTATTGACTTGTCGTTGTATTAAGGTAATTTCAACACTTCTTGTAATAAAAATCACCTGTTAGTTAGCATTCGATGGATTTTTCTTCGCTAGGAGTAGCGTAAACCCTGTGTTACGGACATTTGACCTTTCCCAAATACTTGTCATCTAGCTTTAATGATTCATCTTTAAGCTAAACTTAGCTAACACGCTATTTTTATTACCTTGATATTAGGAATGAGGTAAACCATGACACAAATTTTAGCGGCTTTAAAAGCCCAATCAACGATTGTTGCCGATACCGGTGATATTGCAGCTATTAAAGCACACCAACCGCAAGACGCGACAACCAACCCTTCACTACTTCTAAAAGCCAGTGAAATAGAGGCATACCAGCCATTACTAGCAGAAGCCCTTGCATATGCAAAAGCAAACGAATCAGATACTGCAAAGCAAGTCGCACTTGCATGTGATTATTTTTCAGTATTGCTTGGTAAAGAAATAAGCGAAGTAGTACCAGGTTACATTTCGACAGAAGTAGACGCGCGCTTATCATTTAATACTGAAGCGACCATCGCTAAAGCTAAATCGCTACTTGCGCTATACCGCGAAGCGGGTGTTGATACAGACAAAATTTTAATTAAAATTGCGTCAACTTGGGAAGGTATCAAAGCGGCTGAACAGCTAGAAAAAGAAGGTATTAAGTGTAACTTAACGCTACTTTTCTCTGAAGCGCAAGCCAAAGCCTGTGCCGATGCCAATGTATTTTTAATTTCACCATTTGTTGGCCGAATTTTAGATTGGCACGTAAAAAATGGCATGCCTAAGCCAGCATCTGCACTTGATGATCCAGGTGTTCAATCAGTGCGTAGCATTTACAACTTTTATAAAACACACGGCTACGAAACCGTTGTTATGGGCGCAAGCTTCCGTAATACCGGCGAAATTTTAGCGTTAACAGGTTGTGACCGTTTAACTATTAGCCCTCAGCTATTAACTGAGCTTGCTGAGCTAACCGACGCTGAAGTTTACCCACTAGAAAAACCGACTGAAGTATTGCCAAAACCGGTACCACTTAGCGAAAACGAGTTCCGTTGGCAGCATAACCAAGATGCAATGGCGACAGAAAAACTAGCGGAAGGTATTCGCTCGTTTGCCGATGCACAAGTTGAACTTGAAACTCGTTTTGCAAACCTATAAGGAATAAACGGTTTATGACCACCTTAGCGCAGTTGCACACGCAACTTACACATGCTGCTGAGAATATTAAAAAGAGCCAAATTTTGGCTCTTTTTGATGCGCAGCCTAACCGTGCAAGTGAATTTACACTGAGCGCGGCAGGTTTAACCTTCGACTTTGCTAAGCAAGCAATCGATAAATCCACTCTTAACGATTTAATTGACGTTTCTAAGTTAAAGCTGTTAGCGCAAAAACGTGAAGCGCAATTTACAGGGCAGTTGATCAACAGCACAGAAAAACGCGCTGTACTGCATACTGCATTGCGCAATACACAAACCTTAGCAACGCATTTGCCAGAGGTGGCTCAAGAAATAAACTCAACAAAAGCGAGATTATTCGATTTTGTTTCTCGCTTTGAACAAAATGCCATTGTTGGCAATACGGGTAAGACGATAACAGACGTTATAAGCATTGGTATTGGCGGCTCATTTTTTGGCCCTAAAATGCTGGAAGCTGCATTAGTAGATAGCCATATCAATGACATCAATGTACACTATCTTGCCAATATCGATGGTCAGCAAATTAAGCATACATTGGCAAAACTAAATGCCGAAACGACCCTAATTGTGGTGGCATCAAAATCGTGGACCACAGCTGAAACCCAGCTTAATATGCATGCCGTAATGGATTGGTTTAAGCAAACTATGCCAACTACAGCAATCGCTGAGCACTGGGTGGCATTAACGGCAAAACCAGAACTTGCAAAGCAAGCTGGCTTTAGTGAAGAAATGATTTTCCCATTGTGGGATTTTATTGGCGGTCGCTATTCGGTTTGGTCGACCATTGCTCTTCCGCTTGCATTAAAAATCGGTAAAACTAATTTTGAAGCCTTACTTGAAGGCGCTGCAAACCTTGACAATCATTTTTTAACAGCACCAGAAGATCAAAACTTACCTATTATTGCGGCGTTAATTGGCTATTGGCAGCAAAAGTACTTAGGTGAAAATAACTTATTGGTACTACCGTATGGTCACGCCTTAAAAACCTTACCTGCTTATTTGCAGCAACTTGATATGGAAAGTAACGGTAAAAGTGTCGATCTTAGCGGTCAGCACATTGAATTATCAGGTCCGATTTTATGGGGAGCTGAAGGCACTAATTGCCAGCACTCTTTTATGCAGTTACTGCACCAAGGTAAGCAAAGTGCCATGATTGACTTTATTTTGCCACGCGTTGGAGAAGCCAATTATCAGCAACACCATAAAGCAATGATTGCCAATTGCCTAGGGCAAAGCCAAGCACTATTGCAAGGTAAAAGCTTGGCACAAGCAAAGGCAGAGCTAACAGCACAAGGCTTGACTCAAGAGGCAATAAACGAACTTGCACCACATAAAGTAATGCCGGGCAATAAAGGTTCAAATACGTTATTAATTGATGATTTATCGCCTCGTTCACTTGGTGCGTTGCTGGCGTTTTATGAACATAAAGTGTTTGTGCAAGGTGTACTTTTTGGCATTAACAGTTATGACCAGTGGGGCGTTGAACTTGGTAAACAACTTGGCAACCAAGTGCTTGATGCGATGGCGTCCCAAAATTACCAACAGCTAGATCCATCTACAGCGAATTTGCTAAAAACACTTACAAATTAATATCCTAACAGCTACCCCTTGGGTAGCTGTTTTACCATTCTTTGATCTAGTCGAAAAACCTTCATTATTTTTTAACAAAAGCGAAACATATTAGTTTTATTTTTAGACGAGTTATGATATTTCTTATGCCGAGGTTAAAAAATCCACAGGAGGATACCATGGATAGCATCGAAGATATTTTTGCAATATTAGAACGTCCTGAACCAACAACAAAAACCTCTTCAAAAGGGAAAAAGCGCAAATGGCGCGAAATAGAAGCGTTAAAGGAAAGACATAGACTGAAAAAAGAACTCGAAGAATACGGTTCTTTAGACGACATTGACCTAGATGATTTAGTCATCTAAACAATATAAAGGTCAAATCAAAAAAGGCTCTTACGAGCCTTTTTTATTGCTTGTTAAACCGCTTCTGGTAACAGCCAATTTATTGGAGTTTTCCCCATCGCAATTAAGGCATCGTTTGCTTTAGAGAAATGCTTACAACCAAAAAAGCCACGATAGGCAGAAAGCGGTGACGGATGCGGCCCATTGAAAACAACATGCTTAGTAGTATCGATATGGCGTCCTTTCTTTTGCGCATGTGAACCCCAAAGTAAAAATACAATGCCATCGCCATGCTCATTCAATGCAGCGATAACACGGTCGGTGAACGTTTCCCAACCGAGCTTTTTATGAGAGTGCGCTTGGCCTTGCTCAACGGTTAATACCGTATTGAGTAATAGCACTCCCTGCTCTGCCCACGACTGCAAATAGCCATGATTGGGTATAGCAAAACCATCAATATCAGTTGCTAATTCTTTATACATGTTGGCCAAAGATGGAGGCGCTTTAATACCCGGCTTTACCGAAAATGCCAAGCCATGCGCTTGATTTGGGCCATGATATGGATCTTGCCCCAAAATCACTACTTTCACATCTTCAAACGCGGTGCTTGAAAACGCACTAAACACTTCATCCGCAGGGGGAAATACATTAACCCCCTCTGCGCGCCTTTTGGCAATATATTCGAGCGTATCTTTAAAGTAGTCTTGCTGCTTTTCAACTGCGAGTAAATCTGTCCAAGTAGTCATAGTGATTGTTAATAGCTATTTTGAGCGCAATTATGCCATAAAAAAGCCGCTAGCTTGTAGCGGCTGGGTATTTCAATCAACAGATTAAAAAGGATTAAGCAAGTTTTGCCAAAATATTTTCACGAAGCACTTGATAGTCATTAACTAGGTCTTCTGCTAAACAGTCTTTTGCTAATGCATCGGCAAGTGGTTTTGGCATATCTAATTCAATCGAAAGAATGTCTTCAACTGACTCTTTAAATTTAGCTGGGTGAGCGGTTGATAAAAAGATACCAACACCATCGGCAGCTAAATCTTGTTTTAAGCCTTGGTAAGCAATTGCCGTATGCGGCTCAGCTAAGTAACCTTTAGCATAAACATCATGCATTACCGCTTTCGTTTCTGCTTCATCAACACTGTGCGAATAAAAATTATCGTAACTAAACCAGTTGTTATCTAGCATAAACTGCACGCGCGGCCAGTTATTTGGCTTACTAACGTCCATCGCATTTGATAACGATTCTAGCGTTGCATTTGGCGTCCATTCTTTTGATGCCAAATAGCGCGGCACAGTATCATTTTGGTTTGTCGTTGCAGAAAGCTTAGCTACTGGTAAACCTAAACTTGCGGCAATCATCGCAGCACACACATTACCAAAGTTACCGCTTGGCACCGAGATATGTGCTTTTGCGCGCTCTGTTTTAGGTAATTTCGCCACAGCTTCAAAGTAGTAACATACCTGTGCAAGTAAACGGCTGATATTAATTGAGTTTGCTGAATTTAAGCCTAAGCGCTGTTTTACTTCATCATCTAAAAACGCTTGCTTAACCATCGCTTGGCAATCATCAAAGCTGCCATCTACCGCGTAGCAATGAATGTTATTGCCCAGCGTTGTGAACAGTTTTTGCTGGGCTAATGAGATTTTACCTTTCGGGTATAAAATTACCACATCAATGTCTTTTTTGCCATAAAACGCATGTGCCACAGCAGCACCAGTGTCACCACTTGTTGCGGTTAAAATCGTGGTTTTGTTACCTTCATTAAATACCGACAAGCACTCTGCCATAAAACGACCGCCAAAGTCTTTAAACGCAAGCGTTGGACCATGAAATAGCTCAAGGCAGTAAACATTATCTTCAACTTTTACTAGTTCAGCTGGAAAGTTAAAGGCATTTTGTACCATTTTCTGTACGGTACTTTCTGGTAGTTCATCACCAATTAAATGCGATAATATTTTGCTACTACGCGCGACAAAATCAAGCTCAAGTAACTCATCAACATTGCTTAACGGCGCGAGACTATTTGGGAAAAAGACACCTTGATTATTGCCTAACCCTACTTTTACCGCCTCTACAAACGATACCTTCTGCTCGGCGTCTTTTAGATTATGCAATAACATCACTTTCTCCTTTTTCTAGTACACGTGTGCCACGGTTATCTATTTTACAAATGTGGCTAAAACCGTTTTCATTCAAATAATTTTCTTTTAACCAAGCGTCTATCGCTTGTGCTTGCGTTTCACTTTTTGTTAAAGCCAAAAGCGTTGGACCTGCGCCAGAAATGGCAACCACTTCTGCACCTAATTCTGGTAATGCCGCTTTGGCTTCGCTAAAGCCTGTAATCAGTGATTGGCGATATGGCTCAGCAAGTTCATCTTTCATAAGAGCTATTGCGCTATCAAATTGCCCACTAAAACATAACGCAGTAAACGCGCTTAAACGCTGGCCATAATTAATGCTAGTGTGCATGCTGACCTCTTTTGGCAAAACAGCACGTGCTTTTGCGGTATTAAGTGCGAAGCCTGGGTAGGCAACGACTAATTGCCAATTTTCATCTGTTGGTAACGCCAGTGAATTATTTGGCACTAAATCACCGCACAATTGCAAACCACCTAAATAACAAGGTGCAATGTTGTCGTAATGGCGACCGCCACTGACTTTTTCTTCAAAATCAGCCATTAATGCCAACAACTGTTTTTGTGAAAGGTTAGTATTAGCAAACTTATCAAGTGCCGCAAATGCAGCAACCACAGAGCACGCACTTGAACCTAAGCCCGAGCCAACCGGTAGGTTTTTCTTTAATTCCAGTTTACATGCTGGCATATCGCTTGAAACATGCTCACGGAAATGCACTAAACACTGATAAGCAAGATTATCTTCTTTTGGACCTGCCAGTTTTTCAGCGTATTTTCCACTACATACAAATTCGTCTTGGCCTGAATCACTTGCGCCAATTGCAACAATATCGCCAAGTAGCGCGCCACTTACTGGCGCAAGTGCTGCGCCAAGCAAGTCAAAACCAACTGCAAAGTTGCCACTGGATGCGGGTGCATAAACTTCAATCATCCCCCTCTCCTACGGCAGTGTTTTTAAAATATCGGCAAATACGCCTGCCGCAGTAACTTCTGCGCCAGCGCCATAACCACGAATGACAAATGGTTTTGGTTGATAATATTGGCTTAAAATTGCCAGTGCATTTTCACCATCACGAACACTGTTAAGCGCATCTTCTTTGCTTACTGCTTGAATACCTACTTTACATTTGCCATCTTCGATTGAACCAACATAACGCAGTACTTTGCCATCAGCTTTTGCTGATTCAACACGCGCTGTAAATTCAGCATCAAGTTCAGGTAGTCGTGCCATAAACTCATCAACACTTGCACCTTCAGCAAATTTTGGTGATATCACAGGTTCAACGTCAATATCATCAAGCTCAAGCTGTAATCCAGATTCACGGGCAATAATAAGTAACTTACGCGCTACATCCATTCCTGATAAATCATCACGGGGATCAGGCTCTGTAAAACCATTCTCTTTTGCTTGTTTAGTTGCTGCGCTTAAGCTTAAGCCATCTTCAACTACACCAAACATATACGACAGTGAACCACTTAAAATACCGTTAAAGCTAAGTAATTTATCACCTGCACCAAACAGCAGCTGCAGGTTATCAAGCACAGGTAAGCCAGCACCTACGTTTGTTTCATATAAAAATTTACGGCCTGTTTTTTGTGTTGCTGCAACTAAAGATTGGTAATATGCCTGCGAGCTCGTGTTGGCTTTTTTATTTGCCGCTACCACGTGGAAGCCTGCATTAATAAAGTCTAAATACTGTTCTGCTAAGAACTGTGATGATGAACAATCAACAAGCACAGGGTTAATTAAGTGGTTTTCTTTAACAAATTGCTCAACCGCTTTTAAATCAAAGCTCTGCTGTGAATCAGCAAGTTGCATTTGCCAGTTTTCAAAATCTACGCCGTCACTATCAAGTAGCATTTGACGCGAGTTTGCAACGCCATACAGATTTAGTTTGATATTACGTTTTTGCAGCCATTCTTGCTGGCGTTGTAGCTGGCTAACCAGCTCTTTACCAACCAAACCACAGCCGAGTAAAAATACATCGATAGAAGGCACATGCGTAAAGAAGTTTTCATGACATACTTTCACTGCATCATTACATGACTGGCCATCAATTACCGCTGAAATCGCGCTTTCTGTCGAGTCTTGCGCAATCGCAACAATGTTAACTTGTGCTTGCGCAAGTGATGCAAAGAACTTAGCGGCAAGGCCTTTATGGGCTTTCATGTTGTCGCCAACTAAAGTCACAATTGCTAAATTTTGTTCGATTTGGAATGGTTCTATCAGGCCTGCTTGCCCTTCTAACGCGAATGCTTGCTCAAGTGCGTTTGTGGCTTTAGCTAAATCAGCTTGATAAACACAGAAGCTAATGCTGAATTCACACGATGACTGTGTAATTAACACAATTGAGATTTCATCTTGGGCTAATGCGCTAAATACACGCGATGCCATGCCCACTTTGCCTTTCATGCCTGGGCCAGATACTGTGATCATCGCAAGGTCTTGTAAACTCGAAAGTGCTTTTACAGGCTCACCATTAGAGCTTGACTGCGCACTGATAAGCGAGCCTGGTACATCAGGATCATGGGTATTTTTAATCTCACACGGCACGCCATATTTTGCGCACGGTAGAATTGTTTTAGGGTGAAGTACCTTAGCGCCAAAGTAAGAAAGCTCCATTGCTTCTTTGTAGCTTAAACTATCAATTTTCATTGCGGATTTAATATAACGCGGGTCGGCACTGTAAACACCGTCAACATCTGTCCAAATTTGGCAGATTTTCGCATCAACACAGGCTGCAGCTATCGCTGCAGAGTAATCAGAACCATTACGACCAAGCGTTGTTAACTCGCCTTGCTCGCTTGCAGCAGTAAAGCCCGGCATAATATAAACCTTGCTTGGCTGCGCTGCTAATTGCTTAGCAAACTGCTGCTTTGATTGTGTTAAATCAACTTCAGCATCTAAATAATTGTTGTTTGATGCAATGCATTTAGTGGCTTCAAGGTAAACAGGCGATAACTCATTTAACAATGCTTGCATCAGCGATACACTAACGCGCTCACCAAAGCTTATAACGTAGGCTTTTACTTGTGCTGGGCAATGCCCGATTAATGCAACCCCATCGAGTTTTTGTTTTAGCTCATCAAAATTAGGCCAATTAGTTACAACTGCAATCTCCGACACCTGCGCTTTTAGGCCTTCACTACGTGTAACGAGTGCTTGCCATGCCGCTGAATAATCTTGCCCTTTCGCAGCAAGTTCAGATAACTCAACAAGACTGTCAGTCATACCGCCAGGTGCAGACAATACTAACAACATCTGATCTTCAAGTTGACCTTTGGCAAGCTCGGCCACCTGCTTTAAACAGGCAAAGTCAGCAAGAGACGAGCCTCCGAATTTTAATACTTTCATTATTTTTCCCCATTCCAAAAACGAAAAAGGCCTGTGCTCGTAGTGAGCACAGGCCTTTAAATTTTGCGTACAGACCTATGCCACTATCCAGTTAGGATAATGGTTGTAATAATGGTGGTGTGTACTAAATTAATTTGTTTCATGGCCTTTAGACTGCCGAATCGTCAAAGATATGTCAACTATAAAAAAGATAATTTATTCCATTTAGCACTATAATAAATCAACGAATGCCAAATTTATGCAAAAGTGAAGAAAACACTTCATCTTTAAATGGTTTTTCAATAAATCCTAGTACGCCAAATTCAGCAACTCGCTGTTTCATTTCAGGCTGAATATCGGCAGAAATAATAATGGTATGTAAGTGAATTTTTTCGGCTTTTAAATTAGCTAACACACCAAGACCGTCCATTACTGGCATAGTCAAATCTAGGCACAACAAACCAAACTCTTGCTGGCGCAATAAGTCGAGTGCCTCTTGCCCGTTCTGGGCTTGGCTAACAACAAAGTCATTGTGATTTTTGAAATAACGCGCAACTTGCTTTCGCGCAATTAACGAGTCATCACACACAAGTACGGGAAATGTACTAGACAAAATAAAACCAATAAAAACCGTAATAATATAGCCATAATATGAGTAAACGCGGTAATTGCAAGATTTATGCGTGCTAGTTACGTAATGCTGCGATTAGATCAAATTATTTCACAAAAATGTCAGTAGAGCTGGTTAAAATGAACTAAGCTTTTATTTATTCGATTTATTTAACCACTTTCGTATTTATTTTTAGGTCAAAATTAGCTAACTTTAATGGCGAACATGATAAAATTACAATAATGAGGTTCTGGTTAATTCAATGTTAAGCAAAAGTCTTTCTAAACGCTTGTTAACCAGCGTACTCTCAGTATATTTTGTACTTACGTTTATCGTAACTTGCGGGCAAGTAATCGCTGAATACCACAATTCAAAAGATCACATTCAAAACGAGCTTTCCACCTTACAAAAAACCTTTTCCGGCAGCTTAACCCGAGCCATTTGGGAGCTAAATACGCAGCAAACCCGCACTATTGCTGAAGGTTTACTTGCAATCCCCTCTATCGAAGGGGTAATTGTTCGCGATGATAACGGTGAAATTATTTCACAAATAGGTCAATCAATTGATATTGTTGAGCGTTACGAGTCGCAACTCGTACAAGAAGCAGTGCTTGTTCAACATACTAGCTCAGGCCTTTTTGGTTACACCTTCCCATTAGTATTTGAATTTTCAGGTCGCGCCACACAAGTAGGTGACGTAACGCTATTTTCAAGCCGCGAAGTTGTATTTAGCCGTATTATGGTTTCGCTGTACTTTTTAGTAGGTAATGCCTTAATCAAAACCACCTTCTTAATTATTTTATTCTTAATGGCATTTAGACGCCTGCTTACCGAGCCATTAACAGACTTAACTCAGCAAATTGAAGAATTAGAGCTCGATAACCTTGAAGGTGCACGCGTTAGTATTGAAACCACAGAGCATAATGAATTAAAAATTATGGAGCACTCGTTTAACAAGCTCATTGATAAAGTGGTAAGTTATAAAGACCAACTCGAATCAACACAGCGCCAGCTTGTAAAAACAAACGAAAAACTCGACCAACAAAACCTACTTTTAGAACAAGAAGTTGCACGTAAAACATCAAACCTAAGCCAAGCAATGATGGATTTACAGCAACAGAAATACGAACTTGAAAAACAAAAGTTGGTACTTACAGAAGAAGTCGATCGTCGTAAAACCACTGAAGGCGAATTACTTGTTAAGCAGGACGAGCTTACTAAATATGTAGATGAGTTAAACATGGCGCAGGAGCGCTTAGTTGGCTCTGAAAAAATGGCTGCTCTTGGTGGCTTAGTCGCTGGTATCACCCACGACATTAATACACCCGTTGGCATTGGCGTTACCGCTACATCATTTTTACAAGAGCGCTTGGCACAAGTAGAAGCGGCATACGCAGAAAAAACCCTCTCACCAAAAGCCCTTGAAGAGTTTATAGCCGACGCAAAACAAAGTACCGCCCTATTAACAACTAACCTAGAGCGCGCATCTGAGCTTGTTGCTAGTTTTAAGCAAATTGCGGTAGACCAAGCCAGTGAAGCAGTGCGTCAAATTAACTTAAAAGAATACCTCAACGAGATTATTCGCTCGCTTCATCCGAAACTTAAAAAGACAATGCATAAAATTAATATTCATTGTCCGGAAGACTTATTACTCAACTTGCCCGCTGGCGCAATTAGCCAAATTTTCACTAACCTGATTATGAATTCACTAATTCATGGTTTTGAAGGCATAAATGCAGGTACCATTGATATTAATATTCAAGAGCAAGATGGCGAAGTAGCCATTACCTTTAAAGATAACGGCCGTGGTGTTGAAGCTGAGCAACTAGAAAATCTATTTGACCCATTCTACACAACACGTCGCGAGCAAGGCGGCAGCGGGCTTGGCACGCACATAACCTTTAACTTAGTAAAACAAACGCTGGCTGGCGATATCACAGCAACCAGCGAACCAGGCAAAGGCTTGTGCTATAAAATCACCTTCCCTAAGGATATGCCAAGTCCAGACTCCTACCCATTGGTGGATTAATTGCTCAATTGATAAAGAAGCGCTGAAAGGCGCTTTTTTATTGTTTGTAACCCTGATACGCTTAGCAAAATTTATAACGAAATTGGTTTTGCCAATACAATTTCAAGGATCCTTTCATGTGGTTTAGTAACCTAATTTGCTATCGCTTCAAACAAGAAGTTGATTACAACCAAGACGAATTTGAAAAAGCACTCGAGCAAGATAAATTTCGTCCATGTGGCAGCCAAGATTTAAGCACCTTTGGCTGGACCAAAGCACTTGGTAAACACGGCCAAATGCTGTCGCACTTTAGTAAAAAAAGCATTCTGCTTTGCGCTAAACGTGAAGAAAAAGTACTACCGCCAGCGGTTATCAATGATCTTCTGGCAGAGAAAGTAGAACAAATCGAAAACAGCGAAAACCGCCCTGTTAAGAAAAAAGAGAAAGACGAGTTAAAAGAAAACTTAGTGCATTCTTTACTACCTCAGGCGTTTAAAAAATCGAGCTTACAGTTTGCCTTTATCGACTTAGAAAAAGGCTGGATGGTGGTTAACAGTGCAAGTTTCAATAAAGCAGAAGAATTACTAGCACTACTGCGTAAATCACTTGGTTCATTGCCTGTAGTGCCTGCTTTCGTAAACTATGATTTGGGCTTATTTTTAACAAATTGGTTGGCGAAAGATGAAGCCCCAGAGCAGTTTACCATTGGTCTTGATGCAGAGCTTGTTGAACCAGAAGAAAACGGCGCGAAGGTCGTACTTAAACAGCACGATCTTGCCTCTGACGAAGTAAAGAATCACTTAGATAACGGTAAAGTGGTTACAAAGCTAGCACTAGATTGGATGGAGCGCATTCGCTTTGTGCTGCAAGAAGATGGCTCAATTAAACGTGTAAACTACGCAGAGCTGTTAAAAGAAGAAAACGCCGATATTCCAAAAGAAGATATGGCAGTAAAGCTAGATGCTGACTTTATGCTTTCTAGCGATGAAATTAAGCAAATGCTAGAAGCGCTTATTACTGCACTAGGCGAACCGGAAGATACAATTTAAGGTTTCCTTTGTAGCCGACGCTAAATATTCAAAAAGCCGTAAATGCGGCTTTTTTTATGGTTAAAATTTGAGTTTTGTCTATTCTGAAAACGCGCTTTTAGGTGTATTTTGAAAACGAACTTTTAAACTTAAAAACTTAATCTCAGCTTAAAAATAAAATTAAAGCCGGTTTGTCGTACTATCAACTTTAAACTTACAAAACTATACATTGCGCAACTGCCCTCTTGTTCATTTTTGTTACACGACAAAAACGAACCACTAATTTATCGGGAATAAATTTGAACAGTGAAGCTGGCCCGTAGGGCGAAATACACGGATGTATTTCGTAAAAAACGTGCCCCAAAAATCAAACTGATTCTTCAAACACAATTTAAATATGAACATAAACGCCATGAATCGGCATCCATGCCTCAGCATGACTTGCTCGACCGCTTCGCTCCCTGTCTCGCATTATTCATTTAAATTGTATTTTCAGGTTTGATTAATGGGTAAGGGAGTAAACCTTAACACCTGCCTCAATAGCAGGTTAGTGCCAGAAAGCGGATCTTTAGTCATAACTCGTTTCTGCCCCAAAACGAGTTAAGAAAAATACTCTAAGGTCTGCTTAGAGCAAGATGAGAGGTCTTACTCTCTATCGAGTCTGGGTAGTGCATTCATAATGCCAGCACGAATATTACTTCTGCAAATAATCTCTTTGCAAAGCTTGCCACCTATAAAAGCGTTATGAAAATCAATTAGGTTTGTTTAATACAACTCAAGCTTATGTGTTAAGTTATTCTACTACAGAACGTTGAAATTATTTGCTTTTCTGATAGTTTTAACATAGTTATCATTGGATTAACGATAGCCAGTTTTCGAATGGTATACGCAAGGTATCTTCAAAATCGTGTAAACAAAATGTACTTTCTTCTATATGATTTTCAGCAGGAATGATATCAAAGCATTCAGCTGAGGTTGTTAATTATAAAGCGCAATAAATAGGAAATTGAACAAAAGGGAATTAATGAAAGTATTAATGCATTTTACAACTTTGTCTAAAGTATCTCGTTTGTTCTCTCAGGAAGGGACTTACACCTTCACGCATAAAGAGACAATTAAAAATGTATCTGATTTTTACGACCGATTTCATAGGTCACAGAATCATTTGTATTTTGTTGTTAGTTACTTTGATTTAAATACACAAACTACTATTTACAGTGTCTCTAATATTCATTTTGATGATAAAACAAATGAATTCAAGTATTCAAAAGTGTCACAAAATACCAAAAACTTAATTTGTGATGAATTAGGGCTCAATGGGGCAAATACATACGATAGTGAATCGTTTTATCGAACTTTCACTATTGAAGGAAGTGAAACAGATTTCGAAAACAACAAAAAAGATAGCGATTTAAATAAAATTAAAATGAAATTTTTTACGTGGGATGAATTACTAGATTGTAAAGAGATTCTATTTAACGAAATTAATGAAAAAATTTTCAATAAAAAAAATGTGCTTAAAATTGCGAGTACTTATTCACCAGACCTCAAATGTACTGATGCTCTAATACAAAAAAAATATTTAGATGCATTAAAAAGTATAGGCTTTATATCTAAAAATGGAGTCAATACTTCACATACAACTTTACACGGCGATATAGGCGAGTTTCTAATGCATACGATGCTTAGTCAATTTTTGTCTGAACACTCTTCCGAAAAATATATTTACCCTAAACTCGTTTTTAAAACTTCACCTAAAATGCCTGTATATGGCAATGATGGAACTATTTATTTAAAAGATAAAAAAGAAATTTATTACTTAGAGGCTAAGTTTTATAGCAATTTAAACACGGCTATTAATAAAGCCGTTGATTCACTAAGCGAACATAATGAAGTAACTCAAGAAGAATTAAACCATAGAATAGAGTTATTTCGGAATATAAAGACCGACAACTTAAACGAAGTAATTGAAATAGATGAGAATGTTACAGAGAATTTGGTTTTGTTTCTAATTTGCGATAACTACACAGAATATAACGACATCCTGAACGTTGTTAAAGAAAATACAAAACTAAATGATTTAAAAGTTAAATTTAATATAGTTTTATTTGTTTTACCTATAATCAATAAAAATGACTATCTTAACCTCTTTAAAATAAAAAGTGATAGTGTTTGGGAGAAGTTAAATGCTTAATAAATTTGATCCAAATATGAATGATTTAAGAAGTCATTTTCTAAAGAAAATATATAGTGGACAAATTATATCAGAAGCAGAATTAAGTTTTACTGACTTATCAATTTACTCTCAGAATAGTACTTTCTTTTCCAGATTTAGCAATGCTATTAAACAGTCCTTATTAGATGAAAAAATTATTCTGACGAATGAACAAATTGAATGTTTAAATATACTAAATGACAATAATTTGTTTCTAAGTGCCCCTACAAGCTTTGGTAAAACTTTTATTGCACTAGAGTTTATCGCAAGAAATAAACACTTATTAGATAATATAATCTTTGTTGTTCCTACTATTTCATTGATGAATGAATTGCGGAAGAAGTGTTTTAACTTTTTCAACGAGAACTACATATTAATTACATCTGATGCAGAGCTTGATCAATATAATGATGTGACGAAAAAAATTATGATTGTGGTCCCTGAAAGAATTAGCAGTAAGAAATTCAAGGAATATATCAGCTCGACAAACATTGATTTACTTGTATACGATGAAATCTACAAGCTTAAATATGAAGCTAACCGACAGGAGACGAATAGTAGAATTATTAAGATGAACTCTATCTACAAGTACTTAATAAAAAAATCACGAAAGATATTGTTACTCGGCCCTTTCATCAAAAATGTAGATTTCTATAAAAGCGATATTAAGATTGTTAAATTCATTACAAATTTAAACCTTGTTTATAACGAAATTGAGCTTAATAAATCGACCGTTAATTTTAAATTTTCTAATGAAAAAAAATTTGTTTACTTTAAATCTCCAAAGAGTATCACGTCTTTTATAAATAAAACTGACTTAATAAATGATGAAGACCATTTTGATAACTTTGATGACGATATTATTGATTGGATATCCGAGAACATTCATCCTGAATGGTATTATTCTATTTATTTAAAAAAAGGAATAGGTATCCATCATGGAAGAACACCTTTATTTCTGAGAAAGTATATAGAAAATGAATATTCAAAGCCCGATGGTTGTATACATACAATACTTTGCACAAGTACATTGATGGAGGGCATAAATACTCCAACTAATAAATTAATCATATATGATCCACCCCGTGGAACATTTGAACTGAATAACCTAATAGGAAGGGTTGGTCGGCTAAACCCTAAATCGCCTCAAATAGGGAAAATTTATATTTATGATGAGAAAGTCCTAGACCTGTATAAGCCCGATCAATGGATTGATTTAAAAATACTATATGAAACCGATGAAGTAATTACAAATAGTCCTGAAGATGAAATCTTATACTTGGATAAGTCTTCCAGTGATGGAGTACCAGAAAAAACAATTCAAAAATTAAAAGAATCTTTAGTCGATAAATTTGGTATAGATCTAACCGAAGTTATAGATTCTGAAATTGAAATAAGTCTATTGATTGAATTTATAAATATATATGACGAAATAACAACCTATGAAAAAGAATGGAATGTTATTAGCGATATTAAATTTAAACTACTTAGAAAAGATGCGTCATTTGTAAGCGGTTTAGAAATTAAAAACTATTCATTTAAATCCCAAGACAGTCATATTTTTGATGCTGTTTATTCTTTAATGATTAACGATGGGCTATTGAAACCAGTAATTGATAAATTTGTTAATAAATATAACCCCAGCGTTGCTGATATTAATAAATTTATTGATACGCTTTTTCAAATTGATGAATTTATCAAATTTAAGATGATGAAAATCGTCGGTATATATGAGCTATTCAATAGTAAAAACTTGTTTGATAAATTAAAAAATAGAGCGTTTATTCAAAGTGTTCATATGATAGAAAATTATTTTGATTCAACGGATGGCTATGAACGAATTTTAAGTGATCTTGGAATACCACAAGAAGATATCGTTAAGATTTCAAGTGAGATAAGTAAATTGAAAGAAATAGTTGGAACCGAGAATAAATTAAGACAAATTATTAAAAAAGATTTTTTTAATAATCTATCTCCATTTAGTAAACGAATTATTCAATCTTTATAGACTATTATCTGTCTAATTCATATTTTGATAATGACTACACTGTGATCTTCTAATCCCTTTAGCTAACTCATTCCTGTCCATTAACGAGCTAGAGCGAAGAACTGCTTTTCGCTCTGATCTGCCTTAGTGCGACTAAGCATTTTATGGACCTGAATTAATAATTCATCCATGAAGCTTGGTTCTATCGGTCATCCATGACCTCACTTCCTAAAGCTGCGAAGCATAGATGATTCTAGGCTTCCTGCCTTTCACCCTTCGGGCCAGCTCCGCTGTTCAAAAATATTCCATATATTTTTGTCGGTCTTTCGTCACCCCTTTAATCAAACCTGAAACTATCACTTAAATGAATAATACGAGACAGGAAGCGTAGCAAGTCGAGTAAGCCATGCTAAGGCATGGATGCCGATTCATGGCGTTTATGTTCACATTTAAGAGATAGACGAAGAACTGTTTGATTTTGGGGCACGTTTTTTGGTTCGTTTTTGTCGTGTAACAAAAATGAACAAGAGCGCATCATGGATGATGCGAGATAAAAACCAGGGATGAGTGCTGCTTTGTATAAGACACCAAAAGCTCATTACCAGTTAACCCCCCGCCACAAAAAAAGCCGCTGATGCGGCTTTTCTCTCTTTGGCTGTAATTAGCAATTACGCCATTAAGTTTTGTAGCTTTTTCATAGCTGATTTTTCTAACTGGCGAACACGTTCTGCTGATACTTGGTATTTAGCAGCTAGGTCTTGCAGCGTTTCTTTCTCTTCAGCTAACCAGCGTGCACGAATAATATCTTGTGAGCGGTCATCTAACGTATTTAACGCTGAGAATAAACGTTGGTTAGAGTTATCTTGCCACTGCTCCTCTTCAACTGTTTCTGCAAGGTCTGACGATTGATCTGTTAAGTACTGAACAGGTGAAAACTGCGACTGTGTTGCGCCGTCGTCTTCGTCAGCATTTAGGTCAAAGCCCATATCTTGACTGCTCATACGTGATTCCATTTCACGTACGTCTTTTTCAGATACACCTAATTCGTTAGCAACCGTTTGTACTTCTTCGTGATTAAACCAGCCTAAACGCTTTTTGTTTTTACGAAGGTTAAAGAACAACTTACGCTGCGCTTTAGTCGTTGCTACTTTTACGATGCGCCAGTTTTTCAGCACATATTCATGAATTTCTGCTTTAATCCAGTGAACAGCAAACGATACTAAGCGTACACCTACAGTTGGGTCAAAACGTTTTACAGCCTTCATTAGGCCAACGTTACCTTCTTGGATAAGATCTGCCTGCGGTAAACCATAACCCGAGTAACTTTTCGCGATATGCGCTACAAATCTAAGGTGTGACATGATTAACGCACGTGCTGCATTAAGGTCGCCACTGTCCTGTAGCTTCTCTGCCAATGCCTTTTCCTCATCCGCACTTAGCATAGGAATAGTGCTTACAGCTTGTAGATAGCTTTCAATGCTACCTGCGTTTTGCGGCATACTAAGTGTTAGGGCATTCATCTCTTTTGTCATATTTCACCTCAGGTGGAGTAACAAACTTTCTCAATTTTAGCACTCTCTTAACTAGAGTGCTAATCTGAATTTACAGGTTTTGAGCAGGAATTCAAGTTAAAGTTCCGTGAAACTTGTAAGAAAAAACTAATGACCTGAAATATCGACAATTTTAAATGTAGTTTTATTGTAAAACGCAATATTGAAATTACACCTCGTTTGGCTCAATGGCGTCGATATAGCGCTTAACTGATAAGAACGACCCAAATAAACCTAAACACACAGCAAGCCCTAGCAGTACAAGAAATTCACTAAAATTGAGTCCCTGTAAGTTAAAGTTAGCGTTATACACGCCCACAACTTGCGTAACGGCATTATCAAGCCAAAGCAACATCATCAATACCGCTAGAAAAGCAATAAAACCACCGACAATGCCATACCAAATGCCCGTCCACAAAAACGGTGCTTGAATAAAATGATTGGTTGCACCAACGAGCTTCATTAGCTGAATTTCTTGTTTCTTATCCATAATCGACAAACGAATGGTATTACCTACAATCAACACAACTGAGGTTAACAGCAAAAATGCAATTGTAAGCACGCTTTCACGTAACAAGCTAAGTAACGCATTAAGTCTTTCCAACCACTCTATATCGAGTTTACCAAAATCAACATCTCGCTCTCGCTCGAGTTTATCGAGCAATTCACGTGCCGCTTCTGGTTTGGTAAATTGGCTATTCGGTGTGACTAAAACAACACTGGGAAGTGGATTTTCGTCGAGGTAATTAAGTGCTTCGCCAAAGCCCGACGCCACTTTAAATTCTTCTAATGCATCTTGCTTTGAAATAAAACGCACATCTTTTACTTCGTTATAAAGAGACAGGCGCTTAATCAGTGCACTCGATTCTTTGTCGGAGATATCTTGTTTTAAAAACAGTGAAATTTCAGCTGCATTGTCAAAACCGCTGCTTACCTTTTGCACATTCTTAACTACCACGTACAAGGTGGTAGGCAGGGTTAAACTAAGCCCGAGCACTGCAATGGTCATCAGTGATGCAACTGGCGTTCGCCACAATTCACCTAGGCTGTGTACACCTTGGCGAATGGTATTCATAAAGGCAAAGTACAACCCCATAAAATAAGAGTGCTGAACCTGTTCACCCTGACTTTTACGGCCTTTAAACAATAAACTCATTATGCACCTCCCATAAGTGGATCGGTGACTAAATTGCCTGCCTTTAAGGTTAAGCTGCGGTACTTCATACGCGCTATTAAGCCTAAATCGTGGGTAGCAATAAGCACAGTCGTGCCATGTTGATTGAATTCTTCAAACAGTTTTAAAATTTCAACTGACAACTCAGGATCTAAATTACCGGTAGGTTCGTCGGCAAGTAAAATAGGCGGTGAATTAACAATTGCCCGCGCAATACCAACGCGTTGTTGTTCACCACCCGATAGGGTTTCTGGTGCACAGCGTGCTTTATTTAACAGCCCTACCTTATCGAGGGCTGCATGCACTCGTTTTTCGATATCACGGCGATGACTGCCAGCAATAACCAGTGGCAACGCCACATTATCGAATACCGAGTAACGGTCAAGCAATCGGTGGTTTTGAAAAATAACGCCAATATCGCGCCTAACATAAGGAACTTGCTTTGCCGTTACTTTATTTAGCAGCACACCATTTATATATACCTCACCAGCAGATGGGCGCTCCATCAAGCTGATCAGTTTAAGCAAGGTGCTTTTCCCTGCCCCACTGTGGCCAGTCAAGAAAGCGAGTTCACCGGGTTGTAAGTGAAAACTTACTTTCTCAATTGCTTTATGGCCACCTGGGTATGTTTTACTTACCTGTTGAAATTTTATCATTATTATAATTATGTCGTTGAATTATTCTTCGCTAAACAGAGCCTCAATAAAGTCTGTGCTATTAAAGGTACGTAAATCATCAATACCTTCACCCACACCTATATAGCGAATTGGAATATTAAATTGGTCAGCCACCGCAAAAATAACACCACCTTTTGCTGTACCATCTAATTTCGTTATGCTGATCCCTGTCAGGCCTACAGCTTGATCAAATAGTTTTACTTGGCTAATTGCGTTTTGACCAGTACCTGCATCGATAGTTAGCATCACTTCATGTGGCGCATTCACATCAAGCTTTTTCATCACACGTGCAATTTTTTCTAGCTCTTGCATTAAGTGATCTTTGTTTTGTAAACGACCCGCAGTATCGGCAATTAATACATCCACGTTACGAGCCTTCGCTGCTTGCAATGCATCAAACACAACAGATGCACTATCAGCGCCGGTGTGCTGCGCAATAACAGGAATATCGTTACGTTCGCCCCACACTTGTAACTGCTCTACCGCAGCTGCACGGAATGTGTCGCCCGCAGCTAACATAACCGATTTACCTTCAGCTTGGAATTGCTTAGCTAACTTACCAATGGTTGTTGTTTTACCTACGCCGTTTACACCGACCATTAAGATAACAAATGGGCCATCGCTGTTTTCAATCACAAGCGGTTTGTCTGCACTTGCTAACATTGACGACATTTCTTCTTTTAATAGGCCGTATAGTGCATCACCATCTTTTAGCTGCTTGCGATCAGCCGCATCGGTTAGACTATCGATTAACTTTAAGGTTGTATCAACACCGACATCAGCTGTCAGTAATTGAGTTTCAAGTTCTTCAAATAGCTCATCATCGATTTTTTTACCGCTAAAAATATTGGCAAAACCTGTACCGATGTTTTGCTTTGTTTTAAGTAAGCCTCTTTTCAAGCGACCAAAGAAGCCAAGTTTAGGTTCCTTACTTTTTTCAGCTTGCTGTTTAGCTTGCTCTTCTGCTTCTAAACGAGCTGCTTCCTCTGCTTGGCGTTTTTCTTCCGCTTCAGCTGCTAAACGCGCCGCTTCTTCCGCTTGGCGTTTTGCTTCAGCCTCTGCCTCTAAACGAGCTGCCTCTTCTAAACGAGCTGCCTCTTCGGCTTGGCGCTTTTCTTCAGCCTCAGCAGCTATTCGTGCCGCTTCTTCGGCCTGACGTTTTTCTTCAGCCTCAGCGGCTAATCGCGCTGCTTCCTCAGCTTGGCGCTTTGCATCCGCCTCAGCAGCTATTCGTGCCGCTTGCTCAGCTTGGCGTTTTTCTTCAGCCTCAGCCTCTAAACGTGCCGCCTCTTCGGCTTTGCGCTTTTCTTCTGCCTCAGCAGCTATTCGTGCCGCTTGCTCGGCTTGGCGTTTCTCTTCCGCCCCAGCGGCTAAACGTGCCGCTTCGTCAGCTTGGCGCTTTTCTTCAGCCTCAGCTGCTAAACGCGCCGCTAGTTCCGCTTGGCGTTTTTCTTCAGCCTCAGCTTCTAAACGTGCCTTTTCTTCCGCTTCTAATCGCGCTTGTTCTTCTGCCGCTAGGCGTGCTTCTTCTTGCTGCTGTTGCTCGTCTTTTTTGCCGAAACCAAGCCAAGATAAAAATTTATTTTTTGCCATTTAAGTTAAATACCAATCACAAAATTCTGATAAACTACAATTCCCAATATGGTATCACTTTCACCGGTGAATGAAAAAAATCATATTGGTTTTTTAGTCTAATTCTGTAAGTAAATTTGTAATGCGATCACACAAGCAAAAAAACAAGCCAACAAACAATTCTGGCCAAATTAGAATTATTGGCGGCAAGTTCCGTTCGAGAAAGTTAAAAGTGCATGATGTTGAAGGCTTGAGACCTACAACAGACAGAGTGAAGGAAACCGTATTTAACTGGTTGATGCCATACACCAGCAATGCCAATGTGTTAGATTGTTTTGCAGGTTCAGGTGGTTTAGGGTTCGAAGCACTGTCTCGCTACGCCGAAAAAGTAACGTTTATTGAACTGGATACAACAGCACATCGACAGATCGCTGAAAACATCAATGTACTTAAAGCAGAAAATACCACATTAAAACATGGGAACAGTCTAGAGGTTTTGCCCAAACTAGCTGATAAATTCGACTTAGTATTTATTGATCCCCCCTTTCGCAAAAATTTAGCAGAACAAACCTGCCACTTATTAGCTGACAATAATTTGCTAAATAACGATGCGGTTGTGTATTTGGAAGTCGAAAAAGAATTAGTAAATTTGAATTTCCCAGACGGCTGGCAAATTTTAAAGGAAAATAATTTTGGTCAGGTTACGAGCTACTTGTTAGCGACCAAGTAGCCCATAAAAGCGTTAAATTTCAATACCGATGTTGCTTTGACCATCAGCAATTGCTAATTGTTTTAACGCTTTCACTGCGTCTTTATCGATACGTTCAAACGACTCAACTTTATCAATCAGCTCTGCGAGCACTTCCATTTCATACGCCATTAGAGGGTGAGCACGAAGCGCTGCATTATCGGCTATTTCACCTTCAGATGTTAATTGGTATTCGATAAACTTCGCCACACTTGCTTGCGATATTTTGCACACATCAACAAAATTAGCTTCTTCTTTTTGCTGCATACCATTAATTAAGGTAATTAACGCAGTACAAGTATCAATTGCAGGGTATACGCCAAACATATCAAAGTCGTTTAGATCAGGCGTATTTTGTTCAACCTTTTCGTTTAATTTTTCTAAGCTAATTTTAGCTTTTGGCAATAATAGTTTTTCCCACAATGAGTTAAGAGCATTGCGTAGCTCTGTACCATTACCAAACTCTAACGCTTCACTAAATAACAAATAATTAGGCAGCATTCGTTCAATCATTGCCGCTGCTAATGATGCTTGCTGTACATAGTTAAGTTCGCGAATGCGCTGAAAGTTATTAGGTTTTTTCATTATTGTTCAGTCTAAAATTTAATTAGGCGAATTGTAGCAAGATTCGGCTTAAAACACATAAAAAAGGCGTGCTAATTAGCACGCCTTTTTTCTATTCTCACTATTATTCTTGGTTAAGCTGTTTCTGTGCGTATTCAAACTTAAGCTTAAATTCGGTTACTTTTGCTTCAAGCTCTTCCACACGGTCCGTTAAGCCAATGTTTTCGCTACGTATTGACTCATAAGCACCACGTGCTTGTTGAGTATCCTTTTCAATACGACTTAGCAAGCTTGAGTTACGGCCTTGTTCACGGTTAAGCGCAGTGTCTTGCGCTTCTAACTGACGGCGTAACTGCGAAATCAAATCTTGGTCATCTTGCTTCGCGTTTTCAAGCAGTGTGAGTTTTTCCATTAACTCTTGGTTTTTAGATGTTTCTTCAGAAAGTGCATCTGCTTGCGCTTTCACTTTCTCTTTAAGCGCGCTTGCTTCTTGGCTCAAGTCTTTCTTCAAATCGTTGAAGCGACCTTCACTTTCTTGACTGATTTGCGTTAACTTCTCAGACAGTTCGCTAACTTGCTCTTTGTGCTGTTCAATATCAGATGAAAGCAGTTTGTTTTGCTCTTCAAGTTTACCAACAACCTCTGATTGCTCTTTCACTTGGCTTTCAAGTTCTGCTTTATCTTTCTCGTATTGTTGCAGTGATTTTTCTTTGTCTTCTAACATCGAGCGCAATGTTTCACTGTCTTTATTCGCTTCTTGCGACAGTGATTGGTGCTTCTCATGTACTGAATCTAGCTCGCCACTTACGTCATCAAGCTGTTGCTTTAATTTCTCGATAACTTCGTCTTTACCGGTTGATTCTTGCTTTAGTAGCTCAATTTCATCAGTAAATACTTTTTTCACTTTAACTAGCTTTTGATCTTGGCTCTGATGCTCTGTTCTGCGCTCATCAATCAGCTGTTTAAGCTTGTTAGACTGTGCTTCGTTTTGTTCTTTTTGTTTGTGAAGCTGCGACTCTGCAAGTTCAAGACTTTCTGTAAGCTCAGCAATTTTGCTACTAAGCTCGCCTTGTTGCTGCTCTGATTGAGAGCTTAATTCGTCACTTACTTTTTCAAGCTCAGCTTCTTTCGCTGCAATCGCCTCTTCTAGCGATTCGTTATCCAGCTCTAATTGATTTGCTTTCTTTTTAAATTCGGCTAGTTGCGCTTCAAGCTGCTGAATGTGCTCATCTTCATCATTTTGATGTTGAACCATTGCCGCTTGATGGCCTTTTTCTAGCGCCTGTTGACTCGCGCTTAGTAAAAGAGTTTGCAATATCGGCGCGATATTCGTCGTAAAGGTTTGACTTAATTCAGAAATATACGGATGTTCGAACTCAATTGCGTCAGCAACTTGTTGCTCGATACTTTCTTGACTTGCATTCACTTTTTCTGCTGCAAGATTAAACACATCACTAGGCGATAAACTGTTTAAAGCACTCAGCACTTCATTTAACTGCTTGCTCTTATTTTCACCCATGTATCCCCCTTTGAGCTTTTTATTATTATTGCTCTAATGTAATCCAATTTACGTATAAAGTTTCTTTGTTATCATTCGTTGTTATGAATAATAAAAATCAAAGATAAGTGTAGACAATAAAATCTGGCACTGCTTACTATAGCGATGAGATTTAATCGTGTTATTTTTGCGCTTTAGTCTAGCCTACAATATAGTCGGATGGAATAACCTAGTTGTAAAATAAAAAAAATAAGTATTTATTACTAAAAAAGAAATTATTAAAACGGTATGACAATTGAACTAAACTTAACCACCCCAGCGCTGCTTTTTCCAGCAATATCATTGCTTTTACTCGCATATACCAACCGTTTTTTGGTACTTGCACAACTTATTAGACAATTAAATTCACGTGAAAATGGCAATGAAATTCGAGCTATGGTGAAGGCGCAAATTTCCAACCTTCGCGACCGCCTAAATTTGATTCGCCGCATGCAGTTTTTTGGTGTACTTTCTTTTTTGCTTTGCACCGCAGCCATGTTCGCTGTATTTCTCACTCAAAACTTGCTGGGTACAGGCTTATTTGGTTTAAGCTTAGCGTGTTTGCTGTACTCATTAGTGCTGTCACTTTACGAAATACATATCTCTTGTCAGGCTATCGAAATCGAACTCAATAATATAGAAAGTAAACCTGTTATTGATAATGACGACAGTGCCATATAAAAGCCCTAGCCTTACAACGCGACGTAATATTAGTGACATTTAATATTTCACTACTCTAGTTTTTTGCTTCTATACTTTTAAATAAGATTCATAAATTAGAGCAGCGACTGTGACGGACTTTCTATTTGCCGAAGAGCAAATTGATGACATTGCAAAAGCGTCAAACGACGAGAGTTGGAATATTTTGGTAGTTGATGATGAAGAAGATATTCATCAGGTCACCAAGCTGGTTCTAAACGGCTTTACGTTTGAAGATAAGCGGCTGATCTTTCACCACGCATACACTGCCGCTGAGGCAATGCAAATGCTTAAAGGGTTGCCCGAGGTTGCCGTAGCGTTAGTGGATGTAGTTATGGAAACTAGCCACGCTGGTTTGGATCTCATTCGTTATATTCGCGAAGACGCCGATAATCACGATATTCGCCTGATTTTACGTACCGGACAACCAGGTGAAGCACCCGAAGAGTCAGTGATTCGTGATTACGATATTAACGATTACAAAAATAAAACTGAACTCACTGCAATAAAACTCAAAACATTGTTGTACTCTGCCCTTCGCTCTTATCGTGATATTTGCATTATTGAGCAGCATAAATTGGGACTTGAAAACATCATTAATGCTTCTGCTAAATTCTTAGAGTGTGAAACGGTTAACGAATTTGCATCTTCGATTCTAGAGCATGTTTCAGGTGTAATTGGCCACAGCAATAAAGAGATTTACTGTGCCGCAGCAATCAACTCGCAGACCGATAATGCAACAGATTTTAAACTACTAGCTTGCTCTGGTGCTGATAACACAAAGCAAGACGTACCAAGCGAAATTGGCAATTTATTCGAGCAAGCACACAATACGAAGTCATCGTTTAAAACACCGCAGGAATATGTTGGCTATTTCCCAACAAAAGGCGGCTTAGAGACGATGCTGTATGTCAGTAAGTCATCAGATTTAAACTCTTCGGACCATCAACTGCTAGAGTTTTTTGCCCATAACATTGCCCTTGCATACGACAACTTACGGCTTCGTGAACTCATTAGAGAGTCACAAAAAGAACTCTCTTATATTCTTGGGGAAGCCGTTGAAAAACGTAGTAAAGAAACAGGCAGCCACGTAAAACGTGTAGCCCATTATAGTTATTTGCTTGCAATTAAATACGGGTTAACCCCATATCAGGCAGAAATTATCAAACTGGCTTCACCGCTACACGATATTGGTAAAATCTCCATCCCTGATCATATTCTCAATAAACCCGGAAAGCATGACGCCCAAGAATGGGAAATCATGCAGTCACACGCTGAGATTGGCTACGACATACTTAAAAACTCAACTAATGAAATCTTAAAACAGGGTGCGACGATTGCGTATGAGCATCATGAACGTTGGGACGGCAAGGGTTATCCGCAGCAACTCGTAGGTGAAGATATTGATATATCAGGGCGTATTACAGCGCTTGCAGATGTGTTTGATGCACTTGGCAGCGAACGCTGCTACAAACCCGCTTGGCCGCTCGATAAAATACTTACATTGTTAAAAGACGAAAAAGGTAAGCAGTTTGATCCCAAACTAATTGAGATTTTTATTGATAACCTCGATGAATTTTTAGCAATTAGAGATCAATTTCCCGATTGAGAAAAACATTTAGCCGTTTTATTTACTTTTTCGTTTTAACTTTACGGTAGCGACTATTCCTAATGACGCATTAACCAATATTTGAAATACGTCGGTAAACTGAATAAAAACACAACAAACTAAAGTAGTGCTTTACTAAGCTAAAAGTCTTGTCCTAATGTATAACTTTTAACTTCGTTATCATTCATTTACGTAGAATGATAACTCTAATAATTAATTACACTTTAGCAATGGTATTTGTACCCTAATTATGTTCTCATTAGCAACAATCACGGATTTTAGTTTACAGGAGTAATCATGCGTATAGAGCAATTTGAACAGTTTATTGCACTTGCCCATCATCAACATTTTCGCAAAGCTGCAGAGGTGTGTAACTTAAGCACATCAGCCCTTACCCGCAGCATTCAAACGCTTGAATTAGATCTTGCTTGCAATTTATTAACACGTTCGACGCGCTCGGTTAAGCTAACCGCCGCGGGCGAAGTATTTTTACAGTACTGCCAACAAGCGCTCGATAATCATGCATTACTTAAACAAAAATTAAGTAAATTTACCGAAGCCAAAAACGACAAAATTGTGATTGGTTATAGCCCAGAAGCCATTGGTTTAGTACCACAAGCATGTGGCAAATTTATGCAACAATTCCCGAACATTTCTATTGAAATGCAACTACAAGATGCCGATACGTTATTGCAGAATATTCGAAATGGTCGACTTGATTTAGCAATTAATGCGCCTATCGCAACAAGCTCAGGTGAAATGTTTAGCCTGCCAGAACAAGTGGTGATGTTCTGCCATAAAGACCACCCTATTTTACAAAGTTCTCCGGTACAGTTATCACAAATAACCAAACTACCTATGTTGGCGACAGTAAGTACTAATCAAGCACTTGGTAAGTTAATTAATCAGGCAGCAACTAATCTTAACAAACAAGATTCATTACGATTAGGTACGTTTGAGCAAGTGGTTACTAAATTAAGTGACCGTAATCACATAGCACTCACTACGCTCGATTTAATGCAACAAGTGACGAACAATGAAGAACTTGTAAATTTAAGTGAAATGATTGAGCAATCTGAAAAACTCAACTTAGAGCTGCAAATTGCAAAAGCGAATCTAACGGCACCTAATATTTCTGAGCTCTTAAACTTTATTACTTTAGAAGCAGGTGCTCGCCCAGAAATTGAACTTGCAAAAGCAACTTTCTAACTGACTAAATGTTCTTTAAAATAACGCCAATTTTTATATTTGGCGTTATTTATGAACTGCTCACCCGAGACCTTTTTATACCTCGACAATCTGCTCGATAATATAGCGGAAAATGGCTATTGCATTATCGAAAATGCGATTTCTGCAGAGTTAATAGCTCAATTACAACAGCAATGTGAAGCACGAGAAGCACAATTTCAACACGCTAAAATTGGACGCCATCAGGATTTACAGCAAGCAAGTTCAATTCGTAGTGATAAAACAAAATGGTTTAATGGTGAAACAGCTGCCGAAACGAGATACCTAGCCCTCATGGAGCAAATTAGAGTAGCAATCAACCAAAGCTTCTACCTAGGCCTATTTGATTACGAATGCCATTTTGCGGTTTATCAACAAGGTGATTTTTACAAGAAGCATTTAGATGCGTTTAAAGGTAAATCAAACCGTGTATTTACCACAGTTTGCTATTTAAATACCCCAAGCCAAGGCGGCGAGCTATTAATCTACCCAGAAAAAGGCAAAGAACCACTCGCTAAAGTAGCACCGAAGGCTGGTACGTTAATTTGTTTTGAAAGTGAACGCTTCCCGCACGAAGTATTAGCGGCTGGTAGCACTCGCTACTCTATTGCTGGTTGGTTTAGAAAAAATAATTCAAGCACAAACTTTGTTGACCCTAGCCAATAAAGCTTGCAGCTATGCCCATAAATATAAATAACCCAACGTAGTTATTGTTTAAGAACGCCCAAAAACAGGCATCGCGGTCGCGGTGCTTAATTTTTACTTGCTGATGCGCCAACAAAAATGCTGATAGCAGCACGCCAACGTCAAATGGCCATGGCAAATTGCGGTTGAAACCAATAAATACTAAGGTCAGTAAAAAAGCGATTTGCAGTATAAATACCGCGGCTTTATCGAAACGACCAAAAAAAATAGCGGTAGATTTAACCCCAATTTTCACATCATCGTCCCTGTCTACCATGCCGTACATGGTATCGTATGCCACAGTCCAAACGAGGTTAGCAAAATACAGCCACCACGCTTCCTCGGGTACTTCACCAAGCACAGCCATATACGCCATTGGAATCGACCAACTAAATGCGGCGCCGAGCACGACTTGAGGCAAATGGGTATAGCGCTTCATAAAGGGATAACAAAATGCTAATGCTAACGCCCCAAGTGACAGTAACACGGTTTGCCAATTTAAAAATAGCACCAAGATAAATGCTATTAAAATCAGTAGAGTAAAAAGCTGAATCGCCTCTACTGGTGTTGCTTTACCGGATGCCAATGGGCGCATATGAGTGCGTTTAACCAAACCATCCACTTTACGGTCAGCAAAGTCATTAATTACACAGCCAGCGCTGCGCATAACAAATACACCAGCGCTAAAAACAAGCAAAATCGTTAAATCTGGCACACCAGAACTCGCTAGCCATAGTGCCCAGTATGTTGGCCATAACAAAAGCAAAGTACCAATTGGTTTATCAGTGCGCATTAACGCTTTATAGGCATCACGATTTTGCCATGTTAGCTGGATCATGGTTATTCAAATGCTCCTGGTAAAAAGGCTTCACACACCATTAGTTTTAGGTCTGCTAAATGAAACACACTGCGGCGAGCTGAAACATCAGCGATTTCAAGCGACAAGTCTTGTAATAACGAGTGAAGTTGTGCACAGCCCGAAAACTGGGTGATCATTAAATCTTCCCGCACTAAATTAGGGTGCTGAAAAATAAACTCACCGAGCGGGCGCTCCCCCAAATTTAAAAACAGACTATTGTCAGTTAATTGCTCAAGCGGAATCCAGCTTTGCGCATACACCCGTGGTTTTTCATCACCATATAAAATAACTTCGCGGCATAGCGCAGTTTGCTGATCAGCACCTAACACATTGGCTTGCTGTGCGCTGAGCGTAATGTGCTTTTCGCTTAGCACGCGCACACTAAATTGCGAAAACGTTTGCTTCAACTTAGCAGTAAGCGAACCGGTTTCTAACAACCACTCACTCTGCACACTATTTAACTGGGTAAAATTTTGATGCCACTGCGCCGAAATATCTAAAGGGAAAGTTACCACAATAACCTGCTGCGAAAAAAAATCGCACCATTTTAGCACTGGATAACAGTGAGCTAAATGGTAAATTAAATTTTCAATTAAATTACGTTTAAGTGACTAGTAAAAAGCCCATAATCAAGTATTATTATTGTTAAGTTACTATGGGAAAAACAAGGTGTTAGTCACGCAATGCGTAGCCTATCGATATTTCTAATTACACTTTTTTTATCACTATCAACGCCTAAGGCCGATGCTGCGTCTAACTTTGGTTATTTTGGCTTTGAGCCAGATATCATTACAAACTACATTGCGACGTCAAATAAAAAATTAGGTTACGTTAGAGTAACGGTTGAACTAATGATTAAAGATATGGGCAATTTAGAAGTGGTTGAACACCACTCACCTTTACTACGCGACGCGATTGTTGAAATTATTAGCAAAGAGCAAGAAGAACACGTTAAATCATTAACTGGCCGTGAGGAAATTCGCAAACGTTGCAGCGAGCGAATAAAAGAGTTACTAAAAGAAGAAACAGGGCAAGAAGTTGTGCACGATGTGCTATTTACTAAGTATCTGTATTACTAGATAGAAAACAAAAAAAGCAAAGTTAATTAACTTTGCTTTTTTTATGACTACTCGCAGCTAACACGCCAAGCACAGCACCGGCGATCAATCCGCCTAAATGTGCCCAATTCGCCATATTGATAAACAACACGTCAGCAAAACCAAGTACCAGCCACACCAACATAAAGCCAACAATGGACGGGCTAACAGCTAATTTGCTATTGCCAGTAATATAACCATACAGCCAACAAAAGCCCAATAAACCATAAACCACACCAGACAGGCCGCCAAAGTTAGCATTCACCAACCCAAACTGAAGCCAGTTACTGGCAAGTGCAGTAACAATAAATACCAATACTAAGAAGCGTTTACCTAATTGTTGCGCTATTTTATCTCCAAGGTACATCCACCACATCAAATTAAAAATTAAATGCATTGCTGAAAAATGCATAATAGTGGGCGCAAGCCAAGTATGTGGTGCATTAGGGGCAAACTGAAGGTATGGAAACAACCACTCAAAACCGCCTAAAACAAACGCCCCATATACCAAAATCGATAACAATGACACGCTTTGGATAAGTAGTGAAAGCTTTAAAAATCGCGGTACCAAATTAAGTGAGCTGCCGCCATAACTTAGCCCACTATTGGTTGAACCAACCTGCCAAGATGCCTCAAGATACTTTGCTTGGTTAGGGTTGGCTTGAAATTGCGTCAATTCTTTTTCAGCAACTTCAAACTGACTATCTGACACCAGCAATACAACGGTTTCACTGTTAATTGGCTTTGATTCACAGTGAATATTAATGCTATTAAGGTAATCACAAAAACCTTGTGCAGCCCTTACATTACTTAGCGTAGTAAGTTGCTTCACAATGATTACGCACCTGATTCAACATTATCGGCTTGCTCGCTGCCCCACGCAGCAAAGCCACCGTCCATGCTGTAAACATCTTCAAAACCCTGCTCAACCAGATAATTCGCAGCACTTTGTGAACTAATACCGTGATAACACACAACAACTATTGGTTGCTCATAATCTTTTTCATTTAAAAATTGTGCCAAATTCTCATTCGACAAGCGCTCAGATCCAGGAATACGTGCTGAGCTGAAACTATTTGGATCACGAATATCGGCAATAACAACATTGTCATTTGTAAGAAGTGCTGCTGTTTGCGACACTGAAATATGTTTGTATGACATATATACCTCAATAAAAAAGGGAGCAAATGCTCCCTTTATAATATCATCAAGCGATAGCTTAATCCCAATTTAAAATAACTTTGCCTGACTGGCCTGAAATCATGGTATCAAAGCCTTGTTGGAAGTCATCAATGTGGAATTCGTGAGTAATAATTGGTGATAAATCTAAGCCAGATTGAATCAAACTTGCCATTTTGTACCAAGTTTCAAACATTTCACGGCCATAGATACCTTTAATAATTAACCCTTTAAAAATAACCTGATTCCAGTCAACCGCCATATCTGATGGTGGAATACCTAGCATGGCAATTTTACCACCATGGTTCATGTTGTTTAGCATGCTATTAAACGCGCTCGGTACACCTGACATTTCAAGGCCAATATCAAAGCCTTCTGTCATGCCAAGCTCATTCATCACATCTTCTAATTTCTCGTTCGCCACGTTTACGGCGCGTGTTGCACCCATTTTACGTGCAAGGTCTAAACGGTATTCGTTTACATCCGTAATTACCACATGACGGGCACCAACATGTTTAGCTACCGCTGCAGCCATAATGCCAATAGGACCTGCACCTGTGATCAGTACATCTTCACCGACTAAATCAAAAGACAATGCCGTGTGAACAGCATTACCAAATGGGTCAAAAATTGATGCTAATTCATCTGGGATGTTGTCAGGAATTTTAAACGCATTGTATGCAGGAATAACTAAGTATTCGGCAAATGCACCTTCGCGGTTTACACCTACACCTGTCGTGTTTCGACATAAGTGAACACGGCCTGCACGACAGTTACGACAGTGACCACAGGTAATATGGCCTTCACCTGATACGCGGTCACCCACTTTAAAACCACGTACTTCTTGGCCCATATCCACTACTTCGCCAACGTATTCGTGACCCACAACCATAGGTACTGGAATGGTATTTTGTGACCATTCGTCCCATTTGTAGATATGTACATCGGTACCGCAAATCGCTGTTTTACGGATTTTAATTAATAAGTCATTGTGGCCAACTTCCGGTTTAGCCGTTTCTGTCATCCAGATCCCTGGTTCAGCTTTAAGTTTTGATAATGCTTTCATCTTTTTACTCACAAAAAAGGCCTGTTATCTAACAGGCCAATATCAAATTAAATAATACCTAATTCTTTACCAATACGGGTAAATGCAGCAATTGCTTTATCTAGTTGCTCACGGGTATGCGCAGCAGAAATCTGTGTACGAATACGCGCTTGCCCTTTTGGTACTACAGGGAATGAGAAACCTGTTACGTAAATACCTTCAGCCAGTAATTTATCAGCCATTTCAGCTGCTAATTTAGCATCGCCTAACATTACTGGAATAATTGCGTGGTCTTTACCTGCACAAGTAAAGCCAACCGCTTCCATTTGCTCACGGAAGTACGCCGCATTTTGCCAAAGTGTATCGCGTAGCTCTTTACCATCAGCAAGCATATCAAGTACTTTGATTGATGCTGTAACGATTGAAGGCGCGAGAGAATTTGAGAATAAGTAAGGACGAGAACGCTGACGTAACCATTCTACAATTTCAGCTTTACCTGACGTATAACCGCCCGATGCACCACCTAGCGCTTTACCTAATGTACCCGTGATAATGTCAACGCGGTCCATTACATTACAGTATTCAGGTGTACCACGACCGTTTTCGCCAACAAAACCCACCGCGTGAGAATCATCAACCATTACCAAAGCATCGTATTTGTCAGCCAAATCGCATAACGCTTCTAAGTTACAAATAACGCCGTCCATTGAGAACACGCCATCTGTAGCAATTAGTTTGGTTTTAACACCCGCTTCATCAGCAGCAATTAATTGCTGCTCTAAATCAGCCATGTCGTTATTGGCATAACGGAAGCGTTTTGCTTTACATAAGCGCACACCATCAATAATTGATGCATGGTTTAACGAGTCTGAAATAATCGCATCTTCTGGGCCTAAAATTGTTTCAAAAAGGCCTGCATTAGCATCGAAGCAAGATGAATAAAGAATAGTATCTTCAGTTTGTAAGAAATTACTAATTTTTGCTTCTAACGTTTTATGAATGTCTTGCGTACCACAAATAAAACGTACTGATGCCACACCAAAACCGTGGTCATCTAATCCAGCTTTTGCCGCATTAATTAACTCTGGGTGATTTGCTAAACCTAAGTAGTTATTTGCACAAAAGTTGATTACTGAGTCGCCAGATGCAACTTCAATTTCAGCTTGTTGTTGTGACGTGATTACACGTTCACTTTTGTATAATCCATCTTCTTTTACTTGTTCAATCTGTTGTTTAAGCTGATCAAAAAATGCAGATGCTCTCATCCAAAGTCTCCAATGCCTAATAGAACGGGTTGCTCGCACGTTTTCCACAAATACGTTAAAAACGACGAATGCTAAGCCTTAAAATTGTAGCTTATATTTAAAGGGGTAATTGTAAAAGGTTAGGTTGATAAATGCACTTAATACTAGTAAATGCGATTAGAAAAGTAGATAAAACTAAAACCAAACAAAAATACAGTTTAATAAACTGCATTTTAAATAGTTCACTAATTAATCCTAGGTGTTTTCACTAAACTTTTCACTGGCGCAATTCAGCGATTGCCACACGTCATCAGCTAACGTGATAGTTTGCTCGTCAAACGATTGTCCTGACTGAACAAGAATGTTCTTACTAAACCCTGCCGTCTTTGCTGCTAACATGTCTGAGCCTTTATCGCCAAACATAATGCATTTTGATGGGTCCAGCCCGAGTTCTTTCACACCTTGCAATAGCATGCCTGGCTTGGGTTTTCTGCAATCACATTGCTGTTTATATTGTGCAACACCTTTCGTTGGGTGATGCGGGCAAAAGTAGACTTTGCTGATTTCCACATTATGTTGTTTAAACTGCGCCACCATCCAATCGGTAAGCGTATGAAAATCTTGTTCGGTATAGTAACCGCGCCCAATACCTGACTGATTCGTTACGATTACAATTTTGTAACCCGCGGCCTGAAATAACTGACACGCTTCAAATACACCTGCAATAAATTCAAAATCATCAATTTTGTAAACATAGGCGTGGTCAACGTTAACAACACCATCTCTATCGAGAAAAACAGCCTTATCACTCATTACAATGCCTTTTCGTTTACAACACGGTCAAACATCTCTTTAACGCTGTCTACGCTAATTTGTTGCATTAAATCTTTGCCTTTTACACGTGTACCCCATGGCAATTGGGTTGCTGTTTTGCCGGTTTGCTTTTTTAAGTTTTGATGATAAACCTCAACCACATAATCTTGGTATAAATAAGGGCCGGTACGTGCCGGATTCGAATGTGCATATAGCCCAATTACCGGTGTCCCCATAGTCACCGCCATATGAGCAGGGCCGGTATCTGGCGCAATGACAAGAGAAGCGTTTTCTAACACGCATAACAATTGTTTTAAGTTTGTTTTGCCAACAAGGTTTAGTGCTGTTGATTTCATCGCATTTTCAATTTGCTTTGCAAGTGTGACCTCGAGCTCTGTTGGGCCACCCGTTATAACAACACTAAATCCTTGTTGCACCGCATAATCCGCTATTTCGGCATAGCGTTCCGGTAACCAATTGCGCTCAGCCTTACTTGCAGCAGGCGAAAGCACCAATACTTTTTTGCCTAGTTGCGATAATGTTTCTTTTGCGTAGCTTCGGTCTTCTTCACTTACTGGCATCTGCCACGATGGCTCATAATGAGGCACACCAATCGCTTTTGCAAAACCACGAAAACCTTCGAGTACATGGGCTTCTTTTTCAGCCGCAATGCGGTGGTTAGTAAATAAAAAGTGCCCTTCTTTAGCACGCTGCCAATCAAATCCAACTTTTACTTTTGCAGGAATAACACGCGCCGCTAAATTTGCACGCAGCGCAACTTGCATGTGCAATAGCACATCAAACTTACGTCCTTTAAACTGTTCTTTAAGTGAGTGATAAGCCGCTTTGCCTTGTTTTTTATCAAAAACAACCAGCTCAACTCCCGGTAAATCTGCTAATAACATCGCCTCTATTTTTCCAACAACCCATGTAATTTTAGCGTTTGGGTAATGACGCTGAATTGCCTGCACCGCGGAAACGGCATGACATACATCACCGATTGCTGAAAGACGTAAAATACAAATATCGTTGAACGGCCCTTGTAAGCTCACAATTTACCTAAAAACATATAAATAGATGCGTGCAGTTTAACGTAAATTAAAACTTGGTATAATCCCTTTTTGCACGCAATTACTATTTAGTTTAAATCGCCATGCTGTCATTTCAAAAACACGGTTCAGCTACCATCATTACCCCAAGCAACTTGGACGGTACGTTCGATCCCAATTTATTTGATGTTGAATATTTAAGCCGTAATGATTTGATTGCCGACAAAAAACTTGGCCGTGCAACAACTTACTTTTTTAAATGTGGTGACACAACGGGTGTACTTCGCCATTACTGGCGTGGCGGCTTAATTGGTAAACTATTGTCTGATCAATACCTGTATTTAGGCTTTGAAAAAACAAGAACATACCAAGAATTCAAGTTATTAGTAGAGCTTGAGAATATTGGCTTGTCCGTACCTAAACCCATTGCAGCTAAGGTAGTAAAATCGGGATTAATCTATCGTGGAGATATCATTACCGAGGCACTACCGCACTCGCAAAGTCTGCTCGATGTACTAAAAACCCGAGCATTAAGTGAAAAAGAGCTTACTGATTGCGCCAAAACGATTGCCGATTTTCATAATCACGGCGTTAATCATGCCGACCTTAATATCAATAATATTTTAATTAGTGATGGACGCATTTTTTTAATCGATTTTGACCGTGGCACTCGTGCTGCATTCAACCCACAAGAAGCGCAAAGTAATATTACACGCCTAAAGCGCTCATTCGATAAAGAAGCTAATCGCAATGCACAATTTTATTGGCAAGAAAAGGATTGGCAGGTATTTATTGAAGTGTATAACAGCGCACTAAAAACTGCTTAGTGCGCCTATAAATAAGTGGTTACTAGCTATCGCTTTGAATTTTATGAATTACGTTCGATGTTGAGCAGCCATTTACAAATTCCAGCACCTCAACTTGACCACCGTTTGCAAGTACAAAATCAGCGCCTGCAATTTCAGACACTTTATAATCACCGCCTTTCACCAGAACATCTGGCTTTACAAGTTCAATCAGCTTAGCCGGGGTATCATTTTCAGCTTCAGAACCAAACGGGATCACCCAATCGACTGATGCTAACGCACTGATCACGGTGGCACGCTCATCAAGTGGATTAATAGGTCGCGCTGGCCCTTTTAAACGACTAATCGACTCGTCATTGTTTAAACCCACAACTAACTTATCACCACGCGCTTTAGCTTGCGCTAAGTAGCGCACATGCCCTGCATGTAAAATATCAAAACAGCCATTGGTAAAGACAATTTTTTCACCGCGCTGACGAGCAAGCTCAATATGATGCAGTACTTCTTGTGCTGGCGCTTGGTACTGCTCACCGGTGTCACGTAAATATTGCGTTAGTTTAGCACTTAGCTCTTCTGGTGATACTGTGGCAGCTCCTAGTTTTGCAACTACTAAGCCTGCTGCAATGTTTGCAATTTCAACGGCTTGCGCTGCTGGCATGCCTGTACTTAACATTACCGCCAATGTTGCGATTACCGTATCACCGGCACCCGTTACATCTGATACTTCTAATACTTGCGCGGCGAAATCGTGTTTTTCACTCGGCGTAATTAACGACATACCTTGCTCTGAACGCGTTAGCAGCATGCTACCTAAACCACACTCAGCAATAATATCGCGCGCACTTTGCGTGATGGTTGCTTCATCACCTACAACACCACTAGCCGCTTTAAACTCAGTAAGATTTGGCGTAATAAAATCAGCTCCGCGGTAATCCGCCAGCTGTTTTGACTTCGGGTCAACTAAAACCGTTTTGCCTGCGTCTTTTGCAACAGCAATCATATCCGCAATTAAATGCAGTGAGCCTTTGTTGTAGTCAGAAAATACCACCAGATCAAAATCGTTAATCAGGGTTTTAAGCTGCTCAAGCAAAAGCTGTGAATGGGTTTCGCTAAAACGCTCTTCAAGATCTAAGCGCACGACTTGTTGGTGACGACTAATCACACGCATTTTTGCGATTGTTGGCGCCTCTGACTGACGAATAAGCTGAGAATCAATATTCTCTGACTTTAGTAACGCCTCAAGACTTTGTCCGTTATCATCATCGCCGATAATGCCAAGCAAACTAACCTTGCCATCAAGGTGTGCGATATTTTTTGCAACGTTTGCCGCGCCACCGGCTTTATCTTCAAGACCACTGACTTTTACCACTGGCACCGGCGCTTCAGGTGAAATACGCCCAGTATCTCCATGCCAGTAACGGTCTAGCATAACGTCGCCAACAACTAAAATTTTGCTGTTTGATAAATGATTAAAATACGATAAATCCATAATCAACACTTAGCTCTTTTGGGCAACTAGCATATCAATTGCTTCACACAACCAATGGCCAATAAACATATGTGCTTCTTGAATACGTGCAGTTTCATCGTTCGCAATAATAATTGGTAAGCGTGCGATGTCTTTTACCTTACCGCCATCACGACCGGTTAATGCCACCGTGTAGGCACCAATTTTGTTTGCTGCTTCTAGTGCGAGATTAATATTGGCACTGGTGCCTGAAGTCGTTAAACCAATCACTAAGTCTTCTGGTTTGCAAAGTGCCTGAACTTGGCGTTCAAATACTGTATCAAAGTGATAGTCATTAGCATGCGCGGTTAAAATTGACGTATCCGTTGTAAGTGCAATGGATGCTAAAGGACCACGTTCATTCTTATAACGCACTACAAACTCAGCGGCTAAATGTTGCGAGTCAGCTGCACTGCCGCCATTACCAAACCAAATTACTTTGCCGCCTTTATCTAAGGTTTCTTGGCAAGCTTGTAACAGTAATAGTGATTGTTGTTGGTATTGCTCCATAATAGCAAACACTTTGCGGTGACGTTCTAAGCTTGCTAAGTATGAGTTTGTAATCGCTTCCATAGGTCTTTGTTTATTGCATCTATAAATAGTTAACTTCATTTTATAACGAATCGTCTTAAAATGGCGAGGCTTGTTAACCAATCTTAACAAATGGCTTTGTTAAACTTTTAAGAATCTTTAAATTTACTACCCTTGCAGCAGGGTTGTTTGTTACAATTCCGGTTCATGCGCAGGGAGATTTAAGTGCATCAAAGCAAGCATTCAACCACAACTCAAATACAAGTTCCTGAACTGACTCTCAAAAAAGGCAGTAAAGTACTGTACATGACTCACCTTGCACTAGGTGATTATGTCTATCAGGGCGCGTTTCTAAAAGCCTTATCAAAGCAGTACCCCGATGTGCAAATTGACGTGTGGATTGATGATTGTCGCAACAAGAAAAAATCTTGGCATTCAGGCAGAAATTCTACTTTGCAGCAGTGGCTAGCAAAAGAAAACCACCTAAATACCATATATCCCATTGCCAGTAGTAACGAGCACAGAGAGCAATTAATCGCTGATGCAAAAAATCAGCAGTATGATTTTATTGTATTTGTTGCCACTACACGCGCACCGGCCTATTTAAAAGTGGCACAGGCAATCAACGCAAACGCCACCATAGTTGGCACTGAGCCTAAAAACCTTTTGTCGCGTTTGTTTTATCGCAACCAGTACAAATCATTAAGTACTACGATTGCGCTGTCTGAATTAGCTACCAGCCAGCACATTAGTGATTTTTATAACCATATTTTTTCTCGCCTGTTTGCTGTGTCACTTGATGAACAACAGCGCTCTCGCGAAATATTGGTCACAAACTCTCTGGGTGAACAAGGCAAACAACAAATTAACGCATGGCGTAACGCTAAGAACTTAAGTAATGGGCCGACTATTTTCATTAATCATATTTCGACTAATGAAAAACGTGACTGGCAACTATCACAATTAACTGAATTAACAGCAAAACTAACTGAAAAGTCACCTAATACACTGTTTGTGTTAAACGCGCCGCCGCATAAATTTGATGAAGTTTCTAACTGGTGTGCACAGCAAACAAACATTGCTGTGGAAGCATTTTCAGCAACTAAGGATTTCTTTGAGCTACCGAGTGTTATGCAAGCCTGTGACTTAGTGATTTCTGTTGAAACTGCGATTATGCATATCGCAAGCAGCTTATCACTGCCACAAATCGCATTAATTAGAGAATCGGCATCAAGCTGGCGTCCACTTAAGGCTAATTCAGTGCTTGAAGGGAAAAAGCGAGTTGATAATATTGCAGCTTCGGAAGTCGTCGTTGCTGCTGAGAATATTCTGAAGTTGGCCTAGAGCAAACTCTAGGCCATAATCAATGGTTACCAAAACATGGTTACAGATAAATAACCATAACTTTCATCGTAAACGTTTTTTCCACCCATTAAACTAGTTTCAACACGGTATTCACCCACTTTACGACTGTTAAGCACAGATAACGAATAAGCGCGCTGATAATCGTCGCTGTCGTTATTTTGCGTGCTTAGCTTAAACTGCCAAGAGCTCAATACCGATTCAAAATAGTCATAATTAATGGTGTGTACATCAGCTGGTACACCATCGCCGAAATTACGATTATCAGCAGCAAAATGACCAAATGTGAAACCTTCATTAGTATTACCATTTTTATATAAGTGGTGAACGTACCAAAGTGTATTCCACTTGTTATATTCATATCTTAATGAAGAGTTGTTCGTTAATTTTGGTAAGTACGTACCAAATGAAATGGTTTGATTGCCAAATTTAAAATTGCTGCCATGCAAGGTATCTTCAGCACCATATTCTGCGTAAATTTCAATTGGTGTTACCCAATCAAAATAAACACTCGAGGTAAACGAGATCATTTGGTCACCAAATTCATCGTCTGTGCTCAAGTCATTATCAGCATTATCGTTACCTGATGGGTCAAAAAATGCTTTAAAGATATCACTGATATCCGTCTCACGCGGACCACCACCAAACTGCATCACACGGTTAAAGCCTATTTTCCAGCCATGTGTCGGTTCAATTGAACCGTGCATGCCAACTAATTTAGGGCTACCGTCGTGCCATTCACCTTGATACTGAATACCGCCTTTTACTTCATCGAGTTCGGTATAAAACAATTCAAAATCGAGGTTCCACCAATTATTAAGCGGCTCAACAGTGCCTAGTGAAATACTCATTGGCATCTGTGCGTTATTCGACATAATTTGCGCCGAATTTTTAAATGGTGAATACCAATGATCTCTGTAACCAATATCAAGTTGTAGGTTTGCAGCAGCCATGCTCAGTGTCGAATTATAAGCGACTAAGTCTTGCCCTTTAACGCGGTAATCTACGCCTATTTGTGCCAACATAAAGTCATTAGGGCGCCAAATACCTTCGAAAAAACCTTGCGCATATTCATCGGTTGTTAAACCGCGCTGGTTAGCAATCGGCATCGTATCACCGCTACTTGCTGTAGTTCGTAAACCATAACGGCTAATTTTGTCTTCACCACGATAACGTTTCAGCTCGCCCACTAAGTAACGATACAGCCTACTGTCTTTTTGCTTTAGTTTCCTAAGTGCAAGGTCGACTTCACTTAACGCATACGGCTTATGCATAGGCGTTCCACTGGTAAGTGCAAACATGCGATCAAGTTGGGTTTCTAAGTGGGCGTCTATGCCCAAAGGCAAATATACAGTAGGTTTTGCAGCACTTTCTGTTGCAACAAATGCCCCTGCAATAATAAGTAAATTACTGAGTTTCATAGGCGAAGTCGTTATAGAGTTATTCATTCATGATAACAAAACGCCATCACATAGCGCAGCAAAAATTGTATAAATATGTTATAACTCGCCGCTCTATCTCGTGAGGTCGATATGGCACGCATCATTTACAGTTTTGTTTTATATCTTTTATCACCGCTGGTGTTTTTGCTCTTATGGTTACGCGGAAAAAAAGCGCCTGAATATCGTAAACGTTGGGCCGAACGTCTTGGTTTTTATGATGATAATTTAAAACCAAACAGTCTAGTGATTCACTGCGCGTCTGTCGGTGAGTTAATGGCCGCAAGTAAATTAATTAACACATTAAAACAGACTCACCTTGTCACTATAACCTGCAATACACCTACGGGCTCAGCGGAAATAAAAAAGCAATTTAAAGACAGCGTGCAACATGTGTATTTGCCACTCGATTTTCCTGGCGCTGTTTCACGTTTTATAAAACAATTAAAACCAAAAGCCATTGTTATTTTAGAAACTGAGCTTTGGCCAAATTTGATTATTAAAGCAAGTAAACATGGCATACCTGTGTGTGTTATTAACGCGCGTTTATCGGAAAAATCGCAAAAAGGCTATCAGCGCATAAAGCCTTTAAGCAAACAAATCATGCATAACATAGGCTTGCTAGCAGCGCATAATAAAGACGATGCAGCACGTTTTTTAGCACTCGGTTTAAAACCCAAAAATGCGCATGTGACCGGCTCGATTAAGTTTGATATTACGCTAAATAATGAAATAACAAATAACGTAGCAAAGTTTCAATCTGAGCTTACAACACATGATTTTATTTGGGTTGCAGGTTCAACTCACCCTAACGAACATGAACAGGTTATTGCTGCACATTTATCACTGTTAGAGCAACAGCCAAACGCCCTACTGATTATCGCTCCGCGCCATCCTGAGCAATTTGCCAAAGTAGCAGCCTATTTAACACAACAAAATATTAGTTTTAGCCAACGCAGTAAAGCGCCACACAATGGGCAATCAGTACTACTCGCAGATACCATGGGTGAAATGCTTACACTGTTTGGGGCCGCAAACAGTTCTTTTATTGGCGGTAGTTTAATTGAGCGCGGCGGTCATAATCCGCTTGAGGCTGCGGCATTTGGTATTCCAATTATTACCGGACCAAGCTACACCAACTTTTTACACGTGTACCCGCAATTACTAAACAGTAATGCCTGCTTGTGTGTTGATAGTGCCGATGCGCTTTGTAAAAGCCTGCTTTCAATTGCAAACGACCCTAGCAAGCAAAAAGAACTAGGTGACAATGCGTTAGCTATATTGAATGCTAACAGTGGCGCGGTTAAACGCACAATAACGCTTATCGAAAACGAGATTTCTCATGACATTATCACCGATTGAACAAACTAAAAACTGGGTTAGCCGCGTTATTGTTGGGTATAACTTTTGCCCTTTTGCCAAAAAAGAAGTGGTAAACAATACAATTAACTATGTAGATAGCAAAACAAAGTCGCATGAAGATGCGGTAATTGAAATGCTCTCGTTAATCCAAGAAATGCGTGAAAACGACGATATTGAAACCTGTTTACATATTTTTAGCGAAGGCTTTCAAAATTTTGACGATTTTTTAGATTTGGTTGATTTAGCCAATGCGATGTTGGTATCAAGCGGTTATGAAGGCTTTATTCAAATCGCCAATTTCCACCCAGACTATGTATTTGCCGATAGTGATGAGCAAGATGCAGCTAACTACACCAACAGGGCGCCTTATCCAACATTGCATTTAATAAGAGAAGCTTCAATGGCAAGGGTACTTGATATTCATCCTGATCCGGAAGGTATTCCAGAGACAAACATTAATCTCGCGCGAGAAAAAGGTATCGCGTTTTGGCAGCAACTGTTAACGCACTGCCAAAAAGACCGTTAAGCAACCGCCTGCTCAACGTCAAGTTGCTTATTAATGTATTCTTGTTGTAATTCTTTTAGCTGTTCTAAGCCTGCGCCTTTGGCGTAAGGCTTAAACAGTAATATAACTTTAACAATACCACCAAAAATATCCTGTTTTGACAAGCGACCATCTTCGCTATGCGCTTTTACATAAGGTGTCCAAAAACTCACTGTTAGTTTCACCATATGTGCAAGTTCAACGATATCGCTGTCATCAATCTCAATAACTTCGGCGTATTTTAGCCCTGCAATAACCGCTGCTACTTGTTCTAACAGTTGTGCTTGCTGCTCTAAATATTGCGCTTTAAGCTCATTATCACGGCTTAAAATATCGGTTAAGTTGTTATAAAAGAAGTTAAAACGCCACATTAATTCAACCAGTGAATCAAGGTAGCCGGCGAGCTGCGCCATCACATCTTGGTTTTTATCCATTGGGATAAAATTATCTTTAAGGTGATTTTTATAAAGGCTAAAGATATTGCGTAAAATGTCTTCTTTATTTTTAAAGTGATAATACAAGTTACCTGGGCTAATGCCCATTTCTGATGCGATATGGTTGGTTGTTATCGCACGCTCTCCATGCTGGTTAAACAATGCAATGCTTGTTTGAATTATCTTATCCTTGGTACTCATAAATATCCTATTATGCCTAACGTTAATACCGCGCAGTATAAACAATCTAGTGTTGAATACCAATTGGCAAAATGTCTCGCTTGGCGATTGGTATTCCAATCAAAGCTTGATAAAATGCCAGCATCATCACTAAGTTACCAATACCATGAAAGTAAAAGCGATTTATCCTGGAACGTTTGATCCAATCACAAATGGCCACACAGATTTAGTAGCGCGTGCCGCTAAAATGTTCGACGAAGTAATTTTAGCCGTTGCACATAACCCAAATAAAAAGCCATTTTTTGAATTAGAACAACGTGTTGAAATCGCAAAATCTATTTTGTCACACCTTGATAACGTGACAGTTATTGGTTTTTCTGGCCTGCTTGCTGATTTAGCGAGAGAGCAAAATTCACACGTATTAGTACGTGGCTTACGTGCAGTATCGGATTTTGAATTTGAATTTCAATTAGCCAATATGAATCGCCGACTAAATAAAGAGCTTGAAACAGTGTTTTTAACACCGGCTGAGAAAAATTCATTTATTTCATCAAGCCTAGTAAAAGAAGTGGCAATTCATGGTGGTGATGTTCATGAATTTGTAGACCCAATTGTCGTAAACGCCCTTAAGGAAAAGTTGGCAAAATGAAGTTGAGCCATATTGCTGCATCATGTAGTTTAGTTTTTGCAGCAAACGTTTTTGCTGAGCCTTGGATTGGCACCGATGACCCGTTTTTACGCGCCGCGATTGAGCAATTAGTAAGTGAAGGCGCGATTAAACGCCCAGTTAATAGCTATCCGCTTATGTGGCAAGGTATTGCGCAAGATTTATCAATGATCAATCGCAATAAGCTATCTGATGATGGTATTTTCGCATTGCGTAAAGTACAACATGCACTTAAAGCTGCAAAATCAGGCTCTTATTCATCAGTTAAAGTAAGTGGTAACAGTGAGCCAAGCAACTTACAAAGTTTTGGCGAACGCAATAAGCATAAAGGCAACATTCAAGGCACCTCTGTACTAATGGGTGACAGAGTGACTGCAAAAGTATCTATTGGCTATAGCAAAGATGCCACCAGCCAAAAGGAACTCAACTATGACGGTTCTTATTTGGCGGTTTTATACGGCAATTGGAGCGTCAGTGTTGAGCAAATTAATAAATGGTTTGGACCAAGTAACGATAACGCGTTGTTACTCTCAAACAACGCCGACCCAATGCCGGGGCTGCGCCTTAGCCGTTTAAATACCGATTACTATGGACCGAGTTTTCTCTCATTTATTGGTCCGTGGAATTTTTCAGCCTTTGTTGGTCAAGATAAGTACCTCAAAAACGATGACAAAGACACCCTATTTTGGGCTATGCGCTTTTCATCAACCCCGATTACGGGTTTAGAGGTAGGCGTAAACCAAACTGCGCAATTTGATAGTCCAGATACAGATCATGGCTTTGGTGCGCTATCAGATGTCATACTGACAAAGAATAAGCTCGATAACAATGGGGTTAATGAATATAACCAATTAACCAGCATTGATATTAAATACAGTACACGACTGTTTAATCAGTCTATTGCACTTTATGGTGAATATGCTGGTACCAACGAGCTAAGCTTTTTACCTGAAGATACCATGTACACCTTAGGCGCCGAACACTTTTTTGGTGGTCAAGATTTCTTAGTTAAAAGCTATATTGAATACACAGATACGATTTCAAACTGTCGTTATATTGCGACCTTGAGCCATTGCCAATATCAGCACCCATATTATGAGCAAGGGTACGCGCATTTAGGTGAAAATATCGCGGCAAGTATCGGTCAGAATGTTAAAGGCTTGAGTTTATCAAGCAGCTACCAAACTACAAATGGCTATGCTGGATTTGTAAAACTACGTCATATGGATTTTGAAAAACTTGATACAAAGCGCTTGCAACTAGAGGTGGGTTTTCAGCAAGGGTTATTTGACGGTTTACTAAAGCTGAAAGCGGCAACTTGGCGCGATAAATTGGCTAATGATTCGGATACAGAATTCGCACTAAGTGGCAGTTGGGAATATCGTTTTTAATTAAGCGTGTAATACAATATGTGCGCACTGTTCAGTGCGAGCCTCATGTTTAGCTTCTGATTTAAGAGCTCTTGAGTACGCATAACGTGCCAATCTGATTAGGCCTAACCAATCACGACCAATAATTAATGTAATAATCATTGCATAATCAACCGCATTCACCGTAAAGCTATAAATAGACCACAACAACCATGGCTCTCTATTGCCCAGTAAGTTCATATCAATAAACATAGCTAAAAACAAAATTGCATTTACAATTAAACCAATAAAAATATAAATTGAAGCTGGTTTTAAAATGAGATTTAGACGACGTTTAAACAGAAGAGGAAAAAGAACAACAAGTAACGTGAGCAGATCATAAATAAACCACGTAAAGTAAATCTCAGTACCTGAGCTGAGATCGTGGAATAAGTCACTGAAATAATATGACGCAAACATAATGGCACTAACCCAGACTAAATAGTTATCTGTTTTAGCAGAAACAGTACGCATAAATATATTAAACAAAAATGCCATTAGGAACCCCCAAACAACAAGTGTTCCCATAGTTAGTGCCAGGTTAGTCGTCCAAATCATTTAATCTTTACGTTTTGATAATACCGCCACCGCGATTTAAGTTTGCGTGTGAATCAGTTTTAATAATACCACCACCACGATTTAAATCAGCGTACGAATCCGTCTTGATAATGCCGCCACCACGATTTAAATCTGTGTATGAGTCTGTTTTAATGATACCGCCGCCACGATTTAAATTTGCGTAAGAATCAGTTTTAATGATACCACCGCCACGATTTAAGTCTGCTTGTGAATCAGTTTTAATAATGCCACCACCGCGATTTAAATTTTCTTGTGGGTCAGTTTTAATAATACCGCCGCCACGATTCAAATCTGCTTGCGAGTCAGTTTTGATTATACCACCGCCACGCTTTAAATTTGCATAAGAGTCGGTTTTAATTATACCGCCACCGCGTTGCAAATCAGTAGATAAAGTCACCTTATCATTTTGTAGGGTGTTTTGTGAACCCTCTGATTTAACTGCAGTTGACTGACTGTTTTGCGTTTGAGCATATTGTGTAGCATTTAAGCTATTGGTACCGTTAATTTGCATTTTTCAATTCCTTATAAACTAATTTTTAAAGATACCCCTAAGCATTATTTTTTAATTATTTATACTGCTATATACCTAGGGCCTTTAATTGTCATTTTTCTGACAACTAAACATCAGGTGCACAAATTTAGCAATTAGCGATCCATAAATGCGAATTACTCGCAATATACGAATAAAGGGTTAAATTTAATTTACTGTTTTATATAACAATAAAATCAAATTGAATAACAACTGCAATTTAAATAGCACCATCTCTATTGAGTAAAGTACAAAAAGTGTTAAACGTAAAAAAGCACAACAGCATAGCTGTTGTGCTTTTAATGGCGATTAAATTTGAAATGGATTTAGGCTACATTGCGACAATCGATACGCAACGAATTTGGCCGTGCAATCAAATAGTCCATAGCAACCTCATCACAGTTATCTTTTCTGAGGCACAACTCACAATCTTTCATCACCTTTTCAGGTAATTGAGATTTATGGCTGTCAGCAAAACCTAACTTACTAAAAAAACCAGGCACACGAGTCAGCACAATAATGCGCCCTAGCGCCAACTTACCACCTTTTTCAATTAGGTGATTTACCAATGCTCGCCCCTGCCCTTTAACATTCGATTCAGGATTAACTCCTAACGAACGAATTTCAGCAAGGCCTGTATCGTAAATATATAGCGATGCACAACCTGTCACTTTGCCATTCACTTCTGTAACAGCAAATTCATTGATACTGTGGATCATATCGCTTTTTGCACGCGGTAAGTTTTCGCCTTCACGCGCCCAATATTGGATAAGTTCAGCAATTGCTTCCACATCGTTTAGCGTGGCATCTCTTACCGAAAATTCAGCGTTTTTTTTTGCGTTACTAATGGCAAATTGAACTTGCGTCGGCGATGTACCACCAAGTGCTAAACGCGCATCTAAACACGCTTGTAGTTCAAGCACTGGGTAAACATCATCGTTGATTACATCGCAAACGGCTTTAAACTGCGATAGTGATAAATCTTCAAGGTTTTTACCCTCTGAAATTGCCACTTGTACCAGTTCACCAACAATGTGATGACCTTCACGGAATGGAATACCTTTGGCAACTAAGTAATCTGCAAGTTCAGTAGCATTAGCATGACCGCCTTGTGCCGCGGCTTTGGTTTTATCCGCATTAACCTTAACACCTTTAATGCAAGCTTCAGCCATATGAATACAGGCAAGCCAAGTTGGCATTGCATCAAAAAGCCCTTCTTTGTCCTCTTGCATATCTTTATTATACGCAAGCGGCAGTGCTTTTAAGGTCATCATCATGGCACTAAAGGCACCAAATACTCGGCCAGTTTTACCACGAATAAGTTCTAGCGCATCTGGGTTTTTCTTTTGCGGCATCAGGCTTGAGCCAGACGTCACGCTATCTGCCAGTTCAATAAAGCCTGCTTCACCCGAATTGTAGAAAATCATATCTTCTGCAAGGCGTGATAAGTGCATCATTGAAATTGACGCACAGCTTAAAAGCTCTACCACAAAATCACGGTCCGACACGGCATCAAGGCTATTTCGGCTTGCTCTATCAAAACCTAAATTGGCAGCCAGTTGTTCACGGTCGATGGTATAGGCAGTGCCTGCCAGCGCACCGGAACCTAGCGGACATACATTAATGCGGCTAAGCGCACTTTCTAAACGCGCTTCATCACGTTCCAGCATTTCAAAATACGCCATACACCAATGACTAAACAACACAGGTTGCGCACGTTGTAGGTGAGTATATCCAGGTAGCACGGTACCAAACTCTTTTTCCGCAAGGGTGACTAAGGCATTTTTTAATGACGCTATGGCCGCAAGTAATTGCTTCGCAGTTTTTCGGCTCCACAAGCGAAAATCAGTAGCTACTTGGTCATTTCGGCTACGACCTGTATGTAACTTTTTACCAAGATCGCCCACTTTTTCAATTAGCTTTGCCTCTACATACGAGTGAATATCCTCATCCCCAGCCGTTGCAATTGCATTTGGGTTTTGCTGAACTTCATGTAAAAGTTCGTTTAAACCTGCTACTAATTTTTGATGTTCGTCCGCTGTTAACACATCAACTTGTTGTAACGCACCAGCCCAAGCCACAGAACCAATAATGTCTTCTTCTGCCATTTGATAATCAAATGGCAGTGAGTCATTAAATTGCTTAAATGCGTGATCTGGTCCCGAAGAAAAACGTCCGCCCCACAGTGCCATAACTCTATCCTCTCACTAATTCTCGGCAAGATTACTTGTTATTCATTGCAGAAATTCTACTGCTTAATGAAAATAGACGAATAAAGCCTTCTGCATGTGATTGGTCGTACACATCATCTTCACCAAACGTTGCAAAGTCTTCACTATATAATGAGTTTTCAGATTGCTTTTGAACCGCAGTAACTTGACCTTTATAAAGCTTTAATACCACTTCGCCAGTAGCGAGAGTCGAAAACACTTCTGCTGCAGCTAAAATTGAATCTTTTAGTGGCGTAAACCAACGACCGTCATAAACAAGGTGCGAGAACTCATTCGCTAAAGTGTCTTTCCATTTGCGGCTGGTTTTATCAAGCACTAACTCATCAATCGCTTGAAGTGCCGCCATAATTACAGTGCCACCAGGTGTTTCATAACAACCACGCGACTTCATACCTACCAAACGGTTTTCAACGATATCAACACGCCCAATACCATGAGGTGCTGCAACTTCGTTTAGCGTAGTGAGTACTTGAAACGGTGACATTTGCTCACCATTTACCGCAACTACTTCACCATTTTTAACACTAAGCTGAACAAATTGTGACTCATTTGGCGCTTGCTCTGGCGAATTTGTCCATGTCCATACTTGATCGCTCGGTTGGCACCACGGATCTTCAAGCTCACCACCTTCGTGTGAGATGTGCCACGCGTTTGCGTCACGACTATAAATTTTAGTCGCCGACGCCGAACATGGAATATTACGCTCAGCAAGATAATCAAGTAATGATTCACGACTTGATAAATCCCATTCACGCCAAGGCGCGATCACTTTTAAATCGGGTGCAAGGGCTGCAAAACAGCTTTCAAAACGAACTTGGTCATTACCTTTACCGGTACAGCCGTGAGAGAGTGCATCAGCACCTACTTTACGCGCAACTTCAACTTGTGCTTTAGCAATGATAGGACGCGCCATTGATGTACCTAGTAAGTAAGTACCTTCGTAAATTGCGCCGGTTTTAAGTGTTGGATAAATATAATCGGCAATTAACTCGTCTTTTAGATCAACGATGTGACACTCAGATGCGCCCGATGCAATTGCTTTTGCTTCTACGCCTTCTAACTCTTCAGCACCTTGACCTACATCCGCAACAAATGCCACCACTTCACAGTTATAGTTTTCTTTTAACCATGGCACGATAGCCGATGTATCAAGACCACCTGAGTATGCTAGTACAACTTTTTTAATAGAACTCATGTTACCGATTCCTTACACAAAATTTGGGTTTAATAAACTTACAAGCAGAGCATTTTGCGCATGCATACGATTTTCAGCTTGTTGTATTATGAATGATTTTTCACCGTCCATTACCTCTGAGGTAATCTCAAATTCACGGTGCGCTGGCTGACAATGAAGCACACTTGATGCGCCTGTCATATCAAGCAGTTTTTGATTAATTTGATACGGCATGTACTTTTCTTTTACTTGTACAAGTGGAGTGTTATCGCCCATTGATACCCAAGTATCGGCATAGAGTGCATTCGAACCAACTGCGGCTTCTACACGGTCACTTACCAAGACCGATGCGCCATTTTGTGCTGCTATCGCTTCAGCTTGTTTTACAATTTGTGCATCAGGTGATGCGCCTTTAGGGCATACTGCGACAAAGTCAGTACCTAAGGTTGCCGCTAATAGCATCAGTGAGTGCGTAACATTGTTACCTTCACCTAAATAAGCCAATTTTAGTTGGCTTACGTCGCCGTAAATTTCAGTCAATGTCAAAAAATCAGCGAGTGCTTGGCATGGGTGATATAAATCACACAAACTATTTACAACCGGTACAGACGAAAATTCACTAAGCGTAGTTAATGTACTATGCGCCATTACACGCGCTACGATGCCATCAGCCCACGTGGAAATATTTAGGGCAAAATCTTTTACTGATTCACGTTGCCCCATTGCACCGTTTTGCTGATCTAAATAAACTGCATGTCCGCCGAGTTTGTTAATGCCGATGTCAAACGACAGACGAGTACGTAAACTTGGTTTTTCAAATAACGTAACAACCGATTTTCCTTTCAGCGCATCGACAAAATCCATTGGGTTATTTTTAATTTGTAATGCTAAATTAAGTAATTTTAAGTTGGCTTCTTTGTTGAGTTCTAAGCCCGTAATAAATTGTTGAGTCATTGCTTTTCCTATGGCGTAATCTTGGTTCCCACATGCTCACCATTGAGCAATGCGATTAAGTTTTCTGGCTTTTGCCAGCTCGAGATATACACGCCACGTCGTAAATGTTGAGCAGCTTGCAAGCTGGTATTTACTTTTACCTGCATGCCGCCTTTAATGACTCCCTCTTCGATTAATGTGCTGATATCAGTACTTGATAACTGATGTAATGGGTTAAGCTTGTGATCTAATACTGCTTCTACATCTGTCATAAAAACAAGTTCCGCATCAAGCAATTGAGCGATACTGGCTGCTGCTTCGTCAGCGTTTACGTTGTACCAATTGCCTTCTAAGTCAAAACCAATTGAGCTCACAATCGGAAAACATCCCGCATTGAGCAGCGATTTAAGAATACTGGCATCGTTTTCAATGCAGGTACCGACTTGGCCAAGCGCTTTTAGCTTTTGCTCACTAACGAGCCCCGCTTCATAAAGACTTAAACCAACAGGCTTAAAACCATTACTAATTGCCGCGCCCATGAGTTGTTTATTTGCACAACCCGCAAGCGCACCAACAATGTAAGGCATTTGTTCACGCGGACTAATACGTAGACCAAGGTGCTTTGACGTAACAAAGCCCGCATCGCTTAACCAGCTATCAACAAGCGAGCCACCGCCGTGCACTAGAATAAATTTGTCTTCAGGCTTTTGATGTAACACATCAATTAACGCTTTTGCAGCGTCAATATTATTTAATACCGCGCCACCTAGCTTAATTACCCAATTAGCCATGATTCACTCCTTGAAAGTCCGTATGTGCCGGCAGTCCTAAAGTTAGGTTTATACATTGAAGTGCTTGGCCAGACGCGCCTTTAAGTAAATTATCAATCGCAGAAATAACAATGAGTTGGTCGCCCTGTAACTGCCAACCAATATCAACAAACGGTGTGTTCTCAACACCCTTAATTGATGGAATTGCATCGCCAAGTAAGCGAATTAAAGGCTCATCAGCAAGCACCTGATATGACTCTGCTATTTGCTTTGCAGTAGTGCCTTGCTTTACTTTGACATAGATGGTTTCAAGAATGCCACGCTTAAAATTGCCTAAATGCGGTGTAAACAACACCTTGTGGTCAAGGTATTTTTCAATTTCAGGGCCATGTCTATGATTAAATAAACCGTAAGGTTTTAGGCTCACTTCACAAAAATGCGTTGCCACAATGGCTTTACGCCCTGCACCTGTAACACCAGAAACTGCATTGATAATCACAGTATCATCAGTAAGTAAGCCAGCTTGTTTTAATGGTTTAAGCGCATTTAGCGCAGCGGTTGGGTAACAACCAGGTACTGCTACTAACTGTGCATTTTTGATTTGGTCTTTTTGCCATTCAACAAGACCATAAACAGCTTGTTCTAATAGCTCAGGGCTAGTGTGTTTAAAGCCATAATAGGTTTCATAGTCATCATTTGATGACAGACGAAAGCCTCCAGATAAATCAAATACTTTTTTGCCCATTGCTAAAAACTGAGGTGCAAGTTCGACACTGACTGAATGTTCAGTACACAGACAAACAGCATCAGCATGTTGATTAATAGAGTCAAACGCCTCTGGTGTAAGTGGTGAAAGCGCACCTTCAACTACACCATTTAACTCAGGATAGAGGCTTGCAAGCGTCTTGCCTTTATCAAGGCTATTTTCAGACACATACATACCCATTAAATTTAACGAATCATGCAGTGATATTAATTTGGCAAGTTCAGCACCTGAGTAACCGCTTGCACCAACGATAACGATATTCATATTTTTTCCAAAAAACTAAAAAAGGGTTATTAAGACAAGTTTTAATAAAGTGTTATCGTCGTAAAGTTGATTTATGCATGCTGTTAGTCTCGGTACTAATTATTTCAAAATAATGAATTGAAATGCAGAATAAACCAATGTAAATTTATATTCAACTTTTTTGCATAATTATTTATTGGATGTTTTGAGGGAATAATGTCGCAATTACACTTTCTTGATATGTATGGTGCACTTATTGCCGCACCGTCGATTAGCGCAACGGTGCCATCACTCGACATGAGTAACCGCGAAGTCATCAATTTATTGGCAAGTTGGTTTGAATCAATAGGCTTTGCAGTCGAAATTACGGAACTTGATAACAATCCGGGAAAATACAATTTAGCGGCAAAGCTAGGTACAGGTGACGGCGGTTTAATGCTGGCAGGACACACAGACACAGTGCCATTTGACGATAGTCGCTGGCAGTTCGACCCGTTCAAATTAAGCGAACAAGACAATAAGTTTTATGGCTTAGGCAGTATCGATATGAAGGGCTTTTTTGCTTTTGTTTTAAATGCATTACAAGAAATAGATAGCGATATTGGACTCGCTAACCTAAAACAGCCTATTACAATTTTAGCGACAGCAGATGAAGAAACCACAATGGCTGGCGCAATTGAAATCGCTAAACAGAATAAGCTAAAGCCAGCTCGTTGCATTATTGGTGAACCTACTAACATGGTGCCTGTATATACTCATAAAGGACATATGTCGACGGCAATTCGTGTAACAGGTAAAGCAGGTCATAGCTCTGATCCTGATGCGGGTTTAAACGCTATAGAAGTAATGCAGCTTGTGATTAGCCAGCTACTAAAACTAAAAGAAGAGATAAAGAATAAATATTCATTATCAGATTTTAAAATACCCTACCCAACTTTAAACCTTGGACACATTCATGGTGGTGACAATGCCAATCGCATTTGTGGTTGTTGTGAGCTACATATTGATATGCGCCCAATTCCCGGCATTAGTATTCCAGAACTTCAAGCTATGTTATTGCAGGCGGTAGCACCGATAAATGACCAATATCCAAATGCGGTGGCGGTACATGATTTGCACGAACCTATTCCTGCGTTTTCAGGCAGCACCGATAGCAGTTTAGTAAAGCTTGCTGAAAAACTGTCTGGCGAAAAAGCACAAGCGGTAAACTATTGCACTGAAGCGCCTTTTTTACAGCAACTCGGTTGTGAAACAATCGTAATGGGCCCAGGCTCAATACAACAAGCCCATCAACCCGATGAATTTTTAGCGATGGAAAAAATAAAACCAAGTCAAGAGATGATTAAGCAGCTTATTGTCGCATCCTGCTTCTAAAACCCCTCACCTTGCTCATGTAGCTTAATAAAGGCGTTAAAGATCAGCTCATCAATATCACAAAATGGTGAGCTGTCGATGACACCCGTTATCAACTCTATAGGACTATCATGCTGCACATCAAAATCAACGTCATTCATTTGCGTAATCAAACAATCAAGTAGCTCTTGCGTATTATGTTTGTCCGCATTGCTTACTAGCGCAACAAACCCATTTTCATCGTAATGCGCGATTAAATCAGTTGCTCTAAATGTGGTTTTATAAAGTTCAGCAGTTGTATTTAAAATAGTTGTATACTTCTGGTGATCATGTCGATAACTAAGCAGTCCCTTCATAAACAAATACACTACCGAGACTTTAAGATTTAACTTTTGACACACCTTTAAACTAATCGGCGCTAATAACTTAAAGCCGGCTTTGTTTGATAACCCTGTGACAGGGTCTGTGGTATTTGGTAATTTATTTACTAACTCAAGTTCCACAAGCACCGCAAGCTCTTTCAATAGGGTAATATCGTCGCTATTAAAATTACGAGGTTTGCTATCAATAATGCACAAGGTACCCAAACGGCATCCATTTTCATGTTCAAGAGGGATCCCCGCATAAAAGCGAATATTTGGCTCGCCCTGTACCAACGGGTTATCTGCAAAACGTTCATCCGCTAAAGTATCTGTTACAACCAATGCTTGCTCACTCAAAATTGCATGGCCGCAAAAGGAAATATCTCGCGGTGTTTCACTTGCCGTTAAACCGACACAAGACTTAAACCACTGCCGCTCTTTATCAACTAACGATACTAATGCGATAGGTACGTTAAACATTTTTGCGGCAATTTGCGTGACTCTATCGAGCCTTTGCTCAGACGGTGTGTCGAGCACATTTAAGCTTTGTAAGGTTTTAATTCTTGTATTTTCATTGGCTGGTAAATCGGGGGTTAGCATAGTGAACTCTCATATTACATTACACACAGTATAGGCAACATTGAATTAAATGCGGTGTTCGCGAACAGCTAATTGAAACATTTACTTTTAGTACGCTCGTGCTATTATCACACAAATAATAGCACGAGCGTACTTTTATGAGTAAAGGTCAAGAAACAAAACAGCAGATCCTCGCAACGGCGTTAAAAATTGCTACACAGTCAAGCTTAGACAATCTCACTATTGGCGGCCTTGCAGTTGCCACAGGCATGTCAAAATCGGGCTTGTTTTCGCATTTCAAATCAAAAGAAACGCTGCAATTAAATGTACTAACATTCGCCAATGAACTTTTTCAAAGCACGGTTATACAGCCAATCAACCGCGAGCTTGATCCTCTTGCTCAATTACTTAGCTTATGTGAGAACTGGCTAGATTGGTATGAAAACCAAGCAAAGACCTGCATTTTTATCTCCGCGGCAGTGGAGTTTGATGACCAACCAGGCGCTATACACGACCAAGTTAAGCAAGATCTAGCAAATTGGCTTGGCTATTTAACTCACAAAGTTAAGCAAGTGATAAGTGCGGGGCAATTCAAACAAGATGTAAGCGCAGAACAATTTGTGTTTGAACTCTACGCACTTTATTTGGGCAGCCAAAGCATGTCGTGGCTAGGTGTTGAAGACGCTGAGCATAGCCGTTTTAAAACAGCCCTAAACCAATTAATTGAGCGCCACCGCGCAGAGGAATCTGTATGAGCAGTAAAATCTATTTTTCATCATCGGCAAAAAGAAAGCCGCTTGCCTACTATCTGATTAAAGCGGCATCGACTACCGCGCTTAAAATTGCTCCAAAGTTTGCCTTTAATCAAACGAGAAAATTACTGTTAACACCGGTAAAAAACCGCAAAAGAACAACATTGTCAGCCCAGTTTACGCAACAAAAACTAGCAACCGAGCACGGTGACTTACACCTTACCTCAATTGGTGAAGGTCCTGCTGTGGTTTTTACCCATGGCTGGTCTGGTAGTAGCCGCCAATTTTTACCACTTATGGAGAAAGTAGCAGCAAGTGGATTTAAAGCGATGGCATTTGATCATTACGGTCATGGTGAAAGCGATGGTAAGTTTGCCAATTTACCGCTTTTTATCAAAGGGCTAAAATCGATAATGGCAAGCATTGAGCAGCCCAAAGCAATTGTCAGTCATTCTATGGGAACAATTGCAGCGCTTAATGTGAGTAAAGATGTACCCCATTTTTTAATCGCGCCTACCTTTGGCTTTTACGATTCTTTTGAACAACGTATTTTGAATACGGGCATTCATCAACACTTATTTAGTGGCGTGCTAAAAAGTGTTGAAGATGAACACGGTATGCGTTTTGGTGAGATTTTGCCTGAATTACACGTTGCAGGTCACGCCCATCCTATTCATATTATTCACGATCAAAAAGACCGATTTGCTAAGTTTGAATTAACCAATCAACAAGCAAGTCAGCACAGCCATATCAATTTAAAAGCTGTTAATAAACTTGGTCACGGTCGCATTATAAACTCAAATGAAACGTGGCAGTTTATGAAGCAAAGTTTATTCGCTTAGCGCAATGAGCGTACCTTCAATAGAACGTACATACGCCAAGTTTTTACCTTCCATTTCATGCGGTGCAGAAAGTGGTTCTGCGCCTGCATCTACCGCTTTTGCAAATGCTAAATTAATGTCATCAACCTTTAAGACTAATTCAAAACCAAGTGCCGGTTGTTTTGGCTGCGCGCGAATATAACTCTGCTTAAAGTGAGATTGCGCTAAGGGATGCGCCGCGAAGGCAATACACGCACCTTGGAAGTCCAGCTCGCCATATTGCCCGTCTTCATCGAGCTGAGCCGTGCTGACGGCAAATGCTTGGAAGTAGAAATCTAACGTTTCTTCAACATTATCAACGTAGATAACCGTTTTTAAGTAATCCATTTATGACATGATGGTTAATTATTCTTATTGTCTAATTATTAGCACATAACTGCTGGTAATTGCAGCTATTTCCATCATCACATACGAAAAAAGCACCTATTCGGTGCTTTTTTCAACAAATCTAAAATTAAGGCTTTTTGCTATACATTTTAGAAATACGTTTGCGCTGTCGCTGCTGCGACAAGGTCATCTTATTAGTGCGACCTGCATACGGGTTATCACCTTCTCTAAATTCAATCTTGATTGGCGTACCCATAACCTTAAGCGCTTTGCGATAATAGTTCATCATATAACGCTTGTACGAATCAGGTAAGTCTTTAACTTGGTTACCGTGAATAACGATAATTGGCGGGTTGTATCCCCCTGCGTGCGCGTATTTTAACTTAACACGACGACCACGTACTAACGGCGGCTGGTGATCAGCTTGTGCCATGTCCATAATACGGCGTAACATTGCAGTGCTGATACGTTTTGTTGCCGATTCATAGGCTTCATCTACTGATTCAAATAAATGACCAACACCAGTACCGTGCAGCGCCGAGATAAAGTGAATACGCGCAAAATCAATAAAACCTAAACGACGATCAAGCTCTGATTTAATGCGATCTTTTACATCCGTATCCAAGCCATCCCACTTATTTACCGCAATCACTAATGAACGACCCGCATTAAGCGTATAGCCTAATAAGCTTAAGTCTTGATCACTAATACCTTCACGTGCATCAATTACCAGTAACACAACGTTTGCATCTTCAATCGCTTTCAGTGTTTTAATTACTGAGAACTTTTCAACAACGTCAGATACTTTTTTACGTTTACGCACACCAGCTGTGTCAATCAGTACGTACTCTTTCTCATTGCGTGTCATTGGAATATACACAGAGTCACGAGTGGTCCCTGGCATATCGTAAACAATAACGCGCTCTTCACCTAAAATACGGTTTGTAAGAGTCGATTTACCCACATTAGGACGACCAATGATCGCAAGTTTAACCGGTTTGTCTGGGCGCTCACCGTCAACGTCTTCACCTTCGTTTTCATCATCGTAAAGTGAATCAACTAAGTCATCTTCAAACTCTTCCGGATTTGCTTCACGATACGCTTCAGCATATTCAGCAATGACTGGCTGTAGTGCCGTATCAAGTAACGATGTAATACCACGACCATGAGCTGCAGCGATTTGATATACTTCGCCAAGTGCGAGTTGGTAAAACTCAGCACAGTTTGAATCCGCATCAATACCATCAATCTTGTTGGCAACAACAAATACTTTCTTTTGCTGTTTACGTAAGTGATCTGCAATGCCAATATCAGATGCGGTTAAGCCCGCTCTAGCATCAACTAAAAACATTACAATATCAGCCTCTTCAATCGCTAACAGCGATTGCTCAGCCATTTCAGATTCAATGCCCTGCTCAGACCCGTCGATACCGCCAGTATCCACTAAAATGAACTCGTAATCTTCATAACTCGCCTGACCATATTTACGATCGCGTGTCAGACCTGGAAAGTCTGCCACAAGTGCATCACGCGTTCGCGTCAAGCGATTAAACAATGTTGATTTCCCAACATTAGGACGGCCCACAAGGGCAATCACAGGAAGCATATTCAACCTCTTAAATAAACAACAAAAGGCTTCGTCCAGAGCAAGCCGTAACGAAGCCTTTAATTTACCAAGTCACACTTGGCAATAAATATTAATTCGCTAGTGGTAAGTTTACTAAACTCACTTCACCATCACGCGTGATAACAATTAGTTTATCACCCGCTGTAATTGGCTCGACGTAGAAACCTGAACTATCGAATTCACTGCGCGATACAAGATCGCCGGTTTCTTTATCTAACCAGTGTAGGTTACCTTCTTGGTCACCTGTTACTAGATAGTTGCCAAATACTGTTGGACCCGTCAAAAACCAACCATTTAAAGCTGGTTGACTCCAACGTTCAATACCTGAGCTTGCATCTAAAGCATAGATAGAACCTTGGCTATCTACCAAATAGATATTGCGACCATCAACGGTAAAATCGCGATAGCCACTGTATTCACGCTTCCAAAGCACATTACCTGAACGAATATCAACAGCCACTAAGTTGCCGTTATACGCCAGTGAATAAACAGTTGAGCCCTGTACAACTGGCTGCGTATCTACATCCGCTAAACGTTCAAACTCTGATGCACCTTGTGGAATTGCAACGTCAGCTTGCCACGCTAAAAAGCCATTTTCTGCGATAACTACTGACAGCTTACCGTTCTCTTCACCAAAGATAACACCGCCGTTTGCTGATTGCGGAGAGCTAATACCACGTAATGTAAGTGCTGGCACTTCATGCTCATACACCCAACGCTGTTCACCTTCATCTGGATGTAGTGCAACTAACTTACCTGAACCTAAATTCACATAAATTAAACCATCGCCTGCAGCAGGTGCTGAAAGTGCTTCGCCTGGTACTTGTTTGCGCCAAGAAAGTTCACCTGTTTCACGATCAAGTGCAATCACTTCACCGCGTTCTGTACCAACAAAAATTTTGCCGTACGCTTCGCTTAAGCCACCCGATAGCTTAGCGCTATCGTCATCTTCCCATGGCCAAAACGCTGGGTTTTTACGTACATCGCTGCGCCAAAGTTCTTTGCCGCTGTTAATATCAATTGCTTTGATTTCACCACGACGTGACGCTACAAATACTGTGTCTTTGTAAACCACCGGCGAAAGACGCGAAAAATAATGTTCAACACCAGAACCGACACTAGTTTGCCATACGCTATCAGCTTCAAACTGATTAACGATTTCAGGCAGTGTTAACTCGTCTTCTTCATCATCACTTGATGAACAGCCCGTTAAACCAAGTGTTAGCAGCAACAAGGTTGCTAAGGTAATTTTTTTCATAAATCACCTACAGCGTCTGAGCAACAGCTAGATTATCCAATTTAACTTGAAGAAGCTGATTTTGCGTTTCACCTGCTGCATCAAGTGCTGCTTGGTATGCTAAACGTGCATTGTCTTTATCGTCTTTAGCAAGATAGATGTCACCTTTAAGCTCTTCTACTTGTGCTTTGAACGCTTCTGGCAACGTTGCGTTTAGTTTTGCAAGTGCTGCATCAAAGTTTCCTTCTGCAAGTTCAATACGTGCAATACGCGTTGTAGCAATGGCTTTCAATTCAGCTTTTGGTGCATTGGTTACAATCCACTCTAGCTTTTCTTTTGCTGCACTGTAGTCTTTTGTATCAACTGCTTCACGCGCGCTTACAAACGCAGCTAATACAGAATAGCTAGAATCTTTATACTCAGATAAAAATGCATCTGACTTTGCAAGTACGTCAGAGTTCTCTTGGCCTGCCGTTGAGATTAACTGCGTGTAGGCATCCGACGCTGCTTCAGCGCTATCAATTTGCGATTGGTTATATGCTTTCCAGCCATATAAACCACCTAAACCTAGCACTACACCGGCAA
>NZ_LKBD01000005.1 GCF_001399975.1 Pseudoalteromonas sp. P1-9
GCCATCTAGGCCATCAGTCCCCTGAAGAGTTTGAGATCCGATATAATTCGGTAAGCTAGGTGTCTAGAATTTCAGGGGAAGATCAAAGCACGCTTCCCTTTTAATTACTATTATTCAATTATTTCAGGCAGTGGAGCGGGCTCTTCATCCTATTTGAACGCTAACATATCGCGAATATTCTTTTGTACTGTGATGGCTGAAAACAGCGATAAGGTATACGCCATGGCAAAAAAGCCCTTTTCACTGAGTAACATATCGGCGTTAAACAGGCCAATCGCGAGTAATGCAATAGCAATTGCCAGTGATATCCAACAAATCATTGTGTACGGCTTTGATATAGGTAAACCTTGTTGTTTATCACGTACAACTTTTTGTAACGACACTGCAGCGAATAAACTGTAAAGCAAAATAATTAGGTAATAACCTTTTTCGTTCAACAGTAAGGTTGCATTGTATAAGCCAATTAAATACGCACCCATGCCAATCACTAAACTTGCGATCGCGCTTAATTTAAATGCGCTGGTTGGTTTTAAATTATCCATAATATTTTTCCATGCTTGTGAATTAAGTTACACACAAGTATCGGGATAATTACAAATAAGTAAACTTTGCTTTTTAAAGTTGCTTATTTTATGCTTAATGGTATTAATTTATGCTACTAAGTTAGCTTTTTGCGCGTCTAAACTGTTCGAATAACGACGGCTCCCATGGCCGCATCGCAAACAATATGCCCATGTGTTTGCGTTTATCAAGGGCAAGATCGGCATCTTCAATATTGAGTTGCGCTGCTTCTTTAGTCAGCTGCTCTAGTTTCTTCTTAATGTAATCGATGGAAGTTTGTGAATAACGGCCGCGTAAATAAAAGCGAGATGCATCAATGTTATCGAATTTGTTAGCCATAAACTTAGTCATGACTTCGTTTTCCATAAAGCGCTCTAATGGTCCATTTTTTTGCCAACGAAAATCTTGTGCGATAAGCGATTTGTAATGATTATTGGGCAATAGCTGAATAATTTTGAGTTTGTCTAACTTAGCCATCAAACGGATCGCTTCGAATTGATCTATGTCGTATTGCTCAATAATTTCATCAAATTGCCAGCCATCGCGAATACATACCGCGACAAGTAACAGTTTAGGGTCATCAACCAGCTGTTGTTCTTGTTCTAAGTTTAATTGTGATAATTGGCTTTGCTGTTTCTCAGTTAATGAAAACAAATCAGTAAGGCTAATATTGAGCAGTTGGCAAATTTGTTCAAGCCGCGTTAGCGAAAAGTTATTACTAGCAAAAACACGCTTTACATTTGCTTCACTTAAACCTAGATGCACTGCAACATCGCGGTAGGTGAGTTTGTGTTGTTTAAGCAGTTGTTTAAGCGTTAAGGTGACGCTTTTAATTTGGCTCATAATCATCCTTGGTATTATTTTTTGATACTTTAAGTCTTTAAATTTCATACTTCAACCATTTTGGTTTACATAAATAATTCTTTCTCCTAATTTAAAAAGCGTAAACGGAACCACCCAAGAGGAATTAACATGAAGTTTATTAAATCAATTGTAATCAGTTCAGTACTTTTCGCGGCAATGCCGTATCACGTAAATGCAGCATCAGATAACTTTAGTGAGGCGAGCAAACACTCATCGCTAGCAACGGTCCATTCAGCAAAAGGCTCAGCACAAGTTGCGAGCGGTGTAGTAGCGATACCTTTAATTGCCGCTGGCAGTGTTGGCATGGTGAGTATGACTGCGGGCGATAAAGCAATGCGCACTGCAAAATCACTTAGCAAAAAACCAGATGCACCGCTTGAAATTACCGAGGTGACTATCACAGTAGACCGTTCACCTGCACATGCAATGAAGAAAAAGTGCAAGCAGTAATTAAGTTATCTGAATTCGGGATAACAAATGACTTTCTAGCAGCACCTGTTAGTTATTTCCGGGTTAAATAGTATTAAGGGAGAAACATTATGAAATGGACATATACATTAATTAGTTGCTTGTTGTTATCGAAGGCTGCCATTGCAGGCAGCCAGCAACAACAAAAGCAAACGTTTCCGGTTGAGGATGTAACCGCGTTTGCTAAACAAGTTGAGCACTATGCAGCTAAAAAAGGTGCGCGTGCATTTATTATTGCGCGCATGGGGCAAGCGAAAAAAGATTTACCAAAAGGTGTCAATTTCACCCATTCGGCATTAGCGATTTATTCTGAAATTGCCCTTGATGACGGCGACACTGCAAAAGGGTATGCTATTTATAACTTGTATCAAGAGCCAAACGATAAAGACAAAAGCAGTTTAGTGACCGATTATCCTGTGGATTTTTTTTGGGGTGTGCCAGAGCTTACTGCGGGTATTATTATTCCTGACAACGACCTACAATCTCGACTAATTGAAGCCGTTGTTGACGGTAATAATGTTACTTTGCACAATAGCAATTACTCACTTATATCAAACCCTTACACAACAAAATATCAAAATTGCAACGAGCATTTATTAGATCTGATTAACTCAGCGATTTATCAAACTACAGATAAACAGCAATTAAAAGCGAACACCAAAGCGTATTTTAAGCCGCAGCGTATTAGAGTAAACCGTGCAAAATTGGCAATGGGAAACTTATTTATAGATGGTGTGTCGACCGATGATCATGGTACGAAAATTTATACCACCACGTTTACGAGCATAGCGAAATACCTGTCATCGTATGATTTGGCATCAAATGTCATAACGCTTAGTTACAATCAACCCCCTCGTCAGTTACTTGCGTCTAACTAAGAGTGTTAGTTTTCAAGGTGTAAGGGCTTTGCCCGTATTTCATATGATGTGTATTAATGGTCAGCATGTGATTAAATCGGACACGTTTAGCGGCGCGCTAGCGGGCTAATTTATTGAGCCTCATTCATTGTAATCGGGGTTTACAGTAGATGACACCGGCACAAGGCATCTACTGTAAACGCGCTTAAACATCACTTGTTGAGTAAAGATGTCACCTTATTGCGTATGCTTGGACGCGCTTAAACTCATTTTGCGAAAAATGCTGTAAGGCTTGGGGCTAACACCCAAACGGCGCGTCGTTGTTTGGGTGTTTTTTATGGTTGTAATACATCGTAAGCGATTTAAATTGGTGTTTTTTGCAATCTTTAAAACGTTGCTGGGTGTTTTGATGTTAGGATGACGTCAATATTAATGCTGTAAATCAAGGACGAGACTCGGTGTCATCAGTTCAAATTTCTCGTTATATCGTGAGTTTTAGTTGGTTGTATCACGGAATTTTTCCAAAACTAGTGCATATTGCGCCACTTGAAAAATTAATGACGGCGAGTATCGGGTTTTCTGATGAAGCCTCTTACTTCATCACGAAAGCTGCAGGGGTCGGGGAAGTGTTGTTCGGTCTGCTTATTTTTGTTTTTTATCGTTCAAAACTGCTTTTATTTTTCAATATCTTAGCGTTATGTGGTTTATTGCTGTTTGTTGTGATTTTGCAACCGGCGTTACTGATTGAAGCATTTAATCCAGTTACAACGAATATTGCGATAATTGGTTTAAGCCTCATTTTACTGGCAGACTTAAACCAATCCAAAAACGGTGATAACGCCAAAGTGTAATGGAAAGCTATGACGCTACTGTATGATCACTCGTTGCTGATTTCGTGTTTTTTCATTAATTTGTAAAAGTCTGAGCGGTTTCGTTGTGCCAGTTTTGCAGCTTCTGACACATTGCCACCAGACAGTGCTAACACCTTTTGAATATAGTCATATTCAAACTGACGTTTGGCTTCATTTAAACCAACAAAGGCGTTATGCGTTTCGTCTGAATCAGGCAATGCGTTTGCAACAACATCTTCGGTAATAATATTTCCAGCGCTAATTGCAATACAGTGTTCAACGATATTGTGTAGTTGACGCACATTACCCGGCCAATCGTAACTTAGCATGCGCGTGATACTTTGTGGATTAAACTGTTTGGCATCGTCGGTGAGTTTGGCTAAAAATCGCGTGGCGAGCAGGGGTATATCATCTAAGCGTTCTTTTAAGCTCGGTAAGGTAATTGAAACCACATTTAAGCGATAATACAAGTCTTCACGGAATTGATTATCTTTGACCGCTTGCACGATATTTTTATGGCTTGCTGAGACTACACGAATATCGACTTCTTGTTCAACTTGGCTACCAACTGGACGAACTTTTTTCTCTTGTAACACCCGTAATAATTTGACTTGCAAATCAAGCGGCATATCGCCAATTTCATCTAAAAATAAGGTACCGCCATTGGCCGCTTGCACTAGGCCTTCTTTATCGCTTACTGCGCCTGTGAAGGCTCCTTTTTTATGACCAAATAACTCTGATTCAAGCAAGTGACCTGGCATTGCACCACAGTTAATAGCAATAAAAGGGCCGTTGGCTTGATTACTGGCTAAGTGAATGGCTTTTGCTGCGACTTCTTTACCGCTACCGCTTTGACCTTGAATAAGGATATTGACCTTACTGTTTGCCAGCGCTTTTATTTGCTGCACTAATTGGTGCATTTTTTCACTTTGGTAAATGAGGCCATGAAAGTTATCTGGCTCAACGCTGCTGTTTTGGCTTACTTTACCGGCAAGCGTTTTTTCAATCACATCAAGCATTTGTTGGCTATCGATAGGTTTTGTTAAAAAGCTAACAAACCCTTGGTGCATAGCATCTACCGCATCGGGAATAGAGCCATGCGCCGTCATCATAATCACTGGCATGCCAGTGTAAAATTTTTTGATTTCTTGATTAAGAGCAAAGCCATCCATATTCGCCATTTTAAAATCGGTGATCACTAAATCAATGGCGGTTTGCTTTAACAGGGCAAGTGCTTGATTACCATTCTCAGCCACAGTGACATTATATCCGTTGCCTTCAAGGCGAATCGCAAGCAGTTCTGCAAGCGCAGTGTCATCGTCAACCAGTAATAAATTGGCAGCGCTAGCCAAATGTTTCATAGGTGTCCTTTATTGTGTTCTGTTTTCTGAAAGAGAGGTTTCAAGGCGTTGTTTTTCAATGTCGACTAGCTTTTGTTTAAGTTCAATTAATTGCCTTTGCAGCTCGAGCAATTGTTGCTCGTGTTTTTGAGCTTTTGAATCTGAATAAAAGTTAGTGATCTTTTGTTTTCGTAAGTTTTCCGTATGCCAAGTTAACGAATCAAACCAAACCATGTAATCATTTGGCCATAACGCGTTGCCTTTAATGTCCTCAATCAGTTTTAACTGTTTGTTGGTAGAGGTTGTTGTACAGTAATCACCAATAAATGTTTGTAACGCCTCATTTTCAAGAGTTTGGCGGATTGGCGCATGAGTACAATTTGCAAGCAATGCGCTTATTACCGCGGTAATCGGTTGGTGCGTTTGTTCTGCCACTTTATTTGTATTTGTTGTCGACTGAGTGTGTTCGTTGTTATTTTGCACAGGTGGTGTACTGGTACACGCGACAATAAACAGTGCAGCACTTAAATGTGTAAAGAGTTTAAATATCTTCATTGGCTTGGGAATGTAATTAGTATGTTTGCACCTGAGTCTGTTTCTTGCCATGTGATATCGCCTTTTAATTGATTGACGCATTCTGACACAATGGCAAGCCCTAACCCAGAACCTTGCTTGTTTTTATTGTGTTCGCTTTGGTAAAAAGGCTGAAAAAGTAAGTGTGCTTCTTCTTGATTAATGCCTGGTCCGTCGTCCGCCACGTTGAGTTCAATGGTATTATGATTTTGTCTAATGTAAATATCTACTGTGCTCGTTGCATGATTTAGCGCATTGCTGACTAGTTGCGTAAGGATCAATTTACACGGTAAGTGCGGTACCTTATTTGTAGCGCTAATGTGCCAACATATAGCGATGTCTTTATTCGCAATAGTATCACTTAAGTGACGGTTAATTTCTTCTTCTAGTGTGTTGAAAGAGGTAACCTGTTGTAATCCGTCTGGGTGGCTTGCTGCACTGTAATTAAGTAAATCATCAATCATGCGCGCAAGCTTCTCTACCGATTGCTGCATTATGGTTAAAATTCTACCTTGTTTATCACTTACCTCGCCAAGTAACCCGCTGTTTAATAAGCTGCTGCCTTCATTAATTGAGGCTAGCGGTGTTTTTAGTTCGTGAGTGACATGGCGTAAAAAGGTTTCCTTTTGTTGTTGCACGCGTTTTAGTGCCAAGCGAAGCCAGTCTAGTCGTCTGCCAAGTTGTTGCAGCTCATGGCTACCTGATAATTTTATCGGTTGATCTAACTGCCCCTTACCTACATCAGATAATACGGTTTCAACCTGATTGAGTTGACGACAAATGCGAAAGATTAAAAACGAACTAATAATCACTAATATCGGCAGTAACACAATCAGGCCAACAACAAACTCGGTTTGTAACGACTTAAACTGTTCAATTTTATTTGCGAGACGGTTATCAAGTGTGTCATCAAAGTTGGCATCAAGTTGTTTAAGTTGCGCCACCAGTTGCGCAAATTCATCAGCGCTTTTTGGGTCCAATAATGTCGCTTGTTGCAATTTAGCAACAAAATCACTTTTCGCGAGTTTTAATTTGAGTATTTCGATGCGATTTTGCGTGGTTTGCCACTTTTGTTCGATACTAATTTGTAATTGTTCACTCTTTAAAAGTTGGTTGTTCTTGAGCGCCTTTTCAATGCCATTTACGTCTGCTTTAATATAATTGTATTCGAGTATAAGCTCCTGATTTTCATCATAGATTCGAAGTGTCTCTTGCTGATGTTTTGAGATGCTAGTGGCATACCACAGTGTAAGCAATACGATCGGAAGCACGCCCACTAACATGGCAACTAACGCTTGTTTTTGTAACGACTGAGAAAAAAATTGTTTCACTAAAAAAAACCTTTGCAAATACAGGCTGAACCGAACAGCTTTTGCTCGATTAAAAGTAGAAATTAAATTAGTTGTTGCAAAATTGCGACAATATAACTGTTTGTTTTATAGAGATAAAAATATGTTTCTCGTTTTGTTGTTGCAATTTAGCAACAAATAAACTGCTGATTTTCGAGCGAAATGACTCGGAAATATCCTATCTGCTTGTTTTATATGCTTTTTTAAAAGTTGGCATCATGTTTGTAATAGTCTTAGCGACAATGCGAAAGCATAGAACGGGACTAGCTTAACAAATGTATTTTGCGTTAAGCAAAAATTTAACAGACATCCAATTATAGGGAGAAATACCCATGAAGATTAGAGCAATTGCATATTTAACAGCAGTACTTGGTGTAGCAGCATTTAATACACAAGCAAACACATTATTTGATGAGCTTGACCTTAACAAAGATGGCTTCATTTCTGAAGTTGAAGCAGGTGCAAACAGCAAAGTAGCTGAAGTATTTGAAGAATTAGACACAAACGAAGATGCGCAAATCAGCAAAGACGAATTTGCGGCATTTGAAGGCTAACAAACGCCTTACCACTTAATAATAGGGAAGTGCGCTACTTTCCAATCAGTTTAGATATTCAAAGTTAAAATGAAAGGAAGTTCCAAATGAAAAAATTAGTAATGTCAGTATTTGTTATCGCAAGTTCATTCTCAGCAGTTGCAGCAGACGATTTTGCAACACTTGATAGTGATAGCAATGGTGCAATCAGCCAGCAGGAAGCGGCACAAAATGAAGCACTTTCAGAGCAATTTAAAACACTGGATGTTGATGGTAACGGCGAGCTAAGCAAAGACGAGTTTGTAGCATTTAAAGGCTAATCCGTACCAGGGGAAGTGCGCTACTTTCCAACGTTAAGTAAAAAAACCAAAGTAAAGATGAAGGAATTTAAAATGAAAAAATTAGTAATGTCAGTATTTGTTATCGCAAGTTCATTCTCAGTAGTTGCAGCAGACGATTTCGCAACACTTGATACAGATGGTAACGGCTCTATCAGCAAAGACGAAGCAATGCAAAACGTATCGCTAGTTCACCAATTTGCTGACTTAGATGTAGACAACAGTGGCGAGTTAAGCAAAGAGGAATTTTCGAAGTTTAAAGCGTCATAAGTTTAAAGCTTCTTAAATATCCCGTTTTACAGTTGGGCTCACTTAACTCCTTGTCAATCAGTATGCCGAGTGAGTCCAACTTTTTTTATTAAATCAAGTAGTGAAATGAAATGAAAAAAGCCTTAGTTATCGCAATCTCAATGTATGTAATGTTATTTGCCACCGTAAAAGCTGTTGCAGATGAAGAGTTTGCTTTGTTCGATTCTGACAACAGCGGCACAATCAGCGTAGACGAGGCGAAACGCAATCACGCACTACTTGAACAATTTACACATTTAGACCGTGATAATAATGGCGAATTAAGTCCACAAGAATTCGCTAGATTCACTGGATAACCCCGTATCAACCCTCCCTAGTGCGACCTGAACTATTTTTTGTTGGACATGAATACTTTTACGGTCGCACTATTTTCGCGTTAAAAGGGCTTTTGCTTTTGAATTGGCTTATGTAAGCTGCTTATAACATCTTAGTTTTATGAGCAAAATCATGACGCCAGCAATTAAAACAGCAGAAAAAGCGAAAATAGATTTCTCTGTACACCAGTATGAACACGACAGCAGTGTTGCGTCTTTTGGGTTAGAAGCCAGTGAGAAACTTGGCGTATGTTCGGCCACTGTGTTTAAAACGCTGGTAGCAAGCTTAGATAATGGCGATCTGGTTGTAGCGATTATTCCTGTCGATCAAAAATTAAATCTAAAAGCTGTGGCCAAGGCGAGTAAAGCAAAAAAAGCAAAAATGGCCGAACCGCTCGATGTTGAGCGTTCAACCGGTTATGTACTTGGCGGCGTAAGTCCACTTGGACAAAAGAAACGTCTTAAAACCCTGCTTGATGACTCTGCAAAAGAACACTCCACTATTTATGTAAGCGCCGGCCGTCGCGGTTTGGAGATTGAACTTAAACCAAGTGATCTTTTATCACTTACTAATGGGCAGTTTGTAGCACTAAAAGCCGAATAGCGCTTACTTAAGGTTTACCTCGAACCGTTATTTGTCATTGAAGTTTCATAATTCAAGGTCATTTTTATGCTTAAATAATCTGGACTATACCAGATTGGAAAAGATGAAATGAATGAATACTTGTTATTGACGCCGGGCCCTCTTTCAACCAGCGAGACAGTAAAGCAGGCAATGCTTAAAGATTGGTGTACCTGGGATGACGACTATAACATTGAGATTGTAGAGGCGATCCGTACGAAACTCACGGCCCTTGCGAGTAACACTCACGATTATACCTGTGTATTAATGCAAGGAAGTGGCACGGCAAGCGTTGAATCAGCACTTGGCAGTTTAATTAAAAACACAGATAAACTGCTTATTATCAATAATGGCGCTTATGGAAAACGCATCGCTGAAATAGCAAATTACCTAAATATCAATGCAATAGTGCTTAATTTAAATGAAACTCAGTTACCAAATATGGCAGAGGTTGAAGAGCAGTTACAAGCGCACAGTGATATTACTCACATTGCAATGGTGCACTGCGAAACCACCACGGGTATGCTCAACCCGGTTGCAGAAATGGGCGCTCTTGCTAAAAAGTATGATAAAACCTTTATATTAGATGCAATGAGCAGCTTTGGTGGTATTGAGTTAGATATGGCTGAACTTAACATAGATGTGCTTATTAGCTCTGCTAATAAATGTATTCAAGGTGTACCGGGTTTTAGTTTTGTGATTGTTAAAAAGGCGATTATTGCACAATGCCAAGGTATAGCACGTTCACTTAGCTTAGATTTGTACGCGCAGTGGAAAACCATGGAAGACCACAATGGAAAGTGGCGTTTCACGTCGCCGACCCATGTGGTAAGAGCGTTTTATCAGGCGCTTTTGGAATTAGAAGAGGAAGGCGGTGTCAAAGCGCGCTTTAACCGCTACAAAACAAATCAACAGCGTTTAGTTGATGGTATGCACGCACTTGGATTTGAGACCTTGCTAGCGAAAGAGCTGCATTCGCCGATTATCACCTCGTTCTATTCACCAACCAGTAATAAATACAATTTTGCTTTGTTTTACAGTGCGTTAAAAGAGCAAGGGTTTGTGATTTATCCGGGTAAAGTATCGGACGCTGATTGTTTCCGCATTGGTAATATTGGCGAAATTTACCCTGACGATATAACGCGATTACTTAGTGCAATAAAGCGCAGTCGATTTTGGTTAGAATCATAAAAAATGGCTTCATTAGATAAAAGGTAATAGCCAAACACTATTACCTTTTTGCTTGTTAGCTTAAGGTTGTTTGATTGCGTCCTGCTTGTTTTGAGGCATAAAGAGCTTTATCAGCGATGTCGATATTTTCATCTACAGATAACGTTTCTTTAAATTGTGTTAATCCAACACTAATGGTTAAAGGTCCATATAGTTTATCTTTTGACTGTTCGGTTACCGCTTTACGAATGCGCTCAGCAATTTGAAAGCCAACATTCTCATCAGAATAGGTTAGAAAAATAAAAAACTCTTCACCACCATAACGGCAGCTAATGTCGTATTCGCGTGTGCAGTGTTGTATTTGCTCAGCAACGAGCTTAATTGCATCATCTCCTTGTTGGTGACCATGTTGATCATTTACTTGCTTGAAGTGATCGATATCTAACATTAACACCGAACATGTTTGCTTATTGCGTTTGGCTAATGCCAATTGATTATTAACAAGATTGTAAACCGCAGTGCGATTATATAGACCGGTAAGCGCGTCTTGTGTCGCTAAAGCTTTATATTTTAATGTGAGGTTAATCAGTTGACTTGTGAAAATAAATACCGTGAGAACCAAAATAAGTGATGAAAAGTAAACTAGCAAATAATAAAAGTCTGTTTCAAAGTATTCGCGGCGACTAATACCTTTAGGAATGCTAGATAGTTCATAAAATATTACTAGCAGTGAAATTACAAGAAAGATCACTAACCCTTTGTCTGCTTGATTGGGGTTTTTGACCTTAACTAAGCTTATAAGTGCAATACAAAGGCAGTAGGCTGAAAATAGCATGGTATAAAACACATGGTTTTCAATAAACAGTATGCTACAGGTAAATACTGCAAACGAAACAAGCAGTAAGAGACTAAGTTTATCACTCTCACTTTTTTTACAAATAGTTAAGCCAAATAATAAGGAAGTGATGGTGCCTATTAAGTCTTCAAGATACCAATCAGTATTTGCAATGTGTAAAGGTGGTTTATTTAAAAAATAAAAAAACAGTAACGAACTAATAAAGTAACCAAAAAGGTAGGGGGTTTCTTTGTTGTCTTTGATCACTGAGCGCAAAATAAATAGCGCGAAGATACAGGCAATAATCTCGATGGTGGAACTAACACCCACTGCTTCTTGGTAACTGATATTCATTAATTCTGCCGCTGTATAACTAATGCTCTGAGTTTAGTTAAAATCCTCCATAGTTAAAATGTTAGCGCTTAAAATTAAACATAAAAATGAGAACAAGCTCAGCCCAACGAGTCAGTTTTTATTGGCCAATCACTATCATTTCAATGGCATCATGCAGCCAATATTCAATGTTGTAGTCGATTAAAATACCACTTGTTTCATAACGCTGACGAATCACTTTTAAACACGGCGCACCGCTATTTTTTTCAAGGCTTTTAGCAACATCATCTGGCAGAACAGTAACACTTATTACGCATTCTTCATTGTTAATATCCACATGATAATGTGAGGTCATAATAGTGGTGATTGAGCCATTGAGCGGTTGTGATTCTAGATCATCAAAACGGCTGGCATCGCAATTGATCTGTTCAAACATAATTGGTCGGCCATCAAGGCTGCGAACACGCTCGATTTTATATAACGTATCACCACTAAACTGCTGATTAAGCAACATATTTTCTTGTTTCTCGATAGTCAATACATGGGTGTTTGGCGTAAAGCCTTGCTCTTGCGCTAATTGATAAAAATTAACTTTAGTTGCGGGTCGCCACTTAAGTTTGTTGGATGTAACAAACCAGCCGCGGCGTTTTTGGCTGTAAATTAAGCCTTCTGCTTCAAGGCGGTTTAATGCTTCACGCACAGTAATACGGGTTGAATTGAAGTGTTCTTGCAGCGTGCGCTCAGATGGTAGTTTATCACCAATAGCAAGCTCGCCACTGGCGATATGTGTTTGAATATACTTTTGTATTTTTTGATATAGCAACATAGAAAGTGGCTTTTAAAATCTGCAGAAAACGAGGCCTATGCTATTAGGCCTTAGAAATATGTCAAGCATATGAATTGCGCGTTAATTTGTATCTGCCTTTGCAGCTGCGCCGGAAAGCTTAGCTAAGTATTTATCGATTTTAGATGGTGCTAAATTGTTATCCTCCGCGCGCTCTTTTCGCCTTATGCCGTTGCGAATGATATAAGCGCCAAGTGTTCGAAAGGGCTCGACGGGAAAACATTCAAGATTTTGGTTTACAAGGCCACACGTTTGCCATTCATCGTTCGTATTTAATAGCATAGACGCGAGGATTTGCCCGCCTAAATACGATTGCACCACACCATTCCCCGAGTAACCTGCGGCAACTACTACATTCTTATCGGTTTCTTGGAAAAATGGAAAGCCGCTTACGCTGCGATCCGATGGACCTGTCCAGGTGCGGTCAATTTCAAGGCCATGATCGCCAAAGAAATAATTAAGAGAATTCTCTAACTCAGCTTGATATTGGCTGGGTGCATTGAATTTATCACTCATTTTATTGGCAAAACTAAAATAGTTACCGCCTTTACCGAGCATTAAACGGCCATCGGATGTTGTGCGGTAATAGTTCACAAAGATACGCGAATCGATAACTGCTGCACCATGGTTAAGGTTTAATGTTTTAAGCTTGTCTGGCATCGGCTTAGTAATCACCATATCGGATGATACCAGCACGACATTTCGCGAAAATTGCGGCATTAGCCTTGGTAACCAGGCATTAACGGCAAATAACAACTTTTCAGTTTTAAGAGACTTTATTGATAAATTTTTGTCTTTATAACAAACGGTAATAGTCTCGTTTTGTGGTGCGTTTTCCTTTGTGTGGGAAACATAACGGGTGGATTCACTTATCACTATGCCCATTTCAATGGCAATACGGCGTAGCCCGCGAACCAGCTTAGCCGGTTGCACACTACCAGCGTGAGGTGAAAAGACCGCGTGTTGATTTTGACCTGAGCCAGTGTGTTTCAGCTGCTCTTTATTTACTACCTGCCATTGATTAAGCGAAACACCGTCAAGGGCACTAAGACAGGGTATAAGCACACCTTGTTGCGCGGCATTAGACGCGGTGATATAACAGCCATCGACACGCAAATCACAGTCAATATTATGTTCTGTGGCAAATTGGGATATTGCATGAACGGCGTTTTCAGATTGTTGCACTAGCCACTTGGCTTGTGACTCACCAAAGCGTTTTTTCAAACTTAAATACTTAGTTGACCACGTCAGCATGGCGCCGCCATTGCGACCTGAAGCACCTTGGCCACATAAATCTTTATCAAGGATCACAATACGCGTGTTTGGTGCGCGTTGTTTTATAGTGATTGCCGTCCAAAGTCCGGTAAATCCACCACCAATAATTGCAATGTCATAAGGGTTTTCATCAATACTGGCTGAAGAAACAGAGGTTGTTTCTTCAGCCATAGCTTGATCAAACCAAAAAGGTTGATACGTCATTAAGGGTGTTCGCCTCTTGCTAAGCGTGCATTAATCTCAAAAAGTACCGGTTCAATATCGGCTAAGCTATTAATCACGAAATGAGCACCGGCACTTGATAATTGGGCATATGCTTCGCGTGATAAATTGCTTTGCTCACTTGCTGATAATGCTTGCCACTCTTCTTCACTTTTGCCCACAGCGTTGCCCGTAAGTGCCACACCGACTGTCCACATGCCCGCATTTAACCCTTCTAAAATACCGGGAATTGAGTCATCCACTTTTACACAGTGATTGACAGAATTAATTGCTAGCTTGTTAACATTTTCCAAAGTCATCCAAGGACCGGGGCGAGAGCCCGCTGTTAACTCGTCACTTGCCACGCAGTAATCAGGGCGATAACCGTGTTCAGCTGCGGCAATTTCAAGTTCGGTCATTACTTCGCGCGGGTAGCCTGAACAGCTGCCGATTTTAACTCCTTTTGCTTGTAAGCGTTGTATCACTGGTAGCACGCCTTCGATAGGGGCTGAACGATCCGCAACTTTGGCTTTTTGCAGCGGCATAAAGGTTTGGTAAATATGATCAATTTGCTCGGTTGTCATTGCCGTACCAAACTGTTCACACCAACGGCGATTAACACTGTCGAGCTTGCCAAGTGATTCGATGTGATCCCATTTACCCATGCCCATTGGAATTCGTGCTTCTTCGAGCGTGATGTCAAAATCATAAGCCGATTTAAACGCTTCAACAAAGATGGTAGTGGGTGCAATTGAGCCATAGTCAACAACCGTGCCTGCCCAGTCGAGAATAAGCGCTTCTACTTGTTTCATAAATAGTCCTTAATGAGTTGGTGCGAGCGACTTAGCATTAAGTGCTCGTTTAGAGGTGTATTTGTTAGATAAAATAATGCTGAAGTAGCAAAGTGAACTGATGACCAATACGCTTGCAATTGCACAGATCCAGTAACTGGTAGCAATAAAGTAGCTCAGCCATGACAACTCTGGCTCGGCAAAGGTGCGATACAGCAAAATACTGACCGAGCCGATATACCCAGCTGAATCAGCTAAATAGAGTAGAAAACCCACATTGGCAACACCGCCCACGGCGGCAATCATGCGGTCGAATAAAAAGCAGTTGTAGGGGATATACGCGATATAAAGCCCTGCGCCAAGTAGTACCATCCATGCTTTAGCATCTAATAGGCCCAATTCGAAGCTATAGGTACTGGCACCGAGTAACAATGTGCCAAATAAGATAAAACCATGATTGACTAAAAACGCGGTTTTGTTGTTTTTAATCAGTACCATCATGGCAAGGGCAATCAGCACGATAAATGAAATGCGAATGCCTGCGTAAGCAAAAATGGTAGGCTCTTCGCCATAACCTAACGCCATCCAGAGTTCTGCTTGAAAATTATCTAAAAAGTCTCGAAAGCCTGTGAAAAGTAAAAAGCTTAAAACGAGCGCTGTAATACCAAACCAATATTGTTTAAAGAAGTTAAACCGTGCTTTGCCATCCATTGGTGTTCGTTTTTGTCTTGCTGCAATATCGTTTGTATCTGGTTTTGGAATGGCGTTTAAACACACTACACTGAGCAGTAATAAGGGTAAAAAGATTAGGCCAGTTAGGGCTGGCATCCATAACTCAGAGACACCTAGGTTGTTGGTAATATAGCGGCCAACGGTTTTCACAACACCGGATGATAAAATAAAGGTGATACTTAAAATGGCACCGAGGATTTCGGTGGTGCGTCTACCTTCTAAATAACTAAAGACGACCCCCCAAATCATGCCAAGAGATAAACCGTTAAAAAATAAGCAAATAATGTTAAGGCCAATAGGCAATAGTGCAAATAACACCAGCGAGAGCTCTGCGCCTAAGATCATTAAAATTATGGCTTTGGCTCGCTGATTAGAGTGCATTTCGGAAATCACTTTTACGCCGATAAATTTTGCTAGCATGTAACCAAATACTTGGCTTAATACCAGCGCAACTTTAAAGCTTACAAGCCAGTTTTCTTGCTCAAATGCAAGATAGCTTGATGCAGCAAATGGCTTTCGAAATGCGTACATACAAAAATAAGTCATAAAGGCAGCGGAGGCTGCGAATAATACGAACGCGGGGCCTTGTGTCTTTTGTAACCAGTTAGCATTTTTAAACAACATAATACGTCTCGACTGCGTTTGAAAAAGGGTGCAAAGCAGGTGCTTTGCAACCTCGGTACTATCAACAAATCAGTGTTAATTTAGGGCAATTGTTTCGGGAACCCATTGTGATAGTGTTCTGTGAACTTAATGTGTAATCAAAGGGGTTAAGTTTGCATTGTGATGCACCCTTACCCCTGTTCGCTCGTTCGCGTTAAAAACATTCGTTAGAAACGATAATTAAGGCCGAGCATGCCGCGAATACCGTAATATTCAACTTGCAATGGGCGACCTTGCTGACCTTGGTAATACATTAAGGGTTCGTTCGTTAAGTTATTAAGCTCAAGGTAAACCATGGCATCGTCATTAATTTGATACGAGGTAGTGAAATCAACGCTGGTATAGTCACCGTAGTAACTGTCGCTTTGTTTATCACTGCCGTGCTCTTCAATGTATTCGCCTTTGTGGTTCACAGCTAAACGCGCAGCAAAGAAGGTGTTATCGTAGTAAAGGGTAATGTTAAATAATTCATCGGCTTGGCGAGGGATGCTAACAACGTCATCGCGCTCTGGGATGGTCATTTCTGAATCCATAAAAGTCGCATTTGCCATTACCCCAAAGTTCTCAAGGCTTGGTGCGATAAAGCCAAAATCACGATTAAACGCAAGTTCTAATCCCACTAACGATGCGTTGTCGCCATTTTCTGGGCGAATTAAATTAACGCCTTCACGGCCGTTGTAATTGCCAATGGAACTGCTTTGGAAAATAGGATCTTTAATATCTTTATAGAACACACCGGCTGACACTAAACCAAGGCGGTCAAAGTAATGTTCAAACATGACATCAATGTTGTTTGAATAGGTTGGATCCAGTTCAGGGTTACCTGAAAATAGTTGGTTATCTGCTTCTAGGTAAGTTGCACCTGGCGATAATGAACCAAAATCCGGACGGGCAAAGGTGCGCGTGAGTGCTAAACGCCAATTGGTCATATCACTCATTTTATATGTGATATGAAGCGAGGGCAGCACAGAGAGATAATCATTCTCGGCCTTACTTTCAACCACTTTGTCTTGATCGGCAAGATAGGTAAAGCCCGATACTTCGGTATCGGTTTGGGTTAAACGCAGGCCACCGAGTACTTCGATTTGTTCATTAGCTTGCCATGTTGCCATACCATAAATACTGGCGTGTTGCTCGTTTACATCAAAGTTACGACCAAGTGCGCCACCGTTTGAAATAAGTGCTGATTCACCGGCATCGAGCTTAAATTTATTGCGGTTTTGTGTCCAAAACTGTGCTAACGCATCCGTGGAAGCCACTTGAGAGAACTGGCTTGCGTAATCAATGCTGAGTTCGTTTAAGTAATCATTTCGACCTGGTTGGTCGCTTAACGAAAAGTCAGCAAGCGTAGGTGCATCACCATAGTTCTCACTATCCCATGCGTAAAATTCATCAGCAAATTCGGCAACGCGTTCTTTATCACGGTACTTTACACCGAATTTAAGTAATAAGCTGTTATCTAGTTGCCAGTCAAAATCACTGCTGAAAACGATTTTGTCTTTTTCATTAACGAAAACTTTGTAGAGCTCTACCCATGCAAGCTTGGTATCGCTTGGTGACATTTGAAAGCCATTTGGCAAGTGGTTACTGATGGCATTCCATGGGTCACTGCCGCCGTCCACTTCGTTGTAGGCATAGTTTTTACCTGTGCCACGGTCTTCAAGGCCAACATAGCCAACGTTCTTTTGGTCAAAACGCACAACAAAGTAACTGTTGTCTTCGCCATTTGGCATATCGCCGTAGCGGAACTCATTTTCGTAACTCGACAGTGACCAAGAAAGTGTTTTATCAAAACCAAAATAATGTTCACCAGCAAGTTCACCGCCACGCATTTCGGTGATAAGTTCATTGCGAATGTGCTGCACTTCAACGCGGTTTTTGTCAAAACGCATACGATGTTTGTAATGGGTTTCATCGTCGATTAAGGTACCGTACATTGCGCTAGCACTGATTTTACCCTGATCTAAGGTGTACTCTAAAGAGCCATTTAAACCGTAGGTTTCGCGTGTACCTGTGTAGTCTCGAAGCTCTAAACGACGAATACCAATACCATCATTTCCACGACGAGGTTCAAAGTTATCCGTCGCCCAATCACGTTTCCAAGCAGTGGCATTAATTAGATAACCGAGTTTGTCATCGGCTACACGGTCGCCATATAGCACACTAGCAGAGTAGTTAGTGCCTTCGGCAAGTTCATTTGCACCCAGCGCGATATTGGTATTTAAGGTAAATTCGTCAGGGGCTTTTTTGGTGATGAAATTAACGTTACCACCAATTGCATCACCTTCCATATCCGGTGTAATGGCTTTTGATACTTCAACAAATTCAATGAGTTCACTTGGGAAAAAATCAAATGCGGTAGCGCGGCTGGTGGTTTCTTCTTCAGCGGTTGGTAAGCGATTGCCATTTATTGATGCTGAGCTCCATTGTGATGGTAAACCGCGTACAGCAACAAAACGGCCTTCACCTTGGTCGCGCTCAATGGAAATACCCGGAATACGCTGTACTGCTTCTGCCGCATTTCGGTCTGGTAATTTGCCAATGCCGTCACTGGATATCACATTGATAATATTGCTGGCATTTTTTTGGCTGTTAGTTGCGGCCATTTCGCCACGTTGGATTTGACCAATCGCAACCACTTCTTCAATTTCATTGTTGGTGTTGTTAGCATTGAGGACAATGGTTTCAAGTACTTTCATTTCATCATCTTTAACAGAAACGCTCAGTAACTTTGTTTGGTAACCCATGTAATTAACTTCCAGTTGATACGTACCTGGTGTTAATTTAGGCAGTTCAAAGCGGCCATTAAAGTCGGTAACGGCACTGTTATTAGTTCCAACTACTTTCACCATGGCACCTGGTAGTGTTGCATGTTGATCTTTTACAACGCCTGTCAGTTTTGCTTCTGCGGCAAGAATTTGGGGGCTTGTTATCAGCAGTATACTGGCGGCAATACGCGATATATTTTTCATGTTAAGGCTTCTCAGTTAGTAAATTATTGTGGTCTAGACCAGAAACTGAAAAACAGTCTAACGAGGGTTTTTTACAAATCGGTTACGCTTGTGTGAAAAATAGAAAATTGACTGAGTTTTTTATTTAACCTGAACTTGGGATAAGAAGTTAACTAAAAATTTTTATTACATTGATTTTAAATGAGATAAAATAAAGCAGTTACAAAGAATAATAGTTGCAACTGCTAGTTAGGAATTTTTTGAAGAGGCTTACGCCCAAGTTAAACAGCAAAAAAGGCCTTATTGAATGAGTTATACCAATAAACTCGCGGGCCTTGGATTTGCTAGTAAATCGGTAAACACCTGCCAAACAGAGTTTTTATCTTGCATATTGGCATGTTTTTCAATGTAGGCTTTAACAATATCTTGGCCGAGGTTGTAATTAAGCACATAGGCACGGTTTGCTTTAATAAATCCTAAGCGCTGTGTTGCACGCGCTTCACTCACTAAGGTGTATTTAACTAATAACTCGACTGCGTGTTGCTCTGATATTTCACCATCAAGTAAGCGTTTAGCAACCATGTTGTCAGCATAAGAGAGTTTTTGCAGTAGCGCTTGTACTTGATAGTAGCGCTCAGCTTGTGAGACATCGAGACCGGCAAGCACGAAGAGTACTTCTTTTTCAAATACCATGCGTTCAGGTTTTGGAAAAACCACTTCAATGCCATAGTTAGCCGAGCCTTCGGCAAGCAGTGACATAGGGGAAAATAATGGATAAACACAATATTCCATCCAGCCTTTTTCGTTCACTAGGTGCTTTTCCATTAGTGAGTTAAACACATGGTGACCGGGATAGCCTTCATGGGCGGCTAAATCGACGGCACGTGAAATATAAATCGGGAAGTCGGTATTCATTTGAATCAGGCTGAAGTTATCGCCTTTATACCAGTTATAGCCACTCCAAATTTGGTTAGTTACATATTCCAGCTGAAAATTTTCATTATCTGCAAGTGGAATAAATTGCTTGGTAATCTCCCGTGAACGCGATACTGCGGCTTTAAATACGTCATCGAGCTTATTTTTGGGAATTTCAAATTGTGCGTTAAATGCCACCATGCGTTCGCTTAAACTACCGTCGCCTGGTACCAGGTTTTCAAGCTCTAGTAGGACGTTATCAAACTCAGTCTCCGTCTTATTGGGCGAAATGGCATCGTATAACGCAAGCGACTCATCATCGAATTTTGGTGCGTTGCCCGAAATTACATTTATAAAAGTTAGTATTGATTCACTTTGCTTTAATAAAAATGTATGTCTGAGTGTTTCGCTTTCATTTGGTGTTGTTCGTTTTAAGGTATCTACAAGTTTTGTAACCTGCTGTTGAATAGCTTCAAGCGGCTCTTTAATAGTTGGTTGCCAGTCACTTGGGCCATAGTAAGCGTCAACATAATGTGGGTGATGAAGGCCAATTGCCAGTACTAGCTTTACGTATTGCTCTGCAAGGGGGTTTAATGACATCGCTAACTCATTTTGAACGATAGAAATGACAGGCATAATAACCGAGATTTAAATTGTATACAATTTTATGCTCGGTTATTAATCCGAATTCCAAAGATATTGATACTGATACGAACTGATACGTTAGACAGCAGTGTATTCATGCGCTTATTCCATAATGAGTTGATGTGACGGTATCGATTTTTAACCCAGCTAATAAGTTTAGCTGATCTTATTGTATCGGTATGTAATCTTATGTACTAATAGTAAAAACTCAGTAAAATTAGATAAATAGATGAAAAAACGCATTTCACTTATTTTAGGCAGTGGTGGTGCACGTGGGCTTGCGCATATAGGCGTAATTAAAGCGTTAGAACAGCACAACTTTGAGATTTGTTCCATATCAGGGTGTTCAATTGGTGCTTTAATCGGTGGTATTTATGCAGCAGGTAAGTTGCCTGAATTTGAGACATGGATTTTAGAAATAGACAAATACGATATTGTGTCATTGCTTGATTTAGCGTGGGGCAATAATGGGCTTGTAAAGGGCGACAAAATAATTAACACCTTAAAGGAAATGGTAGGGGATATTACGATTACCGAGTTACCAATTAGCTACACGGCTGTTGCGTCTGATATTTTAAACGGTAAAGAAGTATGGCTAAATTCAGGCTCATTATTCGACGCGATCCGCGCATCGATTTCACTTCCTTTGTTTTTTACACCGATTGAAACCAATAATAGAATTCTAATTGATGGTGGGGTGTTAAATCCTGTGCCGATTGCTCCTACGTTTATTGATGACAGTGATTATAAAATAGCGGTTAATTTAGGCAGTGAAAAAGCAACACCACCAGAACCCATCGAAAAAGTCGAAATTCACGATGATACATTCCCAATTTCACGTTTTATAGATTCATTGCGATTTGATAAAGAAGAAAAAGAGGTGAATAAACTGGGGGCGTACGAAGTAGCAGATAAAGCATTTGATGCCATGCAGTCTCACTTAGCTGCAGCTAAATTAGCGGCATATCCGCCTGATGTACTGGTTGAGATTAGCCGTAATGCCTGTGGCACATTGGAGTTTGATAAAGCCGCTGAGATGATTGCGCTTGGCTACAGTACCTGTATAAAAGCGCTTAAAAATAACTATTTATTGCTTGAGTAATGTGTAAGTCAGAGCGCCTTAACATAGCCTGTCGTAGCGTAAAGTTAGCGATTTAAAAGCACTAAAACAGGTGAAGAATTGCACAATTTAAACTGGGTTTACTTGGCTATAGGTTAAATATGCATGTTTTGTTGTATTTTATGGCCAAAATACACGCACTTGGGCCAATACGGGCTATTATAAATGAAAGGCAAATACAAAGTTATATTGCCAAGGCAAGATCTAGCTTAATAAGTACAGATTAGCTTTAAAGTACTTTGATACGACAAAAGGACTATTCCGTATTATGCGTTTTATCGTTAATAATTAGCTATTTCAGCTTGTTACGGGTTTGGCTTTGCTTTAAAGTTCGTTTTTTAATGTTAAGAAGTTGTTTTGAATAAGATCAATTTTTTCTTCTTTGAATATGCTTTGTGTTTTACACTGTATTAATGAAACGACAGCAGTGATGGCTCGTTGGTTTACTTCTCATATTCTGAACGGATTCATGTGACTAGGGTTTAATTTTTTGTTTCATAAAGTCTTTTCTTTTGTTCTTGTCTTACTCTTTGCATCCAGCAATGCGTTTGCTGCGGAATATAGCCGCTATCTGAAAAATTATTCCGTTGAAGAAGGGTTATCGCAAAGCTATGTCAACCAAACGCTGCAAGATAACTATGGCTATCTATGGGTTGCCACAGATTATGGCTTGAATCGTTTTGATGGTTATGAATTTGAAAAAATAACGGGTCCTGACAACGTATTTGTAAACGATGGCATTATTGCACTCCATTTACTAGAAAACGGTAACTTAATTGTTAGCACGTATTACACAGGCGCGTATTTTGTTGATCCTCTAACACTCGAAGCAACACGTTTTTATGATGGAAAATTAGTTGAAACTAAAGATGAGTACTTAAGTTTAGAGAGTGTTATTGAAGTAAATGGTGACTTGATATTAGCAATTGGTCGTCATTTAGTTTCGTATAGTGTTGCAAGTAAACAATTTAAAATTCTGTTTTCATTGAATGAAAATCAAGACATTATTCGTACCTTGTTTTACAAAGGGGAATACATCTATTTTGGTACATCGAAAGGCCTTTATGTCTATCATATCGAGACAGGTGGTGCAGGGTTAACGCACCATAAGCCCTCTAACATACAAGATACCTATGATAACAACAATGTAAAATACTTAGCGTGGGATCATCGTTTAGGTTTATTGATTGGCACGGTTCAAGGGTTGTTTGCACTTAAACTCGATGAAAAAGATGCTAAACCCATGCAGCTTATTGCCGATTTAAATATTTGGGGTGTAGTAAGAAATGCAGACGCGTTTTATATCGCTTCAGAAAAAGGACTATACCGCTTCGACCCAATGTCACTTGAGTTAAATCTGCTGGCACAATATTCAAAACGTCACCCTCTCGTCAGCAATGATGCAATCAAAGACATATTCCAAGACGACAGTGGGTTGTTATGGTTAGCGTCTGAGTCAAAGGGGGTTTATTACTGGCCCCCCGATTTGCAAAAATTTTCAAGTTACAGCAAAGCGTCTGGTATCAACTTGTCTAACTCTTCAGTAACCGACTTTATTGAATTGCAAGCAGGTACGCTTTGGGTTGCAACTGAAAATGGCCTGACAAAACTAAATACTGAAACAAAAGAGACTAAACATTTCTTCGTTGAAGATAACCTCAAAAATAAATGGGGAAAGCATTTTATTCAGTATATTTTTGACGCAGGTGATGGAAAAATTTGGCTGGTACACAGTGAAGGGTTGACACTTTTTGATACTGAAAAAGAAGTTGTTGTGCCGACCAACTTATCTGCAGAGGTAAATAAAGAGTTCACTGAGCTATATCCTTACGGTGTTCACCCACTAGACCAACATCGTTTGATATTTGTTAGTTACAAAGGGCATTTTATTTTAGATACACAGAAAAATACCCTCATCTCTCTTAAGAATCTTGATAAACACTTTGATCCTGATTTATCAATTGGCTTTATGAAAAGCTTCGTTGATGAGTCTGGCGTGCTTTATAGTGTTGGTGGTGCGATTTATCAATATAACTATCAAGAAGATACATTTGATTTAATTCATCAACTCGAGAATTATCAAGTACACGATTTTAAGTTTGTATCTGACTGGACACGAGACGCAGATAATACAATTTGGATTGCTTATAACGCTCACGGCATAGTGGCCCTTGATGATAAATACCAACAACAAAAAGAAATTACCTTTGCCGATGGTTTGCCGGATAATCGGTTATTCAGTGTCACGCAAAGTGATAACGGCGCATTGTGGTTTAGTTCGCAAAGTGGATTAATTAAATATGATAAAGAACTTGATGCGATCAATCAGTTTACTCATGAACAGGGATTGATCAGTGATGAAGTTTACAATGCACCACATAAATTAAAAGATGACCGTATTGCGTTTACTACACCTGCGGGCATTATTTTGTTTAACGCCGAAGAAATTGAAAAAAGCCGAAACGACAAACCGGTAAGGTTGCTTGATGTTGAGCTAAAATCTCGTGATGAGAAACTTACTTTGTCAGGTTTAATGGAGCAACAATTATCGCTTGAACATGATGATTTTGGCCTGAAATTTCACTTTTCTAACTTTGACTTTGCCAATCAAAAGCAAATTAAGTACCGTGTCGATTTACAAGGGCCAAGCAGTGTCGTTTATGAACAGTACGGTAAAAATAACATTGAGTTTACTCGCCTGTTGCCAGGTGATTATACCTTCAACGTCGCAGCCTACTCGTTAAAAGATGGGCAACTTGGCAAGCCTGAAACGTTTTCATTTTATGTCAAGCACAATCCCTGGACATCGCCATATGCCATTGTTGGCTATGTTATTCTGTTTCTTGGTAGTTTTACGTTTATCTATATAAAGCGCGTTAAACAGCAACATAGGCTACAACAGCTCCATGATGAATCTATGGCGGCAAAGCAGCGCGCACGCTTGGCGCTTGAGGCTAGTAACAGCGGTGTGTGGGTGTATAACAGTCATAACCAGCAATTGGATCAAGACCGCATTGTTTCTGACTTAGGTTATGAGCGTGAAACGCTTACCACTCTTCATGACCATATGTCACTAATCCATCCTGAAGATCGTATTCGTTTAGAAGCAAAATGGCGGGCATTTTCAAGTGGTGAAACCAATTTGTGGGATGTGACGTATCGCATGCGCGCCAAAAGTGGTGAATGGGTGTGGTATCGTGATTTAGGCAAGCGCTCTAAAGAAAGCAAAAATGAAGAAAACCCCGTGTATGCAGGGACTTACACCAATATTAGCGAAACCAAAAATAAAGAAATCCAAGCGCGCCTCTACGGTGAAGCTCTGCGTAAAATGAACGAATGGCTAATTATTTTAGATAGTAAGTTTAAATTAGTGGCGTCAAACGAAGCGTTTAATAAACGTTTTTCAGGGCATTCGGAAGATGCGACACAAGATACCTTATTGGCGTTATTTGATGAGCAGCGTCAAGCATTTTACGTTGAGCAATTGGCCAGCCTCAAGGTCGGTGAACACTTACGCCGAGAGGAAACTTGGGTATTTGAGAATGAAACCATTGAAGTTGCGCTGTCTATTTCAGCTATCGGAGATGAGAATGTAAGCAACTATGTTGTGGTTGTATCAGACTTAACACAACAAAAAGAAGCCGAGCAAAAATTAAAACAGATGGCAAATTACGACCATCTAACGCAATTAGCTAATCGGAGTTTAATCAATGACCGCATCGAGCAAGCATTACTGCACGCGCAAAATAAAGTCGTTGCGGTGTTATTCATTGATTTAGATCGCTTTAAACAAGTCAACGATTCACTTGGTCATAGCATTGGTGACAAGCTTTTAGTTAAAGTTTCCGAGCGTATGACATCAGTCGTTGGTGAACAACATAGTGTAGGCCGACAAAGTGGTGATGAATTCATCATTTTGTTTGAAGATGTCGTGTCACCACAAGAAATTAGCCATTATGCGAATGACCTCAACAACACATTAGCACAACCCTATAAAATTGATGGTAATACGGTCAATATTAGTTCTTCAATTGGTATTTCATTTTATCCGTTTGACGCAGAAACGACTGAAGAATTAATACAAAAAGCAGACATCGCGATGATCCACGCGAAAAACAGTGGTCGTAATTGTTACCGTTTTTACACCGAGCAGCTTAATAAAGAAGCGCGCAACCGTATGTTGCTTGAAAACGAATTAGTTAATGCGGTACAAAACCGCCAACTGACTAACTTCTATCAACCTATTGTTAATACACAATCACAAAAAGTAGTGGGTGTAGAGTTGTTATTACGCTGGTTTAAAGACGGCGAAATGATTTCACCGGGTGTGTTTATTCCGTTGGCGGAACAAATTGGGCAAATTGTCGCGATTACTGAAATAGCCCTTGAAACAGCGACAACAGAGTTAGCGTCATGGTTAGCAAGTAATGAGAACCGCTATCTATCAATTAACTTATCAGCGTTACATATTACCCAGCCTAATTTGGTTGAGCGATTTGTCACCATTTTAGCTGACAACAACGTATCGCCACGTCAAATTCGCTTAGAAATTACCGAAGGTATTTTGATTGAAGACACGGTGAACGCCCTTGAGCAACTAGAGCGCTTACAAAAAGCAGGCTTTAAATTGTATTTGGATGATTTTGGCACAGGGTATTCGTCGTTAACTTATATCAACCAATTTCCAATTGATGTGATTAAGATAGATCAGAGTTTTATTCGTCAAATGTTATCCAGCCGCACAAACCAAGCGATCGTACAAACTATTGCGGATTTAGCGAAAAATTTAGGCAGTTACTGTATCGCCGAAGGGGTTGAAGAGCTTACGCAGGTCAGCGTGTTAAAACGCTTAGGCTGTTATAACCTTCAAGGTTTTTACTTTGCCAAACCGGTACCGGCAACTACGTTTTTAAGTGACGAATTCCAAAGCGACGTATCACGTAAAATCAACGCCTGTAAGAATGCGTAAAAAAAGGGGCTTCAAACGCCCCTTTAACACGAAGGGAGTGTTTAGTTTAAGGTTTCAGTTATAACGGTATCAATCACATGGATAACACCGTTAGTAGTGTAAATATCGGTAGTCACCACGTTAGCCCCTTGCACTTGCAGCGCAACTTGTGGCAATGACACTTTCCACCAAACATTGTTAACTGCATCACCTTTGGTGTCACCAGGTGCCATATCTTGTGCATAAAAATATAGCGGGCGACCCATAAAGGCTGCTTGTTTAGTACCGTCAGCACGTGTAATAACGCTTAAGCCTTGAATATTATCAACCATCTCATCAGTAACCATTACTGGCGGCCATGCATCTGCACACGCATCAACACATGTACTGCTAGTTTGACCAAGGTCATTATCGAACACATAGAGCGTGTAACCTGCTTTGGCAGAGCCATTACCGCCGACTAGCATTTGACCTGCAGCATCATAGGCAACTTCATCTGACGCCGAATTAGTTGATTCGGTGTAATTAATTAAATCCACTGATACATCATTATTTGCAAGAGTGTCTACTGCTTTACCATTTGCTGCATACGCAGAAACAGAATCTATCTCAGTAGCCACAACATGTTGCAACAACACATTTGTTAAAGCCGTATTGTCGGCAAGTAATGCTGTTAACGCATCGTCTGGGATTTTATCAAACGCAGCATTAGTTGGTGCAAATACCGTGTAAGACTTAGTTTCATCAGCTAGCGCATCGACTAAATTTGCAGCTTGTAACGCGGTCACTAGGGTTGAAAAGTCAGGATTGGATACGGCAACCTCAACGATGTTCTGAGTCGGTTCGCCTTTCATTGATGGTGGTAAAATCACTTGGTCAACCACGTGAATTACGCCATTACTTGCTTCAACATTGGCAGCAGATACTTTAGACGCATTTATGTACAAATCAGAGCCTGAAAGTGATAAGGCGGCCATTTGAGTGTTTGCCATAGTCACCTTATTATTTTCACCATTCGCAACAGCTACTGCGCCATCCGACATTACTTTCGCATCAGCAATAACGTGGTAGAGCAATACATTTTTCAGCGCTTCTGTATCGGCGAGTAGGGCATTTAGTGTACTTTCAGGAAGTTGTGCAAATGCAGCATCTGTTGGTGCAAAAACGGTGTAAGTTGCAGATTCGTCTGCAAGTACCTCAGCAAGATCCGCGGCAGCCGCGGCGATTAATAATGTGTTGAATGAACCTGCTTGTGAGGCGACATCAACAATATTGCCGACAGGCTCAGGTACACTTACATCACCCACAATAACAGCATCAATTACGTGAATAATCCCGTTAGTGGTGTAGATGTCTTTGGTAACAATTTTAGCACCACCGAACATCAATGAATCAGTTTCTGAGTTGATTGATACAGGCAATTTAGCACCAGAAGCTGTTTCAGCTTCCATCCCGTTTAGGGTAAATGCAGTAACAGAGTCAACTTCACCCATAACAACATGCTGCAAAAGAATACTGCTTAACACGTCGGTATTTGCAAGTAATGTATTGATGGTTTCTTCACCAAGCATTGCAAATGCATCGTCAGTTGGCGCAAATACCGTATACATTTTAGACTCATCAGCGAGCACTGTATCTAAATTAGTTGCTTGTAAAGCAGCAACGAGCGTATTGAAAGTACCTGCTGCAACAGCGGTCTCAACAATATTTGCCGTTGGCATACCTTTATCTGTTGGGGGCATTAACACAGCATCAATAACGTGAACTATACCGTTGTCTGCCATTATGTCGGTTGCTGTAACAGTTACTGTGTTGACCAGCAAATTATCACCGTCGAGCGATAAACCGACCGAATCACCGTTAACCATGGTTACTTTTGATCCTGCACTTGATACTGCCGTTGCCGCATCGACTTTGTCTGCAATAACGTGGTATGTGAGAATATCAGAAAGCGTGTCTGTATCGGCTAACAGTGCTTCAACAGTGCCCTCAGGTAACAGCGCAAATGCAGCGTCGGTAGGCGCAAATACGGTAAAGTTGGATTCAGTATTTGCAAGCGTTTCGTCAAGCCCTGTTGCTTCAAGTGCGGCGACTAGCGTTGTAAAGTTGCCGTCGCTCACAGCAACGTCGACCACTGTTGTTGGTGTGGCAACTGGTGTCGTTGGCGTTTCCACTTTATGATCGTCGTCATCGTCGTTACACCCAGTTACTACAAGCGTTGATGACACTAAAAGTGCTATTTTTAATAAATTTCTCACCTTGTTTATCCTTTTTTTTGATAATTAACTGGCGAGATCTTGTACGGGTTAAAAATTTAACTAGATCAAATTAATGTAATGTTTCGGTTTTGTTAATCATTTTTAATGAATAAACTAAACGCAAAATGACATACTATTTGATGTCAATTTAACGATTAAATTTTTGTAATCTTTCAGTTTGTTACTAGACTTAAAAGGGAAAGGGCTGGCGTCAAAGATGTTCTTACTTGCAAGGAATGCGACATGCATAAAAATTTAATTAAAATTGCGATTGTTGACGATTCGAAAACCATGTTGTTAACGTTAAAAGCAATGCTCAATGGACTCGGTTATCAAAATACCGAGACTTTTTCTTCCGCGCGTCTTGCATTTGACGAAATCAAAAAAGATAGTTCAGCTTATCACTGCGTATTAACTGATTTAAATATGCCTGAATTAGACGGTATGGCGTTTATTAGGCAGTTAGGCGAAATTGGCTTTAATGGTGGAGTGGCAATTGTTTCAGAAATGGATGAACGTGTTATCTCGTTGGCCGCCGACCTTGCTAAAATTCATAAAGTTCGGCTTATTGGTAATTTGTCAAAGCCAGTTAGCGTTAAACAAATTGAAATGGTGTTAGACCGGCTAAAAACACTCAATGTTGTTAAAATGCAAACCTTGCAATACCTCTCTGAACAAGAACTGATAGAAGCCATTGAAAACCAGCAAATAGAACCTTACTACCAGCCTAAAATTAATAGCCAAACTAACCGTGTAGACAGTTTAGAAATCCTTGCAAGAATCGTAAAACCTGGTCGTATAGACGCCATTCTACCGCAACATTTTTTGCCTACAGCAGTATCTCTTGGTATCGAAAATATTATTACTTTTCAGCTTGTTGAAAAAGCCGCACGCCATTATTGCGAATTGCAGGTGATTTTTGATCACGATTTTAAACTGGCAATTAATTTATCACCCAAACAAATGCAGGATGCATTTTGCGCCGAGCAAATGGCGACCATATTGTGTGTTAACGGATTAGAGCCAAGCCAATTTATTATTGAAGTGACCGAAGAATACGCGTTACGTACGCCCGAACAACTGGAAACGTTAAACCGCCTGCGCATGCATGGTTATGGTATTGCGCTTGATGATTTTGGTACGGGATTTACCAATTTAAACCAGTTAAGAACCTTGCCGTTTACCGAGATTAAAATAGACAGATGTTTTATTTCGAGCATTCGTGATGATAAATTTTCTCAGGTGATTGTTAAGTCGCTTATTGATATTGCGAAAGAGCAAAAGGTAGAGCTAGTTGCAGAAGGCGTCGAAGATATTGAAGACTTAGAATACTTGCGCCAAAGTGAAATTGGTATTTTGTTACAGGGGTTTTTTATCTGTCGGCCAAAACCCATCAATGAAGTTGTGCGCTGGTACAGCAAATGGAAACAAATCTCCGAAAAATCTATCTCTTAAAGACAAACTGCGTTAGTGTAAGTGTTTAAATAGTAAACTAAAACGAATTTTAGTCTTTAAGGATGAAGCGCATGAGATATCGCATTCTAAGTACGTTGCTTGTACTAAGCTCATTTACTGTCACAGCAAACAATTCCGCTGATATCGCCAAAAAATTACAAAACCCTGTTGCCGATATGATCAGTGTGCCAGTGCAGTTTAACTACGACCCGAATATTGGTCAGGACGAGCAAGGTGATCGTTGGTTAACCAATGTTCAGCCTGTTGTACCGTACGATGTAAACGATAATTGGAATTTAATCTCTCGCACAATTATTCCCATCGTAAGCCAAGACTTTGGCTCGTTTCGTGAAGAAGGCATTGGCGATATAGTACAAAGTTTTTTCTTTTCACCTAAACAACAAACCGATAGCGGCTGGATTTGGGGGGCAGGGCCTGTTTTAATGTTTCCGAGTGCCTCTGAGCCTATGTTTGGTAGCGATAATTGGGGAATAGGCCCAACGGCGGTGCTGCTTAAACAAAGTGATGGTTGGACTTTTGGTGCATTGGCAAATCATATTTGGGGTTTTGGTGCAGATAAGGACCAAGGTCAGACTGATGTAAATGCAACTTTTATTCAACCGTTTATTGGTTATACGTGGCCAAGTGCACCTCGGTATTCTTAAACAGTGAAGCAACAATCGACTGGGAAAATGATGTAGAGTCAGTACCAATCAATTTGGTTGCCAGTCAAGTGTTCACTTTGGGAGATAATGTATTTAGCCTTGGTGCAGGCTTGCATTACTGGGCAAAAGGCCCAGAAAATGGACCTGATGGAATGGGGGCACGAATTATGATCACCTGGTTAATTCCGCAGTAACCAATCTATAAATGTAAACTTGTTGCATAGTACGGTTAACGAATCACCATCCAATCGTTCACTTTTTCATTTATGTAGCCGCTTTGTCGATACGCTTTATTGATTAAACCGCGGCTTCGTAATTCTTTTAAGCCCCGTTGCACATAGGCAAATATTTCTGAGTTGCCCGCGGCTTTTGACACAACAAAATGCCTGCTACCGGGGAGCTTAACTTTCAATCCATGAATTGGTACAAAGGTTTCATTGTCTTGTGAAAAACTCAGATCGTCGGTGTTGTAAAATGTCGCAAGCATAACATCACTTCGGCCTTTCATAATCATATCGGTCATTTGTGTAAATTGGCTTACGCTATCTAAATGAGCGAAACCAATTGCCGACATTATTCGCCAATCAATTTGCCAGTTTTTATTGGAAATTGCGTTTAAGCGCTGTAAGCCAAATTTGTCATTGACCTGACGTGCGCGTGTATTGTTTTGATGTACATAAAAACCTGCCTCGGCTTCACCATCACGTAATAACGGCCGTGAAATATACAGGTTATCTTTAATGAGCAGAGCGTCGCTTAGCCAAACTCCGGTAACGCTTAAATCAAGCAGTCCTTGTTCAAGCAGGCGCAAGCGTCGTTTATAGTGATCTGCTTGTACTAATTCAATGTTGCCACGAAATCCACCAAAGTGAAGTGCTTGTAACAATAATACTTGCTCAACCACATCGCGATACGCAAACTCACCTGAGTAATCATCTATGCTACTAATTTCGCGACCCGCAATAAATTGTTCGACATGTTTTTGGCCTTCTAGCTGAACACCAATTCTAAGCGTTTCTTTTGCCCCAAGCGAACACGTATACACGATGATTAAAACAAAAAACCAATATCGCATTTTAAATCCTTTAAAACTTAAACTATTCGTAATTCGTGTTGTACTTTATTAATTTATATCGTTTTTTGGTTAAGTAGGCTTAACTTCAGTTTATTTTTGAAAGGTCTATTAGGGAGTTAGATAATTCCCTGTGTAATAATCGCGCAATATACCTGTGCATTGTTTAAATATCAATGTGTTGATGGCTGATAATAACGTTATTTTCTGCGCTTTTTCGTTTCGTGTTGCTGACTACTTGCGCGTTTTGTCGTTTTAGGGCAAAGTAAACCTACTTTTCTTATTGGAGCAAACGCCGACATGAACAACTAACTCCCCAAACAATTTTAACTTTCTGTTTAATGTTAGGGATTAGTAGGCGTTGCTTTGCCAATTTTTCACTGAAAATCAATATTGACGCTAAGTGCAATAATGCTTAGACGTTTCTCGCAGGTGATGCTGATCCCTTTTACTTGGGTAAAAGGATGGTCTTATGCCACAAATTTCAATTTCAAATTTTTCATACAGCGTAGCGCAAAAAAGCATTTTAAAAAATGTATCACTGCAACTAACAAGTGGCGTTTACGGCTTAGTGGGTAACAACGGTAGCGGTAAGTCGACACTTATAAACGCATTAGCAAAGCTTGAAGGCTGCAATAACACGATTAAAGTCTCTGGCAAAACCGCTACTTTTTCACAGCTCAATGACATGCCAAATTGCTCGGTTGCAGGCTATTTAGGTGTTGCCGATAAACTAAAGGCGTTGTCGCGCATCAAGGCGGGTAGCATCGACGTTAACGACTATCAAACGTTACAAGATGATTGGCATTGCGAACGAGATACAATAGCACTGTTAACGTCACTTGCATTACCAAAAGACCCGTTCATATCGTGTAATAAATTAAGCTATGGGCAGCTAGCTCGTTTAATGCTACATCGGTGCTTTAACAGTGATGCAGACATTATATTGTTGGATGAGCCAACCAATCACCTTGACCTAAATGCCAGAAGATGGTTAAGCGGCCAGATAACAGCCTTTGGGGGGATTGTGGTTATGGCAAGTCACGATGAAAATCTATTGGATCACAGCACACGTACATTGCACGTAATTAATGGTACGGTAAATGAATACGGTGTTGGCTATCATCAATTTAAAGCACAGTTTAATGCGGAGCAAAAAGCACTAAGAGCGAAACAAGAGCACATTAAACGCGAGCAAACGCAATTTAAGCGCATTGCACAGCTAAGCTTAGAAAAAGCAAGTCAGCGTGCGGCCCAGGGCAAGCAAAAAAGAACATCGGGCAGTCAGCCTAAAGTATTACTCGATAGTAAAAAAGAAGCTGCGTCCAAATCCCATAGTCGGCAAGTGAAATTGCAAAAAGCGCGTATTGATACATCAAATAAAATGTTGCGTGCGGTATGCGATGATCAGGTATTAAACGAACCAGTCACATTCCACATGGCCGATATAAACACTCATAAAAATAAGGTACTGGTTAATATAAACAACTGGCAATGTGAGTTTAATCATCATCCACCACTGAACGCCACCATTAAACAAACAAGTCGTGTTTGGCTTCAAGGCCGTAATGGTTCGGGAAAATCTACCTTACTTAAAAACATAGCAAACCTGAGCAAGGCGAACCTAACAGTTAATCGTAATTGCGATGTGATTTATCTTGAACAAAATTGTCGCTGGCTCGATCAATACAGTGATGTACTAAGTGCTATTGTGGCTTTGACAACTCAGATAAGTGAACGAACCGCGCGTACCTTGCTCGCGTCTGCTGGGTTTCGAGGCGATAGCGCTTTTTTACCAGTCGAATCACTAAGTGGCGGCGAAAAAATGAAACTAGCGATGCTATGCGTAAGCCATGCACGAAAAGACGCGTTATTGCTACTTGATGAACCTGATAATCATTTGGACATCGCTGCGAAAGCTGCATTGGCGATTTCGTTAAAAAACTATCCAGGCGCGTTTATATTAGTGAGTCACGATACCCAGTTTGTTGAGCAAGTTGGGGTGAATATGCGCCTTGATATTAATTCTGTCAGTGCTATTGAGGAACGCGAATAAACGTTTAAAGTTCAATAATTTATCATTGTTAAATTTTACCACATTAAGGAGGTGCAATGGAAAAGCATGATAGTGGCTTTGATGAAGCAAGTTATGATGATAAAGCGATCCATTTTAGCCATACTGTTATTCGCTTTTGCGTAAAAATACTCGCAATTTTAATGATGTTGCTCATTATTTGGGGGGTGTTAGATGTTGTCTACGTGATGTATATGAAATTGAGTTCACTGCCTTATTTCTTGCTATCAATTAGTGACATTCTCGCAGTGTTTAGCGCGTTTTTGGCTGTATTGATTGCAATTGAAATCTTTATCAACATTGTTATGTATCTGCGTGACGATGTAATTCACGTTAACTTGGTAATCGCGACAGCATTAATGGCGATAGCGCGAAAAGTAATTGTACTCGACTTTACAAAATTGGCCCCTGAATACATTTAGAGCACTGCAGGCTTAGTACTTGCGCTTGGCGTTACCTATTGGTTGATTGCAGTAAAGGATAAGAAAAAAGCCAGCTTATTGTAACGTAATAACAGCTGGCTTGTTAAAGTGGAAGCGGCATATTTAAGTCGCTTTCACTCTTATCTATTCATGCGTAACGCTTTTATTTTAAGATTTTCCGTTTTCAGCAAATTTTTCTAACGTTTCACCACTCATACGATAGCCAATCCACTCATGCTGAGGCTCGGCGCCAAGTGATTCATAAAAGTCACGCGATGGGGTATTCCAATCTAAGCAACTCCATTCAAAGCGGCCACACCCTTTTTCAACAGCAATTTGTGCTAAATTTTGAAGTAACGCGATGCCCGCGCCTTTGCCGCGGTATTCAGGTGATACGTACAAATCTTCAAGATATAAGCCTGGTTTTGCAAGCCAGGTTGAATAGTTGTAAAAGAATACGGCAAAGCCAATGGCGTGACCGTCTAATTCGCAAATTAAACCGTAAACACCAGAGTGCTCAGAAAACATGCTCTGTTTGATGGTCTCGGTCGTTGCCAATACTTCGTGTTCTGCCTTTTCATATATTGCTAACTCCCTAATAAAATGCAGAATTGTATTAATATCGTTAGCAGTGGCGTTGCGGATAGTAAGACTCATTGGCTACCTTTGGTTTGGATGAAAAAGCAATTATTTAATCAGTATATCGTTATTAATATCGTAATTATAGGGCGAACATTATGCGCACCAACAACCTTGAGTTGTTAACGCGCAAATCTGAATTTACAAAGCGGTTTGAAATTGCGTATGAGATAAGGCTTCTTCTGTTTCCATTTCGCCGCGGTGATCTTTTGCTATTTTTTCATAAAGTAGCGGTAGCACCATTAAGGTAAAGAAGGTACCAATCAACATTCCGGCAACCAAAATAATACCAATGCTATTGCGCGCTTCAGCGCCTGCGCCCGTTACTAATACCAATGGGAAATGACCGAGTACGGTTGCACCTGTGGTCATTAAAATTGGGCGTAAACGTGTAGCGGCAGCGCCTTTTACAGCGTCTAGTTTAGATTTACCTTCAAGCTGTAAATGATTCGCGAATTCAACAATTAAAATACCGTTCTTTGCAATCAATCCTATCAAGGTAATAAGGCCTATTTGGCTATAAATATTCACCGTAGTTAATGATAAAAATGGCAACATTAGTGCGCCTGCAAGTGCTAAAGGCGCGCAGCCAAGCAATACAACTAACGGGTCACGGAAGCTATTAAATTGAATCGTCAGCAGGAAGTAAACCACAATCATTGATACTAATAGTACGCCAACCATAGTATTACCTTCTTTACGAAGTTGGCGTGATTCACCTGCATAATCAATAGAATAATGCTTTGGTAAAACGTCAGCTGCAATTTGTTCAATAGTGCTTAAACCTTGCTCCTTGGTGATATGAGGCAAAACACCCGCTAAAATTCTAAATGAACTTTGTTGGTTAAACGAGCCCAATACGCGCGGGCTGGTAAACGTGCGTAATGTTGCAAATGACGACACAGGAATAAGCTCGCCACTACCTGTGCGTATTTTCATATCGAGAATATTTTCAGGGTTATAGCGCTCATTATCGCCAACAATTGGGATCACGCGATAGGCTTTGCCGTCTTTATTAAAATAGTTTACAAAATTGTTCGACATTAAAATGCTCAGCTGATCATTCACCGATTGTAAATTTAACCCTAAATCGGCGATTAATTCGCGGTCGATTTCTAGTTCTGCTTGCGGTAAATCGATTTTTAGGTCGGTATTAATAAACATAAAGTTGCCGCTGGCGTTTGCTTTTGCAATAATCTCGTCGGCGTATTGCTTCATAGTTTCTGGGTCATCATTCGCGCGCAATACCACTTCAACGTCAAACTGTCCTGCGGTAGGCAATGACGCTGGCAGAATTGGGAACAAGCTTAAGCCCGTTACACTGCCAAGTCGACCGTAAAGGTCAAACAGTAAGTCGTGTACCGAGTTTTCGCGCTCTTCATATGGCGCAAGTTCAACACCACCAAAACCGGCCGCGGCAGTAATAATTTGCCAGGTAAACTGACCACCTTCCGTTGCATTCATCACCTCAGCGGTATCATTCATTTTGCTTGAAGTATAAGCTTGAGAAGACTCCGGCGGCGCTTCAACAACCACTTGTATACTGCTTTGGTCTTCAATTGGCGCGAGTTCTTTTTGTGATAAAAGATAGAAAGGTGCCGACAACAATGAAAACACAATAGCGACGAAGAATACTTGTGCGCGCCAGTTAAATAGGGTGTCTAATGCGTTAAAGTAGAAATTTTGTAACTTATCAAAGTAGCTATTTACTTTTTTCGTTAGTTTACTTTCTTTACCGCCTTCAGCGTTAACCCACGCACTCATAATGGGCGATAAAGTTACTGCAACAACACCGGAAATAAGTACAGCAATGGCAAGGGTAAGCGCAAACTCTCTAAATAAGAAGCCCGTTAAACCAGTTAAAAAGCCAATGGGTGCGTACACTGCCGCAAGCGTTAAGGTCATGGCAATTACTGGCACAAGTAATTGACGTGAACTAATGAGTGCAGCTTGCCAGCGAGGTCTGCCTTCTCGCATATGGCGGGCTACGTTTTCAACGACCACAATGGCATCGTCCACAACAAGGCCAACTGATAACACAATTGCAAGAATTGTCAGCAGGTTAAGTGAAAACCCAACTACATAAATAACAGCAATCGCACCTAAAATTGAAATAGGAATGGTGATAAGCGGCACCATAGCCGTTCTAAATGAGCCCATCATCGCGAGAACCACAATGCCAACAAGTAAAACCGTTTCACCCAGCGTGGTAAAAATTTCTTTAATTGAATCACGCATGTAGAGCGTGCCATCGTAGCCAATTTCAATGTGCATACCGTTTGGCAATACCTCATTGATTTGATCTAACTTTTTATAAAGTGCATCGCCAATCACAATTTCGTTAGCGCCTGGTAGCGCCCAAACTGCTAAAAATACCGTATCGTGATCATCTAAACGCGCTGTTACCATGCCTTCGGCTTCGCCAATTTCGACATTGGCGATAGTACCAAGACGAAGTTGCACTCCGTCACTTTCTTTTACGATGAGGTTTTCAAAATCAGCAACGCTTTTTAGCGATGTATTAGCCATTAAATCAATGCGTTGGCGGTTGTTTTCACTGTAGCCTAATGTTGCAATGGTGTTGTTAGCTTGCAGTGCTTGAAACACATCAACCGCACTGATGTTGTAAACAGCGAGCTTATCGGTATCAAGCCAAATACGCATAGCTGGATCGCGACCGCCTTCTAGGGTTACTTTTTGCACGCCATCAATATCGCTCATTTGCGGCACAATATTACGGGTTAGGTAGTCACTTACTTCGCTACGCGGTAAACCTTGCGATTGCACATCCAGGTAAAACACCGCGTACGGGCTATCGGCACGTACAATTTGAATTGCCGGATCTTCAGCGCCCGTTGGTAGTTCAAATTTGATTTGGTTTAATTTAGTCGTGAGCTCTGCTAAGGCATCTGTCGTATTGTGGTTTAACTCAAGCCACGCAGTTACTTTACTAAGGCCAGCTGTGGTAATTGAATCAACGTAATCTACGCCTGGAACCGTAGAGGTTACACGCTCGATAGGCTCGGTAACATAGCCCTTTACAACATCGGCTGATGCACCGGTGTAAACGGTATTAATGACTAACGAGGCACTTTCAATTTTCGGGTATTGTTGTACCGAGATTTTTTGCGCGGCGTTAATACCCGCAAGCACAATTAATACTGACAGTACGATTGCCAATACGGGTCGATTGACAAATATGTCCATAAAGGAGGGCTTGTTTTCGTGTAATGAACTCATTACAAGCCTCCAGTGTGCGTTGTATTTTCTGCCGTTTCTGTGGTGTAAACCAAGAGATTTTCTTTTAGTTTAAACGCACCTTCACTGGCAATAAACTCACCAGCATTTAAACCACTTAAGATTAATTGTTGGTCTTGGATTTTGTCGCCTAGCTCTACTTTTATTGGCTTGGCACGCCAATTTTGTTTATCGTCTTTCTCTAATTTATAAACAAAATCACCGAAGTGGCTGCGTGTTACCGCATTGGTCGGTACTGCTACTGCGTCAATCACTTCAATTGGTACAAACACACTCACCATTTGGTTGTGATGTAACTGCTTATTTTGGTTGTTAACAATGGCGCGATAGCTTTGCTGGCGTGAATTTACGTCGATATTCGGCGCAATAGCAATAAGCTCAGCCGTTAACGTGGTGTCTGACTTTTGCTGCTTTACCGGTGCAACGCGCAGGGCATCACCAATGGCTAAGCGTGGTAGCGTTTGTGGCACAGCAAAATCAATCCAAATATTATCATTTAAGCCAACCAAAGTAGTGATTTGGCTATTGGCATCAAGTAATTGGCCGACTTGATATTGCGTTAAACCAACGCGACCAGCAAACGGCGCTTTAATGTTCTTTTTATTAATAACTGACGTTAAATTAGCTACTTCAGCGTTAGCAACATTAACATTTGCCAGCGCTTTATCCACTTCATCTTGGCTAATACGCTTTTGCGATAACAACTTTTCAACACGCGATAGGGTTGATTCTGCAAGTGTAAGACGTGCTTTAGCAGCACTTAAGTTGGCTTCTTCGATACTGGTATCTAGTTTTATAAGTAACTGATCTTTTTCAACTATATCACCCGGTTTAAAACCTACTTTGGTAATATTGCCAGCATATTCATTGCTTACGGTTAGTGTATTCGGTGCTTGCACTTGGCCAATAACTTTTACGGTTTTAATATGCTGAGTTGGCTGTGCATAGGTACTTTTAACCGATGCGGAAGGTTCAGGAAATGATTCGGCAAAGGCAATCATTGCTTGAATTTGACTAAACTTGGCAAAACCTAGTCCCGAGACAATAACAAGTATAAGGATAATGGCTGCGAGCCAGCGTTTAATTTTCATACTTTCTCCGTTTGTATTGCATTAACGCAATGTTAATTTCTTTAATTCGTTTTCAATGGTGACAAGTGAGTCATCATCGATGGGTTTCTTCCATGGGTAACTATTAAGCAAACGCACTGTGCTTCTAATAATAGGATGATTAAGCGGTAATGGCTCAAGTAATGAGTCTGTACCTTCGACAATTTCCTGCGTTTGTTTAACCCGTTGTACTTGTTCAAAGCCAACAGTTATAGCCCAGCCACTAATGAGTATTTCTTCAATCACTTCGCTTAGGTTAGGCACATTTTGCAGCTCGCCCGCACTGATGCCATCGGAAAGGGCTAATTTAAAACCTTGTTCACAACAGTTACAGGCGTCGATCATTTTTTCAGTCCAACGACTAGAAGCGCGTTGAATAACCGCTTTATTGGTTGAATAAGATTGCAGTTCGTAATCAAATTCAAAGCGTTGCATGGCTTTAGGGGATATTAAGCATACCGCGAGCATTTTTTCTGGCGTTGATAAAGGCAAGCTAAGCACACGTTCAAATACCTTTGATACGTGATCAAATGATTGATAGGCAAGGGCAAGCACAATATCTTCTTTGCTCTGCACGAACTTATATACAGAGCCCATTGAAAGACCTGCCAAACGCGCGACCTTAGCCATCGTAAAGTCAGTAACTGACGACTCGTTAATGCACTGTTCTGCGGCATTTAAAATCATTCTTTCCTGTTCTTGCAGGCTATATTTTGGTGCTGGTGCCATTACTAAACCTCTCGCTTATTTTCTTTGGTAACGCCATTCGAATGAAATTCGAATGGCGTTATTCTAATTCAGCAAAGGTTAATGTCAATTAAAATATTGGGCTTGTTAATTACAAATTAGGATAAGTTATTAGGGTCTAATTAATTTTATATTAATGAAGGTATGTTTGGGTCTAACTTGTTAGTTTTTTTGTTTAGCTGATTTCAGGTAGTGAAAGGTAAGAAATTGACTTGAATACACAAGTTTAAATGAAAATTCGATTTATATTGCTGTTATTGCAGAGGGGGCGTCAACTTATACTGTTTGTGTACCGTTAATTAAAAATGCTTAGTGTAATTGAAACTTATGGGCTTAGTTGTTTTGTACATTCGTTAAATATAATTTGTTTGGCAAAGTAAATTCAAAATTACCCAATGTTAAACAAACTTATACTCGAACCTAGATGTCAATGAATTAATGTCGAAAACAAGATAGCTTAATTGTGTCAAATCTAGATATTAAAATTTGTTAAAACCTAATCTTAAAAGACACTGAAAAAAGGCTACCAGTGTCTTTTTTCTTTTCAACTTGCTTCTTTTTTACTTGTTGTGTATTCGTCTGTTTTGTTTGTGTGTAGTGGTTTGCATTTGAAGCTTGTAACACTTCATTGTGATTAAGCTCAGGCATTGCTAATTGTGCTGAAAAAATAAGTGCAATAAGTGACATTGGTTGATTCCGCTTTACATAAATTACGTTTGTTGGGCCATGATGCCGATAAAATTAATTTTTGTCTCTTATCAAACTATTATATTATGAAAGATAAGGTTTAACTGAAAATTACATATAAAATTCAATGCTTTAAATGAATCCTTATCTGGTTGTTTTTTAAATAAATAATATTACTTATAGAAAATAAAGTGAGTTATGCTAATATCGCGTTTATTTTTTGTTAACTGCGACCAACGTGATTTATCAGTTAGGACCTTGGCTTTTTGATAGCGATTTATGTTTGCTTTCAAATGGTGATATTAAAACGGAATTAGACCCACTTCTTGTTAAGTTATTGCGGTATTTTATTGCACATCCAAAGCAAATTATTTCTCGCCAAATGTTGGTTGATAATGTTTGGCAGCAATCATTTGTTGACGACAATGCGATAAATCGTGCAATGTCTGAATTGAGAAAACAACTCCAGCATTCTGAGCTTGAAGCGCCGCTAATCAAAACCCATTATCGTAAAGGGTACAGCTTACAACTCCAGCCAAAGGTAATTGAAAGCCAAAACACTGAGATTGTGGAAAAAGGTCAATCAAAACAAACGAGCGCCCGTCCAAATACGTTGCTTATTATTGGCGTATTATTGTTGGTTGTTGGGCAACTTTGTTGGTATTTTTGGCCAGAGCACAGTAGTGATTATGTAGCGAAGGTAGATTTTACTACTGAGCTTGTAACAAACGATAACGGTGCTGAAATGCTTCCGTTATTTAGTTTTGATAAAGCGTTCATGGCTTACACTCGCTCTTATCCAGATACAAAAGAGCGAAAAGTCCATATTAGACGGATGGCGAATAAGCAAGAAATTATGCTGGTTCACCCAACAATGATGATTTCTGCATTAGCGTGGCAAAATCAGCAGCACAGTTTAATTGTGCAGGCTTTAGACGTAAGCTTGGGTAAATGCGAATTTCTGTTGGCAGATGTATCGGGTTTTACGGCGCGCTCGGAATTTACGCATCTATCAGATTGTAATTACCAAACAGATGGCTACGCAGCGCTCGATAAACAAGGGCGGTATTTGTATTACACATCGAGTAATAACGACCTAAAAACAAAAGCCTTGTTAAAGTACGATACAGAAACCAAGACATCACACGCATTGGTTCCGGCACGCCCTGATTTGTTTGGCCCAGCGATGCCAAAGCTGTCACAAGACGGAAAGTGGTTAGCCTATTTAATTTTTGAGAAAAATAAGCGTGTGCAAGTGTTTTTGCACTCATTAGATACACTAGAGTCAAAAAGGCTATATCAAAATAAGTCAGCAACGTATTCATTTGCATTAGATTGGGTCGATATAAAAACGTTACGATTTATTGATTACGATGAAATTGTAACGATCGATATCAACTCATCCAATATTATTGAACGCCTGTCGCTACCTGATTTTGTGCGGCCTTACTATATAAGTCACAAAGATAAGACAGATCTCTATTACACAACGGGAAACACTCAGCATTATGGCTTTAAACAAGTTGATGACTTTAGCCGAGGGCAGGATGCGTACAATATTTATGAATCAAACCATCACTCATATTTTATTCAGTACGATAATACGCGCCAGCAATCCTATTTTATTTCTAAACGAAGTGGCATACCGCAGGTATGGCGTGGAAACAAATTAGGCGTTAAGCAATTAACCCATTTTGAAGATAAAGCAACCGCATTATCAAAGTTGAAGTTAAGTCCCAATAGCAAGCATTTGTTGTTTCAGCGCAATAACCGCATTGAAATTTTAAATGTAGATTCGGGTAAATTACGCAGCGTTGATTTTTTAACACATAAAGAACTATTGTCGATTATATGGGGCGAAAACAGTAACACTTTGTTATATGTAAAAAAAGGCGATGACGCACGGGTAAAACGTTATGACTTTATAACAGAGGAACAGCAAACCATATTATCAGTAAACTCTTTGTCACTATTTAATAGTAATAACGGTGTGCCTTATGCCGCAACTGATAAAGGCTTAGTTAATCTAGATACTAAAGAATTAGTTACATTGCCTGACAATATTATTGTCGATTTAAATATGCGATTTAGCTCCGTAGATGATTACTTTTACGCAACTGACCGAATTAAAACGGTTTATCGTTTTAAAGCTGGTGATAAAGAAGCCGATGTCAGTAAGCTCGATTTTAATATTCACAGTATGGACATAACAAATAAGCACCAAATATTACTTGGTAGTAGAACCATGAAAGATATAAATATCGAACGGATCTGGTGGTAAATCGCTATTTAACGCTTTTTTGCGTTCAAATATCAACCTAAATTATATTTTTCCACCCTAATATAAGTATCATTTATAGTGGGTATTATTTGGCTAAATCCTGCTTGCGATATCCTCGTGTTACAATGCCAGAAAATGAATATATAAAGTGAAGCCGACAGATAAAACAGACTGTTGCGTAATCCCATTAACGTGCTTTAATTGGTTGCAAAGTGGTTAGGTTTTTGTTTGGTAATAATAACTATTATCAATGAGTTATTGACGACTTCACGATTATGACCAGTAAGGTTATCAATTAGTATTAATTTACTGAGTTTTTCATGTTTTTTAGACTCGACAGTTTAGTGAGTGAGTAAAAATCATGTAAAATACTTAGTTCATATCTTTTCAAAAACACGTCGAGAGTTTTTTATGAGTTTGTACACAGAATACATGGAAGAAATTGAGGTTCGTAAAAAAGACCTTGGTTTAAGCCCAAAGCCAATTGATAGTGCAGAGCTACTATCTGAGATCATGGCTCAAATTAAAGATACAACAAATGAGCACCGTGAAGATTCATTAAAATTCTTCATCTACAACACACTCCCTGGTACTACACCAGCGGCAGGCGTTAAAGCGCAATTCTTAAAAGAAATCATTCTTGGTGAAGAAAGTGTTGCTGAAATTTCAGCTGACTTTGCGTTTGAACTACTTTCACACATGAAAGGTGGTCCATCAATCGCAGTATTACTTGATCTTGCACTCGGTAACGATGAAGCAGTGGCAAAACAAGCTGCTGAAGTACTTAAAACACAAGTATTCCTATACGATGCAGATACAACGCGTTTACAAGAAGCGTTCAAAGCAGGCAACGCAGTTGCTAAAGAAATCCTAGAAAGCTATGCAAATGCTGAGTTCTTCACAAAACTTCCTAACATTCCAGAGAAGATTGAAGTTGTAACTTACATTGCAGGTGAAGGTGATATCTCAACAGATTTACTTTCTCCAGGTAACCAAGCGCACTCACGTGCTGACCGTGAATTACACGGCCAATGTATGATTACACCTGAAGCACAACAAGAAATCGTTGCGCTTAAAGAAAAGCACCCTAACGCGAAAGTAATGCTTATCGCAGAAAAAGGTACTATGGGTGTTGGTTCTTCACGTATGTCTGGTGTGAACAACGTTGCACTTTGGGCAGGTGAGCAAGCGAGCCCATACGTTCCATTTATTAACATTGCACCAGTTGTTGCGGGTACTAACGGTATTGCGCCTATCTTCCTTACTACAGTTGACGTAACTGGTGGTATCGGTCTTGACCTTAAAAACTGGGTTAAGAAAGTTGACGCTGACGGTAAAACAGTTACAGACGCAAATGGCGATGCAGTACTAGAAGAAGCTTACTCTGTTGCAACGGGTACTGTATTAACAATTGATACTCAAGCGAAGAAGCTATACAACGGTGACAAAGAGCTTGTAGATGTGTCATCTGCATTCACTCCACAGAAAGTAGAATTCATGCGTGCAGGTGGTTCTTACGCGGTTGTATTCGGTAAGAAACTTCAAACGTTAGCAGCAGAAACGCTAGGTGTTGATGCACCAGCAGTTTACGCACCTTCAAAAGAAATCTCACACGAAGGCCAAGGCCTTACTGCTGTTGAGAAAATCTTTAACCGTAATGCGGTAGGTGTTCAATCTGAAACGCCACTTCACGCAGGCTCAAACGTACGTGTTAAAGTTAACATCGTAGGTTCGCAAGATACAACGGGTCCTATGACATGCCAGGAACTTGAAGCTATGGCTGCTTCAACGATTTCACCACTTGTAGATGGTGCATATCAATCTGGTTGTCACACAGCATCAGTTTGGGATGCAAAAGCGCAAGCAAACATTCCTAAATTAATGGCGTTCATGAACAAGTTTGGCCTTATCACTGCACGTGATCCGAAAGGCATTTACCACTCAATGACTGACGTAATCCACAAAGTATTAAACGATATTACTGTGGACGACCGTGCAATCATCATCGGTGGTGACTCTCACACGCGTATGTCTAAAGGTGTCGCGTTCGGTGCGGATTCAGGTACTGTAGCAATTGCTTTAGCAACCGGTGAATCAGCAATGCCAATTCCTGATTCAGTTAAAGTAACGTTTAAAGGCAAAATGGCTAAGCACATGGACTTCCGTGACGTGGTACACGCAACGCAAGCACAAATGCTTAAGCAATTTGGCGGCGAGAACGTGTTCCAAGGTCGTATCATCGAAGTTCACATTGGTACGCTAATGGCTGACCAAGCGTTCACGTTCACTGACTGGACTGCAGAAATGAAAGCGAAAGCGTCAATCTGTATTTCAAACGACGAGACACTTATCAAGTCAATTGAACTTGCTAAGAGCCGTATCCAGATCATGATCAACAAGGGTATGGAAAACGAAGCGAAGACGCTTCAAGGCCTTATCGACCTAGCTGACGAGCGTATCGCAGGTATTAAGTTTGGTGAACAACCAGCACTTGCACCTGATGACAACGCTAAGTACTACGCAGAAGTAGTAGTTAATCTTGATGAAATCGTTGAGCCAATGATCGCTGACCCAGACGTAAATAACGATGACGTTTCTAAGCGTTACACGCACGATGTTATTCGTCCAGTTTCTTTCTACGATGGCAAGCCAGTTGACCTTGGTTTCGTTGGTTCGTGTATGGTTCACAAAGGTGACATGCAGATCATCGCGCAAATGCTACGTAACCTAGAAAAGCAAAACGGTTCAATCGAATTTAAAGCGCCACTAGTTGTTGCGCCACCAACATACAACATTGTTGATGAGCTTAAAGCAGAAGGTGATTGGGAAGTACTTGCTAAGTACGCAGGTTTTGAGTTTGACGATGCAAATCCGAAAACAGCTGCACGTACTAAGTACGAAAACATCCTGTATCTAGAACGCCCAGGCTGTAACTTATGTATGGGTAACCAAGAAAAAGCTGAGCCGGGTGACACTGTAATCGCAACATCAACACGTCTTTTCCAAGGCCGTGTAGTAGCTGATACATCAGAGAAGAAAGGTGAGTCACTACTTGGTTCAACACCATTAGTAGTACTATCTTCAATTCTTGGTCGTTTCCCAACTATGGCTGAATACTCAGCAGCAGTTGAAGGTATTGACTTAACAGCGTTTACACCACTTGAAGAAGAACTCACCACCAAATTTGGTTCTGAGCAAGTTGTGCCTGTAAAGGTTGTATAAAGTTAATTTAAATCTAACTTATTGAAAAAGCGCGTGTTATACGCGCTTTTTTATTGCCTAAAATCTGCCTTTAATGCACACTTAAAAGATGATTTTACAAGGAACGTATTATGTCTTCGGTATCTTTTGCGAATACCTATCGCACACATTCTCGCTTGGTCGTAAATGACGAGCAACAAGTTTTACAATTAGCTGCATCAAATGACAGTAAAAACACCTCAATATTTTTTGACGGTAACATTACCAAAGCATATGAAACTGCAAGGTGTTTACGCTTTTTAAGCAAGGTTGTCGGTGCACGCTTTTATATTCCTCCAGCAATGTTAGCGCGTATATTACGTGAGGCTGATCCAGTGGTAACGGCAGCGCATAACCAACTGCGATTCGAGGTATTTTCTAGCTGCTGTAGTGCTTATGCGCGACTTGATATACCAAACACCTGTTTTAGCGCGAGTAAAGTTACGACAGGCACAACCAATGTAGATTTTGGCCAAGAGATGAGAGCGGCGCTTTCACACGTTAGAAAATCAGATAACTTAACGTTTAACGTATCTCAAAACGGTTTTTCCCTTGAATCGAGTAAATCGACTGTATTTGAAAAAAAAGTAACGTTACCTGTGCGCTGGATTAAAGGGTTTTCAGAAGTGCAGGCCATGCAAGTGGACGCAACTAAGTTTGGTGAATTAAGTCGTGTCGAAGCCATTAAGCTTTTTAGACAGTTACCACGCAATAAAAACAAAGAGTATGTCTGGTTAACAAGGCATGGTAAATCGATACGTATCGCGCATCAAACTCAAAAACATGGCATTAAGTTAAAAGGGATTGAACGACTAAACTTAATTGCAGAGTTATTACCTATTTGCAATAAGTTAGAAATATATAGCACCAACTCTCAATCTCTATCTTGCTGGGTATTACATATTGGTGATCTGGCACTGACATATGTATTAAGTGCTGAGCCATGGCGGGGGTTCTCAGGCGAGGGGAATTTATTAAAAGCCTTAGTCGCATTTAACAACGATGCCTTGCTTGCCAATATTAAAGCTGAGCTTAATTGGCAAAGCCAAATTAGTATAGAAGTGATGAGCCAACAACTCGGTGTCAGCAAAGATGATATACAACAAGCACTGTCAATTTTAGCAACGCGCGGACTGGTTGGCTTTGACGTAAACAAACAGTGTTTCTTCCACCGGGTGTTACGTTTTGATTTGGATTTGGTTGATCAACTTAATCCTAGATTTAAATCTGCAGCAAAGCTTGTCGACAAAAGCGCTGTACTTATTACAGAAAAAACAGACACATACCTCTATGCTAACGTGCAAAGTAATAAGATAACGCATAGGGTCGAAATTACGTCCGAGCAGGAAAAGTGTACATGCCCGTGGTATGGAAAATACAAAGGAGACAGAGGGCCATGCAAACATATTCTTGCCACCTTAATGATTTTAGAGGAACAGGGAAATGACTCAATTTGACCAATTAGCAGAACATATTAACACGGGTGATTACAAAGCATGTATTAGCTTAATTAACGCATGCGACTCAGAAACATTACAAAAATTACGTACATCTTTATCAAAAATTTTCAAAGAGCTCACTGATAAGGACCGGGAAATACGGTTTAGTTCACTCTCAACAACACAACAAAGGAAGGATATTGAAAACCAATTGTATGCTGCAAGAATTTGTGTATATGGCGTGTTACCGTTAAATTCTATTGAAAAACTTGGTTGGCAAGTGAATCCTGATGATGGTGCTTTTTGTGAATTAGTGATCACTGAATTTAACAAGCCGTTACAGTGGGTTGATACTTGGGTAGCAAGTCTATCAGAGCGATCTCGCATTAGCTTTTATGAGCTTAACGCTTTATATCAAAAAGGTTATTGCAATAAGCCAACCAGTGAGCACTTTTATATTAAATTAATACAGGGTTTTGGTCCTGATTTTAACATTGACAAAGAGTTCACAAAAGACTCTGAACTTGCCCAAGTTGACATCTGGAAGCTATTTGAAGTTGAAGGTACCAGTGACTGTAATTTAGCTGGGTGTGAAATCTATGGTGGCCCAAGTTGGTCCAGCTTTTTTCTTGAACAAGAGCAAAAAGGCGTGTTACCGCGAGAGAAGCTGCTTATTTGTTCACTCAACGCCCTAGACCAAGACTTTATACAAAAGCGTGCAGGTTGGTTTTCACGTTTTCATGAACAACTTAAACCGAGTATTGAAGAGCGCAAAAATCTTGAATCTCGTTACTGCCATTTGCTTGGTAGCCAAATACCACCCACAGTGACGTTTGCGTTAAAAGCACTTAATACCTTAGCAAAAAACAAGCAGCTTGATGTAGAACTCTTTATGCAAAATGTTGAGCCTGTATTGTATGCTAAAGCAAAAGGCACAGTGTTAACCGCTTTAAAACTACTTAATCAAATTGCAAAGCAACACGCGCCTTATCAAAATCAAATTGCGCTTTTAGCAGCAGTTGCATTGTTGCACGAACACGCAGATGTGCATAAATTAGCAATTGATTTAATTGAAACCTTTGGTGACAAAAATGATGCACTACTAAGTGATGCTATTGGCGCTAATGTTGAGATGGTTGCAGCAAGCCAAAAGCATCGACTAAGCGATTGGTTAGAGGAGGAACAAGAAGTACCGGTTGAGCAAATAGTATTTGAATCAGATTATGATCCGTTTGAACCAATTATGCCAGTTGCCTCTTTTAATGAGTTATTAGAGCTATTAACCCATTTAATTGAGTGCCAAGAAGACCCAATATCCTTAGAACGCGCGTTAGATGGCGTGGTTCGCTTTGCTGACATTGAGCCCAATATTAAACAAGCAAAAGGGCAAGCATTATTAAGTAGAGCGAATAAAGTTTGGCAAAAATGTGATGTTAAATATTTCTATCAAAGCAGAGTATCAGAAGAACAATATCTAATGGCTGCTGTAACTAAAAGTTATTTAGAAAATATGGATTATATTAGCCAAGCGAAACACTTTCAGCCTGAGCGTTATTCAATCATTGGCTGGTTTGACGTTTTGTTAGAGCACAGCAAAACCGCCTGTAAACTTTCTATAAACGAGTCTGCTGCCTGCTTATTGGCGTTCCCCACCCATGGCAGAGGGTTTATCAATCCGAATGTCCTTATTGATAGGTTCTTATCAAACAAGAAAAACAATGTATTTTGTGATATTACAGAACAGGCTTTGGCCTTATTAAGACTTGATAAACGCATTGCAATTAAACCAGAGTTACTCGAACATAGTGATGAATTTGTAAATTGTGTTAAGTTTGCTTTAGGCCATACTATAGAACTGGGTAACGAATGCGCACTTTGGCTCGCTGCTTCTCGAATTAGGCAAGATCAAGACGTAACAAACGCACTAACTGACAAGTTTGGTTATTACGGGCCTGATGGCTTTGAAAAGGCTGAGCATGTCTTTAAGTTAGAACTCTTTGATAAAAAGTGGAATTGGTACAAGTTAATTTGTAAAACAAATCAGGATAATATTGAACATTTTAACATAGAACATATTTCAACCTTAACACACCAAAAGCGCCCAGCTAACGCTTTAGTAAATCTTTCTAATGTGAATGACACCACTTATGACGTGATTGGAGAAAGTGACTTGAGTGTGCGTTGGTCAGCTACAGTATGGCCTTACGACCTAGATGCATTTTTTGCTCAGGCTACTATGTCTTTTTCACCCGATGAAAATTCATCTTGGTATTTCAAATGTTACTTTGAACCACTACTAAAAGGTGATGTACAGATTACGCCTGTTGCCGCACTTTTATTGAGTATTGGATTTGCGGCGGTAGAAGCATGTCAAAAAGGAGTTGTGCTCGAGGCAACAATACAAGCTATTGCAGACGAGCGGCTTGATCTTGATGTGCTAGCAAAAGAAGCTGCTTTCTTACTACCCAGTGGCTATATCACTGTTGGTCGCTGGACTAAAATGTTTAAAGAAATCGCCACAATTTCCCCTAAGCACGGCCGATTTATTTGTCAGCTTATACCTAAGCTCTTAACCCACGACCCTGCAGATGCGCCACGCGATATGGGAGGCTTGTTAGAGTTGCTTAATGAGCTAGAAATTGAGTTTGGCTTAAGTACGGATGTCAACCAAGCCATTAGTTACTATAAGAATAATAAAAAAGGAGGCAAGCAAGGAAAAGCCTGTAAGGCCTTATTAAAGCGGTCGTTACAGACGGCTTAAATAAAAAAAGCCGAAGTACTATCAGTATTTCGGCTTTACCCAGCGCTATTTTACTCGTGATATTTGCGAATAACCGCAACTTTACCATCTTCAATTTCGAGCACTTCCATCATTACATTTGAATACTCAAGCGGTTGCTTGTTCTGTGGATGTATGCCTTTTGCTGAAGTTGTATAACGAATGGCAACAGCGGAAGTATTAAAGGTAAACACATCTAACAACTCTGATTTAAACTCGGTATGTGCGCCTAAATAAAATGTCATGCCTTTTCGCATAGCTTGTTTACCATCTGGTAGGCGAGAGTCGTCAGTGACATAAGGTAGGTGCGAATGACCGATATCATCGGTTAATAAAGCTAAATAATCTTCTAGTTCTTTACTTGTGGCGGTGGGTGATTGGGTAGCCACCATGGTTTTATAATAGTTATTAGCAAACTCTTTTAAATCCATTTGTTTCGTTTCGGCAAGTGCATTTTGAATGCTTGCAACGATTAAAAATATTCCTATAACTACACGCATTATTAACCTCAATTGTATGAAATTTGTCTAGCTAATCTAACGCTCCTTAATGCAAAAACAAACTAAAATAACTAGTTAGAAGTATTTTGTTACACAAATTCTGATAAATAGCGGGAACAAATAAAGCACACAATAATGATGCTGCAATTGGCACCTGCTTTGACTATCCAAGGAAACCTTGAAAGGTTAAGAACCTTATTCTTGCTCAATACCGCTGCTATACCCATTAATGAGAACCAAGGAGTGCAGACTATAAACAGTTTTTGTTTGAGTAACATCACAGCGACATCGTGAAGCAAACCACTGGCCGTAAACGTGGCGATTAAAGCAAACCAATGTGGCAGAAAACGTGTCAATGGTTTTTGGATTTTTGTTGCAAGGTAATAGCCCCAAATCGGATTCCAATAAAGCCAAAATTGTGAAAAATTTTTCGCACCGAGGGCATTTTTGAGCATGTTAGTTAATGAGCCAGATGCACCGAGTGGCACACCATTTCGCCGTTCCACATACTGCTTTAAAGACAGTGCCATTAGTACGGTTTTCCTGTTGGCTTTAAAACTTCACGCCATTGATTTGCCCAATTACCCTGAAAGTGGGTTTTAGAGTAGTTTTTTACTTTTTGCATGGTGATCTTCTTTGGTTCGTCTTTTTGATTTAACCATGTTGATATGACAGAATCAAAGTTGGCGAAATCTTCGTGTAACAAGGGCAGATCTAAATCTTGCTTTAAAAAATGTTGGCTTTGAATGTCACACACAATGGGGATGAGGCCAGTACTCATTGCTTCCATAAGTGAAAGTGATTTTCCTTCACGAATGCTGCAACTAACATAAAAAGCTACATTGCTAATCACCATTTTAAGTTGGTCATGATTAAGCGCACCATAAAAATGAATATTTGGGTATTGGGTTTTTAACGTGTCAAATAAACTGCCATCGCCCACAATATGTAAAGACCCAAGGTGTGCATGTTTTTGCCAAAGCTGACAAAGTACGTCAACACCTTTCGATTTTTCAAGTCTTCCAAAGTAAACCAGATCTGTTGATGATGGGTTTGAGTATGTGTCTAATGCGGACTCATTTTCAATGATATGAAATGCATTGCACGCGTTTGCAGAAAAAATATTGCTATTAACTAAAATTACGCGATAACAGTAGCTGTTAAATAGCTTGTGCAGTAAAAAAATTAATTTTGAGTACTTTCCTGGCCCGTGAAGCACACATATATCTTTTCTATAAAAAAATCTTAAAGCAGAAAATAAAGAGGCTCTTGTGTCATGGAAAATATATTGATTACTCGGGCGCAGTAATGTGAACAGGAAACAGATTAATTGCCACACTGATTTATCTTTTAATGTAATAAAAGGAATTGAAAACTCGCTCTGCATTTTTCGTACATATATTTCGGCCCCACCAAAACTTTTATCACTCCAAAGAACGTTATATATCATATTTTAAAAGGTACTCTTTAACTTGGGTCGCATAATCTTTTTGGCTGTGGGGTGTGTGCTTTTTTAACTTTTTTTGCCACGATAGATCCTTTTGCAATGTTAACCATGTATGGTTTTTAAATCGATAGTCGAGTAATCCTGAGCGATATCCCGCTACGGTAGAGGCATTTTGATAAATACAATCGACAACTTTAAATAAGTTTAGGTGGTTAAACTTATCAATGTTTGAGCGTGGGTGTAATTTAACATAGATAGTGTCGCCAATTAGCTGTTGCAGCTCAACCAACAAAGTAATCTCTTGTTGTTCAGAAATCCCCAGTGTTTTTGTCAGCGGTTCATCCACGTAAAAGCAGGGCACAGGAGTGGCGCATACTTTGGCGTCAGTTTTAGCACCAAAGCTGCTCACATCAGGCGCATTACATAAAATGTACTCGACATTATGTTGTTCAGTAAAATGCTGTTGCCACTCCGTTTTATAGGCCTCGGTAAAATAAAACAGCAACACTTTAGGTTGGTGAGCTTTGTGTGCCAAATACCAGCGAGACAGTTTTAAACGGCCAATAGAGGAGAGCCAATAAACGAGTTTTTTATAGTTTTGTTTATAATAACTTAGAGGTACCTGCTCTCTTCTTGGGTTTTTAGCGTGCTGAAGAATAACAATGGTGTCAGCACTCCTGCTTGCTAATTTAAACGCCTCGATGTCAGGAGGGCGACGACCCCAAATAAACACGTGCTTTGCATGACTAAATTTACATTTTCCAAATATCGAACGTTTATCTTCGTGATAATAAAAATCACACTGATTGTGTAATACATGGCGGGCAAAGCGCTCTTTCTCCAAAGCATCGATGTTTACAGAGAGCTTCATAATTTACCTGTTTTGTTCTGTTTAAAAATACGACTAACTACACACCACAGTAACGGATCGGTTAGTGGTATCTTGGTCAATAGCAAGCAGAAACTTGGTGGGTTTTTTATACAGCAAAAAAGTAAGACAAACACCACTGGAATCGCAAGCAGACCAAAAATCAATACACTAGAAATTAATGGCCCCATATCAAATATCACTAAGTTATTTAATTGTTCTGCAGTTAAACCGAGTATTGGCGTGGTGGCGCTAAATAAAGATATGGCTTGAAAACGTGTTACTTCGTCAAAACCCGTTGTTGCGTAATGACCAACTTTGTATTGTAAGAAAGTGACAACGATATACCCTAAGTAAACTATCGCCGGAGATAAAAGCAGTAACAGCGAAAGCTTTAAATTAAAGCGAATGGGTGCATAAATGAGTAGGTAAGCCAACATGAGTAAAGCAACTGCAGCAGCTGCAGAAAAGCTAAGTAGTGCAAAAATAAGAATAATGCATTTTTGCAAAAAATAGTCTTTTGAATTTGCAAGGTGTAACAAGCACACTATCGCGATTAAATGGTACGCATAAGTCGACGGTTCTTGGTAAACACCAGATCCCCTAAAACTAATTAATTCAAATGCACCTATCTCATGACGTGATTCGCCATATATTATTTTGGCAATGATGTCATAGCCTAAGAACTGAATACTTAAGATAGACAGAATGAAAAACATGATTAGTAGATAAGCGACAGATAGCCAATGTTTTTCGTGAACGTCAAAATCGAACAATAAAAAACTGATAGACAAAGCACAGTACACAATAATCAAAATCTTAACGGGGTCGTCTTTGTATATAAAAGCACAAATAGATAGCAGCAGCGCGACTAACAGTGTATTGATAATTTTATAGATGTCATAGGTCTTTGTAGATACTAACGCAAGCAAAAGCGCGAAGGGAAAAAACAGTTTTAACCCTACAAACGGGAGTGGCACAGTCGCTAGACTAATGGATAATGCATAGAGATAGCTAGTCATTACAATGCCTTAGCAGAAAGTACCGACAACTACCATGAAATAAAGCAATTGCGAGTGCGTAAAAAATCAATGCTGAAGCATCAGGGTATACCAGTGTAATTGCGTCAAATAAGAAATACAAAACAAGACAACAGAATGCAGAAACCGCAGTTGCTTTTAACGCTTTGGTATGAAGCCCTTTATAATTCAGTAGAATGTTCATTTGACCAAACTTCAGTAAGATGGCTTCAAACAACATAAAGAGAATGAAATAAAACAAAAGATTTGGGATAAAAATATACGCTGCAAAGGAACCGAAAATGGAAAGCAAAAACAGAATCTTAAATTGGCTCTGCTTTATCTTGTTATAGTGGATCAGCAAAGTCTTGCTATCTTTAGTGTCTAAGTGATGAACACGAAGCAATATGAGAGCACCTAATGTACCCGAAATAAAAGCACTGATTTTGATAAGAATTAAGTAATCTGTCTGCGAATCGGTACACAGTTTTACTGCAAGCAGGGTAACCAGTGGAATGAAGAATGTACTTAAGCTATCTAAAATATAGATTTTTAAATTAGGGATTTGTTTCCAGTTATAACTGAATTCATCGGGTGAGATAAAAAAGAACACCACACAGGCTAAAAATAAGCAAATAGCAGCAATATGAAATTTTGCACTTTGGTAATCACCTACCATGACAAATAAACACACTAGCGACAGTAAACAAAAATTCAACAGGCCATTTTGCAAGAAGAACCCATTGCGATTACCTTGTCTAATCATATAACTGCCAATGTTAAACAACATCGCTGCGGTTATTGAAACCAATAAAATAATATACGCATGGCGGTTAACTAACAGCATCACTTGCGCAGCAACTAATAAACTGACCTGAATTAAAAACACATTTACAAGGTGCTGCCGTTTTATACTTGGGTTGAGGTTTTGCTGCAGATAAACTGGCACTCCCAATCGGAAAAATGGCAGTAAAAGCGGTGAATATAATAAAATATCCAGTAAAACATTTCGCACATTCGCGTGCTCAATCAGATCTAAGCTTTTAATAAATGTAAAAAGAATAACTGCTGGCACCAAACGATAAAGGATATCGAGCAGCTTGGATAGGTCAAAGCTGTTATGGTACATGGTTGTGAGTGCCTTCAAGCCCTTATCTCCCCATGCCAAAAAGTACCGTCGGGATTGTTTTAAGCATGATTTTTATATCAAACCATAGGCTCTGATGTTTAATATAATGCACATCATATTTATGCTTCCAGATTGCATCGTCAATGGAGGAGCCATATTGATAACACACTTGGGCATGACCCGTAATGCCCGGTTTAATGGCATGTCGAAAACGATAATAGGGGATGTGTTGTTCAAGATCTTTAATAAACACTTCGCGTTCAGGGCGAGGGCCTACCATTGACATATCACCATTTAATACATTGAAAAGCTGAGGTAACTCATCAATGCGAGTGGCCCTAATAAAGCGACCCACTCGCGTTATGCGATCATCATTACTTTTCGCCCATTGAGGCCCATTTTTTTCTGCATCGATACGCATCGAGCGGAATTTATATACGTTATATTCTCGATTGTATTGTCCAACACGGAGTTGGCGGTAGAAAGTGGGGCCTTTACTTTCAAGGCGAATGGCAAGTGCAGCTAACAGCATGACCGGAAATGTAAAAGCGAGTAGCAATAGTGCAATCAGTTTATCCATAAAAGACTTTATGAATTGTGACTTTTTACACCACAACATCCCGATAGCTTCTTCATTGATAAAATATTGTGTGCTGAGAAGTGACACTTCCGTATAACCAAGTTGTTTGTCTAAAAAAGCGGTGAGTTGCTCAACACGGGCGCCTTGCGATGCAGCATGTAATAAAAAATCTTTTTGCGATGCACAAAGATCTTCCATGCCATAAAATAAGATGGTTTTACCGTCGAAGTTATTAAGCTGAAAATCGTTAAAAATACAATTGAAAGGTAAATTATTAGCCGTTGTTAAAATGTTTTCAATATGCCTCCTAGGGCAATAAATGAAATATGTGTTTTTATATTTAGTGAGATTTTTTTTCTTATTTTGCAGAACCTCATTGGGTTCATTAGCAGCTTCTAAGTTTTTTGTTATTATATCGAATGACATACTACCTACCACATGACCTAAATAATGACATTCCGTGACGACTAATAACTCCTTTGTAAAATCCCTTTTATTATCTCCTTCAACTATTACTAAAGTATTAAATTTGATGTCATCATATTGGAAACACAACGTAAGTTCCAGTAACTTTTTATTCACTATATTAAAAATATTGTTAACAAAAAAAATAGAAAGGTACGATTTTAGTATTGGTTTTTTGGGGTTTGAGCTTGTGCGCATGTAAAAATGTAACTATATGTACATATAGTTGATTCAGAATAAAAATATTGATTTTTTGTTAATCTCGTGTATTTTGGTTGAAAATTGCTGGGATGCGTTGAAACAATCTCAATAAAGTTTTGATTACACTATTTTTGCAGTAAAGAGTATTCAATGACCCAAAAACCGCTATTTTCCTTGTCACTTGCTTTCGTGTTAATGATGCCTGTTATCGTAAAAGCAAATGACTGGCACCAATCTAAGAATGACGTAGCTGTATCTGTTGCAACTAAAGTTACCGACAACCTTTACTATCAAGAGAGTAACCCACAGTCATCGTTTTCATCAGTGCTGCAATTGGGTTATGACAGAGTCGCGTTATTTGAAGGCTTTGGTATTCATATCCCTTTAGAGTTAACGCAAAAAAATTATTTTTCTGAATCTTCCCTAAACCATTTTGATTACAAATTCACGCCAGCATTAAATATATTTTTATCAGAGCAATCAGACATTACGTTTAAAGCAAATGCCTATCAAGTGCAGAAAATAAAAGGTGAAGAAAATGCCGAATTTTTACCAGAGTTTGCAGATTATGTTGACGAGCAAGCGCACTCTGCTGCATTGAATTTAGGTTTAGGGCGTGCCCCTGAAAAGCAATATTTGAATATTGAGATCGCAACGAAACAATACCAGCAAGCGTTTGAAGACTTAACGTTGTCACAAACAGAGTCGAAAGTTATGTCAGCGCGTTATGGACATAAAATTTCTGAAGATAGCTACGCATTAGCAGATGGTACCTACAAAGATGAACAACGTGATGACTTATCATCTTCGTTGGTAGAATTAGGCTTTGGGTTATATACTCGTTTAGGTGGTTCACATCAGTTTAATATTGTTGTTGGATACTTTGAGCGAACGGGCGATACCGCAAGTGATGGCTATTATTGGTTGCTCAGCGACAAATGGCGCTTATCTGATGAGCTTGAACTAACATTCCTATCAGAGCAACATTCCGAAGTGTCACTTTCTCAACAATCCCTTACTCAGTTAACTACAGAGAATGATATTTCATTGCAGTACCAATTAAGTAATGCACACTATATTCGTTTATCACTTGCACAAATTGACCAAACGTTTGATCAATCAGATGGGTTTCACAAACGCCAGGTGGCATCATTCGATTGGCAGTGGCGACCATATGAAGGGTTTGATGTGGATACATCACTGGCACTTGAACGTATCAACACAAGCTTGCTTGATAAGCATGTCACCCAACAGAGCGCGCAAGTTGCAATGGAGTATTTATGGTAGTTAACAAGTTATTATTAGCGCTCATTTTCTCTTTTTTATTCAGTGTTACATCCTATGCAAATGAGCAAATCTTCCGCTTTGGGCCGGGTGACACCATAAGAGTATCAGTATACTTGGAAAGTGACTTGTATTTTGAAGGTCAAATATCACAACAGGGCAGTATTGATTTCCCATTATTAGGGAGTTTGAGTCTCAAGGGGTTAACACAACAAGAAGCAAAGCATTTCATTGAGCAGCAATTAAAAGATGGGTATTTAGTATCGCCCAACGTCTCCGTTAGAATCATAAATTATCGCCCTTTTTTCATTTATGGTGAAGTGCGAAAACCCGGCAGTTATCCGTATCAGCCCAACATCACTTTAGAGCAGGCAATTGTTTTAGCTGGTGGATTAAAAGATAGGGCATCGCGTGAACAATGGACCATTCAACGGGGTGAAAAATCCAATATTTTCAAAGCCTCAGCTGACAGTATTGTGCAACCTGGTGATGTGATTAAGGTTGAAAAGAGTTTCTTTTAAATGAATAAGCCAACAAATGTTTCGTCAAATAATCTAGATACAAGTATTAATGTAGGCGACTTACTAGGTTTACTTTGGGTCAAAAAATGGGTGATCATTTTCATGACGGGCTGTGTGTTCTTACTGGGGCTGCTATTTATATCTAAATTGCCAGATGTTTACCGTGCGTCTACCACCATTATGGTAAAAGCTGAGCGAACCGATAATCCACTGCAAACACTTGTGACGGGTCAAATAGGCATCCAAGAAGAGCTTGATACGACCATAAAACTCATTAAATCCATTCAATTTGCAAATGTACTCATTGATAAAATTAAGCAGCAATATAGTGGGCTTCAATATGACAAAGTACTTAATGATGAAAAAGAGTTTCTGAAAGTATTGAGTATTCAACCAGTCCCCAATACGCATATGCTTGAGTTGTCATTTGAACACACTGATGCAAATTTTGCTGCTTTTGTTGTGAATCTGATCGCCACGAGCTTTATTGAATACGAATTATCTTTGATGCAACCCCATGCAGATAAGAGTGATGAGTGGATCCGAACCAAAATCCAAGAGGTAAAAGACAAGCTTGATGAAGAAGAAAGTAAACTAAATGACTTTCGCCAAAATAACAATATTGTTGATATTGTGAGTTTTGTCAGTCTAGCAAAACAAGATATATCTCAATTACATGAGCAAAAAAGAGCGTTAACTTTAGAAGCTGAAAAGTTAGCAAGAGTGATCAACACATTAGCAAATCATGCAAACCCAGATAGCGCATTGGTTATTTCGCAATGGAGTGACGTAGAAACCCTTAAAATATTGTCCAAGCAGCAAGCCAAACTTGAAACTGAACTTTCGCAAATAAAGCTTCGTTACCTTGAAAAACACCCTAAATACAAAGCAAAAGTAACCGAAATTGAAGGTACTCGACAGCAACTTGCATTGGAGTTTGAAAAATTATCGGATGGGCTGAAGCATAAACTAAGCGAAATAAATCAATCCATTAAAAGTTTGGATTTAAACCGCATTGCGGCAGAGCAGCAATTAGAACAAGCCATATTAAAAAACTTAGCATTCGAAAAAATTAAGCGCAGCGTCTCGGCGACAACGCAACTTTTAGAGTCAATAACGGCCAAACAAAAGGAAGTCGAATTATTTAAAGATATTAACCACGCAAGCAGTATTATTATTGTTGATCCTGCCTTAGAGCCAGAAAAACCGGTTAGACCCAAGCGTATTTTACTTGCAGCTGTCGTATTATTTATTGGCTTAGCATTATCTTTACTTGTTATTTTTATCGCTAAGATCCTCGGTAACAGTCATAAAAAATATTACCAATTAGTACGTGCATACGATTTAGATGTGCTGGGTGAATTGCCCGTTGTGAGTCGCTTTCGCCGCTATAAACGCGGGCTTATATTTAGCAATGAAAATGAGGGAGACTATCGATTATTTGAAGAATGTATCCGTTCTATTCGTACGAGAATGTTGCTCAGTGATGGCAATGAACAAGATAAAATTATTGCAATTAGCTCGCTTGAGCCAGGTGAGGGTAAATCAAATTTTGCATTATTACTGGCTAAGTCTATTTCTGAAGTGGAAGATGTGATTGTTATCGATGCCGATCTGAGAGAGCATTCGATAACAGTAAAGCTGGGTTATGAACCGAGCCAGCCAGGACTCACAAATTTTCTAGCAAAAATCCATACATTCGAGCAGTGCGTTATAAAAGATCCTACCCTTAAAGCTGACGTGTTTGCCAGTGGTATTTTACCTAAAAAGCCACAGTTATTTTTATCTTTGAGCCGCTTTGAAAACATGCTGAAGGCGCTGAGTAAAAAGTACGACCGCGTTATTCTGAATTGTCCGCCACTTTTTTTTGCTTCAGACATTATGCTGATCAGTAAACATGTAAATACCATTAACTTAATCGTAGATGTTCAAAAACATACCGTTACAGAGCTTGAAAATGAGTTAGATCAGTTGGTGTATACAAAAAGCAAAGTAAATAGTGTGATATTCAACAAAATAAAGGTAGAGCACAAAAATTATTATCGCCGCGTAAAACACCCTAAAAATAAGAAATAAGCTAGGGTCTGTTGATCTTTGCTGTTCTATTTTGTGCTTTTGAGCGTGCTTTTATCACGGCGCTCGATGTGTGGGCTTGCAATCAAAGCGAATATCGAACTACCCTTCCGTGTCTTGCTAACGACCTTATTTGCATCAATAAAGCAACAATGAGAAAAGCGCGCTCAAAAGAATCGTTCGGCAGCGCTTGATTGCATCTTGTACTGTGTTATTGGCTGGCTTACATAGAATAACGATGCCACAAAGCCTCAGCCTTGTATCAACCCCAATCAAACTGCTGCAAAAACGAAGTTGAAAGGTCTATAGAGCCTATTTCAGTAAAAGCCCCTCTTTAATTGGTTGAAAACGACTGGCACTGTATATAAGTGATTGCGCAGTGAGCTTTTCAACGCCATATACCCAAGTTTCAATGCCATGTTTAGATGCAATTTTTTGCAGTAATAAATCGAAATCCCCATCGCCAGAGAGTAAACACACAACATCAACATTTGGCGCATGTTCTAAAACATCAATGGTAATACCCACATCCCAATCGCCTTTTGCAGAGCCATCAGCGCGTTGGATAAAGGGTTTGAGTTTTACGTCAAAGCCAATGTGCTTAAGTGCTTTTTGAAATTTATGCTGTTGGTCGTCTTGGCGCGCGATTGCGTATGCATTGGCGAGTACAATCTCCCCTTGATTAGATAATTGTTGCCATAACTCGCGGTAATTAAATTGGCGTTGATAGGCTTGACGTGTGGTGTAGTAGATATTTTGAATATCTACAAAGAGCGCGATTTTTTTCAAAGTGATTAGTTCATTTAATTGTTTGTGACACTATAGCAAGCAAAGTTTGCGACTAACAGTGATGGCATGCTGTGATATACTTCTCTTTTTGCAATATTTGAGTGTTCGCTTTGTCTTCAACTTCTTGTTTTTCAACTACGGCGTTATCGCCCGCGCTTTTAGAAAACTTAACCAGTTTAGGTTATACCACAATGACCGATATTCAGGCGCAAACCTTGCCGCTTATTCTTGAGGGTAAAGATGTGATTGGGCAGGGCAAAACAGGTTCGGGTAAAACCGCGGCGTTTTCACTTGGCTTGTTGCATAACTTAAATGTGAAACGTTTTCGCGTGCAAGCAGTGGTTGTGTGCCCAACACGTGAACTTGCCGACCAAGTAGCGGTAGAGATACGGAAGCTCGCGCGTGCTATTCATAATATTAAAGTGCTTGCGTTATGTGGTGGCGCACCGATGGGACCGCAGATTGGCTCACTCGAACATGGCGCCCACATCGTTGTAGGTACGCCAGGTCGTATTGAAGAACATTTACGAAAAGGGCGTTTAAACCTAGACGAAGTAAATACCTTTGTGCTTGATGAAGCTGACCGTATGCTTGAAATGGGCTTTGAAGAGTCGCTTAATTGCATTATTGAACACCTACCAACAGCAAGACAAAATTTACTATTTAGTGCGACTTATCCGGCTAAAATTGAGCAGTTAGCACAGCATGTAATGGTTAATCCTGAAAAAATCGTGGTAGAGGCAACACATGATCACAGTTCAATTAGCCAATATTTTTATGAAGTTGAAAATAATGACGCACGTTTAGATGCGGTTAATCGCCTATTACTTAAGTTTCAGCCAAAATCTGCGGTGGTGTTTTGTAATACAAAAAATGAATGTCAAAGTGTGTGCGATGACCTAAGCCAATTTGGCTTTGATAGTGCTGCATTACATGGTGATTTAGAACAAAAAGATCGCGACCGTACTTTAGTGCGCTTTGCTAACAAGAGTTTAACCATTTTGGTTGCAACCGATGTTGCGGCCCGCGGTATTGATGTTGATCATGTTGATATGGTGGTGAATTACCACATTGCTCACGACCCTGAGGTGCATGTTCACCGCATTGGCCGTACAGGCCGTGCTGGTAATAAAGGTATTGCCTGTTCGCTTATGAGTTATAAAGAATCCCATAAAGTGAATGCGTTAGAAGACTATTTGAAGATTGAAGCCACGCCAACTGATTTACCAGGCGATGAGGTATTTGCAAACGCGATTGAGCGCGCGCCAAATATTACGCTGCAAATCGATGGTGGTAAAAAAGCAAAACTTCGCCCGGGCGATATTCTGGGGGCGCTTACATCGAACAGTGCAATTACCGGTGAACACATTGGTAAAATCAAAGTAACGGCTATGACATCGTATGTCGCGGTAACACGAAAAATTGCCAATGCGGCTGTAAAAACCATTAGCGAAGGTAAAATGAAAGGGCGCAACTTTAGAGTACGCAAAGTCACTAAGTAGTCCTACTTAATTTGTTATAAAGATGTGTGATGATGTCACACATCTTTAAATAACGAGCGACTTTAAGGATTATTTTCGTTAAGCTATCTAATGGCTTAGAGTTTGACTTAAAAAAAACCGCTAATGATAGAGCGCACCGTTTTTATAAATATCCGTTGACCACTGCTCGAGCAGTTCACTCGCTTTATCATGTTCTTCAGCAGTGAGCTTATCGTACTGTCTGTTAACGAACCAAGAGAAGCGATTATAAATTTCGTCATTGTTGGTAAACTGGGTGATCAATTGGTTTAGAGCAAATGACTTAACATGACCAAGTTTCCCCGCTTTTTGTGAGTGATGCAGATTCGACAATTGAATTAATGCATCAATACTGCCTTTTTTACCTGCTTGCTCTAACAATGCAAGTTTTTGTGTCGTAAATGCATTGCGCGTCGCAATATAGTCATCGCGCGATAATGACGCATAGCCTTGCGTTTGCATGTAAAGTTTTTCGCTGACGCGACCTAATGTTTCCTGCGCAGGCACAAATCCTTGAGTTGCTGCAGTTTCTAAGTAAGTGTAAAAGGCATTTAAATTTTCTGACTCAAGCCCCTGGCAATAGGTAAACTGTTCACGCACTCGCTCAATTGCCACGGTGCTGTCTGTAAATTGGTAGGCTTGCTCAAGCTTATCTTCAAACATTTGCTCATTTAATGGTGCGAATAAACAGTAACGGAAATTACGGGCAAGAAGATAACTCGCTTCAGCGTCCCCAGATTTTGCGCGTAACTTTAATGCGCTTAACTGGCTCTTTATGCCATCTTTAAAACGCCATTGAGGTTTGGTTATTTCAATTAAATGGCCTTGGTTTGTGCGCTGTGATTGTGTTGATAAGGTGCTAACAATAGGCTGAGGTTCGGTGATTGTTTCATGTTCATCGCGCTCGCTGCTATGCTGCGTTTTAAGTGAGGTACTTGTTATTTCAGGCGTTGTGTTATCTGCGAACAAAATCAAAGTAAGCGCAGTCACAACGCACAGACAAATTGCGATATAAGTAAATGCTTTCATAGTCACCAATTAGGACGCGCTAGGATTTTTTGCATTTAGTGGTTGTTGGCGCAACAGAACGATTGTCTATGTTATTTTGATGTGATTGATATTTAGTCCAACCAAGTGGGCATTGTGTCGCATCAAGTTCAACAATGGTGTTTTTTGGCAGCAAACTTGATTGTTTGCTTAATGTTTCAATCACTTTTTCTAATTTAACAATTTTTCGTTCTAAACAACGCGTTTGTTCTTTAGCGCTGAGTTTTACAGAGCAGTCTTCTGCGCTTGCACTCATCGAGTATGTAACAAAAAACAGATTGATTACTAGGAGGGGAGTCAGTTTAAGTCTCATTTTAATGTCCTTTTATTGTGATACTGTTAATTTTTTAATTTCGCGCATGTGCTAAGCCCTGCTCAAATCCGATTACAAATGGTTCGATAGCAAAACCAATTAATAAACATAATGAAGCAGTTAACATCATATTGCGGTTATTTTTCTTGTACCCAATGCTAAAGAGCACAGCAAACATAACGAGTGTGAAAATTTCAACGTATTGCAAGGTCAAACCCTTTTGAAGTTAAAATAATTTGCTTTATGGGCTTTCTATATAATTGATATATTTATCAAATTTAAAAGCGCTTTACTATAAACTCACCACAATAAGTGTTAACAAATGTGTATTGCCGGGAAAGGGGATTGCTGTTGCGGTAAGTTGTAATTATAAGCCGTGTTTTTGATTGTACGCTTTTAATGCATTTCTAACTTTCTCTACTAATGCTTTATCTGTTTTATTACTAAACGCTAAGCATCCTTCGGCGTCACTTGCCTTAGTTACCTCAATCAGCTTTTCGATTTCGGACTCTGTATGATTAAAATGACGCAGATTCTCTGACATTTCCCACTCCGTTTGTAATACCAAGTCGACACGTCCTGCAAAAAACTTTCGTGCACCTGCGTAAGGATCACTCGTTACATCGAGGTTAACACCATTTTTGAATCCGTTTGCAAGCAAATACTCATGATCAGATTCGCCCTTTTCGATGGATGTAACATAGCGCTTGGCGTGTTCAAGTGTGGTTATATTTATTTCTTTGCGCTTCGCTAACTTGTAAAAATTAACTTTAACTGGACCAATAAGCGGACAAACCCATTGAAACAAGTTTTCGCGCTCTTTTGTTTTAAGAATGGTATAAATAAGGGTGTTTTCGTCGTTAGCGGTTAAAATCATAGAACGCGCCCAAGGGTAAGACGTAATTTGGTACTCAATATCAATACTGTCGAGAATAGCTTTGACGCGCTCAGTCGCGCGACCAACCACTTCACCGTGCTCATTTGTATAATTATATGGTCGCCACTCTTCGGTAACCACATTGAGCTTTGCACTTGCCGCTGTATACAGCGAAAACGAGCAAAGTATTAAACAAACATTACAAATAGCTATTCGATACAAACTCGTACCCACTCCATGCGTTATGTGTTTAATAACCTACTTTTCGGTTAAAAACGGTCTTACATTCAATTATATAACAATTAAATGTTTTTAGTGTTTGGCATAATTTAACTATTATTCTCATTATTAATATATAACGTAGTTAAATCTAAATAAACCGATTAAATTCTTATTTAATGTATGATTTCTTTGTATCGATATTCGGTGCGCCTAACGTAATAACCCTCACGTAAATAAATTTATGTGCCTGCTGTTTATATAGCCAAGCATAAACAGTTTTTTTACTATTTAGTCTTCTGACTGATTGTTGTCAGGTGCTGATTGCGCCTGCTTTTCACGCTCTGCTTTCGAGATGTATTTTGGCTTATTATTTTTATTCAGCTTTTCGTTTGCTTTCTTGTCTTTCTTTTTCAGCTTTTCATAAATTTTTTTGCGGCGGTTCATAGTATTCTCACTTAATAAATCGCCGCGGAGTTTAGCATAGTCTGCCATATCTCAAGGTATTTTTATTGCTTTGGTAATACAATGTTATATTTCAACATAGCATGGTCGCTACCTGGGATATATTGGGTGGTAAATGTGTCGAGTAATAGTGAGTCACTTAATAAGCAGTGGTCAATGGTAAGTCCAAAAATCGAATACAACGGTTGCGGTAATTTAACAGGTGACCAAGATGCATAATGGCCAGCTAATTGATAGCAAGTGTTGAAACGATCAACACGCGTAAAGTGTTGTGACAACGGCCCGGTATTAAAATCACCTACTACTAATGTGTGTTTAATGTCATGGGGTTGGTTTAGTAGGTTTGTTAAGTACAACAACATCATATTGCGTTTATGCCACAATTTTTGATTACGCGGCGAGGGTGGGTGCAGCGCAAATACACGCAACTTTTCATGTCCTACGGCTAAATGCAGTTCAACAATAACACCCCGTACGCTGTTTTCAAAAACTGAGTGAGTGATACGTTGCAAAATTGGGAATTTAGTAATGACACCGATACCGTCTGGAAACCCTTCAATTTCGGCAGACCCATAATCAAAGTGATCTCCACGCAGTTCGATAAAGCGCGCGCGGTCGGTATCGTTCACTTCAAATAGTGCTGTTATATTGTTACGTTCATTGCCAAGTATGTTGTAAACGCCTTCAATCTCAGCATTGTAATAATTAATGTTAAGTTGGCTAACCGAAATGCTAGGGTCGCTGTAGTTATTAAATGAAAGAGTGATTGGTAGATTTATTAATAGAGTGGTGAGTGTAATCACAGCGATACTAGTTGCTAATTTTGGCTTGATAAAAATCAGTATCAACGATAAGCCAAAGCTCAGCATCAATAGATGTGGAATAAAACTTGTCACTAAATCAAGCCAATAATAAGTGGCTGAAAGCGACGACATTGCAACTAGCGCCAATGTGAAGGCAATGCTGATAATTATAAGCAGAAAATATTTAACCATAATCGCGAAAGGACAAATAGCTTAACTCTTTTAGTAATTTAACTAATAGTATAGTAAGCATTTTCAACTTGTTATTTGCCGTATAAATGAGTTTTAAGTGATACGTTCACTATTTAAATGTATTAAGAAATAAGCACATGTTAAAAATTAATGTCCTATTTAACTGCTTTAGCGCGACTTTGTATTGAATGACACACAATCGACTTTTAAAACCATGGTACTTGCTAACGCACTGTGCTAATCTGCGCGACCTTTTTTTGCTTAGGAGTATGCGATGATTGTTGGTTTTGATTATGGTAGTTCAAATTGCGCTATGGGTGTTTTAGAGCAAGGTGTTCCTAAGCTTGTACCGCTAGAGAATGGTAAACCGTATTTACCATCCACTTTATATGCACAGCACAACAGTTTAATTGTTGACTATGTAGCTAAAAATTTAGCTAAGGGCGACCTGGCTGACGCGTACGTTAGCCAACGAAAAGGACTGTTGTCTGGTATTCCTGCTATTCGCAGCGATCTTGATTTAGCAAATAATGAAAGCGGAATTTACATTGGGCGAGAAGCCATCGATGAGTATATAGAATTCCCCGAAGAAGGTTTTTACGTTAAATCTCCTAAATCATTTTTCGGTGCAACCGGATTAAAACCTGAGCAAATCGCATTTTTTGAAGACATTGCTACAGCCATGATTATGGCAATTAAAACCCGTGCCGAAAAGCATTTAAAACATAGTTTATCGCATACGGTAATTGGTCGCCCAGTTAACTTTCAAGCCGTTGGCGGAGAAGAAAGCAATCAACAAGCGATTAGTATATTAACCAAAGCAGCACAGCGAGCAGGGTTTAAACACGTAGAATTTTTGTATGAGCCACTGGCTGCTGGCATCGACTTTGAAACGTCTCTAACTGAAAATACCAAAGTGTTGGTGGTTGATATTGGCGGTGGTACGTCGGATTGCTCATTCGTGCAAATGGGTCCATCGTTTCGCGAAAACCATGACCGCAGCAACGACTTTCTTTCGCATACAGGTAAACGTATCGGCGGAAACGATTTAGATATTGCGCTAAGTTTTCATAAGTTGATGCCACAATTTGGCTTAGGAACACAAATGAAATCGGGTTTACCTATGCCACATCCACTTTATTGGCAGGCGTGTAAAATCAACGATATTCATTTGCAAAGTGAGTTTTACAGCGATTCAAATTATCGCGAATTAACGCGTTTATTACGTGATGTAGAGCAGCCAAATTTACTTTCGCGTTTAATTAAAGTGCTTGAGAATAAACAATCTCACCAAGTCGTTAGGCAAGGGGAGTTGGCGAAGATTGGTTTATCGGAAAAGAGCACGCATCATGCAGATCTTTCGTTTGTTGAATCTGATCTAATGCAGTTAATTGAACATCATGATTTGAGCGACGCGATTAATGACAGCTTAAAGCAAATGGTGAATCTTGCTAACGACGCAATTTGTGCTGCCGGTACCCGCCCAGATGTGATTTACCTTACTGGCGGCAGTGCACAATCGCCATTATTAAAACAGGCATTACAACAGGCTTTGGGTGATATTCCAATGTTAAATGGTGACAACTTTGGTAGTGTAACGGCTGGTTTAACCAAATGGGCGAATAAAATCTTTAAATAACCCGGTTTTCCAAACGTTTATTAGCTTAACATTAGCGTTGCATAAGGATTTGTTGCGCTAATGCAAAAGCGACACAACACGGCGTACTTATAAACACAATAACGCATTCCGTTTTAAGTGACGTATTTCCTTGAAATTAGGTACACCCTTTGCTTATATTAAATTATTGTAAATGGAGTCACGCAATATTAAGCCAGTTGCTACCTAACTTATCAAGGATGACTTATGAATACGTCAGCTCAAACCAATACTTCACACTCGTTGGTTAACCCCACCTTTCAGCGTAAGCTCGATTGGATAATGGTGTCGTTATTAACCGTTTTAATTATTGCAAATGCGTATCTTGCCCATTACGCCACAATAAACCATGGCGCATTTGATGTTCCCAGCAAGCAAATTGCGTTTATTCTTGGTACCACACTTGGTTTACCGTTTGTTGCAGTAGCAGCGACTTTGCTTTTTCCTTCAATGAGAATGCTTTCAACACAAATTAAAGTGCTAACACTTACATCGGCAATTGTGTTTGTATCAAATGTGCCGCTACTGGCATTGGCTTTTTAATTAGCCAATGTGACTTATCACCACAAACTCGCTTGGTGTTTGTGCGCTAAAGGTCGCGTGTTTAGTACGTACAAGCGTGCCATCAGTTGCCACTATTTGTCGCTCCGTGGTTTCAACATCAAGGTTACCCTTATACACATATGCTAATGTTTCTGTGTCAACACGGTAGCTTTCGCCAGTGGCGAGTTTAACGATATAAATATGAGTTTTACTATCAAACGTAGTGTTTTGAGTTTTATCACCACCGTAAATATGGGTAATGCCATGTTTATTTGTTTGATAGTATTTATACGCTGCAGGTTCGCCTAATGTTTCTGGCAACGCCCATAATTGCAATAAACGATTAGTTGACGAATTTGGGTTTATTTCATTGTGTGAAAAGCCTTCACCGCCAGCGCGCTGTACTTGCGCATCACCCGCTTGCAAACTTTTACCGTGCTCTAATGAACCTTCGTGGGTAACTTGCCCATCAAGCATGATAGTGATGACGTCTATCTCTTTATGGGGGTGCATTGTGGTTTCACCAAATGGGTTAAATTTGGCATCAGCCAAATAAACAAATTGACCCAGTCCTTCGAATGTTAACGGCGATTTACGTGAACCGAATAATCGACTATCCGTGACAAAACGGTGCTCAACTAAACCAGCAAAACCACCAAGTGGTAATTCGTTACGTGTTAATACTTGCATGGTATTTCCTATTCATTTTTTGCTTTGATAGATACATAGTAGAGTGAAATTATTGTTTTAAAAATACCTGTTTATGATTAAGATAAATTCATTTATAACAACAATTAGAATCAATGCTTAACTTAAATGATATGATGGTGTTTCTTGCTGTGGTAGAAAGCGGTAGCTTTACCGCAGCAGCACAAAGGTTAGCAATGCCAAAAGCTAACGTCAGTCGGAAAATAGCAAAACTAGAGTTAACGTTAGGTATTACCTTACTTGAAAGAACAACGCGCTCGCAAAAATTAACAGAAGCGGGCAAGCACTACATAGCGCACTGCAAACGTATTTATGAAGAAGCAGCACTAGCCAATGCGGTGGTTGATAATGCACTCAATACGGTTTCAGGCGAAATAAAACTTGGCGCATCCGTGTCGATAGGGCAAGAGATTCTAAGGCCCAAGATCACAGAATTTTTATCTCAATATCCTGAGCTTTCATTGCAACTTAATTTAACCAATCAACGCGTCGATTTAGTTGAAGGTGGATTTGATATGTTAGTTCGAATTGGCAAGCTTGACGATTCAAACCTAATAGCTAAAAAGCTGGGATGCGCTACTCGAGGATTATACGCAAGTGCAAAATACTTAAATGCATTAGCAAATGAACCCGACATTAAATCTCTAGACACATTAAATTGGCTCGTAATGAGCAGCAGTTTCAGCGTGTCGGGCATTACACTATTAAACCAACCTCAGACACATGAAATTAGTTTTTCACCCAAATTGATTACTGATGACTTTAGTGTTGTTAAGCAAGCATGCGTTGACGGGCTAGGGATAACCGCCTTACCCAATTATATGTGTCAAGATGATGTAAACTCTGGGCGTTTGGTTAAGGTATTACCTGATTGGCAATTAGCGTCGTCAGATATGTATGCGATTTATCCTAAAAACCGTATAAACTTACCAAAAATAAAAATATTACTGCAGTTTTTAGAAAGTGTATTTACTGAGAAATTAGCGTGCTAATAAAAAAGGGAAGCATTTGCTTCCCTTAATTTGTGTTAGGTGTAAATAGTAAATAACTCAGAGTTAACCCATAAATGCACCAAAATACTTGCAGCATAACCAAGCGCAATCACCGGTGCCCATTTTAAATGACCAAAGAAGGTATAGTAACCACGCGCCTGACCCATTAATGCCACACCCGCCGCAGAACCAATTGATAACAAGCTACCGCCCACGCCTGCTGTAAGCGTAATTAATAACCACTGACCGTGTGATAATTCAGGCGACATGGCAAGTACCGCAAACATGACTGGAATGTTATCGATAACCGCAGAAATCATCCCCAGTAATACGTTTGCCGTCGTTGCTGACATACCGCCGTATAGCGCTTCAGACATTAATGTTAAATAGCCTAAGAAACCAAGACCGCCAACACACACTACGATGCCGTAGAAGAATAATAAGGTGTCCCATTCTGCGCGTGATACTTTAGCAAATACATCAAACGGTACTACGCTACCCAATGATTTTAAGCGTCTTTCATCGCCTTTACTTTCAGCAAGCGCTTTTTTACGTGCAAGAGAGCCTGGTAATGTCATGCGTAGGAAATAACCAAAGAATTGTAAATAACCTAGGCCCATCATCATGCCAAGTACTGGTGGTAAGTGAAGTAGGCTATGACACAATACAGCGGTGGTTACGGTAAGTAAAAATAGGCATAAGATGCGGATTGCACCGCGCTTTAATTCAACATCTACTTGCGCTGCAGCTGGCTGTTTACGTTCAACAAAGAAGCTCATAATCGCAGCTGGTACAAGGTAATTAACTACTGACGGTAAGAATAACGCAAAGAATTCAAGGAATTCGACTTTGCCTGCTTGCCACACCATAAGTGTTGTAATATCGCCAAATGGACTAAATGCGCCACCTGCATTGGCTGCAATAACAATGTTAATACAGCATAAATTAATAAACTTCTTGTCGCCTTCAGCCACTTTCATTACCACAGCACACATGAGTAGTGCGGTGGTTAAGTTGTCTGCGATTGGTGAGATAAAGAATGATAACCAACCAGTTAACCAAAATAACACAGGATAACTAAAGCCTTTACGGATCATCCACGCGCGCAATGCATCAAATACTCTACGTTCTTCAAGTGCATTAATGTAGGTCATAGCAACTAATAGGAACAACATTAACTCGGCAAATTCAAGCAAGTTGTGTCTAAACGCAGCTTCAGTGATCCCTGGCAAGTCATTATTAACGTAATAACTACCAATTAAAATCCAAATTAAACCTGCAGCAACCAGTACCGGTTTGGACTTACGCATATGTAACTTTTCTTCAAGCATCACAAATGCGTATGCTAAAACGAAAATTGCGATACAGATGTAGCCCAGTGTGCTCGCAGTTAAATCAAGAGGAGAGCCGACCGTGGAGGCGGCCATTGAAGTCGGAGTAAACAGCATAAAGCTGAATAACAGTAGACACAAAAACAGCTTGTTATTCATGAGTGAAGCCTTGTATTAAAATTGCAGCGTTTGTTAAAAAGCGCGCGAACATTAGCACAAATATTTAACAAGTTGCATAGTACAGAGGTCTAAGTGGCTAAAATATTGACAAATAGCGGAAATAGATCAAAAGAATGTGTGATTTATGACAGTCACGCTAAGTTGATGAACGCTTAATGCTAAGTGATTACGCTATATACAAAAATAATGGTAATAAAGGCGGTATAGAATAAAGATAAATAACAGTATCCAGCCGTTTTTAAATTAACATGTGGTGTTAAAAAAAGCCCGGTTTAAACCGGGCTCTTATACGTTCTTTTTTGATTACCAGATGCGAACACGCTCTTCTGGTTTAAGGTAAAGAGCATCACCTTCTTTTACGTCAAACGCTTTGTACCATGCATCATGGTTACGTGGCGCAAGCGCACGGAAACGACCTGGTGCGTGAGTACCGGCGCGTAATTGGTTAAGCATGCTTTGCTCTGTGCGTTTTTCTTTCCACACTTGTGCCCATGCTAAGAAGAAACGCTGATCGCCTGTTAAGCCATCAATTACTTCGGCTTCTTTACCGTTAAGGCTTAATTTATACGCGTGATAAGCCATTGCAAGGCCGCCCACATCACCGATGTTTTCACCTAAGCTGTTACGACCGTTTACAAAGTTATCTGGAATTGGTTCGTACTTGCTGTATTGATCAGCTAATTTGTCTGCTTTTGCTTCAAAGGCAGAACGGTCTGAATCAGTCCACCAGTTACGTTGAATACCATTAGCATCAGATTTCGAACCCTGATCATCAAAACCGTGACCCATTTCGTGACCAATTACCGCGCCAATCGCACCATAGTTAACTGCTGCGTCCGCGTTTGGATCAAAGAATGGCGGCTGTAAGATAGCTGCTGGGAATACAATCTCATTAAACGAGCTGTTGTAGTATGCGTTTACGCGCTGTGGTGTCATGCCCCAACGATTACGATCTGTTTTTTCAAGCTCTTTTGCTGCACTTTCTGCACGGAAGAATTGACGCGTGTTACGCACATTGCCCATTAAATCATCTTTAGCGATTTTCAGGCCGTCGAACTCTTGCCATACATCTGGGTAACCAATTTTAGGGTTAAACGCAGCAAGTTTCGCTTTTGCGTTAACCTTAGTTTCGGCGCCCATCCAGTCTAAACCATCGATACGCTCACCAAGTGCAGTGCGAAGGTTTTCTACAAGCTCAGCCATTTGCGCTTTTGATGACTCTGGGAAGTAACGTTTTACGTATACTTTACCAATTGCAAAGCCCATTGATTCAGTGCCTGACATTGCACCAATTGCACGCTTCCAACGTGGACGCGGTTCTTGTTGACCACTTAACTCTTTACCGAAGAATTCGAAATTATTTGCATAGATTTCTTCAGAAAGTAGGCTTGCATTACCACGGATCGCATGAAACGTTAGGTAATCTTTCCAAACGTTAATTTCTTCACCATTAATCAGAGTAATCATGGCTTTGATTGGTTCTGGCTGAGCCATATTTAGCTGCGGCACTTTATAACCTGTTTGCTCAAAATACAGATCCCAGTTAAAACCAGGATATTCTTTTGCAAGGTCAGTGCGCTTAATTTGGTTTAGTGTTAAATCGCGATTACGACGTTTTTCACGTGGCCAATGACCTTCAGCGATTTTAGTTTCAAGCGCTAAAATTGCTTTTGCGCGCTCGTTGGTATTATCAACGCCGGCAAATTTAAGTGCACTTGCAATGTGCGCAACGTATGCGTCACGTGTCTTAGCAAAACGCTCGCTGTCTTCAAGGTAATATGAACGATCTGGTAAACCTAAACCGCCAGCGCCCATCGACATTTCATATTGATTTGGGTCTAAACGATTAAACCACATACCACCGCCAATCGGTGATGACACACTTGTTAGCCATGCATTACCAAAGATACGCGTTAAGTCATCCGTGTTTTTAACTGAACCAATTTCATCAAGTAAACCTTGGATTGGCGTAATGCCTTTTTTGTTGATTGTTTCAACATCCATATACGCATTGTAGAAATCAGCAATCATTTGCTCTTCTGCGTTTAAGTCTTTACGACTTGTAATATCATCGATGATTTCTTTAACTTGTTTTTCACTGCGTTCAGCAAGTGCAGTAAATGCACCAAAGCGCGTTTTATCCGCTGGCATTACATAGTTGTCATACCATGTGCCACTTGCGTACATAAAAAAGTCGTCACCTGGTTTTACGTCTAAATTGCGTGCTGTAAGATCGACGCCAAAGCTGCCAAGCTCTGCTTTAGTTTGCGCAGCTGTTTCTGTGGCTACAGGTGCTTTCGCTTGTTGTTCTTTTTCTACTTTAGCGGTATCAGCTTGCTGGTCGCCACAACCACCAAGAAACGCAGTTGCAAGTGCAACCGCAAGAATTGATTTTTTCATTAAGATTTCCCTTAGCGTTAAATATTTCTATTTTGCGTTAAAAATTGCAAAACTTAGCTTGTTTTTAACGAAAATACGTCAAGATAGCAAATAGAACACGTTTAACAACGCGCTGTTTTGTAAATAAATATGTTTATACTGCTTAAGTTATTGTGTTTGCAAAGATAATCTAGGTTCGTTTAGCGTGCTAAAAGGCATCACTAGGTTTCGTCCATTTTCTTTTGCTCGGTAAAGAGCTTTGTCAGCATTAATAATGCTTGGTTTAAGTAACGACTCAATTTCACACACACCAAAGCTTGCCGTTATTGATAAGGCATCATGGGTATACGAGCTAATGGTGGTGTTTTCGATTTGCATCCGTACCTTATTAATTAAGTCAAATGCTTGCTTTTCGCTATGATTTGGCAGGGCAATGATAAATTCTTCACCCCCAAGTCGTGCGACGATGGCATTATCGGGCGTGAATTTTTGCAATATATCGGCAAAGACCACAAGCACTTCATCACCGACTTGGTGTCCGTATTTATCGTTAAACTTCTTAAAAAAATCAATGTCAGCGATGGCAATACTAACAGGATAGTTTTGTGTAGCGTCAGCTAATACTGCTTCGGTCGCTTGGTCAAAGTAACGTCGATTGTAAAGTTGTGTTAGCGGGTCGGTGTTAGCCTGCACCTGCAGCGCAGCTTGTTGTTTTTCAATACGCTCTAACACTCTAATCCGGTACGAAATAATAAACGCTAACACAAAGGACTCGAGCATAATGCCAATGCCGACACCGTGACTTGTTACATAGGTGTTTGGTAATAGACCTTTGTAATAGCCGATGGCTAATAGGTTAAAGGTAAAAAACAAACCGTGACCAAATAAGAAGTATTTTGCCAACGGGTTTCCTTTTTTTAAAATAGAAAGAGAGACACTTAACGTCACCACAATCATTATTGCGGCTAATGTGCTTGCTGGTTTTAATGCTGTAATAATATCAAATACACCAAACACTAAATCAGATACCAGTAGCAGTAATACAAACATAAGTGCTTTGTGCTCAGTCGGGTAAAGGCGTTTGGTTTCAAAAATACTGACCATAAATAGGATCAGAAAGCTTGGCATGGTAAGTAGCGAAAGGTGCAGATGCATCATGGCTTTGCCATAAATGCCAAATAAGGTTGCTAAAAAACCATAGGAAAGGGCAATCCACGTTGTACCCGAGACTAAATACAGCGCATAGAAAATGTTTTCTGTTTTACGTGATGATAAAAACAGTATGACGTTGTAAAACATCAGCGCCAACAGCATGCCAACCATGATGGCAATATCATGATTTTCGCTCACAAGAGCATGTTTTGATTGGGTTTCATCGTATAGCGCAAGCGTAAACCATTGGTGTGAGAATACATCACTTTTAAAGTAAACCTGATACCGCTCATTAGGTGAAAGTATTAAAGGAAACACTGCGGTTCCACCATATAACATTTCATGGGCTTGATTGTTTTCTAGGTCAATAGAATGGCGTATTTGTGTGTTGCTATCTCTAATTAGATAAAGGGTTAACTGCTGGGTGTGGTAAGCCTCTGGCACATGCAAAAAAAGTTGTTTTTCTGAAGCCGAGGAGTTGTGCAAAGCAAATCGAACCCAAGTTGTTTTTGCATTTGTACCAAACGTAAGGCGGTTGGTCGCTCTGGAAAACGGCACATTTTGTATATCAGCGATACTTTGCGTACGAGATCCATCAATATAAAAGTGTGTATCAAATTGCGTTAATGCAATTGGATCTTGGTTTACTGTAATTTGGGCATTTGCTGAAAAACTTAAAAATAGTAGTAAAAATACCAACATGGCAGCTAAAGGCATCTTTTTTTTGGTATTTATAGCCTTAAAAAAACCATAAAACTAACACACTTTATTACAGCAGTGAGTGTTACAAAGACAACCTTTCGCCTTCATTCATAATGTAAAATTGACTGTCTGTTTCAATGATTTTTAAAGTGTGTAACAGCCTAAAAAGAGCGGAGTGAGAGCTGTGGTCGCCCATTTGCCAGCTGGCATTGCCATAACTCCAAGGTATGGTCACTTTGCAGTTAAGGTCGTTTGCCGCCGCTACAGCGTCCTCAGGTCGTGTATGTACATAGCGATACCAAGCCTCGTGCTCTTGGTGAAAATAAGAGGCGATTGGTAGTAAACATACATCAATATCACCATATTGACGCTGAATATCTTTAAAATGATCTGAATAACCTGTGTCGCCGGCAAAAAATAAAGTGTTGCCGTTTTCTTCTAATACCCAACCGCCCCAAAGCGCCTGATTATCGTCGTTGTATAAAAATGGCACCCAAATTCGACTATTAAAATGATGGGCTCGCACAAAGTCGGCTTTGGTTTGCCCAACGAGATGCGTTGTAAACCAATCCATTTCGTGAATGGTGTAGTGGTTGTCGTCAAAGTGATTGGCAAAGTTTAGCGGCACTAAATATTTAGGTTTATTACCAATTAACGCAATATCGTGCTTATTAAAATGATCATAATGTAAGTGGGAATACAACACCGCATCGATATCGCTTAGGTTTTGCACTTTGCTTTTGGGCGATTGACGCTCAAAGCCATTTGCCATCTGAAACGCCAAATTCACTGGCCAATCAAATTCACCAAATACCGGATCAAACAAAAATCGTTTGCCTGATGGTGTTGTAACTTCAAAGCTTGTATGACCAAGCCAATGAATTTTATAGCCTGAGTGTGTTGTTAGTTTTGGGTTTTTACCAATGTATTGGCATTGCTCCATATCACTTTCGCAGTCGATATTGTCAGTAGGGGGGTAGCAATTTTCTTCACAGCTGTAGGGATATGTTTTATTACCGGGGTAACGATTAATATAGCGACCTTGCTTTAGGCTAGCACCTTCTGCGTTTAGGTTATTTGTTGTTATGCTATTTGATGCGCAACCAACAAGCAGCGAAATCGTAGCGTAGAGCGCCAACTTATACCTTGGATTCATTAATATTTTTATAATTATGTAAATGAATTATCTTGGGTGAAGTGTAATGGCAGTTTACGGCATCTGTAAAGCAGCCAGCATACTGTGGCAGTCGCTAACGTAAATAATATGGCTTGAAGTGCACCAATTACAAAACTAAGGCTTAAAGCAAAACCAAAAACACATTCTGCACGATATGATTTTACGACACAGGCAATTACTGCGATGCCAATAATTAAAGTTGCGGTGTATAACTCCATTGCCCAATAGTAGCTGCCAGCAAGCGTAGCACCGTAGTTGAATGAAAATACAAATCCAATTAGTGCGTAGGTGGTTGCTTTACCACGATTAATGGTCGTGCTTTGAAGGCGTTTTCGCATTAAAAGTAAACAACACAATGAAAAGATAGGCATGACAACCAGTGAAAACCAAGATGGCACATCAAGTAGGTAAGGCGCATCCAATACACCAATAAATACAATCTCAGGATTGAAGTAATGCCAGCATAAAACAGCAGCTTGTAACAATGCTACCAACGCAGTAACGCACCATAGAAATTTATTTTTTATCATAGGAATTCTCGTTTGGTGTTTTTATTAACTATGGCAATAATTAAGCCAAAACGAAAGTTATTGAAAATCAGTAGCTTAAATTTCAGGTGATATGTGTATGTTTATTTTTTTGTTAGATTTTAGGCAAATAGGCTAGTGGGTTAGCCTTTTTCACAACGATTAATGGTATAATTTTACACATGTGTTTTTCACTTGTAACGTCATGTCATTTTCAGCATTTAACCTAAATTCTCACTTATCCGAAACCTTAACGCGATTGGATTATCACACGGCAACACCTATTCAATCATTGGCTATTCCAGAAATTATGGCCGGCCACGATATCATTGCGCACGCGCAAACAGGAACCGGTAAAACCGCAGCGTTTATGTTACCCATTATCGATAAGCTGTTATCTCGTCAGTCGATATCCAATACGGTAAGTGCCTTAATCTTAGTGCCAACACGAGAGCTTGCGCAACAAGTTGCAAAAGCGAGTACTCAGTACAGCGAAAACTGTGGGTTAAGTGTGGCGTGCTTGTATGGTGGCGCAAATATTGGCCCACAAGAAAAACAACTTAAACAAGGCGCGCAAATTGTTGTAGCAACGCCAGGCCGTTTGCTCGATCATTTGATTAAAGGCACGCTTTCGCTGTCAGATTTAGCGTATTTAGTATTCGATGAAGCCGATCGCATGCTGGATATGGGTTTTATGGGTGAAATAAAGCGCATTATGCGTCATGTACCTTTAACGCGACAAACCTTGCTGTTTTCAGCCACGGTTGATGAGCAAGTACTCAATAATGTATCGCAATGGCTAAATGAACCAAAACGCATCGGGGTAGATGCGCCCAACACGGCGGCAACCAAAGTTGAGCAATTATTTTATGCTGTTGACGATGAACGAAAGCGCGAGTTAATCGCTTACACCATAGGTAAAAACAACTGGCACCAAGTATTGGTTTTTACGCGTACCAAACATTATGCCGATGAACTTGCGAAAGAACTTAATAAAGACGGCTTACCAACAAAGGCGATTCATGGTGACAAATCTCAAGGGGCGCGAAATAAAGCGCTTGAGCAGTTTCGCGCCGGCGAGTTACGTGTTTTAGTGGCAACCGATGTCGCGGCGCGTGGAATCGATATTCCGAGTTTGGATTATGTGATTAATGCTGAGTTGCCGTATATCGCGGAGGATTACGTACACCGTATTGGCAGAACCGGACGTGCAGGGAAAGCAGGAACTGCAATTTCATTGGTTAGCCTAGACGAAAATTGGTTATTGGAAGAAATTGAAGTATTACTGGATGAACGTTTAACCCCACAATGGTTAACGGGGTTTGAACCGGATTTAACCCGAGAGCCAAAAGACAATAGAAAAAATACCGCAAAATCTCGCAAACAGCGAGATAAAAAGCGTATTTTAGGTCAACGTAGTAATCGTCGCCGTAAAAAAAATTAACTGTGCACTTGTTTGTTTCTAATGTAATTGGTCGTTAATAACGACAGTAATTTATCTAAAGGCGCGTTTTACGCGCTTTTTTAATTACCCTTAGTTATCGGTTGCGAATAGATAACTAATTTATTTGTATTAATAAATTTTGTTTTGCTGAAATTAAACTATTGTGAAAGAGGAGTCGTATCATTTAATCGCTTTGCTTGCCAAATTTAGGGAGGCACACAATGCTAAAAAACCTACCGATTGTTCTTAAGCTCTTTCTTATTTTGCTTATACCAAGTGTGCTTAGCGGGTTTTTAATTTACCAGTTAAACAAAAGCAGTGAAGTACAAGTTGCGGCGCAAACTCACATAAATGAGGTCATTGAGTTAACCCAATTACTTAACAATGTGGCGCATAACTTTGCAGTAGAGCGTGGGTTAAGCGCTGGGTACTTGGGCTCCGGTGGCACTCAAGGTAAACAAGCATTGCAGTCGCAACGTAAAAATGCCGATAGTGCAGCAGATGCACTCTTATTGAATATCGATAAAATACAATCCTTATCACTGAACAAGCACTCCTTGGATGTGTTGCAGCAACTACAACAGCTGTTTTCTAAACGTACCGAAATAAGAACTAATGTGGATGCACTTTCACCTGACTCTGGCTTTTTTGATTTTTACTCAACGATTAATGCACATGCAATTACGCTCACTGAAAAGCTATCGGTTTATATTACTGACCCAGAGCTGTCAGCTAAATTTAAATCGTCAATTCAGTTAATTTGGCTAAAAGAGCATTTAGGACAAGTGCGTGGCGCCTTAAATGGGGTATTTGCAAAAGGTGATTACACGCCGCAGCGCGCACAGGCAGTAAGTCGCTTTATAGCCGAAATACGAAAGCGTGAAAAGCAATTTACCCATTATTCCAATAACAAGTATTTGCAGCGTTTTGAGGCGCTAAAAACTGACCCTCAAGTGATAAACGTAAAAGCAATGACTGCCATATTTATCAATAATGTTGCAATTAGGAACGATAAAAAATCTTTATTGCTGCTACTTAGTCAAGACGCTTTGAGCGCGCAATCGATGGATGATTTGAATGCTATTGTATTGAATATGAAGCCGTATCTATCCGCGGACGTGTATTCGGCGCTTCGAAATGATGTGAGCGACATAAAGGCTGAGCGTAACATTACAGGTAAACAAAAAAGCGCCATTGGTAAGCGACTTGCTACTGCCGTTATATTGCCACATGTTGATGCAAAAACCTGGTTTGTTAGAGCTACGGACGAAATAAAATTGGTTAATGAGCTTATTAAGTCGTTGGCAACTGAAATAGCAAATAGCGCAAAACAAAATTTAAATAGCACAGAGCAGACATTACAAAATGCGTTTTATACAGCGCTTGCATTTTTACTGGTCAGTTTGATTATTGGTTTTGTGATTGCGAACTCATTTAAAAAAGCGCTGAACATAATTCAACAAACCATTCAGCAAATACAACAAGACAACGATTACAGTTTACGAATTGCGATTAATCAGCGAGACGAAATTGGTAATACCGCTAAAAATGTTAATGCGTTACTTGAAAATTTGAGCAATGCTTTTAGTGAGATAGGCGATATGAGTAATGCCTTGGCTAATGGCCGATACAACCAAATTAATTACAGTGGCAAATACAACGGCGACTTGGCAAAAGTGGTGTCGCAAATTGAAACAGCAAGCAAACAGGTAGGTATAGGTGTTGGGGAAATACGAAAAGTGATGTCGGCGGTAAAACAGGGCGACTTTTCAAATTCCATTAGCGAGAATTTACAAGGGCAGCTAGGGCAACTAAAAGACGATGTAAATAGCACGGTTAATACCTGCAATCGGTCGTTTAGTGCAATATCAAACGTTGTTAACGATTTAGCGTGTGGCAATCTAAGCAATCAATATACTCATCAACTACAAGGGGAGTTTGCGGTTTTACTGGATTCGGCTATCAACTGTCGCGATACGCTACAGCAAATTATTGAAAAAGATATCCAACAGCTGGTGGATTGTGCAACTTTAGGCGAGTTAGACGTCTCTATTAATGAGAAAAATAAACAAGGCGGTTTCTTAACCCTCACGCAAAGCATTAATAAATTACAACAGATTAACCGCAATGTGATAGATGAAGTCGATAATGTTTTTGCAAATTTGTCTCAGGGCAATTTGGCAGTAACAATAGACGGGGAATACGAAGGTGCGTACGCACGCTTACAACTTAATGCCAATAAAACCATTTCTACACTTAATCACATCATTGAGAATGAAATTACTGAAATAGTGCAAAGTTGTTTATCGGGCGAATTGACCACGCGTATTAATACTGAAGATAAATCAGGATTTTTCTTGTCGTTGAGTGAATCGTTAAACAACTTAGTAGCGCTTAATCAAAATGTTATCAGTGAGCTCAACTCGGTTGCGAATGCGCTAGCGAATGGCAATCTACATATACATGTAAATGGTGATTATACCGGTGAATTCAACACCCTAAAAACGAATATAAATAAATCACTTGAGCAGCTAAGCCAAGTTATTGAAGTAGAAGTTCAAGATGTTATCGGTGCGTTACAAGTAGGTAATCTAGATAAACGCATTGATAGCGCCAATAAACAAGGTTGCTTTTTACAGCTGAGTGATGGCGTAAATGAAATCATATCGGTTGTTAGTCGAGTACTGAACGACTTAGGCCAACTATTTGAAAGTTTGGTTGCAGGAGATCTAAGGGCGAGTGTTACAACACACTATGATGGTCAATTTAAACGTTTGAAAGATAATGCGAATACCTCAGTTGGTAAGTTGAACTCGCTGTTATCAAATTTACTTAATCTAGCGCAGTCTGTGTCAAATAGTGTTCATGAAATTGCGCATGCAAATGAAGATTTGAGACGCCGCACAGAATCCCAAGCAAGCGCGGTAGAAGAAACGAGTGTGAGCGTACAACGAGTACATGAGTCAGCAAAAGTAGCGCAATCTAACTTACTGGATACTGAGAAACTTATGCTAACGATGCAAACTAGTGCGCAAAACGGGCAGGTTATTGCGCTTGAGGCGAAAGAAACGATGCAACAAGTGAGCGCATCAAGCGATCGTATTAAAAACATTATTGGCGTTATTGATGAAATTGCGTTTCAAACTAACTTACTCGCATTGAATGCCGCTGTAGAAGCTGCACGAGCAGGCGAGCACGGTCGCGGTTTTAGTGTGGTAGCGAGCGAAGTAAGGAGCCTCGCACAGCGCAGCGCCCAGTCAGCAAACGAAATAAAGTCTTTAATCACATCGAGTGTTGAGCAAGTGTCACATGGTAACCTACATGTTGAACAATCAAGTGAAGCGCTTGTTGGTATCGCAAATTCTATTAACAATGCTAACGAAAAAATGGAAGAGATTGCCGAGGCAAATAAACGACAAACAGCAAGCTTTAACGAAATAAATATTGCTGTCACGAATATTGAAGAAAGTACGCAGCAAAACGCCGCAATGGTGGAACAAATTGCCAGCTCTGCAGCCGTGCTGAATGAAGAAACCAAACGTATGGTTGATGAAGTGAACTTCTTTAAAATTGGATAGCAACATAGTTTGCTATCCATTGAATGTGTTAGCTAAGCGTGATTAGAAAATGCAGTTTGTAAGTGACTTATTTAATAAAGTAACCGATTGCTTGCCACTTTCCATCAATCAGTGTCATAGACAAAGTTTCAATACTTTCACGTTTATTTTCATATTGCGTACTAAATTGCATTACTTGATACGTGCCATCCGGCATGCCTGGCAGACTCGTATGACGGGTACTATCAAGCGGACTTCGTTGTATTACTTTACCTAATGGCGTGCGTACTTGTTCAAGAGCAAGTTGCCACTGTGCTTCACTTACTTGATTTTTAAAGCGGTCACTGGTGTCTTGCCAAGATGCTTGGTAATTGCCGCTATCAATCAGTTCAAGCCAATTGTTTGCACTTTGTTCATAGGCTTTATCGTTAGCAACGGCACTGAATGCGATAAAACAAAGAAGGATAAATAATCGTTTCATTGTGAAATACCTTTTTCTTAAAACTGTCATCACGTTATCAAAATATTGACATAATAAGTAGTGTCACCGCAGTATTTAAACCAAATACGAGTATTAAGTTTGATACGCTAATTGCAAGAATCGCAATGGTTCATTTTTGTGAGTTATTTGAGGTAAAACACCAAATAAGCGACGATTCACCTTTTGATAGTTAGCGTTGGTTTTTGTATTTTAACTTTGCTTTTGCGCCCTTTTTATAAAGGTAGGGACGCAGGGCACGTCGCAATTTGGGAAATAGATAGGCAAGGGTGGTTAGCTTGCCGCTAAACCATGGCATAGCGCTTTCTTCATTGTCGTTTATCGATAATGCGATAATCTCATTTGCAACCTCCAATGCGCTGCTCATTGGCTGTGAATATACAATGTCTTCAACGTGATCGATCTCATCCATTATAAAGCCAGTATCAATTGGACCTGGTGATACTACCGCCACTTTAACCTGGTGAGGCTTAAGTTCATCGTGAAGTGCATAACTAAATGCCCTTAGTGCAGCTTTTGTTGCTGAATAAACCGCGGCACCTTGTAATGGCGCGCGTCCCGCTAACGAACCTACCATAATTACAGCACCACTATTTGATTGTTTAAGCTGATTTAAACAAAGGTGGGTAAGTGTCAGCGGCGCATTCAAATTTACATTTACCATATTTGAAACCTGAGCTGGCGCTAGTTTTTCAAAGTCGCCACGATGGTGTAGCCCCGCGTTATTTACAAGTACATCAATTGCGCCAAAGGTGTCGACTACGTTAGTTACTAAGGTTTCAAGGCTTTGTATCTCGCCAATATCACAGGGAAATACTGCGGCATGACCGTATTGATTGATTTCAGCTGCAAGTGCTTCAAGTGGCGCTTTGTTTCTAGCGACCAGCGCAACGTTAGCGCCAAGTTTGGCAAATTGCTTTGCAGTTTCAGCGCCAACACCTTTCGAAGCACCTGTTATTAAAACGGTTTTATTTTTATAGTTATTCATTTCGTCAGCCATTCAAGGTACATTAGTGCAAGATTGTTTTAATTTATCGTAAAAAGTATGGAAACTCTATTAGGACTTTTTGCGCTGGTGTTTGCTGTGTTTATGTTAGGCGGGTTAATCGTTGCCTGGTACAGCTTTTTAAAATTACGCAGCGCAGACGCAAAAATAAAGGAATTAACGCTCGCAGTATTACATTTAAAATCGCTCGTTAAAAAGTTGAGCGAAAATAATACGCTACACGCAACATCTGTAAAGTCATCGCAAGAATCTGTTGTCGAACAAAGCGCAGAAAGTAGCACCCAAGCTGCCGACGATTCACAACCGCAAACACCACATGTGGATAGCATAAGCAATGTGAGCGTAGCGCTGGCAACTCACCAAGAGCAAGCAGAAACCTCGTTAAACGAAAAACCAAGACCTAAACCATTAGAGACTGTAAGCTTAGCGCAGCGATTAGAGCAATTTTTAGCAAATAATGGTTTGCTTTGGATTGGTGCTGGTATTTTAGCGCTCGGTGGTATTTTTCTCGCCAAGTACTCAATTGAATCGGGACTTATCTCAATTACGCTGCGCTTAATTTTGGGTGGCGTGTTTGCTTTGGCATTAGTAATATTGGCGGAATATTTGTATCGCAAACACGGTGCCAGCAATCATGTTACGAATACTAGTGCAGCGCTTGCCAGTGGGGGCATTATTACTGGGTTTGCATTGGTACTTGCCACCTTTAGTTATTATCATTTTATCTCCCCTGTTGTTGCCTTTGCTGCACTTGCAGCAATTTCTTTAATCGCCACAGCGCTCGCATTACGGTTTGGCCCATTGCTTGCGGTGATAGGTATTATTGGCGCATATACAGTGCCGGCTTTGGTTAACACTGGTAGCAACAATGTGTTTGCCTTATTAATGTACGTTAACGTTGTATCAATAGCAGCCATTTGGGTTGCCAATAAAGTCAAACGAGAGTGGCTGTGGTGGCAAAGTTTTGTCGGTCATTTTGTATGGCTTACCATTAGTGTTGCGATTGCAGATAAAAGCGATATTTGGGTAATTGCAGCGACGATGGCAATTGCATTTTACCTGTATGTATTATCCAGTGTGCTAGGTTGGCGCTTAACTAATAAAAACTTAACGCCATTAGCAACAAAAGTACTATTAATGCCGCGCAAAGAGCAATTAGCCTTAGTGCTTAACATACTACTGCTAGTACTGTTTTATAGTTTGCACGGCTTTAGTAGCAGTTTATTGATTGTAAGTGTGTTATTAAGTGCACTTTGCATGTATTTGCCACTAAGGCACAGTGCATTTGATTCTTGGCCGTTTGTATCGTTAATCTTCAGTTGTTTTGCGATAGTAAGCTATCCTATCGTGCATCAGCTTGATGACCCTATGCTGGTTTTTAGCAGTGTATTTTTATATGCGCAATTGGTGGGTGTCGCGTATTTTGTGTATAGCGTGGCAATGCAAAAATTATTTATAAAGCGTGCCAGTTTTAGTTTATTGTTAGGCATTGCGCCTTTGTTTGTGTTTGCCGTGTCGTACATAGTAACGCCGCAAACAGTTGAAACAACCTTATATCCACTTTGGACGGTATATCTGATGGTGATGGCGGGCTATGCGCTATGGCAAATAACCAAAGCGCATCATGCGCTAGCAACAATCACGTTTTGGCTTACTGCGAACAGTTTTTTAGCGTTAGTGTTTACCATGTGGTTGAATGCTAGTACGTTATCATTGGCAATTTGTGCACAACTCTTGTTAATCGCTTATGGGCAACAACGTTTTAAAGTTGAGTTGCCGTTGTGGCTGAGTAAATTAGCGCTGTCATTAGTGCTTATGCGTATCACTCTCGCTCCTTGGACTCAGCAATACAGTAACGAACTCGTGTTTGGCGTGCATTGGAGTTTAGTAGTATTGCCCATGATGTTTGCCATGGTTTTTTATGCTTATCGGTTACATTTCAACTCTGAACTTAAAAAGTGGTATGAAGGTGCATTACTGCATTTAATAGCGTTATTTGTAACGACCGAAACCAGCTATTTCTTGGTCGGTCATTATCCTGATTTTAGTAACTTAAATTTCGCAGAACTTTGCGTTTTATCCATGAACTGGTTGATATTAGCAGTGGTCTATTGGTGGCGATTCAAAATTAGTTCGCGCTCTTTATACTTGTATGCTGGTTGTGCAATGGCTGCGGCAAGTGGTTTGTGTCATTTAACTTTGAACACGCAGTATAATCCGTTCTTAGAAGCTATTTTGATTGGTGATATCTTCTTGTTTAATTGGTTGTTAGTGATGTGGGCTGTGCCTGCGGTAATAATTGGTTTTGTGTATTACTTTGATATTGTGCCAAAGCAGTTAAAACTAAATGAAAACAAAGTGCTGTTGCTAATAGCTGCAGGGTTTAGCTTTTTATTTATTAACGGCGTTGTGCGCAGTTATTTTCAAACCGAACAAATACGGCTTTCATTACCAACGAGTCAAGCTGAGATTTACAGTTATTCGGTTGTGTGGTTAATTATCGCGGCAGGATTTATTTTGTTCGGGCAGCATATTGCCAAGTCTGTGGTTTATCAAGCGGGGTTTGCAATTTTACTTGTGGTTATTTTAAAAGCCTTTCTATTTGATATGGCGCATTTAGATGGACTGTATCGTGCAATTTCGTTTATTGGTTTAGGTTTGTCGTTAGTTGCGTTAGGCTGGCTATTTACACGATTTAAATTAGTGTCTGAAGAGGCGCCTCAATGATTGTATTGATCATAATTTGCTTTTTTATGTGGCTTTTTATGCTTTGGCTTACGTATTCAAAACGACTCAATAGCGTTGAGCATTTAATTGAGCATCAAGATAGCAAGCTGATTGTGCGCGATACGCCGATTGCACGGCTTATTAAAGGCCTTGCCGTTACGGTGTCGGTTGATGAAATTCGTGCAATTGAAGCGACCAATACACATGTATTTTTGCGTACAGCAAAAAGTTCGGTCGATATTTTTATCAATCACCGTTTTATAAATCAAGTGCTTGATCATTTACGCAAGGAGCTGAGCGAAATAGAAATAAAAGACCGTCGACCGATAGGCACGTAATATTTTGTTAGCGTGTTGATTGTTAAGAGGACTGGCGGCGCTTAAAGCGCTACCAGTTTACAATTGATTTCAAGATTAGGTACTCGGTCAGCTTAGTAAAAGTTATTCGTTCATCGCGCTTTTTAATTTTGAGCCTGCTTTAAACGCAACTTTGTTTTGTCCGGCTATGGTGATCTCCTCTCCTGTTTGTGGGTTACGCCCTTGCTTTTCTGGATGATAACTCAATGAAAAACTGCCAAACCCCGGTAACTGTACTAAGTCACCTTCTGATAATGATTGTGTGATTGTAGTCACCAAACTATCAACAACACGTTTAGCGGTGGTTTTTGACATGTCGTTGTTTTTTGCGATGTGTTCAACAAGTTGGGATTTATTCATAATAGCGCCCTTAAAAAGCGGCAAAGGCTAACGATGTCTTATGCTTGAGTCAAGTATTTAGGGCCTTTTACGCTGTATTGGAAAAATTAACAGTTTTTGATCCAATTTATTATCTAAAGCGTAATTAATACTAAATTCCTATTCTTTGATATCGGAGGCGCTTATGGAACTGTTAGTTTCAGTTTTGGCATATCAAAAAGCACGTGATGAAGGGCGAAAAGATCCTGCAACGCAGGATTATGAGTGGGCAGAAGAAAACTTAAGTTACTTTGAAAGCCATAAATGCGAACTTGGGTTTTGCGATTCAAATGAGCAAAGGCATTCGCATTTCGATTAGCGGACGTGTTACGCTCCAGTGCATTTGTCGTTATTTTATGCAATAGTTGTTTTCACGGCGTGACATCGTTTACGTAGTTAGGCATATTTTACCGCTTAAAATCGTATTTTACCGTTTATCACTTTTAGTTTTTCAAAGTGTTTCAGGTTGTTATGGTTTGTGTATCAAAACAACTAAAAACGAGTAAAACTATGAAATCAGAAAATGCAATTAGCGCGATTGGCGATACATTTTTAGCCCCTACCAAGGCGTTTAACGGCCTAAAAGATGCAAAAGGTTGGTCATGGCTTGCGATGATATTATTATTTGTGTTTGGTATCTCGGCACAAGTTATTTACTTTAACTCTGTTGACCAAGCATATTTTGTTGAACAACAAATTGCTACGATGGAACAAAGTGGCGACTACAACCCTGCAGAACTTGAACAAGCAGAAGCGATGACCGCACAGCAGTTTCCTATGATGTGGATTTTCTCTGCAGTCGGTGTGTTAATTGGCATTCCAACTATCTTCTGTATTTTTGCTTTGTACTACTATTTGATTGGGAAACAAGACCCAGAGTGTCATATGACATTTGGTGATTGGTTTGGATTCACCGCTTTTACAAGCTTACCAACAATTTTCGCAGCGATTGGCACTATGGCATTGGTGTTAACTGCCTCAAGTGGTGAAATTCCTGCAACAGTACTTACATTCTCTTCACTAAACCAACTTATTTTTGGCTTTGATGCTAACCACGCATTTACGGGACTATTGGAGAGTATCAATATTTTCTCAATTTGGTCTCTGGCACTGACGTATATTGGTTTAAAGTCATGGACTAACTTTAACAACAACAAAGCAATGCTATTTGCATTACTACCAAGCATTTTAATTTATGGTATTTGGGCAATTATTGCAGCACTTTAAGGTGCTGCTTCGCTTTGGGGTTGAATATGAAAAAAATTATTATCGTAGTAATCGCTATGGCGGCATTTGTCGCCATGATTGTGAGCCAACAAATCAAGGGCGATGGTAAGTTACCAGAGATTAAAACCACGCCCACTGAAAAAGGTAAAATTAAAGATTCAATTTTAGCGTCGGGTACCTTGGTTTTTAACACCCAAGTGCAATTGCGCTCAGAAGTAACCGGGCGCGTTGAAAAAGTATTTGTAGAAGAAGGGCAGCGTGTAGAGAAAGGCGACATGTTAATGCAGCTTGATACCGAAGCTTTTGAAGCCGAAGTGGACCGTTATCAAGCGTTAGTAAGACAAAGCGAAATTGATATTGAGCGTGCGCAAACAAGTCTTAAGAATTTAATCTCTCAACTTAACCGTCAAAAAGAACTCTTCGATGTAGGACTATCGCAGCAAGAAGTTTACGATAACATTAAAAATGCGAAAGAGCTGGCTGAAATTGATGTATCGGCGCGTAAAGAATCGCTAAATCAAGCTAAAGCGTCACTGTCAATTGCTGAAGACCGTTTAAGTAAAAGTGTCTTTAGAGCAACAATGAGTGGTTTATTAGCGTCGGTTGATATTAAAGAAGGCGAAACTGTGATTGCAGGTACCACCAATATTGTTGGTTCAGATCTGATGTTATTGGCCGACCCAAGCAAAATCCTCGCTGAGCTAAAAGTAGACGAAACAGATATCGCGAGCATAAAGTTAAACCAAGAGGCAGAAATTTACGCTGCGGCCTACCCGAATAAACCATTTGTTGGCAAAGTCATTCATATTGGTACGTCAGCAAAGCAATTTGTTGGTTCGCAAGGACGTTCATTTAAAGTGAAAGTACTATTAAACGACGATGAACGTACTTTGTACGCAGGCATGAGTTGCCGCGCAGAAATTGCGACTGCCATTGGCAAAGACGCCATTAAAATTCCAATTGAAGCAGTACACAGCGAAGATGAAAGTCACTACGTCTGGGTATTAAACGATGATAAAACAGTGACTAAGAAAACGGTTGAGCTCGGTGTTTCATCAGATATTGAACAGGCAATTGAAAGTGGTCTTAAAGAAAAGCAAACCGTTGTAGTAGGGCCTGCGCGCGCAGTTAGCAAACTAAAAGAGGGCGATAAGGTAAAGCTGAAAACAGCTGATAAGGATGCTAAAGATGTCAGTGATCGCACTTAGTAATATTTGCAAAGAATACAAAATGGGTGAACAAAGCTTTCTGGCTTTGGATAATGTAAGCGTAAACATTGAAGAAAATGAGTATCTTGCGATTATCGGTCCATCGGGTTCTGGTAAATCGACCCTAATGAATATAATTGGCTGTTTGGATGTCGCAAGTAGCGGCGAGTACGTGTTGCAAGGCAAGCCAGTAAAAAAAATGACTGAAACTGAGCTTGCAGGCCAGAGAAATAAAAGTGTTGGCTTTATTTTTCAAAGTTTTAACCTGATTCCTCGCGCCAGTGCACTAAGCAATGTAATGCAGCCGTTGATATACCGTTTTATCTCAGCAAAAGAGCGGCAAAAGCTGGCAACGCAGGCGCTTGAGAAAGTTGGCCTAGGTGATAAATTACACCATTTACCATCACAACTTTCAGGTGGTCAACGTCAACGTGTGGCAATAGCAAGAGCGCTGGTAACAAAGCCAGATATTCTGCTCGGAGATGAACCGACAGGTAATTTGGACAGCAAAACAACCAATGAAATTATGAGTTTGTTTGATGAGCTACATAATGACGGGCATACCATTATTTTAGTGACTCACGAGCAAGAAATTGCAGAACATTGCCAGCGTGTATTGCGTTTGGTTGATGGGAAGGTGGTATCGGATACACGAAATTGCGAGGAGAAAGCGTATGTTTAAATCATTTCTCGCGATTATAGAGGGAACCAAAGCCGCGCTTCAGGCTATTCGCGCTAATGCGATGCGAAGTGCACTCACGTGTTTAGGTATAATCATTGGCGTTGCAGCAGTTATTACGGTTGTTGCTGTGATGCAAGGCTTTACCAAGCAAATTAACGACCAATTGGCTGATATGGCACCGGATGTGACTAGTATTAAGCCGTACACTACACCGCAGCAAGAAATGCTTGGTAAACGTTCGTATTTAACAGTGCGTGATTTTGAAACGCTAAAAGGTAAAGTACAAGGGTTCGATACTATCACTGCGCAAATGATGGCGTTTCGTTTTCAAGGCGCGGTAGAGTACAAAGGCGAAAGTCACAATACGCGGGTAGTTGGCACAGAATCAAACTATCAAAAGGCCTATCGCATTTATCCTGAAATGGGCCGCTATATTCGCCCACAAGATGACGATAAACGCCGTCGCGTCGCCTTTATTGGTGAAACACTGATTGAAAAGCTTAAGCTACCTGAAAACCCAGTGGGTGAATACATTAAACTCGGTGGTGAATGGTTTCGTATTATTGGGGTTGCAGAGAAGCAAGGCAGCTTTTTGGGATTCGATCAGGATGATTATATCAATATCCCAATCAGTACTATGCAAATTTTAGAAGGCAATGCGCGTAAACCATATTTTCAAATTATGTTCCGCTTAAAGCCAGATGTGGACGAAGCACAAACCTTGGCTCAAATGAAACGTATCTTGCGTCAAAATCATAAGCTAGGCCCAGATGATCACGACGATTTTGAGTTCGAAACCGCTGAAAAAGCGCGTGAGAATATTGATAAGTTTACGGGCAGTGCAACGGCAATTACAGCAGGTATTGTGGGCATTAGCTTGTTAGTTGGCGGTATTGGTGTAATGAATATTATGCTGGTGTCTGTAACTGAGCGCACCCGTATTATTGGCACGCTAAAGGCACTTGGCGCGACGCCGGGCTTTATTATGCTGCAATTTTTAGTAGAAGCCGTGGTACTCAGTTTATTTGGTGGCGTAATTGGCCTTATAACAGGTTATGGCGCTGCTGCTGCCATATCAGCGATTGTACCAGGTATGCCTGCGGCATATATTCCAATGTGGGCGATATTATTGTCATTTGGTTTTACCTCAGCAATTGGTGTTATTTTTGGTTTAGTGCCTGCGATAAAAGCGGCAAGACTCAACCCAATTGATGCGTTAAGATATGAATAAACGCGTTAAGCAGGGAATAAACAAATGAAAAAGGCAATGGGTTTAGCACTGTTACTTGGGTTACTAGTTGGTTGTGATTCAAGTGAGGTAGGTGATGTGTCGCTCGGTGTGTTTACGCTTAAAGACATTAAACTAAATCATTTTCAAGACCCAATAGTAACAGGGGTAACATGTCATGTTGCCTCTGTTGAAGCTAACTTAAGCTTTTCAGATCCAAGTGATAGCTCAATAGCGTGTCGTCAAACAGGGCCAATCACTCAGGCGATGATAGCGCAAATAGATAGCTCAGACTCAGGTGAAGTGATTTTCAAAAAATCGAAAAGCGTTTTCTTTAAATCGATGAAGATAAGACGAATCTTAGATAAAGAAAATCAAACCTTAATGTACTTGTCGTATTCAACGAAAGAAACGTCAGGTAGTTTTAAGCACAGTTTGTCGACAGTGCCTTTGTATGGTACAAAAGCATATCAAACACGTGTATCAGTAGATAACTAACGCATTAAGTAGATTAATGTCGTAAATTACACAGTAAATAACGTAAACAGGAGATTTTGATGATTGTAGTTAACCCAACCGGGTGTAACGCATAATTAATACACCCGGTTTTTATGACCGGGGTTAAAAGCCCCTTATTTTCTTTTATTTAAGGGCAAAAATGTTAAATATTAATCAATTAAACTTACTTGGATGGCAAAGCTTTTTTCAACAACAACTTGATATCGACGAATGGTACAACAGCGTTCCTGTTAGGGTTGTTGAACAACATCGAAATCGACTAGTGGTTGATTCTGGTAGCGACACATTTCAATTACCACTAACTGAAAAGGTATCGCAGTGTGTTGTTGGCGATTGGTTGTTACTTAATGAAAAACATGACGTAAATCGCGTTTTTGAACGTAAATCGTATTTTGCTAGACGCGCTGCCGGCAGCAAACTAGAAAAACAGGCAATTACGGCAAATGTCGACGTTGCGTTTGTGTTGTGTTCATTGAACGATGACTTTAGCCTCAATCGCATCGAACGTTATTTGGCGCTCGTCAATGAGGCCGGCTGCGAACCTGTGGTAATGCTAACTAAAGCCGATCTTGCAAATGACGGCCTTGAAAAGCGTGAGCAAGTTCAAAACCTTAGCTCAATGTTACGGGTCGAAGTCATTGATTGCCACGATGTTACACTGGTTAATCAATTGTCAGATTGGTTAAAACCACAAACTAGCATCGTGCTGTTGGGGTCTTCTGGTGTAGGAAAGTCAACATTAAGTAATACGTTGGCGCAAACGCAGCAGAAAACAATTGCCATTCGTGAGCAAGATAGCAAAGGCCGTCATACTACTTCTGGGCGATACTTACTAAAGTTAGCGTCAGGCGCAGTATTAATCGATACGCCGGGAATGCGAGAACTTCAGCTTAGCGATGTAACCGCGGGGCTAGAGCAAACCTTTAGCGAAATAGAAGCCTTGGCATCAAGTTGTAAGTTTGTTAACTGCTCACATAGCAATGAGCCAAAATGTGCGATACAGCAAGCAATTAACGATGGCAGTTTAACAGAGCGACGCTTTTTAAATTACCAAAAGTTACGTAAAGAAAACCAATTTAATACAGCATCTTTACGTGAACGCCGAGCGCACGATAAATCGCTTACTAAAATGTATAAACGAGTACAAAGCCAGGCGGTTAAGTTTAAGAAATTAAAAGAATAGCTAGCAGGCTTTAACGATGCGTCTATCACGTTTTGATAGGCGCATTTTTACTTATATGAACACATAAATTTCAAAATGTTGTTGATACGTCGTTTGTTGACATCATTCTCTAAATATTACCCATTAAAAAGAAACTAGTTGATACACTGACGTTTTTTGATAAAAATGACGATAGATTTAATACTTAAGATTAGATTCCAGTTAACTAGTAAACCTTGAAAAGGAATTCTTATGCCGTTTTTTACAAAAATAACATTGGTTGTTGCACTTATGCTGGTGCAAGTTCAAGCGCTTGCCGAAACGCTTACGTTTGGCGAAGAGGTTGATAGCGACAAACTAATTAAAATATCATCTGTGATGGCAAACCCAGATAATTATTTAAGTTCGCCAATTACCATTGAAGGGACCATTGTCGGCGTATGCGAAAAGCGAGGCTGCTGGATGACTCTTGCATCAGATAAACGCTTTCAAAATTTACGTATAAAAGTAGAAGATGGACACATGGTGTTCCCGATGACGGCGAAAGGAAACAAAGCGCTTGCAACGGGTACGCTTGAAAAAATAGAACTTAGCCTTGATCAAACAAAACGATTACTCGCTCATCGTGCTCAAAAAGCAGGTAAAGAGTTTAATCCCGATTCAGTAACTGAGCCAAATGTAATTTACCAACTGTCGCCGACAGGTGTTGAGATTATTGATAACGATGTTCAAAAGTAAGCTTAATCAAATTAACTGGTTTAGATTAAATCGCAGTTTACATCGCGATGTTGGTTATTTTTGTATTGGCTTTATTTTGATTTATGCGGTTTCAGGTATCGCAGTTAATCATAAAAATGATTGGAATCCGAACTACGCAGTACATACTACCAAGATAAACGCACACGATATTGATTGGAATATAAATAACGATCAGGCTTTAATTAAGCAAGTTTTAACATTCGCTAATACACAATTAGACGTCAAGGCGTCTTATTGGCAATCGCCAAATCAATTTAAGGTTTTTTTACATGATGACGCGAATATTAGCTTAAATTTAAATACTAGTACGCTTACTGTTGAACAAATAAGGCCTAGAGCGATTTTTCAAGCACTTAATCGGTTGCACCTGAACGAAACACATCAATCATGGATTATTGTATCTGATATTTTTGCCGCTATGTTGTTGTTTTTGGCAATGAGTTCTCTTTTTATGGTCCGAGGGAAATACGGACCATTTGGTAAACATGGCCTTTTTATTTTAGCGGGCATTGCTATTCCTGCAGTCTTTATCTTTTTATAACGGCTCAGAGCGTGTAAAAAAAGGTTAGTTAGCAACGACTAAAAAGCGCAAAAAGTGCCTTTTATACACAGTGAAAAGTACAACAGTGTTGTACTGCCTAAGTGTTTTTTTACACTTTAAAGCGGTTAACGAGCCCCTCTAAATTAGCAGCAATGTCAACTAATCCGCGTGCTGTTTCAGCTGCTTTTTCGGCACCAGCAACGGTTTGCACAGCCATTTCATTTACTTGACCTACACTGTCGGTGATTTGCTGAGTGACCACATTCTGCTCTTCTGACGCCCCGGCGATTTGCATATTCATATCGCGGATTGTGCCAACGGAACTAGAGATTGAGTCAAGCGCTTCATTGGTTTCGTTAGCTTTTTCTGTTGTAACGCGCGCACTCTCTAAGTTTGCATTCATTTGATCAACGGACGACTTAGCTTCGCTTTGAAGTTTATGGATCATTGCTTGAATTTCTTCGGTGCTCTTTTGTGTGCGGCTCGCAAGGCTTCGTACTTCGTCAGCGACCACAGCAAAGCCTCGACCTTGTTCGCCTGCGCGTGCAGCTTCAATGGCAGCGTTAAGCGCCAATAAATTTGTTTGATCTGCAATTGCTCGGATCACATCTAAAATTGACCCAACTGATTCGGTTTCATTTTCAAGGTTTCTAATTGAATTACTTACAAGCTCGGTGTTATCAACTAAGTCGTTTATCGCATTACGCGTATTATCAACCACTTGCTTACCAGTATGAGTTTGGTTGTCGGCATTAGTCGCTGCATCGGCCGCCAGTTGGGCACTTTGTGTGATATCGGCAACTGTGGCGGCCATTTCATTCATCGAAAGCACGGCTTGATTTAGTTGCTCCATTTGATGTTCTGCACCCTGCATTGAACTCGCAGTGTTTTCGTCCAATATTTTTGTTGAGCGCATTAGCTCGGTAGTTGCGTGTTTTAGGCTATCAATAATATGTCTAAGCGTACCAACCATCTCGCCCATGGCCTTATAAATACCCGTTTCGTTGCCTGATTTTGTAAAAGAAATAGTTAAATCGCCATCAGCAATTCGGTTTGCGATATATTCAATGTCTTTTGGTTCGCCGCCAATAGGTTTACGAATGGTGATGGAGATAAACCAACTGAAAAATACACCCACAGCGACAACAGCTATTGAGACGACAATAATTGTGGTTGTGGTAGTTTCACTGCGACTTTGAACTTTAGGGCCAAGTGAGTCTTGGTCATTTTTAACGGATAGCTTTACTTCTTCATAGGCCTCGGCAATTTCGGGGCCGACTTTATTCAATACATTGGTAATGATGTTATTGCGTTTGTTGATTACGTCATTAACATTGTCAATGCCTTGCTGATAAGCAGTTAGACGAGTAGCCGCTTCATTTAGCAGTGCGATTCTTTTAGGTGATTGAATATTGTCCTCAAGTACTTTTACCGATTTCATTACTTCTTTAAACTCCGCGGTCGCGCGTAAATAGTCATCTCGGGTGTTTGAAACTAGAAATTTGCTTGTGTATAAACGGCCTAATAAAAGCTGTTCTTGAACAATGGCGGCAAAGTAAGTGACATCTGTATCGCCATCTTCGTAGGCGGTTCGAATAATTTCACTAATATTTTTTCGAATGATTGCACCGTTTGCATCAAGTTGATTTTTCACAATGTCATCACGTTTGGCATATAAATCTACAACGTCTGAAAACCCTTGCTCGTAAGCCATTACCTTATCAAAAGACTGATCAATAAGTTTAGCCCGACCGGGCTCAACAATTTCGGTTCTTGCAATGTCGAGTTGTTCATTGAGTAGCTTTGCGCGTTTATTAAACTCGGCAATGTTTTCACTACTTTGCTCTTTTAGAAATTTAAGGGCATTTAAACGAATGGATAATAAATTAGCTTGCACTAACCCAGCTAAATTACTGTCGCGTGCGAGCCCGCGATATTCGACAAAATCATTGTAACCACTGCGCAATCCAAAAAATGAAATAGTGGCGAGTAATACCATTAGTCCTATCATGGCGCCAAATGAAATAGATAATTGTTGAACCAGTTTTAACTTAGTAAACATAAACACTACTCTTATCAGATCTGACGAATTAAGTTTAAGATAAATTTAACTAAGTATAGGTAGAAAATTTAACGCACACTGTAAATTATTCATTATTGATAAAAATTTATTAGATATTAATCTGTTAGTTGACGCGCGTTGATATTTTAATGGATTTTGGGTGTGTAAAGCGAGTGCTTAAAGCGCACTGTAAATTAAATGTGTAAGTTATAAACAGATATACGTGGACGAAATGAGTGTAATTTTAAAAACAAAAAACGCAGGCTAGGCCTGCGTTTTTATCATTTATTTAAGCTGATTTTAGTGCTCAAATAATGCAGAGATTGATTCTTCGTTGCTTACGCGACGAATTGTTTCTGCAAGCATATCAGCAAGCGTTAACACTTTAATCTTGTCGATAGCTTTTAATTCATCTGTAAGTGGTACTGAGTCAGTTACGATAACTTCGTCAATTACAGAGTTTTTAATGTTTTCTGCTGCTGCACCTGAAAGTACAGGGTGTGTCGCATAAGCAAACACGCGGCGAGCGCCATGTTCTTTTAATGCTTCTGCAGCTTTACAAAGCGTGCCACCAGTATCGATCATATCGTCAACAATGATACAGTCACGGCCTTCTACATCACCAATAATGTGCATTACTTGCGACACGTTAGCGCGTGGGCGACGCTTATCGATAATTGCAAGGTCAGTGTCATCAAGTAGTTTTGCAATTGCACGTGCACGTACAACACCACCGATATCAGGCGATACAACCACAACATCGTCAAAGTTTTTCTCTTTCATATCTTCAAGTAGAATTGGGCTACCGAAAACATTATCAACTGGTACGTCGAAGAAACCTTGAATTTGTTCAGCGTGTAGGTCAACAGTTAACACACGGTCAACACCAACGCTTGAAAGGAAGTCAGCAACTACTTTCGCTGTGATTGGAACACGAGCACTGCGTACGCGACGATCTTGGCGAGAATAACCGAAATATGGGATAACCGCTGTGATACGGCCAGCTGATGCACGGCGAAGTGCGTCAACCATTACGATTAATTCCATTAAGTTGTCATTTGTAGGCGCACAAGTAGATTGTACGATGAAAACGTCAGAACCACGTACGTTTTCGTTGATTTGAACGCTAATTTCGCCGTCACTAAAACGACCAACTTCAGCGTCACCAAGATCAATGTATAAGCGTTTTGCAACTTTTTGAGCTAACTCAGGCGTTGCGTTACCAGCGAAGAGCTTCATGTCTGGCACGGTAGGTTTCCTCAGGCACTTTTTTGGGTAACAGTAGTTACCAATAATTAATTTAGTTTAGTACGTAACTCCGAATGTGCTGGAGATATGTTCGTACTTCTTGCTACAAAGCCTTGCCAAGTTTCAGGGAGCGATTTTAAAGCTTCAAGGGCTGCGTGCTGCGTTTCAAAACTGACAAAACAGCATGCTCCGGTACCTGTCATTCTTGACGGGCCATATTTTAACAACCAGTTAAGGGTCTTTTCAACCTCGGGATAGTGCTTTTTCACCAACTCTTCGCAGTCATTGCGATGTTGAGAGCTTTGCCAGTCGCCTGATAATTTTGGTGTGTTACGCGGTAAATTGGCATTATTAAAGATTACGCCTGTACTAATATGTACATTTGGGTGGACCACTAAATACCAGGTTTCAGGTAAATTTACGGGGGCTAATTTTTCTCCGATGCCCTGTGCTATAGCGGCCTGGCCGTTAATAAATACGGGCACATCGGCACCCAGCGCAACGCCAATGTTCGCTAATTTTTCAAGTGGTAGCCCTAGTTCCCATAGGGCGTTTAGGGCAAGCAATGTCGTTGCGGCGTCGGATGAGCCACCACCCACACCGCCACCACTTGGCAGGTGTTTATCGAATGAAATCTCTGCACCAAACGCAGTATTTGTTTCAAGTTTTAATGCGTTTGCGGCTTTATAAATTAAATTTTCTTCGTCTGGCAGTCCGTCTATTTGGGTTTTTAGCGTAATCGCGCCGTCGTCTGTGCGTTTAAAATGTAAACGATCGCCATAATCTAAAAACACAAACAAGGTTTCAAGTTCGTGGTAACCGTTCGGTAAGCGTCCATTAATATGTAGAAATAAATTTAGTTTTGCGGGTGCGATAAGCGAAAGCGTTGTTAAATCTGCCATGTATATACTTTTAATTTTAGTTTAACGGTGTCGTGAGTGAGTGAAATGGAATAGGGCAACCAATATCCACCATGTTTTTGGTAGTTGCTGTAGGTTATTTGCCATTGCTTGCCTTGTGAATCAATAAGCGTGGCATTGCCAACGCGATTAAGCTCATCAGCAAGAAATGTTTGGGTATTAGGCAATCCTTTTAACCAATTAGGGTCATCTAAAAATGGAAGATTCATCCCCGTTAACCAATACACTAATTGCTGTGCATTTTTGCCAACATGGGTTTCGCCATCTAATTCTAAAGTGGCATGAGTCTGAGTCTTTTCAAGTGAAAGGACTGAGGTACCAACAAATGATGTGAGATTAAGCACATCTTTTTCTTGGGTAGTGGCCCAAAATAAATTAGCACTTTGACGTTTTTCTGGTTGAATGATCGCCAATTTGCCTTTTACCTGCCAAGACTGTTTTTGCAGTAATTCCCTTTGCCAATTCTCTTTAACTGTTGCATTGTCGTAATATTGACTTGCACAGCCTGTTAAAAAAACCAAAAATATGACAAATATCATGCGTAATTGCATCAAATCTTAAATCCTTACTTTTTTTATTGACTTGATTTACGTAAAATTAATCGCTTTAAAACGTGCTAAAAACAAATTGTAGACATAATGACCATAGTTGCTTTAGGCATTAATCATAAAACCGCATCTGTTGAATTAAGAGAACGCGTGGCGTTTTCTCCTGAACAAATCGACGTTGCCCTTGCTAAACTTTGCCAACAGAATGGCGTAAACGAAGCTGTGGTTGTGTCTACCTGTAATCGCACCGAACTCTATTGTATCGTTGAAAATCAACAACCCCAAGTGCTTATTGATTGGTTGGCTGATTTTCACCAACTCAATAAAAGCGAATTAGCGGAACACGTATATCAGCATCAAGACTTTAATGCTATTCAGCATTTAATGCGTGTATCGGTTGGATTAGATTCATTAGTGTTGGGTGAGCCACAAATTCTTGGCCAAATTAAACAAGCTTATGCTAAGGCAAAACAAGCAGGTGTGGTGAATGCCTTACTTGAGCGTCTTTTTCAAAAGTGTTTCTCAGTTGCTAAACAAGTGCGCACAGAAACTGATATCGGCGCGAGTGCGGTTTCAGTTGCCTACGCAGCGGTTAATTTAGCTAAACACATTTACGGCAATTTAGAACCAACCAAAGTATTGTTAATTGGCGCGGGCGAAACCATAGAACTTGTCGCAAGGCATTTGTATCAAAACGGTTGTCAGCATATGACAGTGGCAAACCGTACTTTATCACGCGCTCAAAATTTAGCAGATGAATTCAACGCACATGTTGTGCCGTTATCGCGCGTACCCGAGAGTTTAATCGATGCCGATATTGTGATCAGTTCTACAGCGAGTACATTACCAATTATCGGTAAAGGTATGGTCGAACAGGCGTTAAAGGCGCGTCGTTATAAGCCGATGCTGCTTGTTGATATTGCCGTACCGCGTGATATCGAAGCGCAAGTAGCTGATCTTGATGATGCATATTTGTATTCTGTTGATGATTTACAAGAAATTGTTAATCAGAATATGGAATCACGTGAGCGAGCGGCTGCTGAAGCCGAAGAGATAATTGTTGTAAAAGCCAATGAATTTGTAACATGGCGAAATGCGCTCGATTCAGTCGACATTATTCGTACTTACCGCAAAAATATTGAACAAATAAAATTAGAGTTAGTACAAAAGGCGCAAGGTCAGTTAAAATCAGGTAAAGACCCAGAAAAAGTGCTGAATGAATTAGCTAATAAACTAGCAAATCGAATTATTCATTCACCAACCAAAGCGATTAAGCAAGCTGCTGAGCAAGATGATATTGCCAAGCTTGCACAAATCAAAAAAGTTTTAGATTTAGATAATTAACAGGCGTCAAGCTTAGATGAAAGAATCCGTTTACAGAAAATTAGAAACGCTGGTTGAGCGTTACGAAGAAGTACAAGCATTATTAAGTGATCCGGATGTGATCTCTGATCAAGACCGTTTCCGTTCGCTTTCAAAAGAATATTCTGAACTTGAAGATGTGACTAAGGCTTTTAATGCGTACCGTCAGGCAGAAGATGACGTCGCGACAGCCGAAGAAATGCTTAAAGATAACGATCCCGATATGCGTGAAATGGCGCAAGAAGAATTCAAAGAAGCCAAAGCAAATATCGAAGCGTTAGAAGACGAACTACAAGTGCTTATGTTACCGAAAGACCCTCGTGACAATAACAATGTGTTTCTTGAAGTGCGCGCCGGTACCGGTGGTGACGAAGCGGCAATCTTTGCTGGTGACTTATTCCGTATGTACAGCCGTTATGCTGAAACACAAAAGTGGAAAGTTGACGTTGTTAGCACGAACGAAGGCGAACACGGCGGGTTTAAAGAAGTTATTGCGAATATTTCTGGTGAAGGTGTGTATGGCAAACTGAAATTTGAATCAGGCGCACACCGCGTACAGCGTGTTCCAGAAACAGAATCGCAAGGCCGAGTGCATACCTCTGCATGTACGGTTGCGGTTATGGCAGAAGTACCAGAAGCAGAAGCAATTGAAATCAATTCGTCTGATCTTAAAATTGATACCTTCCGCGCATCAGGTGCCGGTGGTCAGCACGTTAACAAAACCGACTCAGCGATTCGTATTACCCATATTCCAACTGGTGTTGTTGTAGAATGTCAGGACGAGCGTTCACAGCATAAAAACAAAGCCAAAGCACTGAGCGTGCTTGCGTCGCGTTTACAGCAAGCTGAAGATGAAAAACGCATGGCAGAAGAAGCCTCTGAGCGTCGTAACCTCGTAGGTAGTGGCGACCGTTCTGAGCGTATTCGTACATATAACTACCCGCAAGGTCGCGTTACCGATCACCGTATCAATTTGACACTTTATAAGCTAAACGAAGTGGTTGAAGGCGATTTAGGTGCCATTGTTGACCCACTTGTTCTTGAGCATCAAGCAGACTTGCTTGCAGCGATGGGCGATGAGTAATTATTCGATACAACAAGCACTTGCCGTTGGCGCAAGTGCTTTAACTGACACATCAGACTCCCCCAAACTTGACGCAGAAGTATTACTGTTAGATTGCATTTCACAATCGCGTACATACCTTTTTACGTGGCCTGAAAAATTACTGACCGATGAACAACAAGCTTCCTTTTTGTCAGCAATTGAAAAACGCAAAACGGGTTCACCTGTTGCGCATATTACTGAATATCGCGAGTTCTGGAGCCTAAATTTTAAGGTGAGTCCTGCAACGCTTATTCCAAGACCTGATACCGAAACATTAGTTGAATGTGCGCTTGATAAAGCAATAAACAAGCAAGGTAGATTACTTGACCTTGGTACCGGCACCGGTGCAATCGCCTTGTCACTGGCAAGTGAGCTCCCCTTGTGGCAGGTGATTGGCTGCGATTTCCAACAAGATGCCGTTGCGTTGGCAAAGCAAAATCAACAAAATCTAGCAATTACAAATGCGACCATTGTCCAAAGCGATTGGTTTAGCGCGCTCGATGCACAATTGTTTGACGTCATCGTATCAAATCCGCCTTATATTGATGAACAAGATCCTCATTTGCTCGAAGGCGACGTACGATTCGAACCTTTATCGGCGTTAGTCGCAACGAAAAAGGGGATGGCCGATATTGAGCATATCATTGAAACCGGACGTAACTATTTGCAGAAAAAAGGCTGGTTATTATTAGAACATGGTTATGATCAGGGCCAGTTAGTACGTGATTTTTTTGCAAAAATGGCATATAAAGATATTTCAACAGTAAAAGATTTAGGCGGCAACGACCGTGTAACTTTAGCGCAGTGGGATCCTGATTAGCTATTTAGTGAGTTGGTATTAACGCGAGTGTGAAGTGGTTATAAGGGGTAAGGATAGAATGGCGAGTGATTTTTTATTTTCTGATGAGTCAGAGCAAGCACCGAAGCAAGTAAATAACCACGGTACTTGGAAAGTTATTATTGTTGATGACGAACCGGAAGTGCATGCGGTAACGAAACTCGCGTTGAGCGATTTCTCATTTCAAGATAAACGACTTGAATTTATTAGCGCCTATTCAGGTAAAGAAGCAGAAGAAAAAATTGTAGCGCATCCAGATGCAGCCATTGTGTTGCTCGATGTGGTTATGGAAACCGATGACGCGGGTTTAAGAGTTGCGCAGTTTATTCGCGAAACCGCTAAAAATAACCATGTGCGAATTATTTTACGAACCGGCCAACCAGGGCAAGCGCCGGAGCGTCAGGTCATTGTTAACTATGATATTAATGACTACAAATCTAAAACCGAATTAACAGCACAAAAACTATTTACGGTTGTTATGTCGAGTTTACGCTCTTATCGCGATATTTTATCAATAGAGCACTCTCGCCAAGGTCTTGAGAAAATCATCACCGCTTCACGCGATATCTTTTCATCTCATTCTATGGACACCTTTATTCATGGCGTAATGCAACAACTTACCTCGATTTTAGGGTCAGTTGATGAAGCGATGTATGCAACTTCACTTGTTGCAAGTAGTCCTGATGAAAAACAGCAAGACCTGATTGTGTTTGCAGGACAAGGTGAATTTGAAAAAAGCGAAGGTAAGCCAGTTAACCAGGTGCTATCTGAAAAGCAATTGTTAGCGTGTAAGAAAGCACTCAGTAACAAAACCATTGTTTATGAAGAAGATTACCTTTTTGCCTATTGTTCTAGCCGGTTTAACCATAACTCAATGCTCTATGTATCGGGTATTCCACGCAGTCTGACTGAGACACATAAAGATTTAATTGAAATTTTCTCGCAAAATGTACAAATTGCCTACGAAAATGTGCAACTGCAATCAGAAATTGAAGATACGCAAAGAGAACTGGTTTATCGCTTAAGTGAAGCCGTTGAACAGCGTTCCTCTGAAACCGGAAATCATGTAAAGCGTGTATCACTCATTAGTTATGAACTTGCAAAAGGTTATGGCCTGAGCGACGAAGAGGCCGATGTACTGCGTTATGCTGCACCTCTTCATGATGTTGGTAAAGTTGGTATTCCCGACACCATTTTGCATAAATCAAGTAAATTGGATGAGCAAGAATGGAAAGTGATGCAAACTCATGCCATGAAAGGACACAATATTTTAGCGGGATCTCGTCGGGATATTATTCAAGCAGGAGCGATTTTAGCCCGCGACCATCATGAAAAATGGGATGGGACAGGTTATCCTCACGGCCTAAAAGGTGAAGAAATTCATGTTTATGGCCGTATTGTCGCGTTAGCTGATGTCTATGATGCACTTCGCCATAAGCGCTGTTATAAAGAAGCTTGGAGCGTAGAGCAAGTTACGACTGAATTGCAAAATCAACGTGGGCTGCATTTTGAGCCTAAGTTAGTTGATGTATTACTCAGTAACATCGATAGATTCGAACAAATTCTTAATAATTATCCAGGGTAGTAAAATGGAATATATTGCGTTAAAGCATACACATATGTTGTTAGCTGTACTGAGTGTTGTGCTTTTTTATACGCGTGCATTTGCTCGCATCAAGCAGTTACAACTTGCTGAAAATAAAATACTGTTTATCGGTAGCCATAGTATTGATACCTTGTTGCTTATCTCAGCGGTAGCGCTGGCAGTGACACTTGGTATGAGTCCTCATAATCAACCTTGGTTACTTGAGAAAATCGTACTTGTGGTAGCGTATATTGTTGTAGGGGTATTTATGGCGAGGCAAAAACATATAAAAGGGCAAATATCGCTCTTATTGCTTGCTACAACCGTTATTTTCGCCATTTTTTATTTAGCGAGATTTAAAACACCATTTCTTTTTTAAGGGCTGATTATTCAGCCTTTTTCTTTTCTATTTTGCTTTTATGTTCATACAAGTGTGCTATATCTATTCAATGATTATTGATACAGAACATTAAGTTAGTCTCTATTCTTTATCTATTCGCCGATCTTCATTGGTATTCATTTTAAAACACGATAAACTGGCATTAATTTTTAGTTATAGAGAGACCGAAGGATATTGATGTTTGATATCTCTGAGGAAGAATATACAGCGGCAATAGAAGCGCCCGTCTTTACATGTTTAAATCATGAGTCATCGTGGCTGACTAAGTTCGATTACGCCCTTTGTCGGGATAAATTATCTGAACTGGTTCTGATGGCGGTAAAAACGCAAAAGTCTGAAAACACCATAGAGCAAAACCTAACTTCGCTACTCGATAGTTTTTACAGCGACTTTGCCTTTAGCGGTACGAGCCAAAAAGTGCCGATGAGTCTGCTTAATAGTGTCGCCTATGCACTTAATTATCGCACTGGCAGCACTATATCGCTTGGCATGATCTTAACCTACGTGATGGAACAACTTGGTTTTGATGTTGAAATGTTGGTATTTGAAAACGACATTCAAGTATTGCTAGAAGTAAGCCAAGGAGAAGGGTATTTAATCGACCCGTGCTCAGGTGGGCAACGCTGGTATATCAAACCAGAAAATGACGATGAAAATAGCCTAGATAATGCATTTCAACAATTGTTTGAAGATGATGTTGTGAAGCTATTTTTGGCCCATCAAAAATGGGCATTTATCAGTGAAAAACGCTACGGCGAAGCGTTTAAATGTGTTGAAAAACTGATGGTTCTTACCGATAGTGATCCTTACGAGTTACGCGATCGCGGTTATTTATTACATAATTTGAACTGTGATGAACTCGCCATTAAAGACTTTGAAAAGTTTATAGAAGAGTGCCCGGATGACCCATCAATTGATGTGCTGCAAAGCCAAATTGAAGAAATGGACTCGCACTTTAGAACAATCCACTAAAAATAACTTAATACAGGAAGCAACTTCATGGACTCTCACAGCGTGATGTTCACCAACGATGCCGTCGTTATGGGTATGTTGGCCATAATCTTAGGTTTTGTGTTTTATACCTCTAATCTTAAAACCGGATTTTGGGCAAAATTTTATAAGTACGTTCCAGCATTATTGATGTGTTATTTTTTACCATCGCTATTAAATACATTTGGCATTGTCGACGGTGAAGGCAATAGCGTGTATACGGTTGCAAAATATTACCTATTACCTGCCTGTTTAGTATTACTAACACTGAGTATTGACTTAAAAGCTGTTGCAGCGCTCGGACCAAAAGCCATTATTATGTTTTTAACTGGTACTGTTGGTGTTGTTATTGGCGGGCCAATCGCGTTATTAGTGGCGGCCACCTTTATGCCAGAACTGCTAGGTGTTGATGGTGCAGGGGAGCTTTGGCGCGGCATGGCGGCACTAGCTGGTAGTTGGATCGGCGGCGGTGCAAATATGGTAGCGATGAAAGAAATCTATCAGGCTAACGGCGATATTTTTACCATTATGGTAACTGTAGATATCGTAGTGGCGAATATTTGGATGGCAGGACTTTTATACTTAGCGGCCCGTCATAAAGAGATTGATAAGCACACAGGTGCAGATACTTCATCTATCGATAAACTAATCGATACGGTATCGCAGTTTGAAAAGAAAAATTCACGCAAACCAGAACTGCGTGATCTAATGATTTTAGTGGCATTTGGTTTTGGTGCGACAGGCTTTGCACACTTAATTGCAGACACAGCAGTGCCTTTTTTCCAAGCAAACTACCCAGCACTTGAAAAGTTCTCGCTACATTCAAAATTGTTTTGGATTATCTTTGTTGTAACCACAATTGGACTAAGCTTATCGTTTACAAAAGCACGTCAATTTGAAGCCGTAGGCGCATCAAAAGTAGGCGGCGCATTTTTATATATTTTAGTGGCGACCATTGGCTTACATATGGATATCGGCAAAGTATTTGAAGCACCAAAATACGTTATTATTGGCCTAATTTGGATGGCAATTCACGTTATTCTATTATTTGTTGTTGCCAAGATTATTAAAGCGCCGGTGTTTTATGTTGCCGTGGGCAGTAAGGCGAATATTGGCGGTGCTGCATCAGCGCCTGTGGTTGCATCTGCATTTCACCCGGCATTAGCACCTGTTGGTGTGTTACTGGCTGTACTTGGTTACGCACTTGGAACATATGCTGCGTGGTTCTGTGGCCAAGTGCTGCAGCTGGTCGGTAGTTAATTATTCTGTTAGGAATTTAAATGAATACACAAATTATTAAAGTGGGTAACTGTGAAGTTGCTAACGACAAGCCGTTTGTACTATTTGGTGGTATGAATGTGCTTGAATCACGTGACTTAGCAATGCAAATCGCTGAGCATTATGTTGAAGTGACAACAAAATTAAACATTCCTTATGTGTTCAAAGCGTCATTTGATAAAGCAAACCGATCATCAATTAACTCTTATCGTGGTCCAGGTTTGGAAGAAGGGTTAAAGATTTTTGAAGAGATCAAAAATACCTTTAATGTACCAGTGATTACTGATGTACACGAACCGTATCAAGCGGCACCCGTCGCTGAAGTTGTAGATGTAATTCAGTTACCTGCATTTTTAGCACGTCAAACCGACTTAGTAGTAGCGATGGCGAAAACTGGCGCAGTTATTAATGTGAAAAAACCGCAGTTTTTAGCACCTCATGAAATGCGACACATTATTAAAAAGATTAACGAAGCGGGTAACGACCAAGTAATCTTATGTGAGCGAGGTTCAAGCTTTGGCTATAACAACCTAGTCGTTGATATGCTGGGTATGGATGATATGAAGCACCAAGCCCCTGTTATTTTTGACGCAACCCATGCGCTGCAGCGTCCGGGTGGACGTGCCGATTCAGCTGATGGCCGTCGCGCACAAGCTGCAGAACTTGCACGAAGCGGTATGGCACTCGGTCTAGCAGGCCTATTTATTGAAGCTCACCCAGATCCGAACCTTGCCAAATGTGATGGTCCATGTGCATTACCACTTGCTAAACTCGAAGGTTACTTAAGTCAGATGAAAGCGGTTGACGATCTTGTAAAAAGCTTTGAACCACTTGATACATCAGCAAGTTAATCAATAAGAAAACATACTTAGTTAACGTAATATCGTTCAATTACTAAATAAGCCAACCAGTAAGGTTGGCTTATTTGTTTAAATAGAAACAATCCAAACCATTTCAAATCTTAACATTCATTTTCTTGAAACTAGATATTCTTTAACGTAGAGTAATTTTTGTCTTATTTTTATACGGAAATTCTATTATGTTAAGAACACTCACCTTTTCACTTGTTGCACTTTCTTCACTTACACTTGTTGGTTGTGGTTCAACACCGCCAATCCAAGCACAAGAAAAAACCATAGCGTACCAAGGTAAGACTTACGTTTTTGGTGGCCAGTACGATACTAAGCGAAATGAAGTACAACTAACGGTAAATGGCGATCCGGTGATGAAAGGTCGTTTTCCTCCATACACGCCAACACTTAACTTAAACACGAGTTATCAAGAAGTTAATGTTTCTAGCTATTGTTACTTTAGCTCTGTGCTGAATGAAAAAGGTGGTGTATTTGGTGCGGTAGCGGGTGCTATTCAGTCATCTAATTCAAAGTCAGGCGACAAGTGTGACGTTAAAATTGCCGGTGAAACGGTTGAAAGCCTATATTTCTAATAGATTTATTATAAGTGTGTAGCCTAGTCGCTACACACTTATTTAAATAATTGAATTGAAATTAATAGTAGCGAAGTTCGTCCACCTTTCCCCAAAACACTCTGTAAGAAAATGCGGTATAAGCCAAAATAGTTGGCACTACAATTAACGCCCCCCACAACATAAAGTTAAGCGCTTCAGGCGCTGCAACAGCTTCCCAAATTGTTAATTTACCCGGCACAATCTCTGGGAAAAAGCTAAATGCTAAGCCAAAAAATGATAGGGTAAAAATCAATAGCGCAAAAAAGAATGGTAGGGCTGCACCAATATTTGGCTGTTTAGCTAAGCGCTTTAATACAAACCAACATAGTACAAAGAAGCTTGCACAAATAATCGGAATGGGAATTAAGATCAGTGCATACGGAAAGTCGAACCATTTTTGATAGATCTCTGGTGAAATAAGTAAGTTAACCAGTGATACCAGCAATATACCAACAAACGTAATAACAACCGTTGATTTACAATGCGCTACGGCTTTTTGTTGTAAATCGCCTTCGGTTTTCATCACCAGCCATGCACTGCCAATAAAGGTATAAGCCGCTGAAACACCAATTGCACTTAGTAGAGCAAAACCATGCGCTTCAAAGGAGTTTGAAAAGCCCATAACATATAAACCGAGCATGTAACCTTGCGCTAACGATGCGAACAAAGAGCCAGATTTAAACACGGTATCCCATTTACGTTTATGGGCAACAATGGCCTTGGCTCTAAAATCAAATGCCACACCGCGCATAATTAACCCAATCAACATAAATGTACACGGGATATATAGCGCTTGAAAGACAATGCTGTGTGCAGTTGGAAACGCAATGAGTAAAAGGCCAATCGCTAATACTAGCCAAGTTTCATTAGCATCCCAAAACGGTCCTATCGACGCAATCATGGTATCTGCCGAGGTTTCATCGTCTAACGGCAGTAAAATCCCTACACCTAAATCGTAACCGTCCAAAACAGCGTACATTAATGTTGCAAGGCCCATTAGGGATACAAAAATAATTGCCAGAGTTGCTTGATCAAACATATGCGTTATCCCCTTTACTCGGTAATTGTTTAATTGGCTTTTCGCTCATATCAAACTCTTCAATTTCAACGGCGCGGCGCGCCATCAAAAATACTGTATGCAGATAAGCGACTAGCAAAATGGCATAGGTTGTTAAATAGAGTGCTAAGCTAAAGCCAACATTTGCAGGCGCGATTTGTGTTGCTGCGTCAGATACTTTTAGCACACCGCTAACAAGGTAAGGCTGTCTGCCGATTTCAGTTACATACCAGCCGGCTAATGTAGCTAACCAACCTGAAAATGTTAAGCCAACAAAAACACGCATTAACCAAGACGGTAGTTGGCCGCGCTTTTTGAGGGTAAAGGTTGCAAACCAAGAGATAGCGATCATCAGTAAACCTAGGCCAACCATTATTCTAAAGCCAAAAAATACAGGTTTAACTGGCGGATGCTCACCTTTAAATTCATCAAGCCCTTTAATTTCACCATCAAGCTCATGGGTAAGAATAAAACTTGCCATGTTAGGAATGCCAATTTCAAAATGATTCGTTCTGTTTTCTTCATCAGGAATTGCAAATAGCAGTAAAGGAGCCCCTTTTTCGGTTTGCCAAACGCCTTCCATTGCCGCTATTTTTTGTGGTTGATGTTGAAGCGTATTAAGACCATGTAAATCCCCCACAAACGCTTGTAATGGAGATAAAATTGCGGCTACAACTAGGGCTACTTTTAATGTTAATTTTGGTGCTTGTTTATCGTCTCCTTTAAGCAAACGATAGCAACTCACACCTATTATCATAAAGCTTGCTGTTAAGCCCGACGCTAACAGCATATGCGCTAAACGGTAAGGGAAACTTGGGTTAAAAATTACAGCAAACCAGTCGGTTGGGTAGGCGATGCCATCGCGCATCTCGAAACCAGTTGGTGTTTGCATCCATGAATTTAAACTTAAGATCCAAAACGCCGAAAGCGTGGTACCGATTGCTACCACGATACAGGCTAAAGTATGTACTTTTGGTGGCACGCGTTTAATGCCAAACAGCATAATGCCTAAAAATGTCGCCTCTAGGAAAAATGCAGTTAATACTTCGTAGCCTAATAACGGCCCCGCGATGTTTCCGACTTTTTCCATAAAACCGGGCCAATTGGTACCAAACTGAAACGACATGGTAATACCGCTTACAACCCCAAGCGCAAAAGAAAGAGCAAAGATTTTTACCCAGAATCGATATGCGCGCATCCACACGGGATTGCCTGTCATATCAAACCTGACTTTAAAGAAAACTAAAAACCAACACATTGCGATGGTTATAGTGGGAAATAAAATGTGAAAACTAATGTTGGCAGCAAACTGTATGCGTGAAAGCATTAACGTATCCAACATAAACGACCCCCAAAGAATAGACGTGCTATTTATTAAATGTTTTTTGAAACACCGATTTCGTTAGCAAATTTTACCGTGTACTGGTTAGGCAATATTTGCCATTGCATACGAACAACAAAGGGGTAATTAAGCCTTGTAGTACCTTGTTTATTAATTGCTATACGTCTTCCGAAATTCAATAAAACAAAAATTAAATAGCAACACGACGACATATGCACTTTTTCAGTGCGCACAAAAAAAGCGGTTAATTACTATTACCGCTTTTCAAAACTTTATCTTTAAAATCGAGTACTTTAACAACACCAGAGCCGAGCTTCATAAGCGTTGTCAGCTTATCGGGACTCATACTTTGTAACTCACTTGCCCAAACAGTGATGGTTTCAAGCAAGTCATGTAGCTCAGACATTTTTTCCTGAGCATACGCTTCTTCTGCATTAGCTGGCTCGTCGATGATTGAAGCGCGCAAAAGAGATAGGGTTGGGTCCATCTCTCTTTTTCTGCGCTCTTCAAATACTCGGTTTGCTAATTCCCAGATATCGCCTGCGGGTGCGTAGTAATCTTTTCGGTCACCAGGTTTATGAATTACCGATACTAAGTGCCATGACTGTAACTCTTTGATTGCCATACTAACGTTACCGCGAGAGATATTTAAGGTTTCTGATAACGACACTGCACTTAGTGGTTCTTCACTCATTAGTAATAAGCCCATGATTTGCCCGATAGTACGGTTAAAACCCCAACGGCTGCCCATTTCGCCGCAATGCATTACAAAACTTTCAATTTTTGGTGTTAGCAACATTCTAAACGTTCAATAATTTCTGAAACTTCAGAATATACTAATCCCATCATTGATATAGATCAATCTTTTTATGGCATTAAATTACGCTTAATTAAGTTGAAAGATGAACAACACGTTCTAATAAATTGAGTGCATTACAAAGAGCAGGTAATGCTTGTTTGCCATACTTCGGCTCATTTTTTGAAACCCTTTATCATTGCTGTTTTATTTTTGCGCTTTTTAACCCTGTTTTTGATTGGTTATTAGTCAAAAATAAATGAAAGTTAAAAAATTCGTAAATAACTGTTTAATTTAAATCAACGATGCTTCTATACTGAATAAGTAATTTAAATTTATTGTAGTCGTCTCCATGTGGAATAAAGCACAAAATAGCGGATTTTGGTGGTTGTTTTTATTCAACTTATGTTTGGTTTTTCTTAGTTTTACCTGTGTTGCCAATTACACTATTGGTGTTATCGGTAAAACCAAAAATGATAGTTTTTATATCCAATCATTTAAAGGATGTGAGTCTGTTGCTAAAAATTACCCAGATTTACGATGTATTTACGAAGGGGCTGATGATTTTCAAGATATTCGTGGTCAAACGCTTAAAATTAACCGTCTTATCGAAAGCGGAGTAAATGCGTTACTGATTTCAGTGACTGACTCAGACTACTTGGTAAATGGTGCTCTCAAGCGAGCATTTGAGCTTGATATTCCAGTAATTACCTTTGACTCAGATTTGTTACCGCAACATCATGATTATCGTTTAGCGTATGTTGGTACTAATAATTTCGATTTTGGTATAGCTCTAGGCGAATATGTTAAAAATAACATTAAACATACAAACACAGTGTGTTTGCAGTCTGGGCATCCATCTACGCCAAATTTAAATCAGCGAATTAAAGGTGTGCGTCATGCATTAAGTGGCCAAAGTTTACAGCGTTTGAATGATGGCTACCAATGGCAAGAACATGAATTATGCCCGGTTTACAGTTTGGGTAAACGAGGCCTAGCACTCAGCCAATTAGTAGGCAAAATCAAACTAGACTCGCCACCTGTTTTTATTGCAGTTGCAGGGTTCGCCCAGTTTAATCCGCGCTATATCGAGCAGCTGAGCCAGTTTAAATCACGAATTGAATCTGGTGATATTGTTATTGTTTCTGCTGATACCGAAGAGTTGCAATTAAGTGCTTTATCTAAGGGTCTTTCTACCGTCAATATTGGTCAAAAGCCGTTTGATATGGGAAAACAGGGCGCGGAATACTTGTATCAGTATTTAAAACACAAAATGAAACCTAAGCAAGAATTTACTTATTTAGGTTTTCACTATTGCGATAAACACAATGTTGATACATGTACCGTAAATTATTAAGGTGTGTTTCTTGTTAATGGCTATCTCCAAACTAGTTTGTTTTAGAAATTAAGTAGAGCGGTTATCGCTTTAATTATCAAAGCTAGACGCAAAGAAAACGCTGTCAGCAAAGCCCAACTCACCCGTTTGTGCTGCTGTTATTTCTTCATTAGTTTGAATGTATTATGCTAAAAAGCGCCAATACACCTCTAGTAACTAGGGGGTTAAAGCATTGGTATAACCGATACAACCAATAATGCTGCCATAAGCCAATTAAACAAACGTATTTTAATAGGTGAGGCGATAAGTTGTTTTAAACTTTTTCCTAGTACTAACCAACAGCAAATGGATGGTAAGTTAATAAGTAAAAATACCACACTTACGAATATCACAGATTGTATGCTTTGATCGCTCGCATACACCGCATTAACACTTAACGCCATTGTCCACGCTTTAGGATTGACCCATTGAAAAAGTGCAGCTTGCATAAAGGTAAATGGTTTCGCATCAGATGCGACTTCATCAATAGTATGGTTATTAGCGATTTTGTATGCAAGGTAACCTAAATAGACGATGCTTACCCATTTTAATACGGTGTGACTTGCAGGTAAGGATTGAAATAACTGACTTACGCCAATCCCCACCAATAGCACCATTACACTAAAACCAATGGCAATACCCGACAAATGCGAAATCGAACGGCGTAGACCAAAATTTAACCCTGAGCTTAGCAACATTAAGTTATTCGGGCCTGGGGTGATAGATGAAACAAAACAAAATGTTATTAATGCAATAAGTAATTCAGTATTCATAATGTACTTCTTTTTAATAGAGTAATTTACTTATTGCACAATTTGCTGTTTTATATTGTCTGTAAATATAAAATGGCACAATAAAGTTTAAATATGGATAAGTTTAACGAACAAATATTGTTTGAATTATCACGCGACAGTAGTTTAACCAATATTCAATTAGCAGAGCGCATCGGATTATCGCCATCGGCATGTTTACGCCGTGTACAAGAGCTTGAGCGGGCAAAGATTATCACAGGTTATAAAGCCACCATTGACACCGAACAACTAGGCATTGGCTTTAAAGCGTTTATTACAGTGGGCTTGTCGGTGCATACCAAAACAGCACAAACGCAATTTGAAGAGGCAATAACGTTTTCAAAAGAAGTGCTTGAATGCCACAACGTAACCGGTGCGTTTGAGTATATTCTAAGAGTAGAAACCAAAGATTTGAAAAGTTATAAGCAATTTCACACCAATGTGTTAGGTGATATCGAGCAGGTCGCGACCATAACGACACATGTTGTAATGGATTCCGTTAAAGATAGTTAGTGGATTTAGCGTCTTTTCTAAATAAAACAGTGTGTTTTCCACGTCAAATTTCATACAAACGATTCGTTTAGCTATATCAAATGGTTATGAATATATAACCCAGCTTTCATATTTATGTAATAACAATCGGCTTAACCATACCGATTGTTAATAAAGTGTAAAAAAATGTTGTAATTGTACCTAAATTGGCTATTTTGAGATCGGAGGTCACTCCTCCGATCACAAACAATAATTAGGAACACACAGTATGAAAATAACGAAAATAATAGCTTATGCGGTGTTGTTGTACGCAAGCACGCCTCTTTGGGCAAGTCATGGACTGGCCTTTATTCATGGGACTGGAAGTCAAACAGATGCATATAATGACTACTGGACAGGTGAATTTGTAAACTCAGTGAGGCAAGGGGTAAGTAACACAAACAATTACACGGTGATCAATTGCGATTTCGATCGGTATATGTGGGATACGCGAGCATCTGGCTGTTTGGCAGAGCAGCTGACTAACTTTATAAATAGTAAAAACATTACGTCTTTAACACTCATTACGCACTCAAATGGCGGTAATGTCGTGCGTTGGATTTTATCTAATCCAACCTGGGATAGCCGTTTTGTCACTATTATAAATACGGTCAAAAAGACAATCGCGCTTGCACCGTCGTCTGGTGGTACACCTTTAGCCGATGCGGTAACCGCAGGTAATTCATTTGAAACAACCCTTGGCTGGATCTTAGGTTACGACAGTGACGCGGTGAAACAGCAGCAAGTTGGTTGGATGGCACATTACAATCAAAATTGGTTATATGGTACGCCTAATCGACCGGCACTTAGTTCTGCATTTGAGGCAGTTGTAGGTAGTGATGTTGATTCGGCAATTTGGGATGGTGATAGTTACTGTGGAGGCTATCAATATCAAGTGGCGCTTGAGGTTACACAAAACTGGTTAGATGATTGCTCTGACGGATTCTTGGAATGTAGTTCGCAATCGCTTGCGGGCAGTGTGTGGTTTAAAGATAAAAATAAAACACGTGGCAGTGAGCCTTTAAGTCATCATCAAAGTCGTCGTAAATGTTTCAATTTAGATGGCCTACTACGCAATCGAATTAAGGAGATCTAATTATGAAACATTTTACTGTATTAACGCTTTGTGCAAGTTTACTATCGGCGTTTTCACTCTATGCTGAACCGGTTGTCTATCAGTTTAAAAAACTACAACCAGCTGTTGAGCAGCAGTTACAACAAGTATTAAAAAGCGATGAATATTGGATGACAATATCCGGCAAAGCGCTCAAGCAAGGTGTCGAGCTACCATTTTCTGCACAGAATAGTTTTGTTCGCGTGGCGCCTAAATTTGATGTGGCAAACACACAATTTATTGAACCGCTTGATGTTAGTGCATTGTCGCTAACGCCCAATTCTAAAGTGTTAACAAAGGGCAATCGTGCACAGGTAGAGCAAGTGTTTGCGCAAAAAGAAATGAACGATGCAGGTTTTACTGATGGCAGTGTAGCGCTAAAGGTAAAGTCGCAACACGCTTTGCAACAACTAACGCTAAAAACAAATCAATACCTGATTGATGATGCGAAATACTTAGTGCATGTAAAGGAAAAGCACAGTGATGTTGTTCTTGCCGTTGCAGCGAGTAACCGCTCTACTCAAAGAGCAAATAAACTTGGATATCAATCGCTTTCGTTTACTGATAACGCAATTCAAATCAAAACGATGTCAGCTAAGCTGATTAGTCCAACAAATGAAAAAGTAACGGTGGATATTAGCAATAACCACTTTAACTTTGATAAAGCACTGGCATATTTTGGTGCAATCAACGGCCTGTATGAGCTTGAACTTCAAATTGATGCCCAGCGCGCTAATATGCCAGTTAAGCGTTCGCTTAAAATTCCATTTGTTAATTTTAAACAAACAGCAAAGGCGTTACCTAATGTGACATTTAGTGCGTCGCAATCGCATATTGAAGCTAAGGTACCATTGATGGTAAATGATGCGGGGCGTTTTAGTTTACAAGCAACGTTACAAGGTAGTAACGATGGGGTGCGTTTTTACGATATAGCCACGGTTGAAATGGCAAAAGAGTTAAACGGTGACGATTCACTATCGCTACCATTTACCACTCAGGCACGTTATTCGTCTTATCGTTTAAACAATATGGTACTGAAAGATCAAAGTCGCTTATTAGTGTTACAAACACCTCAGAAGTTATTTCGTCCATCAATTTAATGATGTCAAAATACGCCAACATTAGTTGGCGTATTTTCGTTTCATTTCAAAACAAAATCACTTTATAAATATTACGTTATACTTAAACCGAGTTATTAAAGTAGTAGGGCGTTTTAATGGTTTTTACAGTAAAACAAAAAATTACTTTTGGCTTTGCATCAGTGGGCATTTTGCTTACGGGTGTTTGCCTGTTTTTTTATATGTCTTTGTCGAATATTGAGCGTGCTTACTTAAATATTAAAGAGCAGGCTTTACCAGTACAACGCAGTGCCGATGACATTCAAACGCTTATTCTCAACTACACAAAAAACGCTAACGCAATTTACGGTGCCAACAAATTAAATGTTATAGAAAAATTCAGAGCACAAAATCAATCACTTAAAAATCAACTACAACAAACACTTTCAAGTCGCATTGCAGATTACAGCATTGACCTTGAAAAACTAAATAACCAGTCACTTGCATTGATTGATGCCTCTGAAAGTTTAACTGATAACAAAATTGCCTATTTAAATGCTAAAAAAACAAACAAAACTTTGATTGAAAAGCAGCTCGCGCTTATTTCACAAAGCTCCGATTTATTATATGACCTAGAAACATTAACAGGATTAAGTTCGCGTCTGTTAGATGAAGTGATGGGCACCGCGATCCGCATTGATGATATGTTGTTTAATTTAACTGAAGTAACCAATGCACTTAGTCAAACTTTAGACAGTGAAACGCAAGTTAAACATCAAAACGATACGCGGTTTTTACTGGCAAACATTAAAGACAACTACAATTTTCTCAATCAACAGCTCACAGATATTGAAAGCGGTGATTTTCAAACGCGTTTTGAACAAAACTTGGCTGTATTTAACAGTAACGTTGATAATCCGGCACATTTGTATCAACAACAGGCGCTACAGCTCGCTAAATCAGAACAGTTTGAACAAGACTACAATCGCGTAGAAGCGCTTTCTGAAGAAATTAACAGTTCAATTCACACCATAAAACAAAGTGCCAGTGAACTAGTGAACCGTTATCAACAATTAGCAGATGAAAAAATAGATGAAAATCAGTTGTTACTTATGGTCATTGCTGGTGTTTTTCTATTGGTTGCTGCGATTATTGCGACCTTGACAATACGCGCGATTATAATACCGCTAGCTTATGTAAATAAAACACTTACAAACGTGGCTGATGGTGATTTCTCGCGTCATGCGCGCAAAATTAACGATGATGAGTTTGGTGAAGTAAGCGATAAATTGAATCGGGTTATTGATAATTTAAAAGAGCTGATCACCGATATTTTCGCGCAGGTAGAGTTACTCGAGTCTCGTCTCGAAAATTCGTTTGAAAGAAGTGCTACTGTCTCGCAAAATGCCGAAAAACAAATTGAACGGGCAAAGCACACCACCGCACTTGCACAAGACGTGCATATCAGCGCTAATACAGTAAACACACAGACCAAAGAAAGTACTGAAGACATTGATCAAGCCAGTGAGCAAAGCGATGCGGTGCTTAATTTGGCAACGCAAAATCGAGAACAAATACAACTACTTGCTTCAAATTTAAATACATCAGTTGAGCTTATGGCAGAGCTTTCAAATCAATCGAGTAATATTGGCAGTATTCTGGACACGATTGTAGCGATATCAGAACAAACCAATTTACTAGCGCTTAACGCGGCCATTGAAGCGGCTCGTGCCGGTGAGCAGGGACGAGGTTTTGCTGTGGTGGCCGATGAAGTCAGATTGTTAGCATCGCGTACGCAAGATTCAACAAAAGAAATTGCACAGATGATAACCGCACTGCAAAGCGGTACCAGCGATGCACAGCGTGCAATTAACCAAGGGCAAGAGGCTGCACTGACGTGTACTGAGCGAAGCGCAGCGCTTACAGCCGCAGTCGATTTAATTGAGCAAGGGTTGACGCGTTTGGCAGACAAAAGTAATCAAATAGATCAATCAAGTGCACAGCAAAGTGCCATGGCGCAAGACATCGTTACGCGTATGCAGGAAGTAGAGCACAGTGCAGAACAAAATAGTGATGAACTAACGGCACTAAGTGAAAATATTCGTCAGATAAATGAGCTCGGCCATAAAGTAAGTGATGCACTAAACCGCTTTAAGCTATAGTGCTTATTGATTCTTTAAATTTGTTTTTTGGCTTCTTACGCGTATTTATCAAACAGCTGTTTGACGTTTACTTTTGCGTTTAAACGCTTCGCTATTAAATACAACCCTGCGATTTTACGATGGATAAACAGGGCATCAACAGGTGGTGTGTGCCATTGGTCTTTACGTTTATTAATTGTAACGCTTTGAGTGCGTAACTGTGTTGCAATAGTACAAGTTGCAAAGTTGTACTCGCCATCAAATCGTAATGGCATTGACGCGATGTCAAAAAGCGCCAGTATTTGCTCAAGGTATGTAGTGTCGATATCTTGCTTAAAAAAGCCAATGGTACGGGCTGCGTCTTCGATTTGAGTGCTGTCTTGGTTACTTAGCGCTGTAAAAAGCGATAAATATCCATTAGATATAGTCGGTGAAATCTCTCGGGTAGCACCAAAATCCAGTAAGCCTATGGTTTGTGTTTCGTTATTAAACACATAATTGGCAAAATTTGGGTCGGTTTGCATCAGCTTCAACTCAAATAATTCAACAAAAAACAGCGAAAATAAGCTCTTTACGATGTGATTTCGAGTTTCTTCTGGCAGTGTCGCCGCTTGTTCAATCGGCATACCTTCAATAAAACTCATTACTAAAATGGTTTGTGTACTTAAAGGGGAAACGTTAGGTAAAGCAAACTGTGTATTGTCGAGTTTATCGCTAAACGTTTCTATGTAGCTTGCCTCAAGTTGATAGTTTGCTTCATTGATTAACTGCTCGGCTGTTTTTTCAAGTAACGTGTTGAGATCAACCTGTTTTGGGATAAGGCCTGAGAGCTTTAAAATACGCCCTAGGTTATCCACATCACTCTTTATGGCGTTACTTACCCCCGGATATTGTAATTTTATCGCGAGTTTTTTTCCGCTATCGTCATTGGCAATATGCACTTGCCCAATAGATGCGCAGGCAAAGGGTTTAAGATTGAAATAAGCAAAATTATCAACCCAATTATCACCCCAAGCGTCACGAAGCACAGTGACTAACTGCTTGTGTGGCATAGCATACGCATTGTCTCGTAGTTTTGCTAAAATATGGCTTAACTCAGGTGGAATAAGCTCACCTGCATCCATCGAAAGGAGTTGACCTAACTTCATTGCAGCACCACGCATTGCGGCGAGCTCATTTGTTAGCTTTTGTAAGTTACTAGGCGTTAAAACGAGATCTGACACTGATGGCTTGTTGCCACTAAATAATTGCTTGGTGCCATTGTAGGCAACATTGGTTGCAACTTTTGCTAGTAAACCACCAAATTTGCTTGCTCTGCTTAAGCGTGAACTAGGTACTTTAACCTCTTTGCGTGTCATCGTGCTCTCCGATTAATACCTAACATTATACGCAGCTATCGGTTACTAAGTTTAATACGCTTAACTGTTTATTTGAGTTTATCCTTACAACACGATTTTAAATTAAAACTGATAACGCAAGGTCGCACTGGTATTGCGTGGCTCGCCAATAAAATAACGGTGATTCCCAAACGCATAGTCGGCTCGTTCGGCGTAACGTGTATCAAATACATTAAGTATGGCAAATGCGAGAGAAAAATTGCTGTTGATTTGCCATTTAGCACGTAAATTCGAAACAGTATGCCCGCTGTATGTGTGCGTGTTTTTATCGTCTAAGTAATAGCCGTCAAGGTGCCTTAGTTCAAACTGACTTGTAATGTTTTGCGCTATTAGCCAATCAATAATGAGGTTTGCAATTAAGCGAGGAGAGGTATCTATCTCATTGCCTTTTAGCTGCTGCCCATTCGTTGGATTATTTTCATAGGTGTGTTTTGCGTAACTTGAATTCAAGCGTGTTTTAAATGTGTCGCTAAGGCGCCAGGTGAGGTCAAACTCGAGTCCTTGATGCTGAGTCGATAAACCATTGAGGTAATGTCTGTCTGAGTCTTGATAAATCGCGTTTTTCTTAGTTAGATGATAAAACGCAAGCTCACCGAATATCGTTTCTGTTTGAAAACGCAGGCCAAGCTCTTGCTGGTTTGCGTCGACACTGGTTATGTCATTTTGTTGCTGATTATTCTGCAGGCGATAAAGCTCGGCGGTGTGTGGTGCTCTAAAACTGTTGTCTAGTTTAGCAAATACAATCGTATTGTCGTTTAGCGTTAAAGAATAGCCAAGACTGTAGCTTGTATCGTTAAAACGATTGGTCTGATTAGCGGGGCGAGTGTATCGACAACCGCCAAAGCCACACGCAGTGCCGTCATCTTTTAAATTACCTGTGCTTAAGGCGTTATTGTAATCGTATTCGGTAATATCATGTCTAAGTGCTAAAAAAGCGTTCTGATCATCAGCTATTTGATAATCAAGCTGACCATAAAGCGCGTAATTTTTTGCATTAACCGTGTAATCGTAATGTTGTCCTTTAGGCAGTACCGCCCTTAAAAATGCCGAATCTGATATGGTGTCGTTTGTTTGATATTGTTGTAACGAACCTTGAGTAAAATCGAGGTCGCTACCTAATTTAAGCGACAAGACATCCGTAACTTCCGCATAGCGAGATAACTGGAGTCCAATGCTATGGTGATCGTTCTTCTCAATGGGAGTACCGGGTAAAAAGTGCATTAAAAACGTCATATCTGTGTATCGTAGATAGGGCGTTAATTGCCAAAGGGCATTGTTTATTTCAGCATTATTTTGCATGCTGTAATGCATAGAAATACTGTCACGATAGGCATCTGGAAATTCATTAATTTTTAACAGCGATTTATCTCTATATGCATTTTCGCCTTGTTGTAAATAACCTGCGGTATCTTGCTCGAGGTTAGTTACACTAAAATGGTGTGTTGTTTGCCAATTGCCGAACTGGTGTTGTGCTGAGGTTGATAGTTTTTGCTGTTGATAACCCGAGCTAGACTGATAACCGCCATCGCTACTTACGGTTACACCAACACCTAACTGCACATCGTCAAAATCGTTACTTGCCGTTGCATTTAGCCGATAAAAATTATCATTGCCTACGTCTAGTGCAAGCTGATTCTCGCTAGCGTAGAGCGTATTATTAATGTTGATTACGCCATGGATTGCGTTTGAACCATAACGTGCAGAATTATTGCCTTTTACTACTTCGATGCGGTCGCTTATTTCAAAATGGCTATCGAATAATTGATTAACATTGCAAAATCCGGGGGCACGTAGGCTAATGTTATTTTCTAACATCAAGAATTCAGCGCAAGAACCTGCACCTGTTAACACAGGCGAACGCAACGAAAGCAATGATTCTTGTCCATTACCACGACTTAACCATACTCCCGACGCTAAACTTAACACTTGATTTAAGTGCTCTGCGTTAATGTTAGCAACTGCACCTTTGTCGATAATGCTGGTATTGCCAATCAGATCAAAATGACGTTTCTTGGCGCGCGACGCGGTTGTTACTATGGTTTCAATATCGGCAAAACTCTGACTATTTTGCGCGGCCAATGATGTAAAATGAACACTTAATAATGAAACAACTAACGACTTTTTAAACACTTCTCGCACGAAATAAACCTTTAAACGCATCTTGACTGAAAACAGAATCTCGGCACATTATACTGTACTTACCGTGCATTCGATCTACCGTGAAATAATAATATGTATCAAAAAATGAATAAGTTACCGATTTTAGGAGCGATGTTAGCAAGCATTGCAAGTTTGCCATCACAGGCAAAAGTTGAAGAATTGTTTAAATCTACTTGTGCGTCTTGCCATGGCGAAACGCTGATGGGCGCAATGGCGCCTTCGCTAGTTGATAACACATGGCTAACAGATGGCACAGATAAAGCATTAACCAATGCTATTAAAAATGGTATATCAAAAGTTGGCATGCCAGCATTTGGTGGAACGTTAAGCGATGAACAAGTACGAACGCTTGTTGTATATATTCGCGAAGCGGGGGCTAAAGTAGAAAGGCAAAAAGCGCCTGAATCATCTCTTGGTAAAGTATTCACCACAAAACATCAAACCGGTAAGACACAAGAAGTTCTGACCAGTGAAGGAATAATCTGGGCGATGGACTTTTTACCGGACGGCAGTTTACTGTATACGCTTCGCCAGGGTGAACTGTGGATGATGTCGAAAACCGGCAAAAAAACGCAAGTAATTGGCATTCCTGAGGTATGGCATAACCGTCAAGGTGGCTTACTTGATGTCTATCCCGACCCACAATATAGCCAAAACGGGTGGATTTATTTGTCGTTTAGCCAAGCTGCTGGAAAAAACGATAACGGTGACGAGATTGCCTTTACTAAAATTGTGCGCGGCAAGATAAGCGAGGGTAAATGGGTTTCAGAGCAAACCTTGTTTGAGGCAAAGCCAGACAACCGTAAAAATCGCGGCTGGCACTTTGGCTCGCGTTTCGCTATTCAAGGTGACTACTTGTTCTTTACTAACGGTGATGAAGGCCATCAAAATGACGCGCAAAGCATTACAACGCAGAACGGCAAAATACACCGCATATTTAAAGATGGACGCATTCCAAAAGATAACCCGTTTTACAATGAAAAGGGCGCCCAACAAACAATCTGGACGTATGGTAATCGTAACCCACAAGGTTTAACCATTAATCAAACAACTGGACATTTATGGTCAACAGAGCACGGCCCACGCGGTGGCGATGAACTGAATTTAATCACCAAAGGTGTGAACTACGGTTGGCCAAAAGTAACGTTTGGCATGAATTATAACGGTACGCCAATCACCGAACACACAGAATTACCAGGTATGCAGTCGCCAATTCACCATTGGACGCCATCAATTGCGGTTGCTGGTATTAACTTCTATACCGGAAATGTGTTTAAAAATTGGCAGGGCGACTTGTTTGTTGGCAGCCTAGCGAAAAAGCAATTGCATCGCTTACGTATTGAAAATAATCAGGTAATTGAAGATGAGATTATTCTGAAAGGTTTAGGGCGTATTCGTGATGTGGTTACCGCTCCAAATGGCACAATTTACTTAACCATAAATGACCGAAATAAAAACGAAAGTAAAATTATTTCAATCTTGCCAGCGAGTTAAATTAAAGTAACAAAGAGTACGTTCATTTTAAGAACGTACTCTTTAAGTGTGTGATATCTATGAGTGACTAGTCATCAAAGGCAATTCGCCATGCGATATATTGGCCCTTTTTATCTATTGTGCCAGCCACTTCAACACTTAAGCCATTTTCAAGTTGATTACCTTCTAATTCAAACTGGGTATCGCTTGAGTAGTGGATAACAACGTCACTTAATGTAAATTGAGTGTCGGTTAGGTTTTGAATTTCACCTTCAATTTCAAATTCTTCGTTTGCTTTAAACTCGATTTCAGCGGCATACAAACCAATTGCGGTTTCAATCGCATCAACTTCTACGAGTACATCGAGCGCGAGTTTACTTTGATTTCCATTTTCAAATTGCGTATTGGCATCAAAGTAAACAAGGGTGTCGTTAACTTTAAATTGAAAATCGCTTACTATTTCTGTGATTGAACCGTTTAATTCAATGTCGTCTTGTTGTTCAAATTCTATTTCAGTCGCAACAAGCTGACCTTGGCTGTTAATGAACGCGTCAATTTCAACCATCACGCCTTCTCTTAACTGCTCACGTGTACCATTTTCAAACTGGGTATCGGCGGTTAGCAAAATAGCGGTGTCGTTAACAGTAATTGTATCATTTTGAATCGAGGTGATTTCACCTTCGATTTCGCGTGTATCATTCTCATCCTCAAGTTCAACAGCAAGTGCTAGCAGGGTGTTGCCGTCTCGCTGTACTGCATCGATTTCAACTTCGACACCGTTTTGAAACATATCTAGTGGATGTGAAAATTGCGTGTTTTCATCGGTAATGATTTGAAAACCGTTTACGTTAAAATCTTGAATACTATTGAACTCTGTAATTGAACCTTCAATGTCAAAGCTATCGTCGTAACTATCTTGGTATTTTGCTTCTAGTACTAAGTAACCATCTTCCGATGTCTTGAATACCTCTAGTTCCAATTTATCGTAATCGCTAAGTGATGCCATAAAGTCTTGAACAGACACATCATTGCCAAAACGGTTTTCTAGCTCCGACGATGCATTTACAAACACTGTAATACCCGAAACGTTAAAGGTATTTGTATCAAGGTTAATATTGGTTACCTTGCCTGAAATCGAAATGTCATCGTCGTTTTCAGATTGCTCTTCACGCTCTAACTTAGTCACAAAGGCGTTGCCGTTATCATCGTTATAAAAATCGATTTCAACAAAATCGCCTATCGCTAAGCTTGACAGTGTCAGTTGTTTATCGTCGGCACTTGATTCATCATCAAAGAGGGTAAACGGTGTGATTGTGTATTCGCGCTCATTTACCGTAATGGTATTTAATGCCTGGTCAATATCGGTGATTACACCTTCAATATCGCTGTCTGCGCTAACATACAGTGCGATTTCTTCAGCAATATGTTGATTATCAATAATGATTGCTTCAACAACGACACGTGTACCATTTACAAGTTGCGCTAATGATATATTTTCAAAATCCGTGTCGTCGTTGATCAATACTTGTGTGTTGGCGATTGTAATACTGCTATCTGTAACATTGACTATTGGACCGTCTAAAATAACAGACACACCATCTTGTTGATCATAGTGCTCAATTTCGATGTCAGTAATAACGTTAACATCATTTAGCTGGTTAAACTCAATTTCGACAATATCTCCAACAGTAAGTTCTGGGGGTACAGTTACGTTTGATGTATCAAAAGTTGTGTCATTGATTGTTAAGGTGTTATTAGCACTATCCAGCGCTGTAACTTTTGCGGTAAGTGAAAGCGTGTCTTCATCGTCTTTACGCTCTAGCTTGGAGATTAAAAAGCCATGTTGTTCTGAATATACGGCACTGATTTCGACAAAATGACCTTGTTTTAACGCATCAAAGGTAAGCTCTTCTAAGTTAGATTCACCGGTTAAGACAAATGTTTGACCGTGTACTGTTATTGTCTCATTAGCATAGTCAATGTGCTGAATTTGACCCGTCGCTGTTGCTTCGTAGTTAACACTATTTGCAATAAAACGGCCTTGGTTATTGGTTAAACCTGAAAGCACAACGCGATCACCTAAACGGATTGTATCTTCTGAGCCTGGTTGGCCATTAATTGTAAAGTCGGCATTATCGGTATTGTAACGAACACCATTGACATACAAACTACCAAAACCACTTACCGTACCTATGGTTTGCGTTGCATAGCCAAATTCATAAATCGCATTTGAAACCAAACCATTTGAAACGTTCAGCGATATCGATTCGTTTATGCCGAGATAACGTTTATTGTTTATGGATTGGGCAACGCTTGAAAGTGTGTAGGTACCAGGGGCCAGTTGCGTAAGTAAGGTACTAGTACTAACGGTATTGGAATAACCGTTGGGGCCTTCAACCAACACATCAGCAGACGCACCGTCAGGAAGTCCTAAAAATCCAATATTAAGTTCGCCAGAATTAGGTACGATTGGCGCTGGTTCGTGTGAAGTTGATGAGCCACCGCAGCCGACAAGGCTGAGGGTTGATGCTGCAAGCAACGAGAGTGTTAACTTACGAGTCATGAAATTTCCTTAAAATATATAAACATGTGTTCACCTTGAACAAGAATAAGATACGAAAGGATTACGTTAACTGCAATAAAACTGTCATAAAGCAAAAGTAAAGGCAGCTTAAAGATACGTAACATTTAAATGAAACTGTTTAAAATCAATGAGACTTATTCTGGATGTTGATTTTATTGTGTTCAAAATTAGTATATGAATTTTTTATGACAGCGTTGTTTTTTGAAAGTGTTCGCGTTGTTTGGCGTAGCTAATAAAAAAGGCGCTAATAAATAGCGCCTTTGTAAGAATGTAATTGGTTAAGCTAAACTGGGTTATTTTGCTTCGTCAGCTGCCTTTTTTGCAAGGTATTCGTCATAAGTACCTTGGAAATCAATTACATTACCGTCTTTTATTTCCCAAATACGGGTTGCAAGCGACGATACAAATTGGCGGTCATGGGATACGAAAAACAAAGTACCTTGGTATTGTTCTAACGCAAGGTTGAGTGATTCGATCGATTCCATATCCATGTGGTTTGTTGGTTCATCCATTAATAAGATATTTGGCTTATGCATCATTAATTTACCAAATAGCATGCGACCTTGTTCACCACCAGAAATTACTTTAACTGATTTTTTGATGTCGTTTTGAGAAAACAGTAAACGGCCTAAATAACCACGTACTACTTGCTCGTCATCACCTTCTTGTTGCCATTGTTCCATCCATTGAAACAGATCCATATCGGTCGCAAAGTCATCTGCATGATCTTGCGCGTAGTAGCCAATGTTTACATTTTCAGACCACTTAAGGCTGCCACTTTTCGCAGGCAGGCGATTCGCTAGGGTGTGTAATAGCGTGGTTTTACCGACGCCGTTTTCACCAATAATCGCTACTTTTTCACCTACTTCAACAAGCGCAGATAAATCACTGAATAATGTATCGTCGTAACCTTGTGTCAGGCTTTCAAGCTCAAGTGCATTTCTAAATAATTGTTTTGACTGTTCAAAACGAATAAATGGATTTTGACGGCTTGACGCTTTTACTTCTTCTAATTGGATTTTATCAATTTGCTTAGCACGAGATGTCGCTTGCTTTGCTTTTGATGCGTTAGCTGAGAAGCGAGATACGAACTGTTGTAGTTCGGCAATTTGTGCTTTTTTCTTGGCGTTATCTGATAATAAACGCTCGCGGGCTTGTGTTGCTGCAAACATGTACTCATCGTAATTACCCGGGTAAATACGTAATTCACCGTAGTCGATATCAGCCATATGAGTACATACTGAGTTCAAGAAATGGCGGTCGTGGGAAATAATAATCATAGTGCAGTCACGTTGATTCAAAATATCCTCTAACCACTTGATGGTATAGATATCCAAGTTGTTGGTCGGTTCATCAAGTAACATGATATCTGGCTCGGCAAACAGTACTTGTGCAAGTAGCACACGCAATTTCCAACCTGGTGCAACTTCCGACATCAAACCATAATGTTGCTCGGTTGGAATACCAACACCTAACAGTAATTCACCGGCTTTCGCTTCGGCTGAATAACCGTCCATTTCGGCAAATTGGGTTTCAAGATCAGCAACCAACATGCCTTCTTCTTCACTCATTTCAGGCAAAGAATAAATGCGGTCACGCTCTTTTTTGATATCCCACAGCTCTTTGTGGCCCATAATTACGGTATCAACAACGGTAAATTGCTCGTAAGCAAACTGGTCCTGATTTAGTTTTGCAATGCGCTCATTTGGGTCGTATGAAATATTACCAGCACTTGGTTCTAGCTCACCGCTTAAAATTTTCATAAAGGTTGATTTACCGCAGCCATTAGCGCCGATTAAACCATAGCGATTACCGTCGCCAAACTTAACTGAAATATTTTCAAAAAGTGGCTTTGCACCAAATTGCATGGTGATGTTGTTTGAACTAAGCATTATATATTTTTCATCGAATCAAAATTGGCGGCATTTTAGCACTATCTTATGGCACAACATAGCGATAGCGCGCTTTATTTTAAAGTGACAGTTGGTTATGAAAATTAGATAAGGTGCTCAGCACAACTTGGTGATATATAATGCGAGAACAAAACTTCAAGCTCGCCATTAGCTAACACCTTAGTTAGTGCAGTATCAAAGCGCGCCATAAAAGTAGGTGAAACGCTCTGTTTGTTAAAGATAAAATGAATACTTGCTTGTGACAGGAGTAAAGGATGGATAACCACCTGAGGATGGTTTTGTCTTGATATTTCGCTGCAAAGTACAACGTCGTCATCAATCACAATATCGACACGGTTTTTAACTAACATCTCCAAGCGTTTAATTGTTGTTTCTGAAAAAACAAAGCCGTTATACGCTTGTTTTGCACGCTCTAGTTCGTCACCGTACCAACCGGCCAAGTTAACGCCGATCAGCTTACGCTGTTTAATAATTGATTTAAAACTTTTGCTTTGCTTAACGCTGTGGTCGTTTTGTCGATAGGCAAATCGGTTTCGTTCTAGGCGGTAGGTTTTTGAAAAGTAGAAGTCCCGTTCCCGTTCGGGCGTTTTACTGGCGCCAAGGCCAATATCAAAATTACCGATAGTGAGTTCAAATAGGGTTCTACGCTCAGGAAAGCGAATTACGGTAAGCTCACAGCCCATTTGCTCGAGCACTTTTTTCAGCAGTTCTACATCGACACCTGTGGTGCTATCAAACTTAGAAAACTTAACATAGGGATACCAGTCGTTAGTGATCGATAGCGAAAGCGGGGTCTTGCATTCCACAGGTGGTGTTTGTGCACTGAAACACTGACAACTCACTACCAATAACAACAATGACCACCACGCTCTTTGCATAACAACTTATTATTACTTTTGCTAATCGCTAAAGTATAAACCAATCTCACAAAAACGCCCGAGAATGGCGTGTTACTATACGTAAAACTTTGACTTATTAAGTGAATAAGGTTGTTTGAATTTTAATTATCGCTTGTTAGGGTAAGTCCATGTTTTGAGAGAGACGGCATGATTTAATTACGATAGACTTTAAATCGAGATTGCGTGGGAACAAAACATCAAACGTCGTTTTATACGTGGGTGCAATTAACAATACCGCCAAATAGCATAAGGAAATTCGATGTCGCATTCACATCACCATCATCATAATAGCGGCGATAACAAATTGTCACTTGCCGTTGTGATTAATGTATTACTGACCGTGGCGCAGATTATTGGTGGCATTTTGTCTGGTAGTATGGCACTTGTTGCTGATGCACTTCATAACTTAAGTGACGCAGGTGCCATTGTTATTGCGATTATTGCGCGGCGAATCGCAAGAAAACCAGCCACTAGCGTAATGTCATTTGGCTATAAACGCGCAGAGATCCTTGGCGCTTTGGTCAATAGCACTATTTTAATATTAGTTGGCTGTTACCTAATTTTTGAAGCGTTTAGTCAATTTTTAAATCCATCGCCGGTTGATGGCTGGGTTGTTGTTTACATCGCGGCAATTGCGTTGGTGATTGACGTTGCAACTGCGTGGCTTACATACAAAGCAGGCGCAAAGGACAACTTAAATTTAAAAGCGGCGTTTATTCATAATTTATCAGACGCTTTAGCGTCACTTGTTGTAATCATTTCAGGCACATTAATTATCTTATATCAATGGTATGTTATCGATTTAATCGCCACTATCTTAATTTCTGTGTACGTGCTTTACCACGGCGCTGATTATGCGAAGCAAAGTGTTATTATCTTGATGCAAGGTACTCACGCTGATGTGGATGTAGATAGTGTGTATTCAGCAATCCTAGAACAAGATAATGTGTCTGCAGTTGAACATTTGCACGTGTGGCAGTTGGACGATACGACCCTTCATCTTGAGGCAAGCATTACACTGAGTAATGATGATTTGCAGTCAATCAAAGACATGTTAGCTAAACAGTTTTCTATCACACATTCGACAATCGAAACCTTACCTTGTGCACAATCCTTTAAAGGCTGTTATTTAACACAGTAACGGCACCTTTGCGCTACTGTGTTAAACAAAAGTGACAACCAACCGTTAATTAAAACGCCAAAACACCAAGCAAATACAAAATTAAATTGGCAAGTTATTGAGTCACTCAGTACCTATGTCAATCTCAATTATATTGGTGAGCAGTATATTGAAATGGCACCAACATGGCAGAAAACACCAGCAGATGGCTATGTCATGGTTGACTTAGGAAGCCGCTTTGCACTATCGCAAACAATTGCTTTTAGAGTTGGTATTACCAATTTATTCGATAAACGGATTGATCAAGACGCTTTCGATTATGGTTACGCTGAGGTAGGCAGAAGCATTTTCGCAGGCGTAGATTTTAGCTTTTAAACTAAATGTGGTGCGTTAGAGCGCACCACATTCGTTATTGTTTAGGGTATTAACTTGTTGCTTAGTTTCCCATGCGCCAATTGTAATAAAACAATAGCACAGTAGCTCTAAACCCTCTTGAATAATGGTTTTTACAACGAAGGCGTCTTGGCTTACAACATCGCGCCAAAAGCTACCAGTACCAAAAATACGACTAAAAATAATCAATACAATCACACCTACGATTACCTTGTTCATGGCAGGTACGCTCAGCAAGTTAACGAACTCGGTAAAGCCACTTTTTCCGCGCTTTGAAAACAAAACTAACGTAACAAGTGTTGTAATCATGGCAGGGTAAAACCAAAAACCATGGGTAATTTTATCAAACCAAAAGTCACACTCTCGTATTAACAGGGCGGTAAAAAAGCCAAATACAAGTAAGCTACCGGCACCAACGTTTGGTGCCTTTATCATTTTGTAAAAGCACAGATTGATACAAACAAGTGCTAAGCCTTGCAAGGTTTCGGTAAACGAAAGTTCAGGAATACCTTGTAAGAAATAATAATCTAAGCGAATGCTGACATTAACAATAAGACAGACAGCGATGATTGCGATTATGTAGTATAAATTCCATTTTATTACTGCATTATTTGTTTTTTGTGATGTCACAGAGACTAAAGTATTCACAATTAGCGTTCCTGCTATTAGTACGTAGCAGGAGTGTAGGCCTAGAATTTAACGTGGTAAATATTACTTCTGTAAGTCTTCGTCTAAAAGTGTAAGGGTCTGTAAGAAAAGGTTAAACTAAGGTTAATAATGTAGCAATGTAAACCTGATTACTACATTAATCTAACCTTGTTAATAATTACACTAATTTACGCTGAAATAGTGCAACGGCTTGTTGATACATTTGTATTGCAAGTGCGGCGTCGTAACGTTCACCTTCATCGCGCATAAACGCGTGTTGTGCGTTAACTTCTTGCCATTGAAAATTGATACCAGTTTGTTGGCATGCTTGATAAATTTTTATACGTCCATCCACTGGTACGTGTGGGTCTTGCTTACCAAAGATAAAGTGAATTTCACCGTTAATATCTGACATACGTTCTAGCGAATTATTGCCTTCTTTCGCTGGCAATGTATCACTATGAATATCAGTCGCATACAAACAAAATGCAGCTTTAATATTAGGGTTTAATGCTGCGCGGTAGGCGAGGTGGCCGCCAATACACACGCCCATTGCGCCAACATTACCAGTACAATTGGGTAATGCTTTTGCAAATTCAATTAAAGCAATTGTATCACTATCATGCGATTCAAGCGGTTTATTCCATTTATCGTGATTACCTTTATCTTTACCCGCGTCATCGTAGGCAAGTACGGTACCGATTGGGTTTAGCTCGTGAAAAACCTCAGGCACTAATACATGAAACCCATGGCTCGCTAAAATGGCTGCAGAACGCGCTATTGGCGCAGTTTTTTGAAAAATCTCGGAATAAAAAATGATGCAAGGGTAGTTGCCAGATTCAACAGGAGAATAACGATAAGTGCGCATAACACCTGTTGCAGTTTTTATATCGTGCTGGTGGTTTGAAATGATCATAGTAAGTTTAACGATTGAATTTGAATAGAATTGTAATTTTTTATCACAACAATTGCATATGAATTTAATTAACGAATAGGCTTTTCAAGTTCGCTAAAACCATCATTTAGGGTATCAATTTTACTTTGCAATAAGGTTTGTGCATCGTAAATACCTTGGTTGTAAAAGGCGGCACCTAGTTCCTTTGCAATAAAGTCTAATAGAAAATCGGCATCAAATTGGCCTAGTTCAACGTCAAGTTCTTTATCAAAATAATCTTGCAATTTGCTAATGCACTGTTGTTTATCGTGCTCGTTTAGTTTTATGGTCATAGTTGGCTATGTTTGTAACTGTATGGCTGTTAATACTAAAGCGTGTTGCTTGTTACTGTCTATTGTTGCATCAGATTTTTACCATTTAACCAAAGGTAAGTCATTGTAGTGTTTGTATTCTTTTTAAATGTCCGCCTAAAAAGTTTAAATTCTAAGCAAATGTAATACGTTCAGACGTAAAATTGTGTATTTAGTCGCAAACAGGTGCGTTTTTGGGCGTAGATGTTTAAAATAAATAGAAATAATTATTATTAACATAAAGTGAGATAGCTATGTGTGTTGTGCGCGTAAGGTTAGCCTTAGCCTTTATCGTTTTATCTTTTAACACTTCGTTGCTAACAGCAAAGGAAATTGCCGTTGATTTAATTTATCCCCAAGTAAATCAATTCTCAGAGCAACTAGCGCTGTCGGGCACGATTAAATCAAAACAAGATGCCAAGGTCACTGTATTACAACAAGGCGTTGTGGCAAAACTATTTGTAGAAGCTGGCGACCACGTAAGCGCTGGTGACATATTACTTGAATTAAACAGTAGTATTGCAAAAGCCCAGTATCAGCAAGCGTTAGCAAGCTTAGAGGCAAACGAAATAGCTTATCAAGAAGCACTGCGTTTGTATCAAGAAGTAATTAAACTGTCAAAGCAGCAGGTGGTTGCAAAAACATTAATTGCTGAGCGCAAAGCAACACGTGCTAAAGCGTTAGCTGCTGTGTCTCAAGCTAAGGCGTTGCTTGCTGAGCGAAAAGAAATTGTAAATCGACATACGCTTCGTGCACCATTTTCAGGTGTCATTATGAACCGTTTTGCGGAGGTGGGTGAATGGGTAACGCCACAAGCCACTGTTTTTTCGCTAGTTGCAAACGACAAACTGCGACTTGAACTTGAAATTCCACAAGAATATTACGCTAATTTTAAGCAAACGAATTTAGTTGCTAACATCACACCGGATTTGCAACACGCAAGCCAATTTAAAGCCGGAATTTCTAATGTCGTTGGCGCAACAAGCGAATTATCACGTACCTTTAAAGTGTTTATAGATATCGATAAATCAATCGCACTCATTCCGGGTATTTCAGCAACGGCAACCATTGCACTACAGCAATCAGCACAAGAAAAACTATGGTTGCCAAAAACAGCATTAAAGCACCATCCGGATGGCGGATACAGCGTGTTTTCTGTCACCAACAACGTAGCCAAACGTCATATCGTTAATGTAATTGCAGAACAAGCAGAACGCATTGCCGTAACGAATGCACCAAGTAATCATGCATTTGTTATGAGTGGTGTTGAAGCACTCAGCGATGGCTTAAAAGTAACGGTAAGCTCAGTTAAGGGAAGTGCGCAATGATCACAGCGGCAGTAAAACGCGGCACGTTAGTTGCGGTTTGTGTATTGATCACCAGCATATTGGGATTAGTAACCGCGCTTAACATTCCGGTGCAAATGATCCCCGATCTTGAAGTCAGAACCATTACTGTGCAAACCGGTTGGCCTGGTGCGACTCCACAGGATGTAGAAAAAGAAATCATTATCGAACAAGAACGTTATTTACGTGGGCTTGCTAACCTGTCACGTATGGTGTCTTACAGCGAAATGGGCTCTGCCAGCATTGAATTGGAGTTTCCATTTGGTGTTGATGCCAACGATGCGCTTATTCGTGTTAACAACGCGCTCAGTCAAGTTCCTGCATACCCCGAAAACGTTGACCAACCACGACTGTTTTCAAGCTCGTTTTCTGGCAATGCGTTTATGTACTTTACGCTTAAACCTCTGGCGGGTAACCCACTTGAGTTAGATGTCGATTTGTTACGCGATTTTGCTGACGACTATGTGCGACCGCGCATGGAAAGTGTCTCTGGTGTATCAGAAGTGCGAGTTGGCGGCGGTGCGCAAAGGCAAATTCAAATTAAAGTCAACGCACACCGATTAGCACAGCGCGGAATTAGTTTACCAGAATTAAGAACCGCAATTCGTAGTCGTAACAAAGATGCCTCAGCAGGTGATATTGAATCAGGCACAAGCCGTTATTTGTTGCGTGTAGTTTCGCGCTTTGAAAGCTTAAACGAGTTAGAAAACCTGATTATTGCACGTAAAAATGGGGCAAATATTCTGCTCAAAGAAGTGGCTAGCGTAACGCTTGACCATTTTGAAACACGTGGCATGTCTTTTTCCGATGGCGAACGCACATTAAGTTTATCGGTGCGCCGCGAAAGTGGCTCAAATGTACTAGCAATTAAAGACGCGATGTTACCGATTGTCGCTGAGCTAAATCAGCAACTGTTAAGTCAAAATGGCTTAGAGTTAAAATTGATGAGTGATGACGTGAAATACGTGCGCAGCTCATTACAAAATGTTTGGGTAAATTTGGCGCTAGGAGGCTTGCTTGCAACCTTAGTCATGTATTTTTTCTTGCGTTCAGGTCGTGCCACATTGGTGGGTATTATTGGTATTCCACTTTGTACCATCGCCGCGTTTTTAGCGCTTAGTTTATTTGGTCGAACCATTAATGTTATTTCCCTTGCTGGTGTGGCATTCGCAATTGGTATGACGGTGGATAATACCATTGTAGTGTTAGAGGCGATTGTGCAAGCAAAGGTAAATGGTACCAGTAAACGCGACGCCGCAATTAACGGGGTTAAAGAAGTATGGCCAGCGGTACTTGCATCAACCGCAACAACCGTTATGGTATTTGCGCCGATTTTATTTGTGCAACAAGAAGCCGGTCAGCTTTATTCTGATATCGCTATCGCGATTTCAGGTGCCATTATCGCCTCAATGTTGGTTGCGATATTTATTGTTCCTACGGCTATTGCCAATATTGGTAAAAAACAAGAACTCAGTGAAGGTAAGCAGCTGCAACTGTCAAACAAGTGGCTAAAACCGGCAGCATGGCTCAGCAAATCAACAAAACGCGCGCGTATTGCCGTTGCCATTTTCGCTGTAGGTATTTTGGGTAGTGCACTTTGGTTTATGCCTGCGGCAGAATATTTGCCTGAAGGAGAAGAACCAAAAGCGTTTTCTATGATGATTGCGCCGCCAAGTTACAACTTGTCTGAAATGCAAAAAATTGGTAAAGAATTACGGGAATATTTTGATGGGTATATTCACGCCGATAGCGCCGATTTTCTTGCCGGTAAAGAGGCGATGCCACCGCTTGATTATTACTCAATGTCGGTATCAGTAGGGCGTATTTGGTTCTTAAGTGCACCAGTTAATCCAGACCATATTAATCAAATGATGGAAGCGGTAACCGATAAATTCCGCTCTTATCCGAACATGCGTGCATTTAGTTCGCGAGGTTCAATTATATCAAGTAATGATGGCGGCACGCGTGCAGTTGCAGTAGATATTGCGGGCAGTAATATTATTGATTTATACGGCGCGGCAGAAGCCGTTTATGAGCAAGCCAATGTGGTGTTTGATAAGCCGCAAATAAACTCAGATCCCGGCTCGTTAGCGCTTGAACAGCCGCTAGTTGAAATTAAACCGCGTTGGCAGCGCTTAGCCGAATTAGGCATTAATAACAGTGATTTTGGCTATGCAATCGCGGCTATGAGCGATGGTGCCTATGTTGACGAGTTTATTCTAAACGATGACAAAATTGACATGTTTTTGTTTAGCGGTGCTGGCAATCGCCAAAATATGGCGGAGCTTGCCAGCTCTCCAATAGTAACGCCTTCGGGTAATATTTTACCGCTTCACGCTTTGGCTGATTTAACCAATTCAAATAACAGTAACTCAATTCGTCGTGTTGACGGTAATCGTACTGTGACTGTGTACATTATCCCGCCGCGAGATGTTGCGTTAGAAACAGCGGAACAATTAGTGCGCAATGAGTTGTTACCAGCCCTTTGGCAGCAAGGTAAAATCGCACAAGGTATCAAAGTGAATATTAGTGGCGCGGCTGACCAATTAGAAGCAACTAAAGAGGCACTTTCAAGTAACTTTATTATTGCCTTGGCACTGAGTTACTTGTTATTGGTAGCCATATTTACACATTGGCGCTATCCGTTATTTATTTTGGCAACAGTACCATTAGGCATGGCTGGCGGCCTATTAGGCCTTGTGCTTGTGAATGGGGTAAATAGCGTGTTAGGTAGTATTGGTTTAAGTAGTTATCACCAACCGTTTGATATGATCACCATGTTAGGCTTTTTAATTTTACTTGGCACTGTGGTTAACAATCCAATTCTTATTGTTGATCAAACCCGCCGTTTTGTTATTGAACAGGGGTTAAGTGTAAAGCAGGCAGTTGAACAAGCACTGGAAAAACGCTTAATGCCCATTCTTATGTCTACTGCTACTACTTTATTTGGCTTAGCGCCGCTTGTGTTAATCCCTGGGGATGGCACAGAGCTTTACCGCGGGGTAGGTGTGATTGTAATGAGTGGTATTTTGGTTTCTACAATACTTACGTTGACATTCTTACCCGCATTACTTGTTGCTGTGGTAAAAGAAAAACGATAAAGCATTTGCTAATTGTGCAGTGTTTATAAAAGGCCCGAGTTTTAAGGGCCTTTTTTGTGCTTTGGCAATTGGTTTAATGGGCGTTACCAGGTAAAGTTTAAATATACTAATCTAGCTATCTAAAACCATGTCATTAGAGCGTTATATACCGTTTCGTAAGTCTGATGTTGTGAGCATGTGTCAAACACTATTACCAACTGAAGAACACGCATCATTTAACGAGTTTGCAGAACTCTTTTCTAGCATTATTCATTTTGAATACCATAAACGTTTGGAGTTACTGAAAGATAATTATGCACCGTTTGACCCGAACGCAGACACGCGTAATTTAACGCCATTATCTGAAAACGATAAACTCGCGTGCCAAAAACGTTTCGCGCAGGCCTTTAGTGATATTCTTAACGCGGCGAATTTTGAGCGGATCACCGACCAAGATTTAAAAGACGTGCTAAGCGAAGAATCACTTTTTAAAGTAAGACTTGAGGTGGCGTTTGATGATTTTGCTGAAGTCGTTTTTTATCGCCGCGGCGCCTCTCAAAAAGACGAAACGTTACGCACTTGGTGGGGGCTTAAGAAACAAGCTATTCGCTTTACCAATTATGAACGAGTTGCGGTGTTTATCCGTTTTAAAGACGAGGAATACTTTCAACACGCTAAAAAAACGCCATTAGGATTTGAGCCTGGTTCAACCATTATTAAGCTCTTTCAAAACGTACCAAAAGCTGATTTAGAAATGTTGTTTCCTAACAGCGAAGTGCGCATGAGGCCAATAGATAAAGTGATCATAAGTGCATCAGCCGCTGTTGGTGGCGCCGTTGTTTTGGTGACAAAATTGGGCACGTCGATTATTTTGCTGGTTGCGCTGTTATCGTATTGGTTAGGACTTCGAAGTGAAGGCGTGGAGTTTAGTCAGCAACATTTAATCAGTCTTGGGCTTGGTTTAGCGGTATTTGGCAGCTTCATTTTTAAAGAATGGACTAAATTTAAAAACAGAAAAATTAAGTTTATGAAAGCGTTATCAGATAACCTTTATTTTAAAAACTTAGACAATAATGCTGGCGTATTTCATACCTTAGTCGACGCGGCAGAAGAAGAGGACTGCAAAGAAGCGATTATCGCATATAGCTTTTTACTTAACGCTGGCAAACCGCAAAGCGCAGACGAATTAGACAACGCAATTGAAAGCTGGTTTGAACATAATTACCAATGTACCTTAGATTTTGAAATTAGCGATGCATTAGCTAAATTAGAACGTTTTAAACTCGTTTCAAAACAAAAAGACGGGTATACCGCGTTGCCTCTTAAACATGCCAAAACGCAATTAGATAATTTATGGGATAACTTTTTTCAATATTAAGTGTCAAAACACATAATGTGTTTTAGTGTTTGTAATTTCGCTTTATAAAACTGGTTTAGGAGTATGTACATTGATAGCCCATTTAAAATCTTTACTATCTAAATTTAACGACACCGCGGTAGAGCGCGCTGCAATCGACTTTGAAACGGGCTTGGCGGCCTTACTGGTAGAGGTAATGCGTGCAGACGGCAACGTGCTCACTGAAGAGTTAGAGAATATTCAAAATACATTGATTCATTATTGCGAGTTAGAACTTGATGCCGCGAGCCGTTTGTTAACAAAAGCAAAGCAATTGGTTGAACAAGCCATTGATCTATATTCGTTTGTTAACGTAGTGAACGAACATACTAGCGATATTGAACGTATTGAGATTATAGAGCTGCTATGGCAAGTGGCATTTGCTGATGGTCAAATTGATGGGCAAGAAGATCATGTTATTCGTAAAATCGCCGGTCTAATGTATGTTACCCACGCTGACTTTATTCAGGCCAAGATTAATGTTGATGAGAGCAGAAAACAATAAGTTTAAGCGAACCATAAGCTTATATAAAGCGGTTTTATTCATTTTTGCGTTTAGTGCACACAGCGCAGAAACTGTCACGCTCCATAACGCAGATACACAGGTCACGTATAAAAATTTGTCATCACTTTCAGTGTCTCACCAAACAAAGGTAAAAGCGTGGTTAAACTTTGGCATTAATGCGAATAAGCGTGTGTTGGGTTTACCGAGGCAAGCGCATTACTATTTTGATTTAAATCCCCGTTATTTTGCCACCGAACCCGTACCCTGGGCGCGTATTAATAGAGGTGGTGTTGATACCGTTGAGCTTCACTTTTACCGTTATGCGTCGCTTACAAGCTTAAAACGTGATTGGACCTTGTATCATGAACTCTCTCATCTCTATCATCCGCTCTTTGATTACAAAGACTTTTGGCTAGCTGAGGGGTTGGCGACTTACTTACAAAATCGCGTTATGTTACACAATCAACTGATAAGTGGTGATGAATTTATCCACCGCATCAGTGCGGGATTACAGCGTGGTAAACTTAATACTAAACAAAATAAAGGCCAATTAAATAGCGTAAGTGAAAATATGTGGCAACGTAATGCGTATCAGCGGGTTTATTGGACCGGTGTTGCATTTTTTATTGAAGCTGAATCTCAGTTGAAAGCGCAAGATAAACCCGATTTAGTGTCACTAATCAAGCAGTATCAAATGTGCTGTCGTGAAAACGAGCAATATGCGAGTGATCAGCAAGCCAAACAGTTTTTGCAATCGCTCGATAGATTATCTCGCTCAGGTATTTTTACGTCGCTTTACCGTCGATATCAAACACGAGAAGATTTTCCGGTAATTTCAAAATCACAAATAGCCACGCTCACTACGCCTTTTACACCAAAATCGCAATTGCAATAAGTAAGTTCATTTAAGGTTAACTTTTAACCTGCTAATTTTTATTTTGAAAGTGTGTAAATACAAAGCGTTTTAGGAAAACTAAGATGAATATGCAATTAAGCCGTGAAGAATTAACCATGTTATTAAGTGACAGCAATCATGTTGATACTGTGAATGTTGAGCAAAATGACGAGCTGTCATCCCTTATCACACGTTTTGAAGGGTTACAGCTGGAGTTACACAATCTATTGTGTTGCAACGTTGAAAAAGGCGATAAAGCTGAATTGTTACAAAAACTTAATCGCCTGACAATATTAAATGATGAATTTATAAATGAACTTAATCACTAACTATTTAGCGAGTACTTCAGTCATTTGTGAACTCATTTGATAATCATTTTGGTGTACGCTTGATAGTAAATGCCATTCGCTATGCGCTTTTTCAGCGGTAAATGTTACTGTCATAAAACCACGCTGATGGATATTGGCATATTCAAGGTCGTCTACTAACAATTTAAGCGCTTCCGCAAATTGTAATGCCATTTGCTCCGGTAATTGTAGGTAGTATTCAAGTCCTGGCGAGCTTACAGAGCTTGTTGCAAACTCATAGCCACACACATTACCTTTCCCATCTTTTAGCTGTCCACCCCACGCGTTGTGAGTATCACCCGCAAGCGCAATTAAATTCTTATTAAATTCATTGGCCGTTTGTAAAATTAACTCGCGTTCAACTGGGTAGCCATCCCATGCATCTAAATTGTATGGTGCCAAAGTCGTAACGCGGGCTTTTTCCATTTCTGTTAGGGTAGGATCGCCTGCCAGTAATCGACCTTTGATTTGCGCAAGTTCTGTTAGTGTTTGAGCTGTTTGTGCACTCGGGTTAGCCAGTTCTGCAAGTAACTCTGCTGGAATATGCATACGATTCATTAATACTTGCTGTCCAAGCACTTGCCATGTTGCGTTTGAGTTAATCATGCCATCTTGCAGCCAAATTAATTGGTCAGTACCAATTAGCTTTTGTGTTGGTTCGATTAAATCTAAGATAAAGCGGTTACTATCAATTTGACCTGTTACTGGATCAATGTAGTTTGCATAATCTAACGGTTTTGCGCGACTTTCATGACGAGTATCTAGCATATAAAGCGATACCAGATCACCATATTCAAATTGGCGATACAAACTTTCAGTTTGCCCCTTTACGTAAGGACGAATTGGCATCCATTCAAAATAGGCTTGTAATGCGGCAAGCTTACGTGCCGTAAAATCACCTTCACCATCGTTGTGGTTTTCCGCACCGTTTTTAAATGAATCGTTGGCAACTTCATGATCATCCCATACCGCAATAAATGGGCTATTGGCATGAAGCTGTTGTAATGATGTATCACTGCGATAAAGTGCGTAACGTTTGCGGTAGTCTTCTAGGGTGATAATTTCGCCCGCATTATCGTCAGCTAGTTCACGGCCAAGCGCTTGTGCATTTTCTGTGGCATAGCCGCCCATACCGTATTCGTAAATGTAGTCGCCAAGGTGTAATACTGCGTCAATATCCGTTAACTTGGCCGCTTCAGCGTAAGCGTGGAAATAACCTGCAGGGTAGTTTGCACACGACATTACAGCAAATTTAACCGAATCAACCGAACCTTGTGGCAGGGTTTTGAATTGACCTGTTGGTGATACTTCATTTTCGGTAACAAAACGATAATAGTATTTGCTACCTGCGTTAAGGCCTGCAAAGTCAATTTTTACTGTGTAGTCGTTTGATGCCAATGCAACTACAGTTTGTTGCACTCGGTTAATGTCAAAATTTTCGTCATCAGCGATTTGCAGTGTTAAATTAACCCCTTGCGGTGCGCCACTTGGGGTTACGCGTGTCCAAAGGATTATTGCATCACTAAGTGGGTCGCCGCTGGCAACACCATGATTAAAATTAATCGCAAAATCGTTTTTAGCAAGCTTGTTATCGTCGTCGCTATTACAACCAGTAAGTGACATCGCGATTGTCGCGGCGCCAAGACTATACATCGAGGCTTTTAAAAAATTTCGGCGTGAGAAGTTGTGACTCATAAGGTGACCTTTTGTTTTTTTTATTATCATAGCTACCATATATGACAAAATTAGGTCTGGTCAAACCTCCAACCACCTCATTGTTAATGGATGTAACAATTTTATTATAAAATTCATTTGCTTATTGAGATAACAAGATCAAAATTACATAAAAGCGCACTTTTATAAACGTGCGCTTTTATTGATAACGTTACGACGATTATTCGATTACAAAATCGTAATTAGTTGGTCTTTTGTTAAACGTGATTTTGGTAAAGTGGCGTTGTAATCTTCGCTTTCTTCATGGTAACCAATCGCAAGCGCAACTTCACACACGTAACCGTTTAACTCATCGGCAAATAATTCGCTGATCATTTCTTTATCAACGCCTTCCATTGGTGTTGAATCAATACCTAAACGCGCAACTGTGTGCATTGTATTACCCAGTGCAATGTAAGTTTGCGCCTTAGTCCAATGTGCGTTGTTACCATGTTCATCCGTATTTAAATCAACAAATGCAAACGCACCGAATGCTTGTTCTTTATTTTCAGCTAATGTACGGCCATTTTTTATATCAGTATCAATCACCTTTTCATAATCGCTGTGGGCGTATTTAGGGTTATAAGCGAATAGCAACGTATGAGACGCTGCCTTGATGTGCGGCTGATTAAACTGGAACTTGTTAACAAATTTTTGATGCATGCGCTGTTTCGCTTCATCAGAACTAATCACAATTATTTTCCAAGGCTGTGAGTTAATTGACGATGGTGATAAGCGAATGGCTTCTAAAATAATATCTAAGTCTGATTGTGAAATTCTTTTACTCGCATCATAGCGTTTACTTGTATAACGACGATTTAGATCAGTAATAATTGGGTGTGTCATTGATTGCTCCTAACAAACAAGGTGCTGTTAAACTTGAGCCTATTGTAAAACTTGATTATTTAAATAAAAACACGGTAATGTTTGAATCATTATCAAAAAATATTAGTTAATATGTTAATAGCCGATTTAAAACTCATTTTAAAAATTGCTGAACTTAACAGTATTTCTGCTGCGGCAGTATCCCTTGATATGCAAGCGGCAACAGCTAGTGCAGCGTTAAAACGTGTTGAGGCTGAGCTTGGTGTCGAACTGTTTGTTCGTACTACCCGTCATTTGAGGCTGTCAAACGCCGGTGAGCGCTTTTTACCACAATGCCAAGAAGCAATAAATCTACTCTCTATCGCAAAGCAAAACATTAAAGTTGATAATAAAGACATTGAGGGCGAATTACGCGTTGCTTTATCGTCCGATTTAGGGCGAAACATTGTAATACCTTGGCTAGATGAGCTGCTTGATAGTTACCCACATTTACGTTTGCGCAGTCATATTAGTGACAGCAATATTGATTTTTATCGTGACTCAGTTGATCTGGCGCTTCGTTATGGCAAGCCAAGCGATACAAACTTATATGGTTTTAAAATTTGTAATATCCCAAAGCTACTGTGTGCAACTCCTGAATATTTAAGCCAAAATGGCGAACCAATTAAACCGTCTGATTTACAAGCGCATCAAGGGCTTTTTTATCAGCTACAAGATCGCATCAACGACACTTGGGAGTTTTTAGATAACGACAAGGTAATAAAAGTAAAAATGAAAGGTCGACGTGCGGCTAACGACGGAGATTTGGTGAGACGATGGTGTTTAAAAGGCAAAGGCCTTGCCGTTAAATCAGCAATAGATATTGCCGACGATCTGGTTGAGGGAAGAGCGGTGACATTAATGCCTAAATTCCCCCATAAAAGTACCGAGTTGTGGCTTATTTGCCCAAGTAGACAATCGATCACCCCTGCCGTGCGATTAGTGCGAGATGAGTGCAGAAAACGAACGAAAGCACTGCTGCAAAAACTGATAGATAAAGGAATATTGACGAAAAGCGTACTTGATTAGTTATTTGCGTTAAAAAGAAAAATTACGTTTAAACCTTTTTGATGGTGTGCTGCGACAAATAAAGTCAAAAGGGAGAATTACATTGAACAAATTAGTACACGCAATTTTTTTAACGCTATCTTTGTCGGCATGTGCGGAACAAGCCGTAGACTGTTCGGTATTTGACGAACAAGCAAAATCGAAATACATCTTGCCATTTCAAAAAGGTGAATCCTATAAAGTAGAAGTTGCAACCGGCCATTACCGAGCAAGTAATGGTGGCGTAGGGTTGTATGCAGTTGATTTTAATATGCCTATCGGTACAACAATTGTTGCAGCTAGAGCGGGTGAGGTTGTAGCCGTTCGCGAGCAATTTGAAGATTGGAACGGGAAAGATTTAGCTGAGAATTTTGTCTTTATTAAGCATGCTGATGGCACTGTTGCGCGTTATTTTCACCTAACTCATTTAGGCGCTTTGGTAGAAGAAGGTGAGCAGGTAAAACAAGGTCAGATCATTGCTAAAAGTGGTAACACTGGGCAATCGGGTGGGCCACATTTACATTTTGATGTGCAAACATGCGGGCCAAATTTACCACCACACTATAACCAAAAACCATGTGGACAAACGTTACCCGTCGTTTTTGAAAATACTAAGCCCCATCAATGCGGTATTGAAGCTGGAAAAGTTTACAAAGCAATATAGTGCGTAATAAAAAATGAATAGCCACAACCTTGTGGCTGTGGTTATTAATAAGTGGAATTTAGTTAAATTAGTCTTTTTGCGCCGCGATAACAGATACTTCCACTAATAACTCAGGGCGCGCCATTGCTGCTTCAACGCAAGCTCTTGCAGGTGCATGACCTTCTGGCACCCATGCATCCCATACTTCGTTCATTTCTTTGAAATACTGCATGTCTTTAATGTAAACAGTTGCACTTAACATATGTTCGCGACTGCTACCTGATTCAATAAGTAATTCATCCACTTTATCGAGCATGGTTTGCGTTTGTTCTTTAATATCTTTAGTGGCATCTGCGCATACCTGACCACATAAATAGACTGTTTTATTGTGAATTACGATGCGGCTCATGCGCTGTTTTGTTTGCATGCGTTGAATGGTCATATGGGTTCCTAAACCTTGGTGATGTAAATTGGCAAAACTGTAGCAAAACAAACAAGTAATTAGTATTGAAAACACAATGAAAGTTATAAAACATGGGTGTAGCTTATAACTGAATTGTTATATATTAGTGGCTCAAATTAATAAGGCTAACTTAATGAAATTAAAATTTATCTTACTGTTCATTTTTACAATTTTGTGCTTTGGGGCGTTTGCAAATGAATCAAAACCAATGACAGAGCAACAGCAAGAAAAGGCAATAAAAGAGCTCAACGAACCGCTGTATCGCCCGCTTTTGGAGCGTTACGTATTAGACGAGCTGAAATCGTTACGACAAGACCAGCAAAAGCTGCGTGAAGACACAACAAAACAAATTACCCATACGGAATTAAGTGCAGCAGACAGAGCGCTTGATTATACCAATGACACCATAAACAATGTGATGTTTATTATTACTGCAACCGCGACAATTTTGATTTTGGTTGGTTGGAACTCGTTGCGCGACGTAAAAAATAAAGTAGAAAGCATTGTTAATGAACGGGTTAAAAGTATTACCGATGAGTATGAAAGCCGTTTAGGTGTACTCGAAAGTGAATTAAAAGAGCGCTCAGAAGAGATTATTAATAACCATCGGAAAATTACCATTACCAACGAAGTACATTCGCTATGGATGCGTGCAGCATTAGAAAGCGATGTTAATTCGAAAATTGAAATTTACGATGAAATTTTAAAGCGTAAACCTGATGATGTAGAAGCGATTACCTATAAAGCTGATGCATTATTGGAGCAAGGTAAAACAGTTAAAGCGATTGCTCTTTGTAATCAAGCAATTGAAGAAGAAGAAGATTATGGTTACGCCTATTGGCAGCGTGCGTGTGCCTATGCACAAGAAAATCGTTTAAGTGATTCAATGGATGATTTGCATATGGCGCTTAAGCTATCGCCGAATTTAAAGAACGAGCTAGTAAACGAAGTTGCGTTTGAAAACTTACAAGTGTTACCAGCATTCTTAAAATTGTTGGACGATGCCGGTGTAAAACTGGGTGAATAATCGCAAATAGCATTCGCTTAGTTACGCGACATTACGCGATATCAGTTTGGGAAATTTTACTCTGATATCGCGTTAGCCGATAAAACTACTTAAAAACCTGAGCGTACTTTATCTCACCTTGTTAGCTTGGTTGAATACTCGCTATCATCATTGCAATTGGGCAAACTAGGCCAATAAGCCATACGCTTGAACGTAACACATGCCAATTTACGTAGTAACACACACAGTATAAAACCCGCGCAATTAAATAAATAATTGCCAGCGTTTCGGTTGTAGCCGTGATGGTGTTAGAGGCAAAAACAACAACTAATGCAATAGTAAAAATAAGTAATGACTCAAAGCTGTTTTGATGTGCCGCTAATGCGCGTGCACCAAATCCTGTAAGCTTACTTTGTTGTGCGCGTGGATGGCGATTGTCATAGCCATCGAGCTTGTTCATTGCAATTGCGACAGGTGCTTTTGCTAAATAGGGAAGTAAGGCGGCAATAATGGCGCAAACGATGAGTGTATTCATAATTACTCTTTAATAAATGTGATGTTAGTGACACCCAGCTTTCTAAAGTATTCATCTCTAAAGTTACGAATTGCCGCTTTGTCTTTTGCGTACAAAGTTACTTGATGCTCCATTTTGGAATACTCCGCAATATCGAACCCTTCTGCCGCGGCGATTGCCTCAAACATAGAATTATATTTGTCTTGTGCGAAGTTAATTAACTTTTGCTGCTGGTTATATGTGTATTGAATTTTCTTAGCCATGTTAAACCTAAGGATAAAATTTACCTGCATTGTACTTAACAGGTAAACGGGTTGATATACGTACGCGCTAATTTAATCGATTAATTGCATTTAAGTTTATTTGCTAATGCTTGGTACGCATATAATGCGCGCAGTGCGTCTGAACTATTTCGGCTTACCTTTTGATAGTGTGTGATTAAGCGATTGAGGTACTGCGATTTTTCGCATTGTTTAGTGCTATGCCATAGTTTGTCGCCAATAGGCGATATTGCTATACCTTGGTTTTTATTGCGTGTTACGTGCAGAATTTCGTAAAACCGTTTGTTTTCAGAAATAAGCGATTCATCTATTAATGTGTAGTTTAATGCAATTAATTGCTGACGAAGTGTAAACGTATGATGCACTGGGCAAATGATAAATTCGAGCGCTACATTACTAAAGCGCGCCGTTAATTGTTGAATAAACTCCGCCGCTAAATCACCGCCCACTCCCGCAATAATTATTAGGTGACGACCTGGGTATTGATCAAGTGGGAGATCGTTAACACTCATTGTATGGCAGTGCCAATTTTTATAAGGCAACTGCTGAGAGTCAGCCTGCGTACTGAGCCCATTTTTCACGCCTTTCATAATGTGCGCTGAAATATCAACAAAGTGTATGGTGCTAGATGGATTACTTGAGAGTAAAGCCATGCCTAAGTAGCCGTGATCACAACATGTATCCCAAATATGGTGATACGGATTTTTGATTTTATTGGCGATGGATTGCAGGCGGTAAGATAATGGCATAACGATAATAGGCGAAAATAATAAACTTAAACAGCTGCATTTTAACAAGTTATCATTTATAAATCCCAATCTAGTGTGTATGTTTTATTCATTTTGCGTTTGCGTGAATATGAAAATAGTGATTGTCAGTAGAAGCGGTCGACCACATTCAAATAGTTTGCAGTTAGCAACCAAGATAAGCGAACACTTTGCACGATTAGACATTGAATTTAATTTAGTAGATTTAAGCGAAATGACGCAACTACTACATCATTACGAAACGCATAATGATGGAGTACTTAATAAGCAAAAAGCGCTACTTCTTGAAAAATTATATTCAAGTGATGGCATTGTGATTGTAGCACCGGAGTGGGACGGTATGTTGCCGCCGGTGCTACATAATTTTTTTACTGCTCAGTGCTTATGGCTCTGCATCTGGCTTTCCGCTCGGTCATAAGCCTGCGTTAGCCATTGGAATATCAACGTCAGGCGGTGGACACAATCCAGTTAGTTTATTAAAAGGCTATAGTGCTAAAAATTCACACTTGGTTTGGTTACCATTTCACGTGATTATTAACAATGTAGATGATTTTATTATGAGTTTTGCTGAAAAAGATAACGCGCTTTGCAATAGGCAAAAAAACCTATTTTCCCGTCTAGAAGTTGGCTTACACGCGCTAGTAATCTATGCAACACAGCTCGCCCCAATTCGACACGAGCTCACTAAGCTTTCGATTAAACACCCATTTGGTCAATGAGTTACTAAGGGTTGTATACACGCAATAAAGGCTTGTTCAAATGACCGGCCATGACAGATATTGAGTTGTTTTAGTCGACTATCTTGCAGGGCACAGTTATGTGGTCTGCTTGCAACTTGACTTGGTTCGTTTATTGGCGAAAGTGTTGCTTCATCGATTTCAAGTTGCGTTGCTGCAATACATGCTATCTGATACTTGGTGTATGCTTGATTATCCGAAACGTGGAATATGCCACCGTTATCTGTGTTAGTGATTTTGCATAAATCAACAAGCGTTAAGGCAATGTCGTCAACATGGGTGGGATAACGAATAGCCCAATTGTCGTGCGAATTATTTGATTGTTGTTTAACTTGCTGTGCAATAACCGTAATTGCCGACTCGCTCAAGGTTTCAACTTGCCCATAAAGCACTGGCACACGAATAACGGTATGTGTTTTACACGTGTTTAAAACTATTTGTTCCCCCTGTGCTTTAGTTTCACCATAAAAATTAAGCGGGTTTAGCGTATCAGTTTCGCTATATGGCGGCGCTTTTCCGTCAAATACGTAGTCAGTACTGATAAAAAAGAATTGTGCGTTAATACGAGTAGCTTCTTTAGATAAATGCTCAGTTACTGAAAGGTTGAGGGCTTTGGTATGAGCGTGGTTGTTTTCGCATACATCTGGTTTTCGCTCAGCCGCCGCGTGAATAATAATATCGGGTTTAGTTTCATCAAGAAATTTCGTTACTGCCATATGCTGCGTTAAATCTAACTTAACGATTGGGCTTTGTGCACGACTGAATCCTGCGCCGATTACATTAAAGCCGTTGTCATTAAATATACGCATCAGTGCTCTGCCAAGTAGGCCTGTTGCACCTGTTATCAAAACTTTTTTCATGATTTTCCTAACATTTTTTGGGGCAACTAGTGTAAAAAAAAGCGCGGCTTAACCCCATTTATTAAGTAAAGCTTAATGTATCAATTTGTTAAGCGCTGACTAAAACTCGTACCCTAGGCTAACAACAAATCGATAGTCGTTTTTATCTGGGGTTGATGTGTCGGTCGGTTTAGGGTTTTCAATACGGTCTAAATAGAATGTGAGGTCTAAATCAAAGTCGCCAATTAGGTCTACCTCAAAGCCAGCTTTAAGGCGATGAATATATTCACCAGCCTCTTCACTTACAACTTTTACTTGGTAGTCGGCGTCAAACTCAATGTCTTTGGTTATATCCCACTGAATGGCGGTACCTAAGTTTAATACACCAGATGTTTCTGTATCGTCTTCACCAGCTTCAACTGTAATGTAATTAGTTGATTGATAGCTGGGGCCTGCACTGATTTCCCAAACAAAATTACCAATATCAAGTACCTCATAACCTACACCGAAACCTAATGTATGACGATTGTCTATGTTGCCAAGTTCATCAGCGAAATATTCATAATCGGCGACGCGAATGAAGGTTTTGGGAGAGAAGAACCAATCGAAACTACTTGAGAGTCTTTGGTCGTTGGTGGTCTGTTCTTTTTTACCGGTATCTTGACTTACTCTTTCGCTAAAATTACTAACAAACTCGCCAGATAAACGCGTTGTAGCGGTACGTCTTTGAGCTTCACCGCTTAACGTGTAGTCAGATTGTTCAGAATTACCTCGGCGAAAATTAGTGCCAAAGTTAATCTCGCCGTCCCAATAATCAAGCTCATTACCATCTGCAGAAGCGATTGATAAAAGATTATTTACTGCAATTTGTTGCTTTTTCTGACCATTGGTTAGCGTTAGCTGTTTGTCTTGAATTACAAGCCTGCCAGTTAACACCGTGCCATCGCTCAAACGAATACTTTGATTGCCTTTGGTATAAAGCTCAGCAACATCATCGATATCGATTGTTTGTATGCCGAATTCATCTGAATCAAATTCGATGTCTTCGTCATATAAGGTAATTAAGTCGCCTTTTATCCACTCGCCTGAGGTGGTTTTGAGCCAATCATATTGTTGCTTAAAGTCGCTGTTAGCGGGTCTCCAAAGAGGGCTTGCGCTTGCGGCAGAGACATATGGGCACAACAGCGATGTGGCTAATAATAAAAACGAAATAGTTTTCATAAAAACGTCCTGTTAAATATCTTCCATATTCTGAGTGTTTTCTTATTGTGTCTGTGGCCAATAATCAACTTGTAGTTAGCTCGCCGTTGATAACGGTAATTCCATAAAAACACTGAGCGGGTTATCACGATAACGACCGAAACATTCGCAACGTTCAAAACCAAGGCTTTCATATAGGTTGATTGATTCTGTTTGTTTACTACCCGTTTCCAAACGTAGTAATGGGATCTGCGCTTGGCCGGCCCAGTACATTAAGTTTTGCATAATGCGACGAGATAAGCCTTTACCACGGTGCGTTGGTTTAACATAAACACGCTTAATTTCGCCATACAGGCTTGATTCAAACTTCTTTACAATCGCACCGCAGGCGATAATACCTTCGTCTGTTAACAAACCAATCGCGTGTACATTGGGTTGGTTTAATTCAGATAAATCTAAAGATTGGTCACTTGCAATTGGGTAGAGTGAATTCATAAGGCGGTCTATTTCAGCAAATAGACTAATTACATGTTGGTCGTTGGCATCTAACGAAACTAACTGCATAGTGTCCTCTAACAACTTTATTATTGTGCTTTAGATACGTTGGGGCAAATAATTAAAAATCAAGTTAACAAAAAATACAAGTTTGATTTTCATCATTATGTATTTACTAACAGACCATATTTTTGTAGGGTCTGCATAAATTGACACAATGAGAATTAGAAATGCCTAAAGCAAGTGAAATTAAAAAGCATGCAGCCATTGATTATAACGGTCGAGTGATGATTGTACGTGACATTGAACGTTCAGTACCTCAGGGGCGCGCAGGCGGCAGTTTATACCGTATGCGTATGTACGATGTTGTAAATGGCGGTAAAGTTGATGAAACATTTAAAGCAGATGAAATGTTAAACTTTGCTGATTTAAATCGTCGCCCAGCGGTATTTTCGTACGTTGATGGTGACGAATACGTGTTTATGGATGAAGAAGATTACACGCCATACAACTTAAACAAAGAGTCAATTGCAGAACAACTTTTGTTTATCGATGAAAATACCAAAGGTTTATTGGTCGTAGTGGTTGAAGGTAGCCCGGTATCGATTGATTTACCGTCAAGTGTAGAGCTGGTAATTGAAGATACATCCCCTTCTATTAAAGGTGCTTCAGCAAGTGCTCGTACAAAACCTGCAACAATGACAACGGGTTTAATTATTCAAGTGCCAGAGCATATTTCAGCGGGTGATAAAGTAAAAATTAACACCTCTGAGCAAAAATTTATGGGCCGCGCTGAATAATTCGGTTTGTTTATTAAAAAAGGCTTAGCAAGATTGTTAAGCCTTTTTTGTTTATTTGGTGGTGAGGCAACATAATACGTTAACTATCTTATTGTATTTTAATCGAAACGTGTTTGCGTGATTGACATTTCGTAATTAAAATTAGGGTAATAAATTTTACGCGCAATACACGTCTTGATCTTTACTACAGTGGAAACGACACGAATTGGGCATTAAAGGATAACAATGAATATTACGATCGCAGGTACTGGCTACGTTGGACTATCAAACGCGGTTTTATTAGCACAACATAACTCAGTAATCGCTTATGATATTATCGATACGAAAGTTGACCTGGTCAATCAAAAGCAATCTCCCATTGCAGATCCTGAAATAGAGCATTTCCTTGCAAATAAAAAATTAGATTTAGTTGCGACAAGCGACAGTAACAAGGCGTTTAAAAATGCAGATTACGTTATTATCGCTACACCTACGGATTATGATGAGGTTACAAACAAATTTAATACGTCGTCTGTAGAGGCGGTTATTCATGAAGTTAACAAAGTTAATCCTTCAGCAATAATGGTAATAAAGTCAACTGTGCCGGTTGGTTTTACTAAACGTATTAAGCAAAAGTTATGTACTAGCAATATTATATTTTCGCCTGAATTCTTACGTGAAGGTAAAGCATTATTTGATAATTTACACCCGTCACGCATTATTGTTGGTGAAAAATCAGAACGGGCACAAAAATTCGCTGAATTATTGGCGCAGGGCGCGTTGAAAGAGGACATAAATATTCTTTTAACGGGTTCTACAGAAGCAGAGGCAGTTAAGCTATTCTCTAACACTTACTTAGCAATGCGTGTGTCTTATTTTAATGAACTTGATACTTACGCTGAAAGTCACGGATTAGATACGAGGGAAATTATTGAAGGCGTAAGTTTAGACCCTCGAATAGGCAACCATTATAACAACCCATCGTTTGGTTATGGCGGTTATTGTTTACCAAAGGACACCAAGCAGCTTCGCGCAAATTTTGAAGATGTACCAAACACACTGATTAATTCAATCGTTGAATCTAACACTGTACGAAAAGACCACATCGCATTTTCAATTATTAACAAGCAACCAAAAGTAGTCGGTATACATCGTTTGATTATGAAAAGCGGTTCCGATAATTTCAGGGCGTCTTCGGTACAAGGCATTATGAAACGCATTAAAGCCAAAGGAATCGAAGTGGTGGTGTATGAACCTGTGATGCAAGAAGAATCCTTTTTTAACTCACGTGTCATTAAAGACCTGGAAGAGTTTAAAAAAATATCGGATGTAATCGTATCAAATAGAATGGAGCCATGTTTGAAGGATGTTGCTGACAAAGTCTATACACGGGACCTCTTCGGTAGCGATTAAGCTTTAAATAGTCACTCTTTAAAAGCAGTCATTTATGATTTTGAACTAGCGAAATAATGCTAGTTCAGATAGCATTAGCGTTTTTGCTCTCTCGGATAATTCATGGCTCAGCTGTACTTTTATTACTCTGCAATGAACGCAGGTAAATCAACCACGTTATTACAATCTGCTTTTAACTACAAAGAACGTGGAATGGAGCCATTAATTTACACCGCAGCAATTGATACACGCTATGGTGAAGGGAAAGTAAGTTCACGTATTGGCTTAGCTGCAGATGCATCTTTGTTTTCGCCTGAATCTAATTTATCCGACGAAATTGCCACGCAGCATGCTGTTAAAAAGGTTGATTGTGTACTTATTGATGAGGCCCAGTTTTTAACTAAAAAACAAGTAGAAGAACTGTGTATTGTTGTTGATAGGCTAAATATTCCAGTCTTGTGTTATGGATTACGCACCGACTTTCTCGGCGAATTATTTGTTGGAGCCCAGTATTTACTGGCTTGGGCAGATAAGTTAATTGAATTAAAAACCGTGTGTCATTGTGGGCGAAAAGCCAATATGGTGCTTCGTACCAATGAACAGGGTGTACCGATCACCCAAGGTGAGCAGGTTGAAATTGGTGGTAACGACCGATATGTGTCTGTGTGCAGAAAGCACTATTTTGAAGGGCTTGAAAATCAAGTAGCAATCCCGAACTAGCATTAACTATCTTAATTTATTAAACCAAAAGGCTTGTGAATGTATCGCAAGCCTTTTTTGTTTTACCCCAATACGGTTAGGTAGGTGAGTTGTTAAAACGCCAACACAATACATGCATTACTTTTTGGCCGTGGGCTAATGGCATTACTTTAACCTCTGAATTAGTAAAGCGAGATAATTGCGATTTAAGCTTTGGCAAGTTCTCTTTTTTTGATACAAGCGATGTAAACCAACCTACTTGGTCTTGATAGTCAACGCTTTGATTAATCATTGTGGTAAGAAACGCTATTTCGCCGCCTTCACACCACAATTCAGCTTTTTGACCCGAGAAATTAAACCCTTTGTTCTCGTGTGAGAGGTTTTTCCACTTTCTTTGGTTAGCTTTTTCAGCGTTATCTAATGAACTATGAAATGGTGGGTTGCAGCAGGTGATATCAAAAAAGTCGTTTGCGTTAATCACACCGTGGAATATGTTGTCAGTTGATTTTTGCTGGCGTAATTTAACGGGCAGTTTATTAAACTGCGCTAAGTTCTTAGCTTGTTTAATGGAGTTTAAATCGATATCGGTCGCTACCGCTTTCCAACCATAAATCTTGTTGGCTAAAATAGGGTAGATAAGTGATGCGCCCGTACCAATATCGAGTAAGTGCGTATTTTTCCCAGTTGGTACATCACCGTTATTTTGTTCGGCGAGTAAATCTGCCAGCGTGTGAATTAAATCAGCACGGCCAGGTACGGCAGGGCATAAGTTTGTATCTGGAATATCCCATACAAGTAACTGGTAATCTACAACTAAAAGCGCCTGGTTAAGTGCCTTTACCGCTTTTGAATCGCAAAAATCAATCGTCGTGTTACCAAATTCATTTTTGATTAAGTAAGGCGTAAGTGTCGGGCTAAATTTCGCTAGCTTCGCTAAATTATAACCATTGAGGTGGATATTTCGCGGATGATGTTTTTTTTCCATCGTTATGGGGCAATTCAAAAGTGTTACATAACGCTGATTTTAACATGCTAGCCTTTGAACGCTTGTATTTATTCATATTTGTTTTTAGTGTCGTTCTAGTACGACCAGATTAAAGGCAATACTTATGATTACACAAGCCTCACATTTCGTTCCTTTGAAAAATGGTGACAAAGTCCATTTGCGTCAAATTTATAAAGACCAAAACGGCCCTATTGTCTTTTTTATGCATGGTGCTGTTGAAAATGGTCGCATTTTTTATACCCAATCAAACAAAGGATTAGCGCCGTTCTTAGCAGACGCTGGTTTTAATTGTTTTGTTGCAGACTTGCGTGGCCGCGGGTTAAGTGAACCAAAAATCTCCAAACATAGCAGCACAGGGCAAAGGGATTCTATTGTTGAAGAAATCCCAGCGATGTTGGAGTACATTAAAGACTATTCTAAACAGGCTATTGCTTATTTTTGTGCACATTCATGGGGTGGGGTATTACTTAACTCTGTTCTGGCACGTTTCCCAACTTACCTAGATGATTTAAAAGCGTGTGTTTATTTTGCTTCCAAACGAACCATATATAACCGTCACCCATCAAAATATATTCAAGCGAATTTAGTGTGGTACTTAATTTCTCCTTTGCTAATTAAAAGATATGGCTATCTACCTGCAAAACGCTTTAAGTTTGGCTCGGATGATGAAACTCGTTTGTCACATAAAGAAGGGGTTGAATGGGTTAAGAAAAATCCTTGGGTATGTCCATTTGATCAGTTCGATTACGGGAATGCACTTGAAGACATAGCGCTTCCGCCTGTTTTACATATTGGTGCAGTAAATGACAAAGCGCTCGCACAAAAAATAGATATAGAGGCGTTTATCAAAGAGAGTGGAAGCGGTGAACAAGTACTTAAGATGTATGGTAAACGCTACAACCATAAAATTGATTATGACCACATAAATATTCTAACGTCGCCGTTTGCTAAAAAAGAAACTTACTTAGATACATTAAATTGGTTTAATCGATTTAAATAAGCCTAACAAACGCATCGTAGCAGTCAAAAACGGTGAGGCGACTAAAGCAGTCTACTCGCCGTTCTTAAGGTGCGTTCCGCTTATTCCTGATTTTTCAATACAAACAACTTTTTACAGATTTCGCTTATACCTTTTCTGATTGTTGTGCGAAAATGTAATTATGCGTACGATGAAATATTTCCATAAAGCCCCAGTTCGGGTGCTTAAAATCAAACAGCAACGAAGTCGCTTAAAAGTGCGCCGTCAGATGTTGCAAGTTAAGCATGCGCTTGCACAAGAAAAGCAAGAAACCATCGATATGCTGATCACCTACCGAAACTACACCCAAGGCAAAGCAAATAAAGCAGAACTAAAGCAAGCAAATCAACAGTTTCTTGATGTACTTAAAGGCGTTGGTTTAGGTATTTTTGCAATTTTACCGTTTGCGCCTATTACCATTCCATTAATTGTAAAACTCGGAAAACTTGTTGGTGTTGAAGTATTGCCCAGTGCTTTTAACAAAACTGATAATAAATAATTTTAAAATCGCCTATATTGTGCTGAAATAACAGGCGCTGTCCTATTAAATTCTATCGTTAATGTAAGACAACGCGAACCATAGTTTGTTATGCTATAACCAAAGTGTGCAAATTATAAAGGCCAAATTATGACTCAAGCCCTTGTTAATAAATCTGAAGGGATCCCGCTTAGCATTAAATCAAGTGCAGAATTTGACGCGTGGCAAGAAAAACAATCTGACGTAACTAAAAACTGGCTTAAATCACTCAGCTTTGAAGGGTGTGGTTTGTTGTTAGTGCCAAATTTTGAAAGTGGCACATTAAGCGAAGCCGTGTTCTTTTGTAACGATACTAACGAACTTTGGTCATGTGGCGACCTCGCTTCGCAGTTACCAGCCGGTACCTATTTACTTAATAATGACGCAAACACAAACAAGTTAGTAGCAACCAGCTTTGCGTTAGGTGCGTATGACTTCACACCGTACAAAGAATCTAAACCAGTAAGCGTAAAACTCGCAATTGCTGATAAAGTCTTGTTTGATGAAGTTACTACGTATGTAAAAGGTGTTTCAATTGTTCGCGATCTCGTGAACATGCCTGCAGGCGACATGATGCCACAACACCTTGCAGAAATAATGTCTGATATGGCTGATGAATTTTCCGGCGAGTTTTCTCAAATCGTTGGTGATGAACTATTAGAGCAAAATTACCCAACAATCCACGCTGTAGGCCGAGCAAGTGCAAACAAACCACGCTTACTTGATTTACGTTGGGGTGATAAAAATGCGCCGAAAGTAACTTTAGTGGGTAAAGGCGTGTGTTTCGATTCAGGCGGGTTAGATTTAAAACCGGCATCAGGCATGCGTTTAATGAAAAAAGACATGGGTGGCGCTGCACACGTTCTTGGTTTAGCGCATATGATTATGGCGTTTAACTTACCAATTAATTTACGTGTAATGATCCCTGCGGTTGAAAATGCGGTATCAGATAATGCATTACGCCCTGGTGATGTTATTAAAACACGTAAAGGTATTACCGTTGAAATTGACAATACCGATGCAGAAGGGCGCTTAGTGTTATGTGACGCACTCGCAGAAGCGGTAACAGAAAAGCCAGATACACTCATTGATTTTGCAACGCTTACTGGTGCGTGCCGTATTGCGCTAGGTACAGAATTACCGGGCTTTTTCAGTGATGATAAATCACTTGTTGAGGGGCTAGGATTAGCTGCAGACGACGTACAAGATCCAGTATGGCATTTACCATTACATAAAGCCTATAAAGATTTGTTAAACAGCACGGTTGCAGATATGACAAACTGCGCGTCAGGGCCATTTGGTGGTGCGATCACCGCTGCACTTTATTTACAGGAATTTGTCGAACAAGATATTTCATGGGTACATTTTGATGTAATGGCGTGGAATATCCGTAAGTTACCGGGTCGACCTGTTGGTGGCGAGGCATTTGGTGTACGCGCGATTCTAAAGTATTTACAAAATAAGTACAGCTAAACCGAGATCACTTGGCGTTGATATGATCTAACAGTGAATCAATCGTTAGATCATCACCTTCGGCAAGTTCTGCAATTAATAAGCGCAGAATATAAGATTTAGATAACCCTGATTGCTTTGACAGCGTATCGAGTTGTTTAATGTTATCAGGAGAAAGGGTGAAAGTAGCATTTTTGTACTTTCGCCCTTTTTTTATGTGTCGTGATTTATCAAGGGTTGCATCTTTACCTTGTGCATACAGGTTTGCTTGCTCAATAAACTCATCAACCGAAATTTTCTTCTTTCGGTTGTTGCCATTTCCTTTTTTTAAATCAATTAAACTCATGGCCGTGAACCACTTCCATCGTTAATAACTCATCAACAATGGCTTTAATTTCAAGCGCAGCTTTACCATCAGGTTCAATTTCAATCACTGATTTACCGTTTTCTTCACTGTCATCGTAGATGTTTCTACTGTGGGTTATTGAATTAAGTACTGGTATACCATATGACGCACACACTTCTTTCGCTTCTAAAATACGTGAGGCTTGATTAGGCAACGAAGGGCACTGAGTAATAACAAACGCTGCGTTAAGTTTTGGGTTAACCATTTTGCACGTTGTAAGTATATCTTCCATATGGGGAACTGTTTTTAAATCCCTGCGTTTTGGCCTGAGTGGAATGAGTGTGTGATCAGCTACCGACATCGCAGCGCGAAGTGCTAAGTTATCTTGCCCACCACAATCGACGATAACATAATCATAATGGTTTTCAAGACTAAGAAGATCATTACGTATTTTACCGTACAGTTGCACGCAATTAATCAGTGGCAAATGAGGATTGGTATTACGAGCTTGGATCCAATCTGATGAGGTTCGCTGAGGGTCACAATCTACAATCAAAACGGTATAATTTTGCAGGGTAAGGTATACGGCAACATTTTGAGCAAGACAGCTTTTACCGCTACCGCCTTTTTCACCGCCAACAAGAATAATCATTTATCCTCTCCTTGTTCGACAAATAACATGGCCACATCATACCAATCGTGAACTTCAGTCTCTCGCAATACCCTTGCATAAAATTGGTTTGAGGCACCTAACTTGTCGCGAAACGTTACCTTAACGGGTTGATTTGTAATTATAGGTCGGTCGATATTCACTTTTAATCCACCGTTCGAAACATCAATGCACATTGCTTGGCGTTTTATTATTTTACCATCTTCACACTGCCACTCTAATCCAATGAGTTCTTTTTCCATGTCGAGCCGTAATGAGCGTCTTTTTTCAATATTGGAAGTTTGCTCATGCATAGTAATACCCTTTAAACAATCGCTAAATTGCACTCCATTACCCTTGGTATGGCGCATATATCACTCTTTAAAGCGTAGTGTTAAAAGGGAATTTTGCAAATAAAAAAGCCCGTATAAACACGGGCTTAAAGAAAGGCTATTGACAGTGTTTTACCGCATTGGCGATTATTTCTATGCCGCTTTTATCGCAAGGTGTTAACGTATGACTTGCTGGAATAATTGGCGTAACGCGCTCACCCCATTGAATAAAACTTGCAGCCCATGTTAGGCCCGCACCAAACGCAGCAGAAATTACGCGGCTGTTTTCTTTAATCAGGCCATTTTCAACTGCTTCACAAATCGCAATAGGAATTGTCGCGGCTGAGGTATTGCCGTATTTATCAATGTTCACCATTACTGCGTCATCGGGTAAATTCACTTTAGATTGAATCGCTTGAATGATGCGTAGGTTTGCTTGGTGTGGAATAAGTACATCAATGTCAGAAATCTCGCTACCAACTTGCGTTAATACATCATCAACTGCAGTCGTCATACCTTTTACCGCTCGCTTAAATATTTCGCGACCTTCGAATAATAGATCAGACGGGCCAACTGGCTGATACTTATCGGTGTTGGTACCTGAATTTGTAATGTGTAGAATTTCTCTATCTTCGCTGTCGCAACCTGTCTTAGTGCCAAGAAGGCCTGTTTTATCATCGCTTGCCTCAAGCACCACAGCACCGGCGCCATCACCAAAAAGTACACCGCTATCGCGACGTTGCCAATTAACATACCAAGTCATACGTTCAGCGCCTATGACAACCGCTTTTTTAATCATGCCTGATTGAATTTGTGCGGTTGCGTTTTGTAATGCGTACAAAAAGCCTGAGCATGCCGCATTTACATCACACGCAGCGGCACCCGTTGCATTAAGGTTTTTTTGAACTTCTGATGCCGTGTTTGCAACCATGGTAGACGGAGAGCAGGTTGCTAAAAGTACTAAATCTATTTCGTCTGCGTTTTGTATGCCAGCACAATCCAGCGCATTTTTTGCTGCGATAGTCGCAAGTTCTGCGGTACTTTGATGGGAGATGCGCCTTTCCTTAATTCCTGTACGTGTGGTGATCCATTCATCGTTGGTGTCCATAATTTGGCTTAGATCATCATTTGTCAGTTTTACTGGCGGAATGCATTTTCCCCAACCAGTAATTTTGGCATACTTCATTAGCAACCCTTATTGTGATTTCTTAGTGTGTTGAACTGGTTATACCAGATACAGTGCGTTTTGTCTTTGTTTAAACGAGTTAGTTATGACTTTGCTTGCTAAATTTCTTAGTGCTGAACCGGCCTTAGCTTATCGAAAACCGATCAGCCGATTGTTATTCTTACGAACGGTGTCTATTGCTATTCAGCTTATTAGCGTTATTGTGCTGCATTTTTCTGTTAGCAAAAATGATTACGTGGGTGTGCTACTTCTCGTTATTGCGTTTGAAACCTTGTTCCATTTAGCAAGTATTGTTTATTTTTCGCGTCTTAATGCGACCAATTTTGCGTTGGCATTGCAAATATTGGCTGATATTTCGTTTTTGAGTTTGCTATTACTTTATAGTGGCGGGGCGACCAACGCGTTTGTTTCGTTATTGTTACTTCCGCTTATCATCGCAGCTGTGTGTTTGCCGCTTCGTTGGCTTGCTGTGTGCTCGCTTACCGCTGTCAGCTTTTATACATTATTAGTGTTTAATATGCCAAAACACGCGATGCATCATATGGATATGCAAGAGCATTTTCTAGGAATGTGGATTAATTTTGTGTTATCAGCGCTGGTTGTTACCACCACAATTAGTGCCTTGGTGAAAGCCAATGCCAATAAAGAGCGCCAGATGGCAATTCAGCGCGAAGAAACGTTACGTAGTGAACAATTAATGGCTCTGGGTACGGCTGCTGCACAAGTTACACACCATTTGGCAACACCCATTGCCAACCTACAAATGATTTATGAAGATTTACTCGATGAAATCGGTGAAAACAATTCACTTATAAATGAAATGGCGCAGCCACTGACTCAATGCACTGAACAATTGGCTTATTTTCGTGATTACGCAAGCCAAATTAAAGAAAACAAAATTAACGAAAAATGTGTTAATACGGTGATTAGTGAGTTTTATGATGCGTGTTTATTGCACTTTCCAGAGCAGCGAATTGTGTTAACGAATTTAGCCTCAACGTCAAGTAAAATCAGCTCGGATAGTTTGTTACTTTCAGCACTGATCAACTTAGTGCAAAACGCTGTCGATGCGAATAGACAAAATCAAAGTAATCAAATCGAAATCAATGTCGATGAAATAGACGGTCAATTGAATATAGACATTGAAGACGCAGGCGCTGGCTTTGATTTAGATCTACTTGATTCATTAGGACACGAAACAATCAAAAGTCAAAAAGGCATGGGCATAGCGCTCTTTTTATCTAATACCACTGTAAACAAATTGGGCGGTAAATTGATTATTGCAAATAATCAAGATGTTGGCGCAAAAGTAAGTGTAAGGTTGCCATTACTATGAAATTACTAATCGTTGAAGACGATAATGCATACGGTCAAACACTTGCCAGGCGTATGACTAAACACGGATTTAGTGTAGAGCACGTCACTTATGCTGACGAGGTGTTGATTAAGGCAAGACAGTACTTGCCAGAATACATCCTGCTTGATATGAAACTTGGCGCGCAAATTAGTCTGCCATTAATTAAACCGCTGAGGGCGTTGTTACCTAACTGTAAAATTGTATTGCTAACTGGCTTTGCCAGCATTGCAACTGCGGTAGAAGCGATACGACTAGGCGCTAATGATTATTTAGCAAAACCTGCTGATACTAAATCCGTTGTTGCTGCTTTAACAGGTGAAAAAGCCGAAATAGCCTTTGATGAAACACCCATTTCGAGCGAGCAATTAGAATGGGAACACATTAATCAGGTCTTAAAAACCAATAATGGAAACGTATCTGAAACAGCACGACAACTCGGTATGCACCGCAGAACCTTACAGCGTAAACTGCAAAAAAAACCACAACTGACTAAAACAGAACATTATGGCTAAACCGAACAAAAAGTTACCTGAGCGCGTAGTTAAAATAGTGTGTGCTGGTTGTGGCGCTAAGCTATTTAAATATCACAAAAATGGTAAAGGCGCGTTAGTTAAGTGTTTTAAAGAGCGAGTAGCAGTAGATTACTGTGAAAATGCATGCCACTGCCCAAACTGTCATCAAATGTTTGCCCGTGAGCAAATTATCCGCGGGGCAGCTGCGTATAAAATCATTGGTGGTAAGGCCAGAATAGATTGATGTAGATAAGCATTAATAGGGGACATATGTCATGGTAACGGCTCACCGGTAAGATAAAATTATTCGGTTTGAGGATTTGCCTCAACTACAAGCTGTTTCATGGATGAAAATCGCCCTCCCCACGGAAAGGGCCAGCAAATTTGGGCGCTAAAGCTTGGAGTTTTCAATTGATCTCAATAATTTTTGATATTATCGGTATGACCGGTACGTTTCTTGTCGTCGGTGCGTTCTTTTTATTACAGTTAGAGAAAGTAAAACCAACGGGTATCGGTTACAACATGATGAATCTATCTGGTGCAATTTTATTACTTATAAGCCTCTGTTATAATTTTAATTTAGCAAGTTTTGTAATTGAATTGTTTTGGATAGCAGCGTCACTAATTGGTCTTTATAAGTACTTTAAGGCACCAAAAGAGGCGATAAGCTAACGTCCCAATAAGGAGAGGGAGTGTTATTAAATTCTTGTAGTCGATTATCTATTCTGACGTTATTAGTAGTCCCTTTCCTGTCTCAAGCGAGTATCTCTAACTCCTCAGAAAAGTCAGCAAAACCACCATTAACATTGGAAGTTAAAAAAACGGTTACGGATAGCGCAACGTTTTTACAAAGCCAGCTTAATACCCATATGCAAAATTCGGCGCAGTGGCTTGATCAATTATTGGTAAGTGAAGGAAGTGAAAAAACACGTGCCACAGCTAAGGGCTATGTTTCACTAGGTTTTGCGCCAAGAGCAAGAGACTTATCGGACTCTGATAATCAATTTAAAGTGTCACTCGATTTACCTAATTTAGAAAACAAGCTAAGCGTTATTATCGATAATGACGAAGCAGAAGAAGACCGACTGCCTTTTCAAAGTACCTCAGGTCAAGATCAAGATAACCATGTCAACGCAGCATTAAACTGGTATATGTTGCAAAAAAAGCGGTTAAACATTGAGCATAGAATCGGTGTTAGCCGCTCAAATCTTTATGCACAAAGCCGCCTTAAATATCAGCAAAAAATTGAAAAATGGCACTTTACCGTTTCGCCAAGCATTGAATACTACCTTGAAGATGGGTGGGGAGCGCGTGTTAATACACGACTTGATAGGCAAATAGAAAGCGATCAGACTTTAAACGTCGCATTTAACACTCGTTATGTTGAAAGTGAACCGAGTAATCGTGTGTCGCTAGGTATATTCCACAGTCATACTTTTAGCAACGACCAAGCGGGTGTAACGGGTGTGTGGCTAAAAGATAGTTTCAGCGGTGAGCGAAGCTATTATGCATCTTATCGCTGGCGAACGCGTTTTTTCGAGCATTGGTTATTTTTTGAAGCGGAACCATTTGTTGAATTTAGAGAGCGCTACGATTTTGACGATGAACCCGGGATTGCACTTCGATTAATCGCCTATTACGGCGTGTAGCGCTTTAAGTCTCAGTGTAAATACGCCTATTAGTCTATCGCGATAAGTTCAATTTCAAATACTAATAATGACGCTGGCGGAATTTTTCCAACAGCGCGTTTACCATACGCTAAGTTATAAGGAATAAAGGCTTTTACCTTTTCGCCACACTTCATTTGTTGTAGCACTTCAGTCCAACCTGGGATCACTTGGTTTAGTTTAAAAGATAGGGGGGTGTTACGTACAACCGAAGAATCGAATACCGTACCATCAAGTAATGTACCGTGATAATGACAAGTCACCTTTGATTGCATTGTGGGCTGTTCACCTGAATCACATGGTGTGAGCACTTCATATTGCAGGCCTGACGCAGTTTCAATGACTTCGCTACGTTTTTTGTTTTCTGATAAAAACGCGTGTTGTGACTCAATGTTCATCGTGGCGCGTTTAGCATTTTGAACTGAAGATTTAATAATAAGTGCAATTAATGCACAAATAATGAGGAAAAGTATGAAGTTAAGCACAGGCGGTCCTTAAATTAAGAACCATGCCTGTACTTGTGATAAATTGCAATTAGATACGACGGTCGTCACCGTAGTATTTGCCTGCAAGGATTTTTTGATACAGCTCATTCGCTTTTTCAGATGCTTCTTTTACTTGTGATGGTGACATTTTTCGCTCATCAAGTTTACGACTGTGGCTGGCATCTTTATGGCCATTAAATTCAGCGACTGTGTTCCAAATGAACGACATTTCAATATTTTTATCCACACCTTGGCCTTCAAAATAAAGTAGTGCGAGATTAAATTGCGCCGCCGCATAGTTTTGGGCGGCTGCTTTTGTGTACCACTCTTTCGCAGCATAAAAGTCTTGGATAACACCGGTGCCGTTGGCATACATGACGCCTAAATTAAATTGCGCTGCGGCTAGCCCTTTTTTTGCTGAACTCTCGTACAAAGAAACGGCTTTTTGCAGATCTTTTTTAACGCCTTTGCCGTCTTGGTATAAGGTTGCAAGTGCAAACATCGCGTCGGCTTCACCAAGTTTTACGCCCTTAGCATATAACTCTGCAGCTTTTTTTGGATTACGTGGTAAGCCGTAACCAAACTCGTGCATTTGCCCTAAGTGATACATGGCAGGGCCATAATTATTTTCGACTAAGTAATTAAAATGAAATAGTGCCGTTTCAAAATCCCCTTCATTTGCTGCATCAATAGCCTGTTGCAAATCGGCTTTAACTAAACAGCTTGTAAACGCGAGGCAGATCGTGATTATTTTTAATATGTGTTTCATTTTTTGATTTCCCTACTTTACGGAATGAAGTTTATGTCGCGGCATTGGTTTGTTTTCTGGTAGCCATATATTGGTACCTGTTGCAGCGATATGATTTAAATTAGTACGTAATACTTTGGTGCCAACGTTATTCGAAGTTTCTGGCTTGGATACTAAATAGCCTTGCACACATTGAATACCCATTTTTCTTACGAGTTCAAATTGCTCGGCACATTCAACCCCTTCTGCTACCACTTTAAGGTTGAGATCTTTACCTAGCTCACTAATAGAATTAAGTATTTTATTATATTTCGGATTATCATTCGCCTGATCAATGAATAATTTATCAATTTTAATAACATCGACAGGTAATTCAGCGAGAGTGCACAGTGAACTAAAGCCCGTACCAAAGTCATCTATTGCGATGGTAATGCCTTTTTGTCTTAGTTTTTGTAGACTTTCGGTGGTTTCACGTGATGCTTCTATAAAGCACGACTCAGTGATTTCCAACATCAGGGCTTTTGGCGGTAATCCGGCTTTTTCGATGGTTTCTATCACCCAATCATAGAGTTTACGGTGTTTTAACTGCACGCCTGATATATTGACAGAAATGCGTACCTTAGTCATACCCGCGTTGTACCATGCTGACATCTGGCGGCACGCTTCAAATAAAATCCAGTCGCCAAGTTCGAGAATTAAATTAGACTCTTCAGCAATCGGGATAAATTCTGTCGGTGTTATTGTACCTTCAACTGGGTGATGCCATCTGACTAAACATTCGAAATAATCAATGCTGCAATCATCAACATGTACAATTGGTTGAAATGATAACGAAAAGTTATTACTTCCTAACGCGAGGCGCATTTCTTCAAGCAAGTAATGATAGCGTCGCATTTTACTGCCCATTTCAGGTGAGTAAACGCGGAAGATACCTCGTCCGTCAGTTTTGGCGCGATACATTGCGACATCGGCCATTTGTAAAAGTGCAAAAGGACTTGAAGCGCTATCAGGGTAGATGGCAATGCCAATGCTCGCGCCAATTTTTACTACTTTATTTCCCAACACAAAATCACGTTCAATTTCATGTAATACATTCTGGGCAACGTTAACAGCCAGTGATGGTTCAAGTAAATCACTGATAAATATTGAAAACTCATCACCGCCTAAGCGCGATAAATTTTGTTCTATACCATTGATTGGGTGTTGAGATGATAGGTTGTGATTTCTCACTATCGTGCGCAAACGCTCGGCTACTTGAATAAGTACTTCATCGCCAAAACTATGACCAAAGGAGTCGTTAACTTGTTTAAATCCATCGAGATCAATAAACAGTAATGCTTGTTTTTTGGTGGCTTGCTCTGCATAAGTTAGCTGCTCTTTTAAATGCCCTAAATACGCGTGTCGGTCTGCTAGTCCAGTCAGCTTATCTTGAAATATACTGGTTTCGGTGTCTTTTTTATAACGTTCAACGGCGTCGGTGAGTGAGCTAATAGAATGGTTTAGGCGTGCTAGGTTACTCTCAGTTTCATACTTTGGTAAATCCAGATTAAAAGCGCTAAGCAGGTTATCGGTTTTGTTATTAAGAATTGAAATCGCTTTATTTAGTGATTTTTGCTTTTTGGAGGTGATGGCGAACGGCATTAAGATTGCAAAGCCTAATAAAATGAGCAGTGGTAGATTGGAAAATAACAACATGTCACTGAACATTTTACTAAGCGGCACGGCAACTACATGTTTTTCTGTACTTTCGAGCTGCACATACAACTCATCATTACTGCTAATAATGTCAATATAACTAAATAAAGAAGAGAAAATACTGGGCTGATTTGCATCTAGGTCGTTAGGGTTAAGCACGACCGTATTTACGGGGGAATCCTCATGATGTGATAATGCACCACCTTGTGTGAGTGACAAGGCTAATACTAAATATATAGCGACAATAAACCCAGTTGTGAATAACGCAACGCGGGAGAGAGTTTTCATCATTTGCACTTTTTATCCTGCACGGCTTTCGCAAATTCCATACGTTAACACTAAGCAAGTATAGATTATGAGCGCGCCGTTACCAGTTTTTATTTTACCCGCGAACTTTAGCATATCTTGAAAAATAAATCTTTATAATCATTGAGTTCGGTCAAAGTGTGTGCATTTACTCGTTTCATTATTTATACCCTCTAGCAGGTTAAAAATGTGTGATTGTTAGCGCGAGCGAACAAAGTATTTTTCGATTAATTTTGAAAAGCGGACAATTGACCTTAGTATTCCATTTACAATACCAGTAGTGTGAACCGCCATTTTTTGAGTTTTCATTAAATATGCAAGCGAATAACAATTTTGAAACGGTGTTATTGAAATATACCAACAACAAGTCTTACTTAACTCATCAAGAACTTATTTCACTTAAGTCTCAGTTCGATAGCGAGCAAGCATTCTTTGACGCATTATTAAAGTGGGTGTCTGAATACGCAATTGCACCGGTTTCACAGTTTAAAGTGGCAGCCCTAGCGATCGAGGGCGGCGGTGAAGGGCGCTTATTTTTCGGTGCAAATTTAGAATTTTCCCATCAAGCCTTGAGTTTGGTCGTTCATGCTGAACAAAGTGCTATTCATAACGCACTGTTACATGGGGTTGACGCAATTGAAAAGCTCGTAATTAACGCATCTCCTTGTGGCTATTGTCGTCAGTTTATTAATGAAATTCAATTAGATAAACAACCGTTAATAAATGTGCACGGTGTTGAGAAAACCATACAGCAATATTTGCCAGATGCGTTCGGTCCAAGCGATTTAGACAACCAAGCGCCATTGTTTAGTCAATCATTAACACCATGTAGCGACTTAAATAAGTATGTTAAGCAAAGCTATGCACCATATTCTGGTAATTTTTCTGCGTGTCAAATACAGAATGTGAATGGTCACAAATACTTTGGCGTTTACCTTGAAAATGCAGCGTACAGTCCGAGCTTGTCGCCTTTACAAGCAGCACTCAATCAAGTGCAGTTACATAATCGAGAAAGCGGATTACAAGGAATAAGCGAAATAGTGATTAAGCAAACAAAAGGGAAAGCAAATCAAATAGGTGTTGCTAATGCGGTAGTGATGAGTCTCGGTAGTAATGTTAAGGTAACAATTGAGGAAGTATAACCACTTCCTCAATTTTATGGTGTAGTAATTTGAAACTAAACCAATAACTCAGCGGCTTTAATTACAGCGCTAACGGCTTTCTTTTCCACAGCTTGATGGTCAACATCAGGAATTTCACTTTTCGTTCTATTAACTAGTACACCGGCAACACAGGCAGCCTTTAGGCCTAGCGCAGAGCACATAGTAAATAATGTAGCTGATTCCATTTCGTAGTTCATAACGCCAAGTTTTTGCCACTCATCAAAGCTACCTTGAAACGCTTTTGTAACATAGCCTGAGTAAGTATCGTAGCGCTCTTGTCCCGGGTAGAAGGTATCTGATGAAGCCGTTATACCCAAGTGATAGGTAGCACCTAATTCGTCACACGCGCTTACCATCGCATTAGTTGCAAAAAAATCGGCAACGGCTGGGTATTGAATTGGTGCAAAATGTTGGCTTGCACCATCTAAACGAACAGATGCATGGCTAATTAATAAGTCGCCTTCGTTAATGTTTGGCTGAATTGCGCCCGTTGTACCAACGCGTAAAAACGTTTTAATTCCTAGCTGTGCGAGTTCTTCAACTGCGATTGATGTACTTGGGCCACCAATACCAGTAGAACATACGATTACCGGCTGCTGTTTGATATAGGCTAAAAATACATGATATTCACGTGTTTTTGCAAGTGCGATAGGGTTCTCAAGCTCGTTCGCAATGCGCTCTGCACGTGCTGGATCACCGGGTACGATAGCGAGTTTAGCACCTTCAACTTGTGCTTTATCTAATCCTAAGTGGAATACTTTTTTCATCCTGTATGCTCTAACTTGGCAAATATTAATAACAGTTTGAATTAGCGTGCAAAATTGTAAAGGACAATGGTCCGTTAATTTGTTAGTGTGCAGCAAAAAATATGTAGAGAATTATATGAAAGCCAAGCACACATTGATGGTTCAAGGCACAACCTCAGACGCAGGGAAAAGTGTGCTGGTCGTGGCGCTTTGTCGTATTTTAGCCAACCATAATATCAAAGTAGCGCCATTTAAGCCGCAAAATATGGCGCTTAATAGCGCGGTTACCGCAGAAGGTGGCGAAATTGGTCGTGCGCAGGCTGTTCAGGCTGATGCAGCTAGAATAGAACCACATGTGGACATGAATCCGGTGTTGTTAAAACCAAATTCTGATATCGGCGCGCAAGTTATTGTGCATGGCAAAGCAATTGGTAATTCAGATGCGGTTGATTATCATCAAATGAAGCCACAATTACTTGGTGCCGTGTTCGATTCACATCAACGATTATCGCAGCAGTTTGACGCAGTGATTGTTGAAGGGGCAGGTTCGCCTGCAGAGATTAATCTACGCGACCGTGATATTGCTAATATGGGCTTTGCAGAAGCGGCAGATTGTCCGGTAATTATCGTTGCCGATATCGACAAAGGAGGCGTATTCGCGCACCTTGTTGGCACCTATGAACTGTTATCTGATACAGAAAAAGCCAGAGTGGTTGGATTTGTAATTAATAAATTCAGAGGAGATATAAACTTATTGTTACCTGGCAACCAATGGCTTGGAAACAAATTAGGTATTCCGGTACTTGCTACAATTCCTTATATACCTGAGTTATATATAGAGCCGGAAGATGCACTGGATTTTAATCAAATATTAAGCACAAATAATTCAATTAATATTACGGTAGTGGTTTACCCTCGCATATCAAATCATACGGATTTTGATGTGTTAAGATTGCATCCAAACGTCAATCTAAGATATGCCCGTACGCCAAACGCAGTAGATAAGTGTGACTTACTTATTTTACCCGGTTCAAAAAGTGTGATGGCTGATCTGACGTTCATTATCGATAACCAATGGCAGCAATTTATCGCGCGTCATTTACGCTATGGCGGCAAAGTATTTGCGATTTGTGGTGGTATGCAAATGTTAGGGCAACGACTTTATGATCCTCAACATATTGAGTCTAATATAAATGAAATGGTTGGCCTAAACTACTTGCCGATCGAAACCACCTTACAAGACGCGAAAACGTTAAGTCAAACAAAAGCACATTGCTTAACGAGTGGAAGTGCTATTTCAGGCTATGAAATTCATGCAGGTAAAACAATTGAAACCGCAACGGTAAAACGATTGTTTAAACTCGCAAACGGTGAATTCGATGGCTATGAATCACAAGATGGGCAAATAAAAGCGACGTATTTACACGGTGTACTAGACAACCCACGTTTTTTATCACAACTCCTCGAGTGGGCGGGGTTAACCGGTGCAACTGGATTTGACTATGAAAGTGAAAAAGATAATCAGATAGAGAAACTAGCGACAGAAGTTGAAAAAGTACTGCCTATTAACGTGATAAAACAGTTATTAAGTTTAAATTAAAACGAAAACATCAACACACTCAAGTAATTCATTTACCAAGGAATTCGTCGCAACAGTATGTCGCGAAACATAAGCCAGTCGCATACAAAACTATAAAGTGGGTATTGAAATGTGGCTGGCCTGTTTTTTTCAAATACAAAGTGTCCAATCCAAGCGAACAGATAGCCAACGCCAATACCGGCTAAGATCAACCAATAGTTTTGGTTTAGCACAGCAAAAAGCAAACAAAAAAGACCAATTAACGAACCGCAAAAATGCAGTCTTCTACACAGAACGTTAGTGTGTTGCGATAAATAAAATGGGTAAAATGCTGCAAGTGAATGATATTCTTTCGCCATCGCAAAACCTTTGACTTAACGTTTAAGTTGTTTATTGTATAATTTTTAACAGTAAATCAATTTGGGAATGTAATCAATTGGGAAACTGGTACGTAATCGTCTTGTTATTACTTTCTACGCAATTTTGCTATGCCTCAGTAGAACCAACCTCTGAAGATATGATGCGTGCCCAAATAACACAGTTTATTACGCTTAACGATTCAATTGATAAGCAAAGTACAATCGTTAGCTTATCTCAGTTAACAGCAACGCAATTCGAATATTATCAACCAAGTTTCCAAATTCATTTAGACAAAGAGCAGTGGATGAGTGCACTTAACGAACGGGTGAAGCAAACGCGCACGCGTAATGTGAAAACTCAGATAACACATATCGAGTTCGCGTTAAATGCAGCATTTGTTAAGCAAAAGAGCAGTTGGCAACAACGTGTTAATGGTAAGTGGTATACGCGTTCAAGTAATAATATTGTGAGTTTATTTGAATTCTCCAACGGTAAAATAATTGCCGTTAGAGAATATTGGTAACTGGGTATACCGATACCACCACACATTTATGCAGTAGCTATTATTTAAAGCGTTTGGCCTTTTCAATTCGCTCTTTTATAGCAGGGTGCGAACTTAGGTACTTAAGAAAATCACCTGAGCCGTTTGCATCAAAACTGTCCATGGCATCGGCAAAGGCACTGGGTGAGTAACCTAACTCAGCTAAATGTTGAAGTGCAAAATCATCGGCTTCACTTTCCATATCGCGTGAAAAGCTTGCTTGCACTAAGGTTGAGCTGGCACCAACAAATAGCTCGCCTACGGTTTCGAGATCGCCAAATAACAGTGCAAACACAATGGCATTTGATAAAGACTGCGCGACTAAACGCATACCGTGTTTACCTTCAACATGACCAATTTCATGTAAAATAATAGCCATTAACATGCTATCTAATTTGTTTTCATCATATTCACGTAATTGCGTAATAAGGTCGTCGGTTACGATTACGGTACCGTCAGGTAGCGCAAGTGCGTTCGCACCAAAATACGCGCTTTGGTATGTAAATATTTGATAGCGCTGTTTGTCTAAATTCAAAGCCGTTGTGGCATTTGAAAACAGCAGTTCGATATGCTGTTGTGTGGGCTTATCAAGTTCAGATGGCTCAAGAAACGCCTTTTCTAAAATCGTAAAACTTTGCTCGCCCATGTAGTTCGGCACACTTGGTGGCAACCAATCAACACTTTTACTGGCAAGCGCGGGCATAGCAACCATAATAAGCCAATAAATGAGTAGCGGCGCTAAAATGATACTGGCAAACACACTGATTTTATGACTTTCTAACGTGCTAAGCAGTGAACCTGTTTGGCGTTGAACACGCCAAGATTTGTCATTGGGAATAAACATGTCGCCATTTTCAAAGCGAACTTCGGTTGCGACCCCGGGAATTGCATCACTCAACGAAATAGAGCTTAAATTATGGGCTCCATATTCAACACCGTCTTGAATGATACTGATATGAGATTCTGTTACTACCAGCTTAACAGCACACGAGCGTGTGCTGCCAGCTTGATAGAGTTTACCATCGACTAGTTGATTCATCAGGTGATGGCAATATCTAAGTCGAATACTTCTGCGATTTCTTCGCCAATAGCGGATTGATCACTGGTCATATCATCAATCACATTATCTGCGTTTTCATGGATTTCTACAAACGTACCGTTTGCTAAATAACGTGCAGCACGAATTTTTGCCCACGGGTAAGCTAACCCAAGTGACAAACCAATCGCGATTAAGTTAAAAAATACCAAACGTGCAAATTGCATCTCAGTAATTGTTGATTCAAATTTAGCAACGTCTTTGATTTCGCTGTTAGCAAAGTTGTGTGCACGAATACGTGCTTGATAAATACCGGTAATAAGCGCAAACATACCGATATACAACAGCGCAGTAATTGGCGCAATTACAAATGCAGCAGTACTCATGCCTGCTGAATCTAAATTAGCCATATCAACAGTAGCACCAAAAATAGCGGCGCCGATACCGATAACAATTGCGAAACCAAACATGGCACCAATTGACACTGCAACAACTAACAGTGCGGCAACATAGTAATCGGTTGTAGACAGCGTTGCTTCAACCTTGCGATCACCATAAGTAATGTTGTTTAAAATATAGGAATTAATTTTCTTCATCACCCAAGGCACTAACAGGTATAAGGTAAATACCGATAAAATTGGGAAAATAATGAAAACAAGAAACGCTTCGCCATAGCTGCCGTTAAAACCAAAACGTACATTTCGATAGCTTGTCATACGGTGTTGAAATCGCATGCTTCGGTTAATAACCCAAGGCATTAAAAATAATGCGATTAGCATAATAAATAAGCCAAGAATTGGAACAAATTGTACGCTACCAACGTATATAGCAAATAATACGACGGCAATAATACGGCCGATTAAAATTTGGATTGGATTAGCAAGATAGGTAAATTGGTGTCCATCGACACTGGTATTACTGTAAAAGTAGCGATGTGTTCTGACTTTAGCCCAAGCAGAATAAATGCCGAGGGTGAGTACAGTAAGCACTATATTAACTATCCAGATTGAAAAAAATTGGCCAGTTTGACCTGCGAATTGAACTTGCGAACGGCGAGTTTGCGGCGCTGTGTTTAGGTCCATTAAACGTTTCCTGATTGTATGTAATTGTTAAGCGAACACATTATAAATCATTTAGTTACAAATTAGAACTTGATAATTATATGAAAAGCTATGCAGTTAGCTTGAATAAATCTTCAGGAGATTACGGGTTGTTTCTGGTAGTTGATTTGACATTCAAAGGCAAAGCCTCTAAGAAAGGGGCACGTAGATTATTGTTGGATTTATCGAATAAACCAATTTTTAACAAATACAACGAGTTAAAAATTAATGACCATTAAATGATACCTTGCTAAGTTTTGTAATGAGCGTATTTGGTAGCAAATGGTATTTCCAGCAATAAATTTTTAATTTATGCATAATTATATGACTGATTATGCTTTGTTCGGAGCTGAATATGAGCGACTCTAAAAACGCATTTATTGAAAAAGTAACAAATTGCTTATGCCCACCGGGTAACGGTGTTTTCACCGTTAACACGGCAAAAGAGCGAAAAGAAGCGCTGCACCAGTCAATCTATGGTCAGACCGAAAACATCGATGCGCTGTGGCGTGATAGCCTGCAAACTATTGAACAAAGTGAATATAGCGCAGTAACGTTAGGCATCAGCTCAGATTGCGGCGGCGGTATTTTACGCGGTGCAAATTGGGGGCCGCTATTTTTACGCAGCACCTTAATGGAACAACAGCCAAGTGCGAAAACATTCGATTTAGGTGACGTACGTGTTATTCCGCACTTGCTACATGATAAATACTTAAACGATGGTACGATTTCAAACTGCCAAAAAGCGCTTTATCAAGATGAAAGCAGCGATTATCACGTGAGCCCATTATCAATTACCGAAGATGTGTGTGATGATTTTTATACCAATTTTCCAGATAAAGGGATTTTTGGTATTGGTGGCGACCACTCAATTAGTTACCCATTAACTAAGTCGTACTTAAAGGCAAAACGTGCACAGGGTAAACGCACTGCAATTATTCACTTTGATGCACACACCGACCTACTTGTTGAGCGTTTAGGCATTGATTTATGTTTTGGCTCTTGGTGTACACACATTCTCGAGTTTTTACCGGCGCCACATCATTTAATTCAGTTTGGTATTCGCTCAAGTGGTAAAGATAAAACACATTGGGAATCTACATTTGGTGTTAAACAACATTGGGCGCACGAGATTAGAGAACAGGGTGCACAAGCAATCGTTGACCAAGTAACTGCACAGTTAAAAGCAGATAATGTCGACGAGCTTTACGTTAGTTTTGATATTGATGCCCTTGATGCAACATTTGCAGCGGCAACGGGAACACCTGAATACGATGGTATGACGCCAGATGAAGCAATGCTAATTTTAAATGCACTTGCTAAAGAGTTCCCAATTACGGGCGCAGATATGATGGAAATTGCACCGTTTACCGATGCATCACACAGTGGTAAACAAGCCTCTGAAAGTACATTGCGAGAGGGAGCAAAAATTTCAGCCTTGTTAATCGATGCGATGAACAGTAAGTAAATTAAAAAAGGTGCCAAATGGCACCTTTTTTGCTCTTATAGTTTCTAAAGTCAATAACAGGGTTTACACTTAACAGTATGAAACCCCGTGATTTATCAAAAAGGTAAAGATGGTAAACCGATTAGCCGCACTGTATGTTTTGTTATGCTTAATGCCTATTAGTGCGTTCGGTAAACTGACGGTATTCACTGAAAATTTAAGTGGCTTTCAATATTACAATGAGCACGGTAAATTTGTTGGGCCCAACTTTGATAAGGTGCACCGTGCGTTAAGTGCTGCAAATATTGATTATGAGCTAAATGTACTTGGCTGGTCACTCGCTTATAACGGGGTGCTACGCGACCCAAATGCGTGTATCTTTTCGCTTGCTCGTTTACCAATGCGTGAGCCTCATTTTAAGTGGGTTGCTAAATTAAGCTACTTTACGGCGTATTTTTATGCATTACCTGAAAAGCAAATTAAATTCGAGTCAATCCTGGCCGCAAAAGAATATAAAACCGCGGTAATAGAGAACAATTTTAGCCACCATTATTTAACACAACATGGGTTTAAATTAGGTGCGCAATTATTAGTGATTGAGAATGTCGATAGATTGTTTCACATTATGAAGCAGCGTAAGCACGTACTTGATCTTATTGTATTGAACGAAATGCAATACAAAACGCAGCGCGAAATTGACAAAACTACTCCTGAATTAAGCAAGGTGTTCAAATTTAAACAAGAAGCAACGAGTTTATACTTCGCATGTAATACTAAAATTAGCGACGATACGATAGCTAAAATAAAAACAGGGTTTGAAGCTGTAAATTAGTTTTAAATGTGTTTATTGTGTTTTATTTGCTGAGCAATGCAAATTAGATTATTTGCGTTACATTAGGTGAGCACTGGTGATAATTAAGCGCTCATAAAATGAGCGCTTAATTAATGGTTGTCAGCTTAATCAAACAGGGCGACGGTTTGACGACTCATAGCTAACAATTCACCCGCCTGATTATAAATATTTGCTTCTTCACAGGCATACCCATCGCGACTATGATGGGTAAACGCATCAAAACCAAGCCAAGCGTCAGCTGTTAATGGCTGGTGAGGTAAAAACTCAATATACCAAGACATTGAACTGGCAGGGGCAACGTTTGCATACATTTGTAATTGTGCAGGCGGCCACGCATCCGTCAGCGCCAATATATGTGCAACAGTTAAGTCCTTCGGTGTTTCTTTTAAACGCATCCACCCGGCAAGTTCGCCATTTGATGCATTTGAAAACGGCATAGCACCTTTTTGAATATTAAAACTCATATGTTGGAAAAATTGGGGAGTTATGCCTTCTATATAAGGAATAAGGTTTTGTTCATTAACCGGTGCTAACGGGCATGTCGCTTTATTTTCAACAATCACATTTGAATCACGTTTTATTGCAAAGCATCCTAGCGCAATCACCGCTACTTTGTCGTCTTGAATAATTCGCGCTTCAATTTGTGAGGCATTTTTACCTTCACGTAATAACGACAGTTCAATATTAAATGGCGCATCGGCTATTAGCGGGCCAACAAAATTAGTGCTGAGAGACAGTAACGTACGTTCTTCATTAATTAATGTACGCATTGCTGTATAAAGCATTGCAGCTGAAATACCACCGAAGGCTGTGCGGCCTTGGCACCAGTTTGCTGGAAAAGTTAACTGGGTAAGACGTAAATTAACTTGGTCTAATAATTGATCAAAATGCATAAGGATTTCATTTGTTATTGTAACTCGCTTGTTTATATCAAAAATACAGTGGTATGACCACTTATTGTATTAAAATCCATCATTGCAAAAAAAATTTCAAAATTTTAAAAAAATTTACGTTTTACAGTTGAATTGTCATTACCTCACCCCTATTAAGTAACCATCTAAACGAATTAATCATTTTTTGATACAGAATTAAAGAAGTAGGAGAGGTTCCATGGGTAAGATTATTGGTATCGACTTAGGCACAACAAACTCATGTGTTGCAGTATTAGACGGCGATAAGCCACGCGTAATTGAAAATGCAGAGGGTGAACGTACAACCCCATCAATTATCGCATATACAGATGAAGGTGAAACGCTTGTAGGTCAGCCTGCAAAGCGTCAAGCGGTAACAAACCCAACAAATACATTATTCGCAATTAAGCGTTTAATTGGTCGTCGTTTTGAAGACGAAGAAGTACAACGTGATATCGACATCATGCCATTCAAAATTGTTAAAGCAGACAATGGCGATGCATGGGTAGAAGCAAAAGGCGAAAAACGCGCTGCACCACAAATCTCAGCTGAAGTTCTTAAGAAAATGAAGAAAACAGCAGAAGATTTCTTAGGTGAAGCGGTAACTGGCGCAGTAATCACAGTACCGGCATACTTTAATGATGCACAGCGTCAAGCGACAAAAGACGCGGGTCGTATCGCGGGCCTTGATGTTAAACGTATTATCAACGAACCAACTGCTGCTGCACTTGCATACGGCATGGATAAGAAGCAAGGCGATAACGTCGTTGCTGTTTACGATTTAGGTGGTGGTACATTCGATATTTCTATCATCGAAATTGATGAAGTAGAAGGCGAGCACACGTTTGAAGTACTAGCAACAAATGGTGATACGCACTTAGGTGGTGAAGATTTCGATAACCGCGTTATCAACTACCTAGTTGAAGAATTTAAGAAAGACCAAGGCATCAACTTAAAGACTGATCCACTTGCGATGCAGCGTGTTAAAGAAGCTGCGGAAAAAGCGAAGATCGAACTATCAAGCGCGCAACAAACAGAAGTTAACCTTCCGTATGTAACTGCTGATGCGTCAGGTCCTAAGCATATGAACGTTAAACTAACGCGTGCTAAGTTAGAATCGCTTGTTGAAGATCTAGTAACACAATCACTAGAGCCGCTTAAAAAGGCACTAGCTGACGCAGATCTTTCAGTTAGCGATGTTAACGATGTAATTCTAGTGGGTGGTCAAACACGTATGCCACTAGTACAAAAAGCGGTTACTGATTTCTTCGGTAAAGAGCCACGTAAAGATGTAAACCCTGATGAAGCAGTAGCTATGGGTGCTGCGGTTCAAGGTGGTGTTTTAGCGGGTGACGTTAAAGACGTACTATTGCTAGACGTTATTCCTCTTTCGCTAGGTATCGAGACAATGGGTCAGGTAATGACTGCATTAATCGAAAAGAACACAACGATTCCAACTAAGAAATCACAAGTGTTCTCAACTGCTGAAGACAACCAAAGCGCGGTAACAATTCACGTACTTCAAGGTGAGCGTAAGCAATCAAGCGCGAACAAATCACTAGGTCAATTCAACCTAGAAGGTATTCGCCCTGCACAGCGTGGCGCACCACAAATTGAAGTAACGTTTGACGTTGATGCTGATGGTATCTTACATGTATCTGCGAAAGATAAAGACACGGGTAAAGAGCAGAAGATCACAATCCAAGCATCTTCAGGTCTAAGCGACGATGAAATCGATGCAATGGTACGTGACGCGGAAGCAAACGCAGAAGAAGATAAGAAGTTTGAAGAACTAGTACAAGCGCGTAACCAAGGTGACGCAATGGTTCACGGTACACGCAAGCAAATCGAAGAAGCAGGTGACGCATTACCAGCTGACGATAAAGCAGCGATTGAAGCAGCACTTTCAGAGCTAGAAACAGCAGTGAAAGGCGATGACAAAGCTGAAATCGAAGCGAAAACGCAAGCGCTTATCGAAAAATCGCAAAAACTAATGGAAATTGCGCAAGCAAATGCACAAGCGCAACAAGCTGGCGGCGACGCGGGCCAACAGCAACAAGCACAGCAAGACGACGACGTTGTTGACGCTGAGTTTGAAGAAGTAAAAGACGATAAAAAGTAATTTACTTTAAAGAGGGCGCGCGGGTTTCGACTCAGACGCGCCCTTAGTGTATCTAAAGGTTTTATGAATTTTGAGGCTAAAGACCCCGCTGGGGCAATGCAAATGCAGTTAGCCAACTAACGGGGAAAGCAGTAATTATGTCAAAACGCGATTATTATGAAGTACTAGGCGTTGCAAAAGACGCTAGCGATCGTGATATTAAAAAGGCATACAAACGCCTTGCTATGAAGTATCACCCAGATCGTACCGCAGGCGACAAAGACTTAGAAGCTAAGTTTAAAGAAGTAAAAGAAGCATACGAAATACTTGGCGACAGTCAAAAACGTCAAACATACGATCAATTTGGTCACGCAGCCTTTGAACAAGGCGGTGGCGGCGGTCACGGTGGCTTTGGCGGCGGTGCAGATTTTGGCGATATCTTTGGTGATGTATTCGGCGATATTTTTGGTGGCGGCGGCGGTGGTCGACGTCAATCTCGCCAACAACGTGGTGCTGACTTACGCTATAATCTAGATTTAAGTCTAGAAGAGGCTGTTCGCGGTAAAGACGTTGAAATTAAAGTGCCAACTTGGGTTTCATGTGAACCGTGTGATGGCTCTGGCGCGAAGAAAGGCTCTAAGCCACAAACATGTGGTACCTGTCATGGTCATGGCCAAGTACAAATGCGCCAAGGCTTCTTTGCCGTTCAGCAAACATGTCCTACATGTAATGGTAGCGGTCAAATTATCTCAGATCCATGTAATAAGTGTCATGGTCAGGGCCGCGTAGAAAAAACCAAGACCTTGTCTGTGAAAATTCCGGCAGGTGTTGATACTGGCGACCGTATTCGTCTAGCTGGCGAAGGTGAAGCTGGGCAACACGGTGCACCAGCAGGTGATTTATACGTGCAGGTTTCTGTTCGTGAACACCCAATTTTTGTGCGTGACGGCAGCAATCTATATTGTGAAGTACCACTTAGCTTTACTACAGCAGCACTTGGTGGCGAAATTGAAGTACCAACGCTAGACGGTCGTGCAAAACTGAAAATTCCTTCAGAATGTCAGACGGATAAAATGTTCCGTATGCGTGGTAAAGGCGTTAAGTCTGTTCGCGGCGGTGTGGTTGGTGATTTAATCTGTAAAGTAATTATTGAGACACCGGTTAACCTAAACGAGCGTCAAAAAGAGTTATTACGTGAATTAGATGATAGCATGGGCGGTGATAGCTCGCGCCATCGTCCAAAAGAGCAAGGATTCTTTGATGGTGTTAAGAAGTTTTTTGATGACTTAACTAAGTAATCTAGCTTAGTAACTTAGCCTATTAGGTTAGCTAAGTAAAAATATAAAAAAGGCTCACAACTGTGAGCCTTTTTTATTGGCATTATATAATGAATATATGCACTTATTTTTTGATTAAACCGCCAACTTCAAAGGATGTTTGCCACGTTTTATTATACTTAGCGTTTGTTTGTCCGCTTTGAATGCTAATTACGGCATCGTGCTTTGCGTTTTTAAATGTAGTTCGTTGGCTTTGATTTTGTGCAGTGTTATTTGCTTGCCATTGACTGCCCAAACATTGCGCTACTTGATTTACGGCTAAGTCAAACGCTTCACGGCTCTGTGATTCGTTATCGTATTGCTTTGCGCACTTGTAAGACACTCTTTCGTTATTCATACCGAGAATTTGACAACTATTGCCGAGCAAATGGTACTTTGGTGTCCACACATCGCCAAACTTAGTTTGAACACGTGTCGCTTTTAGCGGCTCGAATTGATTTTCAAAACCATCAACTAAACCTTGAATTTTTTCACATGGCGTTAAGTTATCAACGTAGGCTGTTTGTGTTGGTGTGAGTGTTGAACCACAGCCTACTAAAGCCAAAAACAGTGATGCAGCAGAAATTTTACGAAACATAATGCTATCCCTAATAATTTGCCATCAGCATAGCGAGACTTAAAAAGAAAATCTATGCTTAACGTATGCAATATTGTGATTTATCAATTTTCAAAATGTGTATTGCGTAGCATTTAATCAAGCTTAAAATTAATTGTTAAATTTGCAATAAACAAAAGCCAAATCAAATACTAATTTTTAATTTAGATTTAAAATTGTGACATAGGAAAATGAGCCAACAGGCATTACAAACCGTACAACTGATGTTGTATTACCGTTTATGTATGAGCACTATTTGGAAGTTTAAATGAATTATCCTTGGATTGAAAAAGCAAACCGGATCTTCTCTGCGGTATTAATTGGTCAGTTTGTTATTACGTTAATTATCGCTTTTTTTACCGATACTTGGTTTGAAGGTATCGCAATTGGCCTGCTAATTCTGGCCTTACCCTTATTTTTAATTACTACCGCACCGTTTGCATCAGTTACTCGTCATGCCGTTGGTGTTGCGGTTCAGTTATTTGCTGCGCTTCATATTCAGCAGACAATGGGGCTAACGGAATTACACTTTGAAATATTTGTAATGCTGGCATTTTTAAGTTTCTATCGCGATTGGCAGGTAATTTTGTCGAGCGTATTATTTATAGCCGTTCATCATATTCTGTTTTTTATTGTGCAGTCGCAAGGCGCCTCTATTTACATATTTGAACAAGGCCATTTAGCGTTTTACGTTTTAATCATTCATGCGCTTTTTGCGGTAACCGAAGGCGGCATATTGATGTATGTTGCTAAATTAACGCATAGAGAGGCCGTAAGTGCTTATAAATTATCAGAATCTATTCATGACGTATTGAGTAACGAGGATAAATTTGACTTAACTGCATTTACCAACAAGCAATCAGATGGTTCTGATTATCATAAGTTAATGACCTCACTAAGCGGCTTTATCAAACAAACTAAAACGGTGAGTGAAAGTGTTTTGCAACGTTCTGAAGCTGTGTTGGATTTAAGCAATGATGTCGACCGTGCGACTGATGAAAACGTCAGTCAAATTAACTTAATAGCTACTGCAACCGAAGAAATGACAGTCGCAAATGCTAATGTTGCAAGCCAGGCCAGTGAAGCGAATGAAAGTGCAAGCGATGCATTTACCCGTACTGATAAAACAAAGCAAATCATTGATAGCTCTGCACAAAATATTGAGGGGCTTAAGGGCGATTTGTCGGCAACATCTCAAACAATTGGTGAGCTGGCGTTAAAGTGTAATCAAATTGAAGAAGTGATGAATGCAATTAAATCTATTTCAGATCAGACCAATTTATTAGCCCTAAATGCAGCAATTGAATCAGCTAGGGCTGGAGAGCATGGCCGTGGATTTGCCGTTGTTGCAGATGAAGTAAGACAACTTGCTATGAAAACGCGTCAAAACGCAGAGCAGATAAGTGAAATTACCGCAGCGTTAATTAATGAGGCATCGTCTTCGGTTGAACAAATGGACAAGTGCTTAGTTCAAGCAGAAGATACGGTTGAACAAGCAAAAGACGCATCAAATATGATGATGGGCGTAGTTGAAAATATTGAAAGTATGGTTAATAACATGGCTTCTGTCGCGAGTGCTGCAAATGAACAAGCAACGGTCTCTGCGAGCATTTCTGAGTCGACACAGCGCTTATCACATAATTCTGAGCAGTTGAAACACAATACTACTGAGTCTGGCCAACGTTTTAAAGAGATGAAACACGATATTGAAAACTTAAACCGCGAGTTATCACGCTTTGAGCTCTAAATTACACTGGGTTTTGTTAGTAATATGGTCAATTATTTTAACCAGCAGTGTGTTGTACTTGTCGACATTAAAAGCAAAGCAATTTGATCTAAACGGCTTGCTTTTAAGTAACGCGATGGACACCGAATTTGACCATCGCTTTACATCGCTTATTGAAGAAACCGTAGGTACTAGCAGTGGGACGGTAGTGCATTTTACAATGGATAATTGTTTTTGTGAGTATGTTGCAGAAAGCCATGTTACGTCTGTGAAAAAACGAGCATCGGAACAAGGCTATAAAAATCATGTCATCACGCTTAATAGTGATACTCGTTTTAATATACCTTCGGTACCAGCGGTCGCAGTAATTAACCATAATGGTAAGTTAACCTATCTTGGTCCTTATGCAACAGGAATGTTTTGTAGCGAAGGCGAAGGACTTGTCGAGCAGTACATCATTGACAATACCGAGAATAACGCATTAGGCGCCACTATTTAACGGATGCCCAAGGTTGCTATTGCAACCTTGGTTAATGAGTAGAACTTATTTATGTCTATTTTTTAACACATTAATAACTTGGCTAATATCTAGCTTTTGTCGCTGTAATAGAACTAACAAGTGATACAGTAAATCTGCCGATTCATTGAGTAACTCTTCGTTGTCATTTTTCATTGCTGCTAAGGCGACTTCAACTCCTTCTTCGCCAACCTTTTGGCAACTTCGGCTCAACTCTTTTGCAAATAAACTTGCGGTGTAACTCTCGCTTGGGTCGTCATTTTTTCGCTTTGCAATAACACTATTGAGCGTACCTAAAAAGCTTAAATCGGTACTTGCATCGCCAAAACAACTTTGTGTACCTAAATGACAAGTTGGACCTTTTGGTTTTGCCAGTATTAATAATGAATCTTGATCACAATCAGTATGAATTGATACCAATTCCAGATAGTTTTCAGAGCTTTCACCTTTTGTCCATAAACGCTGTTTTGAACGGCTATAAAACGTTACTTTGCCAATTTCTAAAGTCGTTTGAACTGCAGCTAGATTACAAAAACCCTGCATTAAAATTTGCCCTGATTGCACATCCTGTACAATCGCGGGAATAAGCTCACTTTTTTCAAAATCGAGAGCTGAAATATTGCTTAAATCTAATTTCATAGTCGCACCGGAATTGTCTGTTGATTCAGGTTTTGTTTTAGCTCGGTTATATCAATTAAGCCTTTGTGAAAAACCGATGCCGCCAGTGCGCCATCGACATTACTTTGTAAAAATACATCGGCAAAATCTTGAATTTTACCCGCGCCGCCAGAGGAAATTAAAGGGACATCACAAATCGCACGTATTTCACTTAATTGCTGATTGTCATAACCCTTTCTTACGCCGTCTTGGTTCATGCAGTTGAGCACAATTTCGCCCGCGCCTAAGTCTTGCACTTGTTTAACCCATTCTTGGGTCTTATAGCGTGTTTGGCTTGATGCGCTAGGATCGCCCGTTAGTTGATATACTAGGTATTCGCCTGTGGTTTTATCATAAAAACTGTCGATACCAACCACAACACACTGTTTACCAAACTCATCATGTAACTCTTTAATAAGCTCGGGCCTTGCTATTGCAGGGCTATTAATGCTGATCTTATCCGCGCCCATTTCGAGTACTTTTGCAGCATCAGCGACCGATTTAATCCCGCCCGCAACGCAAAAAGGGATATTGATATAACGGGCAATTTGCTCCACCCAAGTTACATCAAGTAAACGCTTTTCAACGCTCGCTGTAATTTCATAGAAAACGAGCTCATCGGCACCTGCTTGCGAGTACGCCTCGGCAAGTTGCAAAATATCGCCGACGATTTCGTGCTCTTTGAATTTAACGCCTTTTACGACTTGATTATTTTTAACGTCTAAACAAGGAATTATGCGTTTTGATAACACGTTACAGCCTCCTTTGCGCTAAACGCATTATCGAGTAATGATTTTCCTAAAATCACACCACCGACACCGAGGGCTTTTAACTGCTTAATATCCTCAAGAGAACTAACACCACCTGATGCTTGCACGCGAATATCGTCAAACTGTGTAAGAATGTCTTGGTATAGCTTAAATGAAGGGCCGGTCATCGTGCCGTCTTTGCTAATGTCTGTGCACAAAAAGTCTTTTACGCCCAATTCTTTATAGAATTCTATAAACTCAAACAGGTCGTAAGGTGATTTTTCAAGCCAACCGTGGGTAGCAGGGCGCCACGTGTTGCCGTCTTTGTTAACATCAAGCGCGATTACGAATTTAGCTGCGCCGAATGTATTTATCCAATTCTTTACTTGGCTCTTGTTCGTCACTGCTTTGGAGCCAATCACCACTTGATGTACGCCTGCGTTCAGCCAAGTGGATATGTCTGACTCGCTTCGAATGCCGCCGCCGATTTGAAAGGGTAGTTTGAGCTCGTTTGATGCTTCTTGAATGAACTGCCATTGCTTTTTGTCCGGATCACGGGCGCCTTCAAGATCAACAATGTGAATTCGTTCAGCGCCTGAATTTGCGTATTCTGTTAACCGTTGTTTAAAGTCAAAATCATAAAATTGTGCCGTGTCGTACTTGCCTTGGTATAGTCTAACAATGCGATTTTGTAAAATATCTAATGCGGGAATAATCATGATTGTTCCTATAACGCTAAAAAGTTTTTCAGTAAACGTTCACCAACGCGGGCTGATTTTTCTGGGTGAAATTGCATGCCAATGAAATTATCTTTGGCAATAATAGCCGAAAATTCAGTACTATAATTGCTTGATGCCACTGTGTATTGATTTGGTACATGCGCAAAACTGTGCACGTAATACACTTGGTCGTTGGCATTGATACCCGCTAAAATAGGGTGGTCTGATTTTAAATCTAAATTATTCCAGCCCATATGCGGTAAGGTTAGGCTCTTACTTTTGAGCGCACTTAATTTTCCAGGAATGAGCCCAAGGGTCTTCACATCACCTTCTTCAGTCTCATCACACATTAACTGCATACCCAAACAAATACCTAATAAAGGCTTTTTGTAATTGCTTATAGCATCTTGCCAGTTGTTATCAATTAAGCGTTTCATCGCAACAGACGCATGACCTACACCGGGCAGCACTGCACGAGGAAAATCGTTCAGTTTTTCGGGTTCTGTGATAATTTCAACCTGAGCGCCTAAACGCTCAAACGCAAATCGAACCGAATTAATGTTTGCACAACCGGTATTAATTATGGCTATCATAAACATCCTTTAGAACTGGCAGTGGTTTGTGTAACATCTTTTGCAATAGCCATACGCAGTGCACGTGAAAACGCTTTAAATAAGCCCTCAACTTGGTGATGACAATTACCCTTTGACACACTTAAGATTAAGCTAATTGCCGCATTATCAGTAAGGCTTTTGAAAAAGTGCTCGACCATTTGTACATCCATATCGCCCACTTTTTCACGTGAGAAATTGGCATTTAGTACGAACGATGCACGACCCGATAAATCAATCTGCGCGTCTGCTTTACACTCATCCATTGGCAACGAAAACCCATAGCGGCCAATTTGTGTTTTGGTACTCAGTGCTTGTTTAAGTGCCTGACCAAGTGCAATACCAACGTCTTCAACAAGGTGATGTTCATCAATGTGTAAATCACCAGACGCGTTTATGTTAAGGCCGATATTGCTGTGGGTACGAATCTGATCGAGCATATGGTCAAAAAAGCCCAGCCCTGTTTGTACTTCCCCTTGTTTGCCCGAATCAAGGTTTACACTAACTGAAATTTGGGTTTCGCTCGTGTCGCGATTAACTTCACCTATACGATTACGCGTGGTGAGTTTAGTTACAATCTCAGGCCAGTTGCCTGTATACAAAATACCTTCACAACACAGGTTTTCAGCAAGTTGAATGTCGGTTTGGCGATCGCCAATAACATAGGAATTAGCTAAATCGACAACACCCGATTGCATCAGATTTTTTAGTAATCCGGTTTTTGGCTTTCTACAGGTGCAATTTTCATCGTCAAAGTGGGGGCAAATTAATACCTCATCAAAAGTGATGTTTGATGCGCTAAAAACCTGCATCATTTTATCGTGCGGTGCGTCAAAGTCGGCTTGTGGGAAACTATCGGTACCTAAGCCATCTTGGTTAGATACCATAACCAGTTTATAACCCGCAGCTTGCAGTTGTAGTAGCGCAGGTATAACGCCTGGCTCAAAAACTAACTTTTCAAGTGTATCAAGTTGTTTATCGATAGCTGGCTCTTCTACTAAAGTACCGTCTCTATCTATAAATAAGTAAGGAACTGCCATAATTATTATCCGTTTATTTCTACTAGCCAGTTGAACACAACGTTAAGCTCTTGTTCTGATCCAATACTGATGCGTAGCCAGTTATCTTCGCCATAAAGTGTAAAAGGGCGCATAATTAAGCCACTTTCCATTGCCGTTGCGATGTGTGCTTTATCGCTCAGCTGGATTGTGACAAAGTTTGCAAAACTCGGAAGTACCTTACGCACGTGTTTACACGCAGATAACTGATTAATAAGTGTTGCACGATTGTTGTTTATAATAGACACTTGGCGTCTAACGCTACTGATGTTGCAGCTTGTAAGCGCTTGTTCTGCAATTGCGGCAACCACACTTGAGACAGGGTACGGCGCTAGTACTTTGCGCATGGTATTAATTAGCTCTGGATTGCTTAACACAAATCCGGTGCGTAAACCTGCTAATGCAAATGCCTTTGATAAGGTTCTTAAAACCACCAGGTTTTGATACTTTTCGATTAACCCAGCAGCTGTAAATTCTTCACAAAATTCAATATACGCTTCATCAACGACGACAATAGCTTTACCTTCACACGCTTTTACAATCTCTTCGATTCGAGACAGTGGAAGCACGTCGCCTGTTGGGTTATTTGGATTACAGACAAATACCAACTTGGCGTTACCAACACTATCTAAAAGTTGAGACTGTGATGCATTTATTAAAAGCGCTTGGTTTAAATCTACTAACTCAACATTGGCACTTTCTGCGGTTACCTTATACATGCCGTAAGTCGGTAAAAATTGTGCGATGCTGTCTTTACCATTTTGACAAAATGTACGCACCAATAACTCAATGCCTTCATCTGCGCCTCGTGTCATCAAAATGTTTTCGTACGAAAGATTGCTATAGCGCGCGTATGCGTTGATGACGTTTTCAGGTTGCGGGTCTGGGTAACGATTTAAGTTATCTAAATTTAGTGCATACTCTTTTGCATAAGGGCTTTCATTGGCATTTAACCAGGTTGAACCCGTTAGCTTTTCGCTTTTTGCTGAGCTATACGCTTTTAGTGATCGAATATATTCGGGGGCAAATTCACGGCTCATAATTTGGCCTCCTGTAACCTGATTGACACCGCATTTGCGTGTGCATCTAATCCTTCAGCTTCAGCTAGCGGCAAGATACTGTTTGCAAGTTGTGCTAATCCAGACTTTGAAATGGTTTGCACTGTATAGGTTCTAAAGAAATCCATTAAGTTGAGCGCCGAATAAACTTGGCTATAACCGTACGTTGGTAACACGTGATTTGTACCAGACGCATAGTCGCCAGCTGATTCTGGCGTATAATCGCCAACAAACAATGAACCAACGTTATAGAATTTATCTACAATATCTGCAGCATTGCGAGTTTGTACGATTAAGTGTTCAGGTCCATATTGATTCGATACTTCAATTGCTCGTTCAATGCTATCAACCAAGATGAACGGCGAGTTTAACAATGCTTTTTGAGCTATCGCCTTACGCGAAAGCGTACTTAATTGCGCATCAATCTCACGTTTGGTTTCGTTGATTAACGTTTCGCAGTTTGATACTAAAACCACTTGAGAATCTTCACCGTGTTCGGCCTGTGATAGTAAATCTGCAGCAACAAAGGCGGGGTTTGCGCCTTTATCAGCGATCACAAGCACTTCCGATGGGCCTGCCGGCATATCAATTGCAACGCCTTGTGCTTGCTGAGCAACTAACTGTTTCGCCATAGTCACATAGCTGTTACCCGGGCCAAATATTTTATTTACTTTGGGCACGGATCCTGTTCCGAACGCCATTGCTGCGATAACACCCGCACCCCCTGATTTAATAAGCGTTGTCACCCCACACAGTTTTGCGGCATACAAAATGGCAGGATTAATCGCCATATCGCCTTTAACCGGTGTTGCTAACAAAATCGTTTGAGCGCCACTTAATTTTGCAAGGGCACCTTGCATTAATACTGACGAAGGCAGGGGAGCAGTACCACCCGGTACATAAATCCCAACGGATTGAATTGGCTGATAACGCAGCTCGCAACACACACCGGGTTGGGTTTCAATGCTTTTCGTAACGGGTAATTGTGCTTGGTGAAATTTAGTAATGTTGTTAAACGCAATATCAATAGCCGTTTTTAACTCAGCACTTAGTAGCGATTGTGAATTATCAATTTCGCTTTGTGGCACAATAAGCTGTTCACTTTGGTTATTATCGAACTGCTGATTAAAATCCAGTAGCGCTTTATCGCCTTTTTCTCTGACGGTTTCGATAATGGTTTGAACACGCGCTTGCAGGGCGCTCTGATCTTGTTGAGCAGGGCGCGCCAATAAAGCGTCTTGTTGTGCAGCGGAAAGTTGTGACCAAACGTTCACGGTTTACTCCATCATCTTTTCGATTGGCATCACAAGAATCGAGCTTGCACCTTTTTCTTTTAACGCTTCCATGGTTTCCCAGAAAAGCGTTTCGCTAGAAACCATGTGCAATGCAACTAAATCGTCAGTGCCAGCAAGTGATAATACGGTTGGTTTACCCGTGCCAGGTAATAGTTCGCAAATTTCGGCTAATCCCGCTTTAGGTGCGTGAAGCATAATATATTTACTTTCTTTAGCTTGGCGAACCGCTTTTAAACGAGGTAGCAAAGTATCAAGTAATGCTTGCTTTTGCTGGCTTTCCATTGAAGGATTTTGAATTAAGCAAGCATTTGATTCTAATATGGTTTCCCCTTGCAAAAGACCATTTGCTTCGAGTGTCGCACCGGTTGAAACCAAATCACAAATCGCATCGGCAAGGCCTGCACGCGGCGCTACTTCAACTGATCCTGAAAGTAGCACAGTCGATGCATTGATCCCTTGATTTTTAAGATATTGCTTTAAGATTTCAGGATAGGTAGTCGCAATCTTTTTGCCTTCAAACCAACTCAACGGCAACTGACCTAACTCTTGTGGCCAAGCTAGTGCGAGGCGGCAATAACCAAAATCGAGTTTTGCAAGTTTAGTCACCTCGGCATTTAGGCTTTGTGCAGCGCGTTCTGCTTGGCTTTCAACAAGAACGTTTTCGCCGACGATACCTAAGTCACAAACGCCGTCCATTACTAATCCAGGGATATCGTCATCACGTACTCGCAATACGTCAATTGGCATGTTTGTAGCGTGTGCAATTAGGCGTTGTTCACGTAAGTTTAGTTTTACACCCAGTTGTTTAAGTAGGTCTTGGCAGTCTTTTGATAAACGCCCTGATTTTTGAATCGCAATGCGTAGACGGTTGTTATCACTCATTTTCTCATTCCCAATATTTAATTCTAATAATGCGTTAAATTTAATTTGGGCTACAAAAAAGCCCGAGGTTGTCCTCGGGCTCATTCTTGTTGATTACCAGAGGACATATTTTCGGAATAGCCCTCCAGCGAAATACCTGAAAGCTACTCCGTTGTATGATGGTGATGAATAGTGTTCAGTGTATTTAGCATGATATAAACCTTTTAAATAATAAGCCTGTTTGGCTTTTGTATTTATAGAAAAACATGAATTTTAATGCTTTGCAATAAAAAATAGCATCTTAATTGTGAATACTATATTTCAAAAAATAACATGTTAATAAAAACAATACTTTAACCTTTTTGGTTGGCGCTTTAAAATTAGCTTGTATAGGCCTGTATATACAAGTTAAATTGTAATTTTTAGGGTGTTTTAGAGATTAAGTTGGTCAATCGGGTGTTTTGTCTTGTTTGACGGTTTACGTTTAACCTGACGACAAAATTAGTCGAATAATTAGTATCAGATTTGATTAAGAAAGCAGCTTATCAAGGGGAAAATTATCAGCACTGTAATTTTAATGTACTCAATAGCTAATACATTAATGTTGAAAGATAATTAAAGTAATATGAGCATTTTAAATGCAACAGAAACTCCCTAATTAAAAATAAAAGTATTAGGTCAAATTACGCTTGTTTTATAAAATAGTGTTTAATTTATTACTAGGGCTTAGCGTAAAGTGCAATTTGGACTTAGTTTGTTTGGTCTGGTAATAAAATAGCCGTTTCAACAACAGCGTTAGATTAGTTAATTGAGGTTAGATGTGAGTAAAACTTTGTGTGAATGGAAGCGCAAAGAAATTGAGCAAAAGCTAGAAAAGCTAGCGGCGTTAGTTAATACACCTCGCTTTGTATGTAAAAAGTGCGCGCGCTGTGCAAATGATAAAAAAGTCTTATGTAAACCTATGCCATTATAAATTGATTCTATTGGACCCGCTTGACGCGATTTTTAAGTTACTGTTAATACGTAATAATTGTGCAATAAAAAATACATAAACTAGTCTATAAGTTAATTGCATAAATTAGTTTTACATGGAAATGGAATCTAATATCTCGGCTACGCCGTTATATTTTGAAAAAGAATTAAGTTGGTTGTCTTTCAACGAACGCGTGTTACAAGAGGCAAAAGATCAAACTAACCCTATTATTGAACGCATTCGATTCTTAGGCATATTCTCTAATAATCTTGATGAATTTTTTAAAGTGCGTGTTGCCGATGTTAAACGCAGAATTTTACTCGATGAAGTTAAAAAACTTCCTTCCACGCATATTCAGTTACTTGCTGAAATTCAAGAGAAAGTACTCAAGCTCAACGAGAAGTTTGACGATATTTACCAACAAATTTTAATTGATTTAGCGCGTTATAATATTTACATCTCAAAGCCAGAACAGCTAGATGAGGCTGCACGCGCATGGTTGAGCGAGTATTTTATAAATAACGTGCTTGACCATATGACGCCGATTAAAGTGAGTGATGCCCCAGAGAAGAAAATCCACCTAAATGATTCGTGTGTTTATATATTGGTTTCGCTTAATGGTGAACGAGAGCAATATGCAGCACTTGAAGTGCCACAAACAATTAATCGCTTTGTTATTTTACCTAGCAAACGTAACAAAAAAGACAAGCACATTGTTGTAATAGATGACTTAATAAAATACTTTTTGCGCGATATTTTTACTGGGCTTTATAAGTTTGATGACATCTCAGGCTACGCGTTTAAACTAACACGCGATGCTGAGTATAACCTTGACGACGAAGTAGACGAAGGTTTACTTGATAAAATGTCTAAAGGGCTAAAACAACGTTTAAACTCTGAACCTACGCGATTGGTATATGACGATGATATGCCCGAAGCAATGCTCCGAATTTTGTGTAAAAAGTTGGGTGTTAAACAATATGATTCGACTATTGGTTCGGCACGATATCGTAATTTTAAGGATTTTATCGGTTTTCCAAATGTTGGGCGTAAATACCTTGAAAACCGTCCATTACCGGCATTAAAAAACAAAGAATTTAGCCAGCAAGACAATGTTTTTAAGGCGATTAGTCTTGGTGATATCTTACTTTATTATCCCTATCATACCTTTAATCATCTCACTGAATTTTTAAGGCAAGCAAGTTACGACCCTAAAGTGACGCAAATTAAGATCAACATTTACCGAGTTGCAAAACATTCGCGGGTGATCAGTGCGTTACTAAATGCTGCGAGAAATGGTAAAAAAGTCACTGTGATGGTGGAGCTAAAAGCGCGCTTTGACGAAGAAAATAATATTGAATGGTCTCGGTTGCTAAAAGAAGCGGGCGTTAAAGTAATATTTGGTATTCCAAGTTTAAAAGTACATTCAAAATTATGTTTGGTGTACCGTAAAGAAAAAGGTGTGATTGAAAAGTATGCACACATTGGTACTGGTAATTTTCACGAAAAAACAGCAAATATTTACACTGACTTTAGCTTGTTTACTAAACATTTTGACCTAACTCGTGAAGCAACCGATGTTTTCCGTTTTATTGAATACAGTTATAAGTCGTTTAACTTCGAACATTTAATGGTCTCTCCGGTAAATGCACGTGAAAAAATTTATCAATTGATCGACAGCGAAATACACCAAGCAAAATTAAAGCAACCCGCTGCAATTACACTCAAGGTAAATAACTTAGTTGATACTGGCTTGGTCGACAAGCTTTACGAGGCTTCTACATTTGGCGTGCAAATTCGAATTATTGTTCGCGGCATGTGCAGTTTAATTCCTAATATTAAAGGGATTTCAGACAACATTCGCATTATCAGTATCATCGACCGATTTTTAGAGCACCCTCGAGTCATGGTTTTTCATAATTCTGGTGATGAAAAGGTCTATATTTCGTCGGCAGATTGGATGACGCGAAACCTTGACCATCGAATTGAAGTAGCGACGCCAATTTACGATAATGCGTTAAAACAAATAATAATTGATATTCTTGAATTACAATTTAAAGACCGTGCTAAAGCGCGGTTAATTGACTCTAGCCAACGAAATCATTACGTTCGTAGAGGCAATAAAATGAAACTTCGTTCTCAAATTGCAATTTATGATTACCTGAAAAAGCGAGAAAACTCTTAATGAAAAGCACTGCAACAATTGCTGCGTTAGATATTGGTTCGAATAGTTTCCAGTTGATTGTTGCAAGGCAAATAAGTGGCCGTTTAGAAATCTTACACAAAGAAAAACTAAAAGTTCATTTAGCAGAAGGGTTAGGTGAAACCGGCAATTTAAGCGATGACGCGATAATTCGTGCTGAAGCAGCACTAAAAGAATTTGCAACAACGCTACAAGGATTTAATGCTAATCACGTAAAAATCGTTGCAACGTACACGGTACGAAAAGCAAAAAATAAATATCACTTTATCCAACGTGCGAAAAAAATCATTCCGTTTAATATTGATGTAATTTCTGGATTGGAAGAAGCACGTTTAATTTACCAAGGCGTTGCTAATTATCGTGCTGATAGCGATACAAGATTGGTAATTGATATTGGTGGTGGCAGTACCGAATTTATTGTTGGTAAAGGAGCAAATACGTATCAGCTTGCAAGCCGAAGTATGGGATGTGTAACATTTCAGCAAATGTTCTTTGCAGACAATACGATTTCACAAAATAGTTTTAGCCGTGCCATTGTAGCAGCGAGCCAAGAAATTGAGCCTATTCTTAATGCCTATCAAAATACAAATTGGCAGTGCGCTATTGGCACATCGGGTAGTTTTAAAGCAATTTTGAGCATTGTGCAGCACACACTCGTTAATGACTCAGAACATGGTCAAATCACTTTGTTTGACTTAAACGTAATCAAACAAAAATTGATTTCGTTTGGTGATATTGAACATATCGAATTACCAGGATTGAGTGATGAGCGTAAAGGGATCATTAGTTCGGCTGTCGCGATTGCAATTGCGTGCTTTGAGTTACTCAATATAAAGTCGTTATCGTATTGTGATTTCTCGCTACGCGAAGGTGTATTACACGAGTTAATTGATAGCCGCGATAATCATAACTTAAAGCAGCAAAGTATTGACAATTTCGCACAGCGTTTTGATTGTGATAAAAATCAATCAACTCGTGTTAAAACCATGCTTACTTGGCTGTTTGAATATGCAAACAAAGGCTGGAATGTAAGCACACAACTTCAGCAAATTGTTTTTTTTGCTGCAGATATACATGAAGTAGGGTTAAGCATAAGTTCTTCTAATATTCGTAAGCATTCTGCTTACATAATCGCGAATAGTTTACTGCCTGGTTTTAGCCAAGAAGAACAGCAGCTGTTAACGTTATTGGCACGAAATCATCGAAAGAAATTAAAATTTGAATCTGAACAGCTTGAATCAAACACAGATTTTAAAGAACTTATGCAGGCGATTTCTATTTTTAGATTAGCACTGTTGTTTACGCAAAAGCGTCAATGTGATTTTGTTAAAATTGACCAGATCAGGTTTTTAGAGCACGCAATAGATGTAACATTTGAGCAAAATTGGTGGCAAGAACAACCTTTATTACAAGCGGATTTTGAGAAAGAAGCCATGTTTTTGGAGCCTCATGGTATCACTTTAAACTGCTTAAACCGTTAATATTAAAGCAAACTGTAACCTCGCCGATATATAGGTAAGTTTGAGGAGTAAACTATGGATATCTTAACCCCATTTTTGCCGCGTATTAATACTGTGCACCCAGTGGACAAATCTACCTTATATGTCGTTGGCGTGAGCGATAATAAGACTACAAAAGTACGCCTTAAAAAGAATGAGGCAACTCTGTCAGAACTTAAAAAACAAAAAGAAGACGCGACAAAAGAAAACCACACAAGTGAAGATGATGAGGAGCATATTGATACTTGGGCTTGATAGTAAGTTAATAGTTATTTTTCTAACACTACTCTCAATCCTTTTAATACGCGCAAAAATTGCTGAGACCCCATAAATTTATCTTTAGGGTTTTGGTTTATATAAGCGGACTTACCTTAACACCCATGTACATCCTACTTAGCCAATCAACACCGAAATTCACCCTTTAACACATAAATTAAGCGGATTTATTGTGCTTCTAATACGCTTCTAAATCAAAAGAGTAGGAGTAAAAAATGCGTTGTGTGTGTAAAGAATGTGATTTTCAGGTGTGGAAAGGCTATGGGGAAATAGGCTTTGGTTGTAAATGCGGCTACTCATGGTTACCTGAAAAGTACTATGCTGCACTTGATGGTAAGGGAACATTTACCTTTAGTGCTTTTTCAACACATTTAAATACAACTATAGGTACGGCAAGTAAACACGGTTGCCCGCAATGTTCAAATACACTTGTTGATAAAAACTTGGATGAAATAACACTTACACATTGTGAAAATTGCAAAGGCGTTTTGTTTAACCTTACGCAATCCCGGGTTTTTTTTCAATTTTATAAGTTACCTAACTATGATAACCGAGCGTTACACATGTTAAGTGATTTGCCATTTATTGCGCTTTTGTTTAGTTGAGATGCAAAGAACACATCATACTTACTAAGTGTTAAAGTTCAAAGCGCTGCTAATGCGTTAAACGCTAACATTTTTCGCCAAAGCTATGTGAAGTAATGTTTCTTACAAGAGGAACTCAAAAAAAGGCCCAATCTTTGAGTAATTCGGAATCTTTATAAGCTGGGCCTTTAGGGTTTAATTATTTACCTTTGGTCGGGGTGGTAAACAGTCGAGCGATAATATATCAGTAAGCTCGGGCCAAGGTTTGTCATAAGCTTGTCAATTTGTGAAAAAGTGTAGCATCTAACTTGCTTTCAATATTTGCGCTTTGTCGACGCAATTAAGCCAAACTAGACCAAAACCAATTATATAGTTCTCAAGCTTATATTGCCTTATTTGTGAAATTAGCGCCGCCTTGTCGTTGTCATCAAGTCCAAGTAAATCAACGGTTGCTAATAATACGCTTTGACTAACTTCCGAATAATCATATTGATACATAGGTTTAGATTGCTTACCAAAATGCCCGTTCAAACCTAGACGGCTGACTAAGCCTGGGTATTTTTGTCCAAGTGTTAAACCCTGGTTTAACGGTTTATTGGTTTTGTCCCAAGGTAGTGCAGCAAGTTTCGGCGATAAATCAGATATTAGTTTGCGATGAAAAGCACTGTGTAATTTGTACTTGGCAGGTAGATTCAACATCGTACACACGACCTCATCATTTAAAAATGGGTGCGTGCGATTATAGTAACTGTCGAGTAATTGCTGCCCAGCGACAACCATTCGTTGGCAACGGGCTTTCAAGTAAAACTGATCTGCTTGCTTCGCCGCATCGACATACTCGCAGATGTGCTCTTTGATAAAATTATTAACCGTTTTTTCAATACTGACACTGTCTTTTAAAAGCAGTTGAGCAATTGGCCACGTTTGTTTTGTTAATTCTTCACTGATGTAACGCGTGATGCGGGGCACTGTATATTTGTTAAGTGAGTTCTGACCGAAGAAACGAAAACCTGGCATGCCTCGGTCGTAATAAAACGCACGATACGTTTCTGCGCCAGTACCGGTTATAATTGTTCGACCTTGGGTTTGATCTAATAGTTGCTTGTCGATTAATGCATGCGCATGGTGAAACGGGACTTCGCCAATGCTTGCCTTGGTAATTCTTTTTATCGTTTGTCTATCAAAATGGGTTGTTGAATTTTTTGAATGGAACAGTTTCAAATTACATGCATTAGCAAGCTTAATCGCATACTGAACATCCGTACTATTAACTTCGCCATAACACAGTCCTTCGGGTTTCAAGTTCAAAACCTCACACGCAGATAATATAGCGCGTGAATCCAGACCGCCTGACAAAGATACTAATGGATTACTATCGTTTTTGAAGCAATTTCTTACTGCTTCAATAAACGCATCTTTTGCATGGCTATATTTGGTGTTTTTGTTAAAACATTTAGCATATTGCGCCTGTATTTTTTGTTTCTCAAGCGTGTGGTTGTTAAGGTTAACCTTAATCAGAGATTCACCTGTAAAATGTTGGGTGTGCTTAATTATACAATCGTTGTTAAAAAGCTGCCCCAGTGCAAGCAGGTTACGTAAGGCTGTCTGATTAAATTCAACCTGATCTTCTAAGCAATTGATTAATGCAGTTCGCGAGCTTGCAATAATGGTATGTTGTTGATGCTGATACACCAGTAACGGGAAAGTACCAAATTCATCACTCGCTGCGTAAACAATACGGGTTTCTTTGTTAACGAGCACCCAAGAGCGACCGGTATAACACTTTTTTAGTCCATTCAGTAGATCAGCGGTTATTTGCCTGTCTTGATTTCGATAAGCAACATCACCCCAAATATAAATGTCGAACAGATGTGTCGAATGACAGGTTGAAGCGAGACTAGTGTTAAAGTCGGCGATGTTTGCTTGAAACCATTCGCCAATTTCGTTTCCAATAGATTTTGCTACGTTGAGACTAAATTGCGCCATATCAGGTACTCAAATAATCGTTTTCTTTATCTGAGCAATGAACGTGCCTTAGTTAATTCATTGATTTTTATTGAATACTAAGGCTGATTTATGAGGTTTTCGCTTTTTGCGACGCAATTTAAGTTTAAATCTACTCAATTACCATAAGTTTTCGGTACGTATCATAGGCAAATTGGTCAGTCATATTGCCGATAAAATCTTGTATTAAACGCGCACGATAATAAAACTCGTAGATTGGATCGTTTTGTTTCAACGCATCCAATGCATCGACCGATTTTTTATATACGGACAGATATTTCGATGAAATTCGGTTTAGTAAGCGCGATTCAACCGAAAAATTAAATTCACCAGCGAGTAGTTTATTAAAGTCGTTACGGGAATAGTCGAGCAAACACGCATATTCATTAAGCAACGTAGTAATAATCTTGTGTCCTTGTAATTCAAGCTGCTGCACTTCGTGATGACAAAACACATATTTAAACGCGACTGACTTAAGGGCTTTCGTAATCGCATGTTGATAGCTATTATCTTCAAGTAGAGAGGCATCAAAGCTACCATGGAAAATTTGTTCAATATTATCGCAAAAACGAATAGCACTGTGTTTTACTAACGGGTGAAGTAAGTTGACTCGCAGGCGTATGAAGAAATTATTCTCAATGTTGTAGGCTTCTTTTTTAGCGTAATCGTAAGCATGTTCGCATTTACGCTGCATAAACGAGCCCAGCTCATCGTCATCAATATTAAACAGTGATAGTACATGGCGGTATTCAGTGTTTAAGACGTCAATTAAAAAAGGGATGGTAATTAAGCCTTTTTCAACAGCGTCTTCTATGTCGGCTAGACAATAAGCAATATCGTCAGCTGCTTCCATAATGTAACTGGCAGGATGGCGATGGCCTAACTTCATGCCAAGTTCATTACATAAGGTTTCAATAAACTCACTTTCACTGAAGTAATAGCCAACCTTTTTCATTAAATACTGTTTGTTTGCTGGCACCTGCTGTTTGGGTAATGTGCCACAGCGAGTATATTTTAAGATACTCGCTGTTTGACAATAGGTTAGGTTTAGCGCAAATAAGCTGTGAACATTTCGTATCGCTTGCGCATTACCTTCGTAATGACAAAGTTCGTGTAGTATCGCTTGCGTAGGTGAAAGAGGGTGATCTTCACCAATAGTTTTAGAAAAAGTGTCTTTCGAAAGCGGGTGAGATTTTAAGTATTTACTAAACCAAGCATTTATCGCGGCTTCACCAAAATGACCAAACGCTGGATTACCGATATCGTGCATCAAGCACGCCATTTCAACTAAACTTTCTAACTCTCGTTCAAGAGGCTTCAACCCATATTGGGTTAGCTGGGCTTCGCTCAGTGTATTAAATATGGTCTGTACAATAAACCGGCCATTTTGTTGCACTTCGAGAGAATGGGTAAGACGCGAACGGACCGCAGCATTGCGTTCAAGAGGGAATACTTGTGTTTTTTGCTGTAATCGTCGTAGTCCTGCGCTATTTATAATACGTCCACGATCGCTCTCAAGTGCGGTTTTTGTATTGTTTGTTTGATTGAACGGTCGTTTTGCATTTATTTTCTGTTTGAAATCCATTGCGATATCGTTTGTCTGTTTTTTACAATTTAACACTCAGGCAATACGGATTCTAGCGTGTTTTACTTGGTTCACTTAATGTTCAGTTTAATTTTGGCATGATGATTCTAACTTAAAGCCTAAAAGATGATTTTAAGTTTATATCCCGAGTATTTATGAGTTTATGAAAAGCAAAAACCCGCTGGGCTAGCGGGTTTTTTATTTTATAACGCGGCATAAAGAGCTCAAATCTGTTCGAGTCATCTCTACGTTTTAAAAATATAATTAATTTTTCAACCTTTTTTGATCTCGCTGCGACTAAGTAATAAATACTCACTATCTGGGATGATAAAAATGGATTTAAGTTACTTTTTAGCAAACTATGTAGACCTTCTAAACCTTTTACTTTCACCGGTTGTAAGCCTGTGGCTTTGTTTTATCGCCACGCAATTGCTTGTAAAGTCTAAGCAACAAGCTGTTTAAGCAACAAGATCATTAAATTACTAACTTAAAATCAATTTTTTTGGTGAATTTGTTTAAAAAATGACAAATACGTATTGCCAAGCCAGAAAAAATGCATAACTATAGGGTCTGCAAAGGCAAAATAATAAAGATAGGAATCTATAATGAACAAAGCACAATTAGTTGAAAAAATCGCTGCGGATGCAGAAATTTCTAAAGCAGCAGCAGCTCGCGCATTAGACGCATTCACTGGTGCAGTGTCTACATCATTAAAAGACGGTAACTCTGTAGCGCTAGTTGGTTTCGGTACTTTCTCTGTTAAAGCACGTGCTGCGCGCACTGGCCGTAACCCACAAACTGGTGAAGAAATTCAAATCGCTGCAGCTAACATCCCTACTTTCAAAGCAGGTAAAGGTCTTAAAGACAGCGTTAACTAATTTGTAAAAGTTATCATCCCAATAACTTTAAAAAGGAGCATTTAGCTCCTTTTTTATTGTTTGTTATTCAACTCTGTGGCTTAAACCCATTTGGTAATTATTCGATAAAATGGTGCAGGGTAGAAACACGCTAATAAGGCTGAACCTGCAACATCGTTATTTACATTGGCTAATCCAACCTCGTTAGCATTAGGTGTAGTTGTCTAAAAACGCTTTATGACTACTTTGGTCTTAACGCTTTGTCGCCACGACTTAAACCAACGGCTCCAGAGCGCACGACTTCAATCACCTCAGTTTCATTCTTTAAGGTATCAATAAAGGATGCGAGCTTATCAACTGCGCCAACTAACTGCAGTGTGTAGGTTGTTTTACCCATATCTAAAATAGAGGCACCGAAAATATCAACCACACGGGTTACGGCCGCACGTGTTTTCTCTTCATGAGCCATTACTTTAACTAACAATAACTCTCGTTCAATATGACTAGCATCACTCAGGTCTATCACTTTATGTACATCAACTAATTTATTAACTTGTTTAGTGATTTGCTCAAGAATTCGGTCATTACCTGTGGTGGTAATTGTGATGCGTGATAATGAATCATCATCAGTTGGACCCACAGTTAAGCTGTCAATGTTGTAGGCGCGCTGCGAAAACAAACCGACAATACGTGATAGGGCGCCTGGTTCATTTTCTAAAAGAATGCTTAAAATATGACGCATTATGCTTTTACTCCTTTTTTCAGCCACATCTCATCAACTGACCCATGACGAATTTGCATTGGATACACGTGTTCATTTTCATCTACGTTGATGTCGATAAATACCAGTTTGTCTTTATGGGAAAATGCTTCTTTTAACTTTTCATTAAGCTCGCTCGGGTGGTCAATGCGTATACCAATATGACCATAGCTCTCTGCGAGTTTTACAAAATCAGGCAGGGATTCCATGTAAGAACACGAATGACGACCTGAATAAATCATGTCTTGCCATTGGCGTACCATGCCAAGTGAACGGTTATTTAAAGACACAATTTTTACGGGCAAGCCATATTGCATACAGGTTGATAATTCTTGAATATTCATTTGAATAGACCCATCACCAGTAACACACACTGATTCTTTTTCAGGAAAAGCGAGTTTTACACCCATGGCCGCAGGGAAACCAAAGCCCATAGTGCCTAGGCCACCAGAGTTAATCCACTGGCGTGGTTTTGCAAAAGGATAGTGTTGCGCGGCGAACATTTGGTGCTGGCCCACATCTGAACTAATATACGCGTCACCCTTGGTTACTTCGTAGAGCGCTTTAATTGCTGCTTGTGGTTTAATTTTCTTAGAGTCAGCTTCAAAACTTAAGCAACGCTGTTCGCGCCAATTATTAATTTTTCGCCACCAATCTTCTTGCGCAGCGCGGTCAATTTGAACGTCGCTTTTATTAATTGCACTTTGCAGTTGTGCAAATACAGTCGCAAGATCGCCAACAACCGGTATATGACAGTGAATGGTTTTAGAGATAGAAGTCGGGTCAACATCAACTTGAACAATCGTTGCGTTGGGGCAAAACTTTTTAACATTATTTGTCACGCGATCATCAAAGCGTACACCCAAAGCAAGAATAACATCGGCATTTGCCATTGCTTTGTTTGCTTCTAAATTACCGTGCATGCCAAGCATACCTATAAAGTTAGGATGCGTGCCTGAAATACCACCTAATCCCATTAGGGTGTTAGTACAAGGTGCATTCAAGCTTTCAACTAGCTCTGTTAATTGCTCGGATGTGTCAGATAATACAACGCCGCCACCAGAGTAAATAACAAGGCGTTTAGCATTTAAAATAGCTGATGCTGCTTTTTTGATTTGCTTTGGATGACCTTTGGTATTGGGGCTGTAAGAACGCATCGATATGTCATCTGGCATCATGTAATCAAATGCAAGTGCCGGATTCAATATATCTTTTGGCAGTTCCACAACAACGGGACCAGGTCGACCTGACGCAGCAAGATAAAACGCTTTTGCTAGGGTTTCTGGGATCTTTTCTGTATCACGACAGTTAAAGCTATGTTTTACGATTGGACGTGAACAACCGACTATATCGGTTTCTTGAAAGGCGTCATCACCAATTAAATTGGTTGGTACTTGGCCAGATAATACCACCATTGGAATTGAATCCATGTAAGCAGTTGCAATGCCAGTAACGCAATTAGTTGCACCAGGTCCCGATGTGGCGAGTACAACGCCGACTTCACCTGTTGCTCGCGCAAAACCATCGGCCATATGTGTGGCAGCTTGCTCGTGACGAACTAAAATATGATCAAGTTCGTTCTCGGCAAATAGGGCATCGTAAATATCTAATACGCTACCACCGGGATACCCAAAAATATATTTAACCTTAAGTGCTTTTAACGCTTTAACAACAAGCTCGGCACCCGACATTTTATTACTGTCCATCCTCATTCCTCTGTGCAGTAGATAAAAAAAACCCCCGCTAGTTGCGGGGGCTTATTAAATTCAGTATGACAAAATTAACTAATAGCTCCCCGCTGGCGACTTAATTAAGACCAGGACGAAGACTGTTAGTAGAAGAAATAATGTCATTTAAATTTGCTCTAAAAATTGATTAACGTATTTGTATTATTTTTGTTAACTGTTGTCAACGGTGAATTCTTCAATTGACATAAATAATTCATTATTATCGGTATTAAAATTAAAAATGTGATTTTTGTAGTTATCTTTTATTGCTGGTGAATTGAAAATGCAATCTTTTTAAAGTGTATACAATAACTTGTTATTGCTGAATGATTACGTTAATTTATTTCGGTGTTTTGCTCATAAAAAAAGACCCAAATAGGGCCTTTATTCAAATAGGAAAATAATTATTTATTTTCTTCTTTTTTCGCTTTTAAATTTGCTGCGTGGTCAATCTTGTAGTCTGGCATTTCAGTTTTACCATTTAACAAGTAGTTATCCATCCAACGCATTAAACGTAGGCTGTAATCATATTTAGCAGCCATACGCTTGTTACCATGACCTTCGCCTGGGTAGTAAATTAAGCGTACGTCTTTACCTTGTACTTTCATATAACGGTAAAGTTCCATTGATTGTGCTGGGTGAACACGAGGATCGTCTTTACCGTGCATGATCAGTAATGGTGTTTTAGATTGACCAGCCCAATAAATAGGCGAACGCTCTAAATACCATTGCCATTTGTCCCAAGGGTAAGAACGCGCGTGTACGAGGTGCATTTCGTTCGAAATGTCGGTAGTACCAAACTTTGATAATTGGTTAGTTACACCAACAAACATTACCGATGTTGCAAAATGTTCAGTGAGTTTTGTAGCAGCCCATGCTGATGCATAACCACCGTATGAACCACCTGTAATACCAACTCGTTTAGTATCAACTAAGCCTTTATCGACAAGGTGTTGCTTAAAACGAACAAGATCGTTGAACTCTTCGCCTGCATAGTCATTTTGACCAAGTTTAGAGTAGTCAACGCCTTTGCCTGTTGAACCGCGGTAGTTAGGGTAAAGTACTGCGTAACCACGTGCAGCAGCTACTTGACCAGGACGCGAGTAGTTAGTTACCCATCCATCTTTGTCGTGACTTTCAGGGCCACCGTGAACCGACATAATAAGCGGATAACGAGTACCTTCTTGGTAATCTAACGGATAAACAAGTACGCCATCTAAACGTGTACCATCTTCTGCTTTGAACGAGATAGTTTCTTGTTTAGCTAGACGCTTGTCGCTTAACCAGGCGTTTGAATTTGATACGCGAATATCTTTTTTACCACGTAACATAAACGCTTCAGTCGGGTGTTTACGTGAGTGACCAGCAAACGCAACTGTCTTATCTGAATCTGAAATGGATAAACGGCCAGCAATCAATTTACCGCGTTTAAGCTTAGTTTTGTATTTGCTTGAGCCCGGTTTAATTGTTGCGATAAAGCTCTCAGTATCAATTTGCGCTACGAAGTGCAAAGTATTTGATTTATTTGCCCATTCGAAATCGCTGATATGGCCTTCAAAATTAGGTAACCAGTTTTCAATTTTACCTGATTCTGCATCCGCCAAATATAAGCGGCCTGTTGCTGGGTCGTGCTTGTCTTGTGCACCAAGAATTGCAACATACTTACCATTAGGTGAAAACTCTGCAGCACCTAGTTTTCCTTCAGTTGCAAATGACGTAACTACTTTTTTGCTTGAAAGATCAAAGATATGCCATGTTGATTTCATGTACTTATCGTCGATAAGCGCTGAAGGCTGTGTTTTAACTAGTAGCTTTTTAGCATCACTTGACCAGTTAACATCGCTTACGTATTGGTCAATTCCTAACCCTTCAAGGGCGATTGGCTTTTCGTTAACAGCTAAATCAACAACCATTAACTCTGCTGTTGTTAAACCAAGCTCATAAGTTTCTGCTTTAAAGCCTAATTTTGCTAATTCTTTGTCTGTTTTTGGTTTAGCCGGCTTTGCAATAATCGCTACGTGTTGGTTATCTGGGCTTAGATCATAAGACGAAATTGACGTGCCTTTTAAGGCAATTACTTTTTGCCACTGACCACCATTTACCGGTATACGGTAAAGGGTTTTAAATTTGTCTTCTTTAAATTTTGCTAAGAAGTAAACAAACTTACCGTCAGCAGAATACTCAAGACTTGAGATATTTACTTTACCAGTAATGAAAGGGCGCTCATTACCTTTCGCGTCAGTAAGATAAAGTTCGCTGTAGTTAAAACCATCTTTTTCTACATAAATTTCACGTGGCACAGAGCGTGTAAATGCAACTGCATCGCCATCTGGGCTAATTGCAGTTTGGCCAACTGATTGGATTTTTGTTAAATCTTCTAGTGTTAGTGTGTCATTAGCAAAGGCAGCGCTTGTAGATAAACCTAGCGCGATAGCTAATGCTGATTTGATTAGTTTCATTGTGTCCTCGTTTACTGATTGTCAGCGAGTAGTAGTCTAAAATGACGAAAGTAAAAGGCAAGAAAATGCGATAAAAAAAGGTGACTTACGTCACCTTTTTATAAATTATAATGCTTCGATAACTGCTTGGGTAAAGTCAGTCGTACCGTGGCTACCACCTAAGTCGCGAGTAGTACGGTCACCTGTTTTAATTACGTGAGCAATGGCTTTACGAATACGCTCAGCTTTTTCTGCTTCACCTAAATATTCTAGCATTTGAATAGACGCAAGAATCACAGATGTTGGGTTAGCAAGGTTTTTACCAGCGATATCTGGTGCACTACCGTGTACCGCTTCAAAAATAGCAGCATCTTTACCAATATTTGCACCTGGTGCCATACCTAAACCACCAACAAGGCCAGCACATAAATCAGAAAGGATGTCACCGAATAGGTTAGTTGTAACCATTACGTCGAATTCTTCTGGGTTCATTACTAGCTTCATACATGTCGCATCTACAATCATTTCAGCAGATTCAATTTCAGGATAACGCTCAGCAACTTCACGCGCTACTTTCAAGAAAAGGCCCGATGTCGATTTCAGAATGTTTGCTTTGTGTACAGCAGTTACTTTTTTACGACCTTCACGTTTTGCTAGTTCGTAAGCGAAAGTAACGATTTTCTCAGCACCTTCACGTGTGATCTTTGACATTGCCTCTGCTTCAGTTCCATCTTCAGATACAACTTGGCCAAGACCAGAGTACATACCCTGTGTATTTTCACGGATTGTGATGATATCAATGTCGTCGTAACGCGCTTTAGTACCTTCAAATGACTTAACTGGGCGAACGTTAGCGTACAAGTTAAACTTTTTACGTAATGTAACGTTAATTGACGTAAAGCCTTCACCTACAGGTGTCGTTAGCGGACCTTTTAAAGTGATTTTGTTGCGTTCGATCGCATCAAGGGTAGCTTGTGGTAAAAGCTCACCTGTCTTTTCTAGTGCAGCTAGACCCGCATCAACAAATTCATACTCATAATCGCAACCAACTGCATTTAGGATCTCAAGCGCTGAATCAATGATGCTTGGACCAATACCATCGCCTTTAATAACCGTAATGGTTTGCTTAGACATTAAATTTTCCTTTAACTGAATCGAGCTACCCGGCTGGGTAACTGTGTACGTGAGATTGTCACGAACAAGCATAGCATCGTAATGCCAACTGGTTAGTTATTAATGCTTGCTCATATTATTATTCAACGGCTATTTATAGCAATTTTTAGCAGATTAATCCACAAAAGGCGTAAAAATGACGGTATTTGTAATTATAAAACCATGTTAACAGGACTAAAGTCTAATAACTTGGTTAAATAATTATCTAAATTTTCTATTTGAAGTTGTTGTTGAGCATAAATCATCTGCTGCTTTACGTGCGCCGGTTGTTGTTCTAACGTTTGGCCTAAGTAAACCAAATTACAAAGTACTAAGTGGACAAAACACGCACTGTGTACCTCTGTACCTTCACTTAACTGATACCCGCTTTGGCTAATTTCAAAAAATGGATTTGATTTTACCTGCTCAGGTAATTCTTGGTTATGTAACGCATAGAAATTAACTAAAGAGTTAATATCTGTAATGCTGTGTTTGGGCGTAGTGGTGTTTATCGGCAAAACTATGCCATGCGGAAACAGTTTGAACGTAAATGCAATGTACTTTAATGCGTAATTGATGACTTTTTGACATGGAAAATGCGGGTCGATTATTTTGTAGCTTTCAATAAACGCAATCAACACAGAAACACGGTTTTCAACGTAATGCCAATTGAGCTTTCCTAAACTACGTAAACGTTGCAATAACTGCTGATTTTCTAATAAGTCAGGTAGTTGCTCGATGCCTACCAGTGCAATGGCGTGCCTAATATCTGATATAGGATTGTGTGAAAATCGCTGTGCTAAATTAAGCACTAACTTGTTGGCATTTGGATTTTTTGCAAGCTCGCCAAGTAATTTTCCAATACTAAAATGCGCCGCTTTTCGAATTACATGTAAATCATGCGTAGTAAAGTATTCATTAATATGAGGTGCGTTGACGAACTTCACTAGCTCCGGCAAATTTTGCCACAAACCAATAAGCGATTCAATTTGATTCGTCGCGGCAACGCGATGCTTGACTACACGTGCACTGGTTTTTACTTCTTTAAATGACTTACTATCGGTGTGGTAACAAAGCAATTTATTGTTTGATACTTGTCCTAATACACGTAATTCGAGTCCTTCGTTTCGAACCGCCTCTCCGGGTAATGGGTTATTAAATAGTTGGCCAAGTTCAGTTAAAAGTGACTTATCTTCAGTACGTGTTGTCTTTAAATAAACAGTGTGTATTGCATCACGTAAGGTGCGCGCTGGCATATCATAAACACAGGTAATCGCTTTAGCCAATACGTAACTTAAACGCACAATTCGGTTATCGATAGAATAGTGTGGTTGCTGTTTTATTTTAGCGACAAGACCCGTTTGCAATAACGGTAATTTGCTTAAATGCGGTTTAATAAACTGATAGGTATAGCGATAACGATTTTTGTAGCGCTCATGTTGTTTTGCATTTAACGAAGTTTTTGAAGCAACACAATTAAGCTCGTTAGATATAGATACACAATGTGATATCGCACTTTGCAGTAATTTTACGCATGCGATACGATTTAAACCGCTTATCTTTGCAAAAATACAAATTAAAATACACTGGCGACTAATCAAATTAGTTGCGTAACTGTACTTTGCGTTATAAACAGCAAGGGTTGCTATCGAAACGTGTTGATTAGCGTGAAATGTTTCTTCAATGCGTGTCGCGGCATCAACAAGTAATGGGTAGGCTGAGCGCCATTGGGTTTTGTCATTATAAACGTTAAATAGTTTGTCTAAACTATCCACGCTCTCCATTAATTGCTGGGCTAAATCCACTCAAATGTTCACTTATTCTTCGTTAATTAACTCTATCATACGCAATTTCTGCGCCAGGACCCCACGCAACGAGTTGTTCATTTTTGAAAAACATCCCCGTGCATTCATCTTTGGTCGTAATACCATCAGAATGTTCATGCTGCGTGCGGTAATAGATAATTTGAAATACGTCGTCACCTTTGCGCTTTGCAAACGTTAAGTCAGGCGAACCTAAATTGTTGAATACTTGGTCTAAAAATACAGGAGAGTCGGCCTTTAATTTACTAAGATAGCGTTTGTTGAAAGATTCCCTGTCTTGCCAATACATGCCTTGTGGATCGTCTTTATAAAAGTTGATAATAAGGCCCGCGGCAATCGCATAAATTCCTAACCCTAAGACAATGTATTTCAGAATTTTATTATTCATACTAAGAACTCGGTAAACGTAGTGCCTTCAAACTGAAACCAAGATGAATATCTTGACGCAAACTTACCAATAGCTTAGCACGAATATAGGCATCATGATTGTCGTTTAACTTGTTGAAAACACGTTTTAACTCATCTGGATAGTCAGCCGCTAAAAGGGCGTCTTCAACTGACGGGAATTGCGTTAATAAATTGACTGCGCCTTGCTTGCCTATTCCACTTACCCCCGGAATATCATTCGTTTTATCGCCGTTAAGCGCCCAAAAATCCGTGAGTTGTGAGGGGGCTAACGAAAATTTGTCAATTACAGACTGAATCGAAATATATTCGCTTTTAAAGTAGTCATACACATGAATATAGTCACCAAGTAAAGGTAAAAAACCTTTGTCGGTAGAGACTATTGTCGACGTCACTTTATTGGTAGACGCTTTACTTGCCAGTGTTGCGATTACGTCGTCTGCTTCATCGTGCTCAGGTACATAAACCGTTATGCCAAGTTCTGAAAATGCTTGGTAAAGTTTAGGCAGTGCGTCGGCCAACTCATTGGGCATTGGCTTTCGTGATTGTTTGTAATCTGCGTAATAGTGATAGCGCCAGCTTGTATCACCATCAAACACGGCAATAGCATGCGTTGCGTTAGTATTTTTTAACAGTTTTCGCGCCGCATTAACGACCCTAAAATAGGTGTTTTTGGCTGCCAAACTTGCATCATTTCCTGCTTGTTGACTATCAACAGCATAAATTCGCCTTATTAAATTAAGCGCATCAATAAGTAGTAAATGAGTTGCCATGAATACCTTAACGTTAAGAAAAACTAATACGCGTTGTAAATGAACTTAATTATGAACATAAAAAAGGCGCTAATGAAGCGCCATTTTACCTGTTTTTATTCAGAATATTAAGTTTCTATACGATAGCAGGGGGTATAAACCGCACCAGGTAGTTTCATTCTTCCTTGTGCTACAAATGCGGCGAGCAGCTTATCCATTTGAGTCATTAATTGTTTGTCGCCCGAAAGTGCAAACACACCATGGCGCTTAATCGCTTTAATGCCTTCATCTTTAACGTTACCGGCAACAATGCCAGAAAATGCACGCCTTAAATTAGCGGCCAGTTGCTCTTTCGGTTGGTTTAAGTTTAAATTAAGGTTTGCCATATTCTTGTGTGTTGGCTCGAACGGTAATTGAAATTCAGGTTCAATTTTCAAAGACCAGTTATAATGGTAAGCATCGCCTCGCTCTTTACGGTACTCTCTAACGTTAGCCATATTTTGACTAAAATACTTACCAACCGCTTCAGGGTCATCAATGATCACTTTAAATTTAGAGAGAGCTTCTTCGCCAAGGGTCTCTTTTACAAAGTTAACCAGCTCATCAAAATAAGCACGTGACGATTCAGGGCCTGTTAACACCACCGGCAGTGCTTGTTTTGCGTTATCAGGGTGAAGCAAAATACCCAATAAATAAAGTAATTCTTCGGCTGTGCCTGCACCGCCCGGAAAAATAATTATACCATGCGCAGTTCGAATAAATGCCTCTAGGCGCTTTTCTATATCAGGTAAAATTACCAGCTGATTAACAATTGGGTTAGGGGGCTCGGCCGCAATAATACTTGGTTCAGTTAACCCTAAGTAACGGTTTTGCGTAAAACGTTGTTTTGCATGTCCAATTGTGGCGCCTTTCATTGGGCCTTTCATTGCACCTGGTCCACACCCAGTGCATATGTTTAAATTACGTAAGCCTAGTTGATACCCAACTTCTTTGGTGTACTTGTATTCAACCTCTTTAATAGAATGCCCGCCCCAACATACGATCATGTTGGGATCTTCACTTGGCTTTAATACCCGAGCATTGCGCAGCATATCGAATACAACATGGGTAATGTGTGATGAACTCGTAAGGTTTATTTTGCCGTCTTGATATTTGTCTTTAATAAACACAATGTCGCGAATAACTGCGAGTAAATGTTCGTTAATACCGGTAATAATTTTACCGTCGACAAATGCATGCTCAGGGGGATTAATAAGTTCTACTTTGATACCGCGCTCACGGCACAGTAAGTTGATATCAAAGTCTTGGTATTTATCGTAAATTTCAACACTGGAATCGGTATGGCTGCCGACATTAAGCACCGCGAGCGAACAATTACGGAATAAACGATAAAGTTCGCTGGTTGATGAGCGTTTAAGCGCTTCAACTTCTAATTGTGAAAGTAAATCTAACGCGCCTGTTGGATTGATCTGTACTTGCATAGGCGACTCCTTGTACGTCTAAACTATATTTAAATTATGCAAATTATAATAAGCACTTAATTTAAATATAGTTTTTTATCATCACTAAGCAAGCTAATTTTTTAGAACAATGCGGTCACGTCCTGAATTTTTCGCTTGGTACAAAGCTTCGTCTGCACGGTCGAAGGCTTCTTGCATTGAATCGCCTTCTTTTAACTGAGTTGCGCCGAACGAGATGGTAATGGTTACTGATTTTTGTTTAAATTTAAATGGAATCGCCTTAACTGACCGCCTTAACTTTTCAAGCGGTACAGAGATTTGCTCTAACTTGCTATGCGGCATAATAAGTACAAATTCTTCACCGCCAAAACGCGCGATAAAGTCGGTAACACGAATTGCTTTTTTGAGTGCTTTTGCAACTACCTGCAAAGTTTTGTCGCCAGCACTGTGTCCGTAATTATCATTAATCGATTTAAAATGGTCGATGTCTGCAACGACAATACAGAGATCATGACGGTCTCGTTTAAAGGTGTTGTATTCAAGAGTAAATCGCTCATCAAACGCAGCGCGATTTGGCAATTGAGTCAGGCTATCTTGTAAACTCTTGAAACGTTGCTCGGCTAGACGCTCTTGATATTGCTCGGTTTCTTTCTCGAGTTTATCAACACGCTTACCCATTTCTTTTAACGTTGTAACTAGCTCTTCTCGTTCTTGTTGTTCAAGTTTCTCTTTATTAGCGAGATCTACGGTCAGCGATTCCATTTTTTCGGAAATAAGCTGTTTTAACGTAGTAATATTTTGGGCTTCGTCAACATCTTGGCTAATGGTGTGCATTTTGTGCTGAATTTGCGCGTTTAAATCTTCCATTTGCGAGTTTATTTGGCTAGAGCGTTTTACCGACTCCATTAAACTCGCTTGCAATAAACTTAGCGTTTCGTTGATTGCAAATAAGAACTTCTGTGCAGAGGCACGTTCTTGTGAAATCGTCTCAACAATGATTCGGATAATTTCTACGCAACAATCAAGCAAAACAGGTAGACTAAATTCCTGTGACACTTTTTGTTTTATTGAATCAATGCGTTTACCACTTTCGCCTTCAAACGCTAATTCACTGAGTAAATTTTGTAACTCTTGAGCAAGCTCTGCAGATTCTACTATGGCGTCACTACCGTCAGCTTGGTGTTTTTTCTCTAATACCGAATGGTAAATTTCTACAAGGCGCGTTAAAACGGGAATAAACTCGGTGGTTGCTTTTACATTTTCTAAATCACTTGTTAGTAAAATGCGAAGATTACGACGCAAGTCATCAGGCAACCCTTTCTGGCGCTGAAGCTTTCTACCAGCGGAGTCGACGCTTTGATGTAATGCCTTTAGATTGGTTTCTGCGCGAGAGGCTTGCTCTTTAAATAGTTTCGAGATCTCTTCAAGTAGCGGAACTAACTGTTCGTAATCAACACCTTTTTGAATCGTACTGCGATACTTTGCTAAGCGATTATCTAATTCAAGGTCTAAGCCTTTGCAAACTAACGATAGTTTGGCGATGAATTGAGTTAAATAGTCAACTTGTACTTTATAAGCATGTTCGAGTTGTTTACGCCCTTTGATTGCTGAGTCTAACTTTGTGCGTAGAATACTAACTTGCTGAGACACCGTAATTTTTACCTATTTCTTTTGAGCAGTTGAAGTTTATCTCAATGCGCTATCAATTTCGAGTCAAAATATGCTTATACTAAAGCATAGTTGCTTTTTAAGAATTTGTTCTTATTCGATTAAATACATAAAATTTAAATAGTTAGCTTATCTATTGTTGTGATGATTTGGATTAAGGTTTTGAATCTTCTCAGGTATAGCGATTTTGTGGTAGCTTGATTATTGCTAATTTAATGATAATCACACCTCACGGTTATAATTATTTTGTTACATCATGGTTACTCAATTAGTCATATCGCTATATATAGAACATAAACAGTAGGCGACTGCCTCAGATGCTGGTATTAAAAAGTTAAAATTGCTAGGGTTACGTAATTTTCTACTTTACTTAATGGTTTTATGAAACGTTTTATTCCCGCTTTTCTCCCGTTTGTTACGGCGTCATTATTTTATACAAATCCGGTATTTGCCAAGGTTGATTATCAACTAACGATTGCACAAGGTGAACATCATTTAGGTAACGTTAGCGCCGAGTTTCCGAGTGGTTCAGAACAACTAATCGTGAAGTTACCTTCGTGGCGTACTGGCCGTTATGAATTACTGGATATGGCAAACGGTATTCGATTATTTAGCGCGCAAGACGAAAGCGGTAACGCGTTAAATTGGCAAAAAATCGATTCTAACTCTTGGCAAATTAACACCACACCTAATCAAAAAGTAAAAATCAGCTATCAAGTTTATGCAAACGAATTAGGCATGCGTTCCCGTCATATTGATGATAGCCATGCATTTATTGATGCGTCAGGCTTTTTTATGTTTTCCGAAGCCTATCGTGACCAAAAGGTGACTGTGGACTTAAACGTACCAAGTGATTGGCGCAGTGTATCAGGCATGGAAAATGGTGAACACGCCCATCAATTCGTCGCCGACAATTATGATATTCTTGTTGATTCACCCATCGAAACCGGTATTAACAAGCTATTCAAATGGCAAGTAGATGGTCGCGACTATGAGCTTGTTGTATGGGGTGAAGGTAACTACGACACTGATAAAATGATTACTGACCTTAAAAAGTTAGTTAAAACAGGTTCAGATATTTGGCACGCCTACCCATATAAACGTTACGTATTTATGGTGCATGCGACCAGTGGTGCAAGAGGTGCGACAGAACATCTCAACTCAACGATTATCCAACGTCAGCGTGATTCTTTTCGTGAAAGAGATGATTACATAGGATTTATTACCACCGCTTCTCACGAATTTGTTCACACTTGGAATGTAAAAGGGTACCGCCCACAAGGCTTAACGCCTTACGATTATACAGACCATAATTACACAGATTTGCTCTGGGTAGCGGAAGGCTCAACCAGTTATTTTGACGACTTATTGCTAATTCGTGGTGATATTATTACGTTGAAAGAATACTTTAAGGGTTTGTCTAAAAATATTAATAAACATCTTGCACGTCCTGGACGTGCGATTCAATCCGCATCTGAAACCAGCTTTGATAAGTGGATAAATCAAGGTGGCGATCATGATACTAACTTTTCGACCAATATTTACAGTGAAGGTGCGTTGTTATCATGGGGGCTAGATGTAAAACTTATTTCAGATAGTAATGGTGACGTCAGTTATCGCGATGTTCATCGCGCGCTTTATAAAGATTTTGCTTTGCCAAAAGGATTCACCAGCGGTGATGTAAAATCGATTTTAAAAGCGGTATCGGGCAACGATTACACCGCGTGGTGGCAACAAAATATTGATAGCCCCGCAACGCTTAATTTTGATGACATGCTAAACACAGTTGGCCTTAAGTTTGATTATCCAAAAAACGTTAGCTTTGCCGCAAGTGCTGATTTAAATGGTGATTATAAAGATGGCCAAGTATTTATAAATAAAGTTAAGCGCGAAGGAAGCGCATGGAAAGCAGGATTAACCACTAGCGATATTATTGTTGCGATTAACGGTAAACGAATTAGCGAACCATTCGATAAATACCTGAAACGCTTTAAGCCAGGTCAATCAATTGATATCAGTTATTTTAGACGTGACACCTTACATTCAACTAAATTAATACTGAGTGAAAAAGCGAGTAGCGCTAAGGTAATTAGTTTAGTTAAAAAACCGTCTCGCAAACAAAAAGCATTATTTAAAGCGTGGTTAGGTGTCGATTACCCTAAAAGCCTATAAGTTACGAGCAAGTAACGTGCTCAACCAATGTTGAGCACGCTACTTTAATTTTCAATAAACCATTTCTGTTATTATTCATTTCTAATAAATGTACTTAGTAAATAACGCATTGAAAATTAGTTGTTTACTTTAACTGCATTACACTCAAAAATAACATGACTCAATTACACCCGAAGGAATAGTCGTGTTTAAAAATATACTTAAGTCAGTGCTTTTATTGATTGGACTTGTCAGTGTTTCAACTTTTTCAAAGGATTATAGTAGCCTTTATAAAAAGCTCGATAAATCTGTCGTTATTATTTATTCAGATAGCCAAGAAGTAAGAGCGGAAGACGACAAATTAGTGACCAAAACCGCAAGCAGCTTGGGCTCAGGCACACTGATAAATCAACAAGGCTTAATATTAACCGCGGCGCACGTAGTAAATAGTGCAGATGAACTTACGGTCACGGTAAAAGAACGCGGTACTTACAAAGCGAAAGTATTGGCTAGCTTTGAAGCTGCGGATATTGCATTAATTAAATTGATCAGCAACGAAACTGATTTCCCGTTTGTAAAACTGGGAGATTCAAATAAAGCTGAAATTGGTAATGAGGTGTTTGTTATTGGCACGCCTTATGGGTTAGAACACACATTAACAGTAGGGCACTTCAGTGGTAAACGCATTTATCAGCGCCCTGGATTTAATAAAATTGAGTTTATTCAAACAGACGCAGCAATAAACCAAGGTAATTCCGGCGGCCCGTTATTCTTAGAGAATGGTGAATTAATTGGTGTTGTCAGCTATATCCAATCACGCTCTGGCGGTAACGAAGGTCTTGGTTTTGCTGCAAGCACTGCAATGGTTAAAGATATTTTAATCGCGCAACCTATGGTGTGGTTTGGTTTTGAATACACATTTTTAACGCCTGTCATGGCTGCAGCACTTAATATTCCGCAACGTGCAGGGTTATTAGTTGAAAAAGTAACAACGCAAAGTTTTGCGGAAAAGCTGGGGCTTAGAGGCGGGATCGTGCCAGCAATTGTCGATAATAATCCGATTATCTTAGGGGGGGATGTTGTTTTGTCTATTGGTCCACATATGTTAACAGGTGAAGAGCAAAATTATCTTAATATTCTTAATTATATGCGTTCACTCAAAGGTGGCGATAAAGTAACGTTTAAAGTGTTGCGCTTAGGTCATGAAATAGAACTGGAAGCAGCGTTACCAAATTTAAAAATTAAACTTAAGTAAAACATTAAGCTCAAAGTTAAAAACAAAATTAGCACCTTAGTTTAGTAAAGGTGCTAAATATTACCTTAATTAACAAATCGATATCTAACGCGCTACAAATAAAAAAGAATATTTAACCCTTTCTTTTCAGGTAGTTTATACTTATGATAACGTCACATTAAAAGGAGTTTAATAATGGCAAAATCACAAGGCAAAGGATCTGTTCATAAAGACATTATATTGTACTTTATTCTTGTATTGGCAATCGCCGCAATTCCAATCTTATATTTTCAATTTATTCAGTAAGCTGTATCAACACGCACAGTATTTGACTGTAGATAAACGACCCTCACCGATGAGCCTTTGCTAAATTGCATTTGGCTGTCGTAATCCTGTATTACCATAACGCGTTGTTTATCTTCAGTTAAAATCATCATTTCAATCAGCTTTACAGTGCGCTGGCTGTAATCCGGAACATTATTTTTAGCTATCGACGCACCTATGATTGATCCGAGTATGGTCGCGGCAACTTGACCGCTGCCATCACCAAATTGGTTACCAATAACACCACCAATCAGTGCTCCACCAAAGTGTTTCCAACCAGCTGATTTATCACGTATCAATTCAGTATCAGTAATATGGCGAACAGTCTCTACTTTGCCATAAACCACTTTTTCTACGGGAACCGCTTTATTACGCTCATAACCAAGGGTTTGAAAACTCACTATAGCTAAAACGAGTATCGAAATTATGACAAAAATGCGCATATTCATAGCATTACCAACCTACACGTTTTTTCTCACGATTTTTACGGATCTCTGTTTCATCAGCCCATTCAACTAAGCCAGTTTTAAGGTCCATTAATCGCATAGTGAATTTGTAATAAACATCTTGTTTGTCTTTGTTGAACTTTACAATGCTTGAAAGATTGCCATATAACATATATTCAGCGCCAACATGCTGTCCAAAAGCAATCGCCTTACTTTGATCTACCATGCCACCATCTTGCTGAAACGTTAATTGCTCACGGGCTGCTTCAACACGCGCCATATCAACAAAACGCACGCTTCCAGAGCGTAATAGTTTTGTTGAGATAGAGTCTGTAATTGATTCTGTATCTATGTGTTCGCTGGTTTTGTTCTTGATACGTTCAACGAAAAAGATAGGTCTGCCATTTTGACTAAACTCTTTCATCGCAGCAGAAACCAACAGCGAATCCGTCATTTCAGCCGCAACTTTTTGTAAGTCGGTTGAACCAAAACCAATGTCGACTGTTTCTACTTCTGTTGCATCGCCATATGTCACCACTTCTCGGTTTGCACACCCACTAATCGCTAATGTTGTTAATAGGCTTAATGTAAGTAAACTGTTTTTCATAGTAATTCCTTAATATTTTTCGCACAGAGGTTATGTACTAAAAGCGATAAATTGTTTCGTTGATTTCGCTTACATACAAACGAAATTTCACAACGTCTTTTGTTGGTGCAATGGCACCTAAATTTACAACTTGATGACCGTGGAGTGGCAATGACTTCCACGGCTCTTTACCTTGCTCAATTACAAAGCCGTCTTTATCAAACCAATTAAAATGGTACTGCAGGTTTTGCGTTTTTTTATAGCTGCTGGTTAATTCTAAATTTACGTCAAGCAGGCCATTGGTTGTACGCGTGAGTACATTTGAAATGACTAATCGTTTTGCAAGTTTTGGATTATCAACTTTTAAATGCGCCTGCCAATTATCGTTTGCTGTGATCTGTTCGGTTCCTGTTCCAGATGTGACGGGCTTGCCGGCACAACCTTGTAACAACGCAAATAAAATTAAAATGCCAATTATGTTTTTCATATTCATCACCTATATCGTATAAACCGTTGTATTTAGTGTCGAACCTAGATTAACGACCTTAATCAAAACGGATTTGTTACCATCTGTTGAAAACGAAACGGGATGTGTTATCCCATTTAAATTTATCGAAAGCGTATGCTCACCGCTTGTAAGATACGTTTTTGCAATTTGATAATTATTCGCAAGCGTTAACCACGAGCGAGTATCTGCACGCTCGCTCGCAAGGTTGTAAAGTGTTGCGATTATATTGCCAACATCACCGCCATTGCGCGCGGCGCTTTTTCTAAATTGCTCTTTTGCGATTAGCCGTGTTATTTGCCTTGCAACGATTCCGGGCATACGCTCCTTTAAATCTTTTGCCGCAAGGGCTGTCAATTTAACGATTGTTTCGCTTTGTAATGTTTGTTCGCCAATATTAATAGATAAAGGTGCTGCGTATTCATGGTTATTTGCATAACTTGGTAATGCAACACTATAAAAACGAATATCATCGCGAGATGTAAATATTGGCAAATCGATACGGGCTTCTTTTTTTTCAGGAATTAAGCCTTGCTCTATTAACACAAGCACTGGCACTTGGTTATTCTTTGTTAGCGCCTCAGCATTAAATCGCGCTTTGAAATAGTTATATTCGTCATCAAAGCCAAGGTACTTAGCTAAACGCAAAATATCTTGCTGTAAATAGGTGTTTTCAGGATAAATATCGATTGCACGTTTGTAATCGATATAAGCTGCATTGTATTCACCCGTAGCTTCGTATAAAAACCCTGACAAATAAAACGTAAACGCATTTTGAAAGCCATTTTTAACCGAGCCAATCATATCGTCCATAGTTGGATAGCGGCTGTATAGGTCGTTTAAATCTAACGATGTTTTTGCTGCTGCTTTTTCTAATTCGTTTTGGTTTTTTTTAAGTGCCTGTTGCTGTACTAAATTAGCGCGTCTAACTTCTACCAACGCACCTTCTATATTTTTTAAAGCGACATAGTTAAGCGATTGTAATGTGTGCACCATAGTTTGTTCAAAGTAGGGCACGCGGTAGTCTCTTACATTGTCATTAGTTAAGAACGAAGCTGTTGTTTGCAATCCTTCACTGATTTCAATATCTGCCGCAAAATTTTGTTTATCAATTTGAAGTAGGGCCTTTTCAAATGCGACTTTACTGTCTGCGTAATTTTCAGTGAGTTGTAACACCCTAGCGTTTTCAAGCTGACCTAGCGTATGAGATACGTTATTTGCTGCATGTGCTGGTAACAAACTCGCAGCCTGTTGTATTTTCGCGCTCTGTAATGCGTTACGCGCAGGGGTGAGTTGTTCAGTGTAGTTAGAAAATAGCTGCCCGCTGGTTATGCTGCTACAAGCAGGCAAAAGTACCAGTGCACATGTAATAATTGAAGCATGAAATACTAAACGCAAATTTCACCTAACAGCCATATTTATTAAATTAAATTCATATACAGTATGAGCGTCTAAATAGTTTATTTCACGTTTTATGTTGTTGAAATTTGTAAGTGATTAATAACAAAAAAGCCATGCAATGCATGGCTTTTTTTGGAGCTAACCTTAATTAGTTAAACGTTGGCATTGAACGCTCATCTCTTCTTGGTCTGCTTTTCTTTTTAAATGTTTTAATAGAACGATCGTCGTTGCTACGCTCACGTTTACGAGGTGGACGCTTACCACGATTTTCAGAATCATATTGAGCGTTTGCACCTTCAACAATGCTTGGGTTAATTTTATGACGACGAATTGTCACGTTCTTTAATTTTTCAAAACCTTGGCTAGGCAACGTTTTTGGTAATTCAACGTGACAGTGGTTATCAAACAGTTTGATATTACCGATTTCTCGAGAATTAATACGTACTTCATTCGCAATTGCGCCAACGATGTCACTTGGTTTAACACCTTGTGCACGACCAACTGCAAATTTATAGGTAGCGAAATCACCTGGATTACGACGTTCACGACCGCCTTCACGACGACCATCTCTGCCGCCGCGCTCACGGCCACCTTCACGACGACCATCACGTGCGCCACGCTTATCTACCGGATCCGCTTGTGGGAATAGTGGTAGTTTTTGCTGTAGTTGATACAACATTGCAGCTGCTAATTGTTCCGTTGTAATTTCACTTTCTTCAGTGAACTTTGCAAGTACCTCAGTGTATTTTTCAAGGTTCGGGCTTGCTGCAACGCTTAGTAGCTTTTCTTTTGTTTTTTCAATGCGGTGTTTGCTTAATTGGCTTGCATCAGGCATTTCGAATGGCGTGATCTGACCTTCAGTTGCACGTTCTAGACGGTTAAGAAGGCGCATTTCACGGTGTGATGCAAATAAAATCGCTTCACCTTCACGACCGGCACGACCAGTACGACCAATACGGTGAACATATGATTCACTATCAAATGGTAAGTCGTAGTTAATTACGTGGCTGATACGTGGTACGTCAAGACCACGCGCTACAACATCGGTTGCAATTAGAATGTGAATACGACCATTTTTAAGTTGGTCAACGATGCGTTCACGGTCTTGCTGCTGCATATCACCATTTAGTGCTGCTGCCTTGAAGCCTTTGTTTACAAGGTGCTCGGCTAGCGTTAGTGTGTCGTTACGAGTACGTACGAATACAATCATTGCATCGTAATCAACAACTTCTGCAATACGCTCTAGACCCGCTGTTTTACCAATAGCACCTACACGCCATGCACGTTGTGTGATGTTAGCTTTTGCTTGTTTTTCAACAGCAATTTTAACGTGAACAGGATCAGTTAAGAACTGAGACGTAATTTTTTTAATAGGTGCTGGCATAGTTGCAGAGAAGAACGCCATCTGCGTATCTTCTGGCACATGGTCTAAGATCCATTCGATATCGTCTAAGAAACCCATGTTAAGCATTTCGTCTGCTTCATCTAATACACATGCTTTTAGGTTGTCTAGGTTTAAACGACCTTTTTCAATGTGGTCCATCATACGACCTGGTGTACCTACAACAATTTGTGGGCCACGTTTTAGATCGCGGTTTTGGATAGTATAAGATTGGCCACCGTAAACAGTCGCAATATTTAAGCCGCGAATGTTTTTAGCGAAATCTGTAATTGCTTCTGCTACCTGAATAGCAAGCTCACGTGTAGGACATACCACTAACATTTGTGGTGCGTTTAGGTTTGCATCTAGGCGTGCTAGTAGTGGTAAACCAAATGCTGCAGTTTTACCTGTACCTGTTTGCGCTTCACCTAGTACATCTTTACCTGCTAATAATGCCGGAATTGACTGTTGTTGGATTGGAGTTGGCTCTACAAAACCAAGTTCTGTAATTGCACTTAGAATAGGGGTAGGAAGGTTTAGTTCTTCGAATAAAATTTTGTCGTTTGACATCTACTACTCAACTTTTTTGCGGCTTTCGCCTAAATAAGATACACGGAGGTAGAGGCCAAAATGTAGAAATATACATGGCAGCATATAGCACCCAAATAGCGTTAGCTATTTTAGTTATGTTTGGTCTTTACCTCGTCACACAGTTAACGCGTAATTTAGCGTTCATTCCGACGATTGGCTGATAAAGTCCCAAAACACAGCGCTTGCCGGAGTTGGTGCACTATACAGTAATATACTGCCAATGCAAGTAATTTAGCGGTTTTGCGTTGATTTTTTAAAATCGATCTGTTTACTATTTAACCACTCATTACTGTTAACAGCTTCTTTATTAGGACATTTTATCTTATAGGCTATACCCGTCCACGCGCTTTTAGTTGCGAGGTTTTTAATAAAGGATTTGCCGTTTTGTGCGTATGATTTTCCATTATTATATTTTAATGTTAGGTGCTCAGCGGCACGTTTCGCTGAATGGGGAACGCCATTGCGTATAAACGAACAATTGCTTTGTTTTATCTCGTTTATTAAAAATTTTACCTCAAGCGGCATAGCTCTATGGGCAAATATTTTATAGGTCATTGAATTCAAGCTCCGCAACAACAAAGGCATGATCAGATAAAGTGCCTTCAACATTGAAATATGACTTAAAAGTAAAGTGTTTAGATACCATTATCCAATCCAGTCTTTTTGTACCAAAGGTATTTAGTATATTTGACTGTGCGTTATAAATACGTAAGCCATAGTTATCTGATAAGGTTTTAACGATTGAATTTTGCCAACGCCAATCGGTATTAAAGTCGCCCATAATTATAATTGGGGCGTCCAAATTTTTAAGTTTGGTAAGAAGTTCCTTAATTTGCTTATTACGTACTGATGCTCTCGAGAAATCTAAATGCAAAGAAACCAGAATGATATCTTGAGTTTGCTTATTTAAATTAACCTTAGCGTAACTAAAGCCCTTATTAGTTGTAGGCCAACTTGGGGCAAACGTAATGCCATCACAATTTATAAGCGGAAGTTTAGAAAAAAGTGCGGTTCCATAGTCTCCCCACCAGGAGTTTACATGACTCGTAGCGACGTAATTTTGAAAATTTGTTCGTTTTAATAAGTAATCAACATGACTAAATTGACCGCTCCACCAAGACGCCTTGTCGATTTCTTGAAAAGCGACAATATCGGGATTAATTTGATCCACCCTTGTCGCAATCGCGTTTAAATTTGTTTTAATCTGCTCAATTGAGCTGGTTATCTGAGAGAAATTGGTACCGCGCCCGTGGGCGATGTTGGCGCTCATTACCGTAACTGTATTTTTCTGAGTATGTGAGGCAGAGCGAGTGTTATCACAATAACTACTGGCTGCAACATTTAAACACCAGACGCTTATCATCAAAATGGTTAACTTAAATACTTTTTGCAAATTGGTCACCTTTAGCTTGCTAATTTCATCGTTAATATGAAAACAGCTTGTTAATGATGTGAGCTTAATGATCACTGAGTTAGTTTAATTTGTAGACAGTTTGGTTTTAGCTATATTTTCCATTGTTAAACTAAATTTAGTGTATATAATTCGCTCAAAATTCATTTAGGAGCTATATTATGCTTAAGTTAATTTCAGTACTTACTCTCACTATGTCGTCATTTGCCTTTGCAAGCAACGATGTGTCTAAAGATACATTCTATACTTCTGTATGTAATGTAGCCAAAACGAATGGATTTCAAGCTGCTAAAGCATTTGCAAAAGAGCAGGGCGTATTTATCAGTGAACATTATTCAGATATCGCGTGTAATGGCGTTTCACTTAAAACCTTTGCGAAAACGCAAAAAGAAAATCAAAACTCAACGCAAGAGTTTAATTTAGTAGATGATAGTGACGAGACGCAATTATGTGCAAAAGCGGCTAAGCTTGGTGTTAAAGCGGTTGCGAAGCGAAGCAAGAATGTTAAAGCACTTACGTGTAATGGCATGCCAGTCACTGAGTTTGTGAAAAGCATTAATACTGCAAGCTAAAGTAAAATTGTATTTAATTAAAAAAGGTGTGATTTTTAATCACACCTTTTTTTGTATTAATTCGCTAAGAACTCAGCGCGAGTATTGCTATTGGTTTTGAAATCGCCACCTAATGCAGTGGTTGATGTTTCAGACGTGGCATCCATTACACCACGGCTTTTAACACAATAGTGAGTTGCGTTAATTGATACTGCAACATTGTCAGTTTCAAGCAAGGCTTGTAAAGCAATGAGTATTTGCTGTGTTAATCGCTCTTGTACTTGAGGGCGCTTAGCAAAAAAGCGCACAATACGATTGATTTTAGACAGACCGATGATCTTTTCATTTGGAATATAAGCGACCTTGGCGTAACCATCGATGGTAACAAAATGATGCTCACAGGTACTCGTTAGTGAAATGTTATTCACTTTAACCATTTCATCTACTTGCATTTTATTTTCAATTAACGCAATTTTTGGAAAGGTTTCGTAATCAAGCCCCGAAAAAATCTCATGCACATACATTTTTGCAATGCGATGTGGCGTTTCGGCTAGGCTATCATCATTAAGATCAAGCCCGAGTGTATCAACAACTTCTGTAAATAAGCCTTTTAGTTTGTCATATTTTTGTTCTGAACTAAGGCCTACGTCTTTGAGAGGTGTTTCTAACCCCTTAGCAATAAGCGCTTCTTTTACAAGAGTGGCTTCTTTGGAAATCATGTTACTTCCTAAATATGGCTGAACGATAGCCAGTGACCTCAATCAATAGTAATTGAGATGATTAACGACGCATTTAAAGGGGTATATTGTAGAGATTTTGCCAAAATTCACAATCATAAAAACGAATTCTATATTTCAAAACAACCACTTTGCTTAATTTATACACTGCCACTTATTTGGCAATACGCTATTAACACTTCATAAATAGTTTATTTTCTAATACCTATATCTAATTTACACACACAAATGTATTTAACGCTAAAACTAGTAAAGTGAAAATAAGTAGGGTAGTTTTGTAGAATCTATGAATAAATAGTCAGTGCTTATTATGAAATTACTTGCGTTACTCTCTGTAGTAATTCTGTTTGTTTTGTTACTCAATCTCTTTGGGAAATTCTTAGCTAAGAAAGCGGGCAAAAATAAATAGGAATTTAAATTCGCTTCTTGGTAGAATAACTTCACGATTAGTAAAGAAGTACATACTATGGATTTAGTTCAGTCCCTTTTTAATTATGCTTGGCAGATTGTTGTTTACTTATTCCTGCTTTGGCTCGTTTATTATTTCTTTACTAATACCTCTCGTACCACCAAGGTATCCGTTACGATTGCATCAGCACTTATTATCGCAGTAGGCGTAAGTACTGGCATGTTAGAAAGCCAATTCAACAATATTGATGCTGCGTCTGAACAACATATTAAGCATATCAAAGCGATACAAGAAACTTACGATTCTTAGTCATCCAGTACATTTGAGTTATCAACAAAGCCTTTTAAGGTTTTATACAACACGTTTTTATCAATTGGCTTAGCGATGTGGCTATTGAAGCCGATGCGGTGATAGTTCAATACATCGTTTTTCATCATATTCGCCGTTATCGCAATGATTGGAACATCGGCATTTTCGCTTTTTATACGACGACACGCCTCCATGCCATCCATTTTCGGTATTTGAATATCCATTAAAATTAAATCGGGTGATAACGCTGTAAATTGTTCAACTGCATCAGCGCCGTTAGTGACAAAGTGAAGTGTTGCATTGGTTGCCTCCATCATAGCTTTGATAATAACGGTGTTAAGTGCGTTATCTTCCGCTATTAAAATTGATAGGTGATTTAAATCGGGTGGGGTAATTGTTTGTTCTTCACACACCAGTGTATTTTTTTGCTTTGCGTTAATGGTAAAAATACAGACACCTGCGTACCTTGGTTAATGGTGCTTGTTGCGCTGATTTCCCCTTCCATTATAGTGACGAGGCTTTTCGTAATTGCCATTCCTAAACCGGTGCCACCAAACTTGCGGGTAATACTCAACTCGGCTTGGGTGAATCGTTCAAAAAGTTGAAGTAAAGCGTCTTCACTCATGCCAATCCCTGTATCGGTTACCTCAAAACTCACGCCGTTAATGTTATGTAATTGTTTGCGGCAAACTGACACCGTAACACCACCGGTTTCTGTAAATTTCACTGCGTTTGACGTTAAATTAAGTAAGATTTGACCGACACGAACCGGATCGCCAATCCATAAATCACTTATGTTTTTATCTCTTTCTATGGTAAACGAAATGCGTTTTTCGGTCGCTAACGGTAAAACGTTTGACGACAAACTTTCTAAAACGTCAACCAAAGAAAAATCAACCTGTTCAATATTGATCCGCTTAGCTTCAATTTTAGAAAAATCCAAAATATCATTAATAATTGTCAATAAAGCTCTACACGAGAATAGCGCCTTTGAAGCTAAGTCGATGTTTTTAACTTGCTTTAAATTACCTTGTAGTAATTGTAATGATCCCATAATGCCATTCAGCGGTGTTCTAATTTCATGACTCATATTTGCTAGAAAATCGGATTTAACGCGCGCGCCTTCCAAAGCTTTATTTGTTAGTTCGTGTTCTTTATTATTTGCTGATATTAATTTAATAAAATAAATAGCGAACAAACAAAGAAAAATCACAATACTGGCAATATGAACGCTATAGGCCACAGAAAAGTGGTTGTTAATTAATTTTCCTTCCTTTGTTAAACGAGATTTAAGTTCACTATCAAACTGTGCAAGCGCTTTAAGTTCGGGTAAATCATCCACTTTAACAACAGCATCAATTTGTTCACTGGTTTTGTCTTGGCTAACCATAACTAAAACGACATTTAGCTTTTGTTCGTAGGCATTAACCGTTTTGCCAATGATATTAATTGACTCAGGCGTATACTGATTAAACTGCTTAAGCCTTTCTAAAGTAAACTTTATGTCTTGTAGGTTTTGATTAAGTAATGGCAGGTAACGGTCTATGTCTTTACGTAATACTAAATTTTTAAAATTATGAATGAATCCGCCGTATCCCATTTTTTGCATAAGCTTGTCATGTAATGAGTATACTTGCTGTGCATCAGTTGAATACAAACGCCATTGCTTATCAACCTGACTATAAAAATACAGTGAGACAAATGTAAGCGCAATAGCAGTTACAATAACCGCGATTGTGTATATGCTGAGTAATTGACGTTGTTTTTTTATGTCACTCATGTAAAACGTAATTTATAAAATAATTTATTCTTTATATAGTTAAGAACATAATTCGAAAATTGCACTAAAGAATTGATATAGGTTGATAAGCAATGACGTTACACCTAAAAACCTGTAATGTACGTTAGGTGGTCTGGTGATAAGGCGATACTTTACGAATATTAACTCCCCATTTCTTTTCCAGTTCTTCAGCATGTCTGTAGTAAGTT